>NZ_JBEYUF010000012.1:0-198922 GCF_040643355.1 Micromonospora sp. NPDC047187
CCGCCCCTTTTTGTGCCCCCCCCCCCCCGCCCCTCCGGGGCCCCCCCCGTTGGCGGGGGGCGCGCCCCCCGCCCCCCCCCCCGCGGGGGGGGGGGGGGGCCCCCACCCCCCCCCCCCCCACGCGGCTGTACTGTCCCGGCTCGGTGCTAGCCGGTGACGGTGAACGGTCGGGACACCTTCGTCGCCGACGTGGCGCCGTTCAGCGTGACGCTTGTCGCGCCCGCCTTCGCCGCACGCGGAACGCTGACCGTCGCGCCGGAGATGACGCCGTCACCGTTCGCGTGCACGGTGCTGACCGCCAGTCCGGTCCCGACGGCGATCGTGACCACCTCGTTCGGCGCGAACCCGGAACCGTCGACCATGATCGACGTGCCGCGCGGGCCCGAGGTGGTCAACAGCGCCACCCGCGGCTGGTAGGTCCGCGCCTCCGGCTCCCCGGTCACCTGGACGGTGGCCGTGGCCGGCTCACGCGAGGACGCGCCCGTCGCGGTGACGGCGTACCGGCCGGGTTGCGCGTCACCGGAGGTCGGCACCGAGGCGCGGACCGTTCCCGTCGCGGAGGCCGCGACCTTCATGGTCCGGCCCGGGTCGGTGCCGACGCTGACGGTCACCTGCTCGCCGGCGGCGAAGCCGCTGCCGTTGACCGTGATCGCCCCACCGGTGGTGACGGTGCCGGACGCGGAAAGCGCGATCGCCGGCTGCGATCCGCCCCGAGCCACTGTCACGGTGAAGGACTCGGTGCTGCTCGACAGCGTGTCCCACGCGGTGACGCGCACCGTGTAGGTGCCCTCCCGTGCGTACGTGTGCTGGCCGCTCATCGCGCCGGACGCGCCGATCGTCACGTCGTCCGGAACCGTGCCGTCACCCCACTGGACGCGGGCGCGGTAACCCGTCGTACCGGGAACCCCGCCGGTCACCGCACCGAGGTTCGCCGCGAGGGCCTGCCCGGCGGTGGCCGTCTGGCTCGTCGGGGCGGCGGTCGTCAATGCCGGGGCGGGCGTGCCGTCGTTGGCCACGGCGAACACGTGGATCCGACCCGCCGAGCGAGGGTCGCCGGTCTGCGTCGGCAGGGTCACCGACACCAGCGTCTTGCCCGCCGGAATCTGGTACGGCGCGGTGGCGAAGAGGAACGGCTGGGCGCCGTCGCGGCTCGTGCCCTGCAACCGGTACGCCGTCCGGGCGACGACGATGTTGCCGTAGGACGGGGTGCCGTTGGCGTTGCCGCCCAGCGTCCAGTCGCTCAACTGGATCGGAATGCTGGCCGTGCTGCCGTCGCTGAACGTCGCCGTGCCGGTGGTGCTCTGGTTGCCCTGCGTTCCGGCGCCGACGAACGAGATGCTCTTCGCGTCCTCCGGAAGGTCGAGGACGACCGTCGCCCCGTTGCCGGTGGCGTTGTCCGGCTGCCCGGCCGGGATCACCGGCACTGCGAACCGCAGCGCCGTTCCGGGCACCTGCTGCGGCTGGCCCTGGGTGACACCACCGGCCGCCAGAGCGGCCCGAGAGTACGCCCAGGACTTGGCGTCACAGTCTGCCGCCAGGACCCCCTCGTCACCGATGCAGACGCTGTCGAACGCTGCGGTGAGACCGGAGGCCGGGGCGTACGCCACCTCGACGCCGACCGTCGCGGAGCTCTGGCTGTCGCCGTCGGTCACCGTGACGTTCGCCTGGTGGTAGCCGGGTGTGGTGTAGGTGTGCGACCCACCGATGCGGTAGACGGCCCGCGAGCTCAACGTCACGGTGCCCGCGGTGACCGGCGTGCCGTCACCCCAGTCGATGGTGGCCTGGTAGCCGCCGGCGTCGCCGCCGGTGACGGTGGCCAACGGCACCGAGACGGGTACGCCGGTGGTCGCGTGCACGCCGTCGGCCGCGGTGACGCTGATGTCGCCGCCGCCGAGGTCGAGGTCACCTCCGGCGAGCAGCTCGACCTCGGCGAGGTTGGTCTGCGCGGCGCCGACGGTCTTCGTGACGGCGAGGCGGAACTGGGCGAACCGTCCCGGCTTGTCGATCGAGTACGGGCGGGTCTGGTTGCGCCACGGGAACACCTGGCCGGTGCGGGAGTCCACTGTGGTCCAGGTGAGGCCGTCGTTGGAGCCCTGCAGACGCCAGTCCGCCGGATCGCCGGCAGCGGCCCCGGACGTGACCGTGTAGTACTTCGGCTTCTGCTTGCCACCACGGAAGGCCCAGGTGATCTGCGGGGTCGCCGAGGTGAAGGTCAGCTGCGTGGTCGACGAGTCGTCGAACAGCTTCGACGCGTCCTGACCGCCGGTAGCGCTCGCGGTGCCGAGACCGGGGCCGGTGACGTCCTGCAACGGCTTCGGCGCCTCGTCACCCTTGGTCAGCGACGGCGGCGCGTCGTTCCGGCCGCTGCCCCACGACGACGGTTTGGGGCCCATCTGGAAGTCGATGGTGCCGCCCTTGGCGAGCGTCGCGACATCCACTGACAGGCCGCTCTGCTTCTTGCCGTTGACCTTCACGCCCTGCACGTAGACGTTCGCCGCGCTGTTGTTCGGCGCGTTGACGACGATGTCGCCGCTGCTGCGGTGCACGGTCATCCTGGTGAACTGCGGCGAGCCGATCGCCCACTCGGACGACCCGGCCTGCAGCGGGTAGATGCCCAGCGAGCTGAGGATGTACCACGACGACATCTCGCCGTTGTCCTCGTCGCCCAGGTAGCCCTGGCCGATCTCACTGCCGACGTAGAGACGCCGCAGGATCTCCCGCACGGTCTGCTGGGTCTTGGCCGGCGCCCCGGCCACGTTGTACATGTACGGGATGTGGTGCGACGGCTGGTTGCTCATGCCGAGCTGACCCATCCGCACCGCGCGCGCTTCGAGCATCTCGTGGATGACGCCGCCGTACCCACCGGGGCGGTCGGCGTTCTCCGGGGTGGTGAAGAACGCGTCGAGCTTGTCCCGCAGCGCCTTCTGCCCGCCGTACAGGTTGATCAGGCCCTGGCCGTCCTGCTGGGCGGTGAACGCGAAGTTCCACCCGTTGGTCTCGGTGTAGACGCCACCCCAGTCCAGCGGGTCACCGGCGAGGAAGTTGCCGGCGGCGTCGCGGCCCTGGAAGAGCTTTGTCTTCGGGTCGAAGAGGTGGACGTAGTTGCGGGCCCGCTCCAGGAAGTACCGCGACTCCTCCTTGAGCCGGGCACGCTCCGACTTCGGCGTGGCCGGGTCCTTGGCGAGCGCCGCACCCATGTTGCCGATGCCGAAGTCGTTGATGTAGCCCTCCAGCGCCCAGGACACCGACTCCCCGGTTGACGTCGGCGTGTAGCCGAGGAACAGGGAGCTCTCGATGCCCTTGCGCCCGACCGCGCTGCGCCCGGACGCGACGGTCGCGTCCTTGACAGCCGCGTCGTACGCCGCGAGCGGGTCGGGCAGCTTGACCCCGGTGAGGTACGCCTGGGCCAGCGCCACGTTCGCGCTGGTGCCGGTCATCAGGTCGGCGTAGCCGGGGGACGACCAGCGGGCGATCCAGCCGCCGTCGCGGTAGTGCTGGACGAACCCGTCGGAGATCTTGGCGGCGACGTCCGGGTACAGCAGCGCGTAGGCGGGCCACACGGTGCGGTAGGTGTCCCAGAAGCCGTTGTTGACGTAGATCTGCCCGTCGACGATCTTCGCGCCGGTCCGGGTGGGGGTCGACGCGCCGGTCGGCGCCGAGACCGGGCTCGCGTACTGCCAGCGCGGCGCGGCGGCGGTGCCGGTGTTCTCCGACTGCGAGTTCGGGTAGAGGTTCAGCCGGTACAGGTTCGAGTACATGGTGACCAACTGCGACTCGGTGGCGCCGCGCACCTCGACCCGGCCGAGCCGGTCCTTCCACGCGGCCGTCGCGGCGGCGTGGATCTGGTCGAAGCTCTTGCCGGTGACCTCCAGATCGAGGTTGCGGCGCGCCTGGTCGACGGAGAGGAACGAGGTGGCGAGACGCATCGTCACCTCCCGCGAGCCGGAGATGTCGAAGGTGGCGGAGGTAGCTGCGGACGCCGTCGGCGCCCGGTCGAAGGCGCCGGAGACGAACATCCGGCTACGACCGGCCGACAGGCCGCTTCCGTTGTCGACCCAACCGGTGAACGTGCCGTCCGTGCCGATGGTGAACGTGCCGTTGTGGAAGACGAGACTTCCGGTCGGCTGCCCGGTGGGGAAGGTGAACCGCATGATCCCGGCGTGGTCGGTGGGCGACATCTCCGCGACCAGGCCGTTCTGGAGCGCGACCCGGTAGAGGTCCGGCTGCGCCGTCTCGTCGTCGTGACGGAAGGCGAGCGCACGACTGGCGGGCTGACCGGTGAGCGACCCGCCACCGACGACCGGCATGACGGACATCTGGTTACGGTCACCCATCCAGGGGCTGGGCTCGTGGGAGATCGCGAGGCCCTGGAGCATGGGCAGGTTGGCCTCGTTGTTGATCCGGTGGTACTCGTACTCCCACGAGTCGGAGGTCGCGTCGGTCACCGGGGTGAAGAAGTTGAACCCGTTCGGCACGGCGGTGATCGGCAGGTTGTTGCCGCGCGAGAAGCCGCCCGTCGAGTTGGTGCCCCGTCGGGTGTCGACGTAGTTGGTCAGCTTCGAGCCGTCGATCGACGCCGGCGCGGCCGTCAGCTCGATGTCGTCGAGCCAACCTTGGAACCGGGTCTCCGCAGTGGCCTGCGGATTGTCGTACGCGAGCAGGATGCGGTCGATCGTCTTGCCGCGCGCGACGGTGCCGAGGTCGGCCTGCACCAGGTTCCACTGGTCGGCGAAGAGCACCTTCGAGGCGCCCTGACCGGCGCCCGTGAGTGGGTAGCCGTGCTGGTCGGCGGGCGAGCGACCACTGAGGTAACTGCCGTCGGTGAAGTGCAGGTCGACGGCGGCGTAGGTGGACGGGTACCTGCCGTCTCCACCGGTGAACTCGGGGAAGATCTTGTACGACAGTCGGGTCTTCGGGCCGACCGGGATGGTGACGTCGAAGAGCTTGTTCGTCGCGTACGACCGGCCGTTGCCCTCGGCGCCGCCGGAGTAGCGCAGCGCGGCCAGCCCGGTGAACCCGACGTCCGGCTTCGTGGTGTAGCCGCCGTTCGGGCCGGCGGTCGCCTCGCTGACCATGGGGGTGGCCGGCGGGCGGACGTCCGAGCCGTCGCTGATGTTCCAGTCGGCGAGCTGCAGGAGCGAGTCACCGGAGTTCGCTGTGATGTTGAGCCGGTAGAAGCCGTAGGCGTTCGGGTTGGTGAAGCTGTACGTCTTGGTGGCGAAGCGCCCGCTGAACTTCTCGCCGGCGCGCTTGTCCAGGTCGGTCCAGGTGCTGCCGTCGTTCGACCCCTGGACGACGAAGTCCTTCGGGTCCCGGGTGGGTGCGTCGTCGGCCGCGGTCAGCGAATAGCGCGCCACCGTCGCCGGCTTGGCGAGTTGGTAGGTCACCCAGCCGGTGGACGCGAACACGAGCCACTTGGTCGACGGATCGTCGTCCTTGAGGTTCGCGGCGATCTCTCGCGGCGGGTTCTCGTCGCTCGCGGTCACGGCGCTGACCTGGCCGAGCAGGCTGCCGGGCAGCGTGGCGACAGTGCCGCTCAGGTTGACCTGGACCGGTTTTCCGTTCGGGCCGACCTCCACGGTGCTGGTGGCGGGCTGCGGGTCGGCGGACTCGAACGACGAGGTGAAGTTGCCCGGCGGTGCGGGGGTGGGGGCGGCGTTCGCAAGGGGCGCGGCGACGAGCAGGCCCAGCGGTAGCAGGGCGGCTGTGGTCGCCGCGATCAGGCGGGGTGAGAGGGGGCGCGCAAGGGGGGTGTGCGACATGAGGGACGGAGCCTTTCGACTCGAACCGGGTCGAGTACGTCGAACGTCTGGGCAGTGTGGAGCGGGTGGTGGGTCGAGCCCTGACATCGTTGTCATGAGAGTTCGTGAGTAACGGAAGCCGGGGCGTGTGGACTGCCGCTGATAGTTCCGGGCGCAGCACGGCCGTGTCAACGGGTTGATCGCGCCGAAGCGGCCGCCGCCCTCACCGGGCTCCGGCGGCCGAGGTGCCGGGCCTCGACGCCGTCTGGCGACGTACGCCGAGGCCCGACCACTGATCAGCAGTAGAGGTTGGCTCCGGCGGACACCCCGAGGATGCCGACGAACTGCTGGTACCTGGTGACGCGACTCTGCACCTGGGCGGGGTTTCCGCCGTTGCACTCGATCGAGCCGTTGATGCTGCGGATCGTCTGACCGAACCCGGCGCCGTTGACCATCGCGTTGTGGGCGGTCATGGTGCCCGGCCCGTTCTGGGTCATCCAGTACCAGATACCGGTCTTCCAGGCCACCGCGGCGTCGGTCTGCACCAGCCACGGGTTGGTCAGCAGTGGCAGGTTGAGGGCGTTGCCCGCGGCGTTGTAGTTGAAGTTCCAACTGAGCTGGATCGGCCCCCGCCCGTAGTAGGCGGCCTGCCCGGCGGGGCAGCCGTACGGCTGGCCGTAGTCGCAGTAGTGCGGGTAGTTAGCGGTGTTCTGCTCGACCACGTGCACGAGCCCGCCGGTCTCGTGGTAGACGTTCGCCAGGAAGGCCGCGGCCTCCTGGCGCTGGACCGTGGCGCTGCCGGTGCGCGCGAACGCCGAGTAGGCGCTGAGGGCGGCGACGAGCCCGGAGTACGTGTAGAAGGAGTTGCGACTCGGGAACATCTGGTTGAACTGGGCCTCGGTGACCACGAAGCCACCCGGGTTGGTGGGCGGCGGAGTCGTCGGGGGCTGGCCGCCACAGGTGTAGGGCTCCCAGTACCAGGTGCTGACGACGGGGTCGTACCCCGGGTTGTCGTGCTCGGCGATGTAGTAGGAACCGTTTGTGTACCGGACGATCGCCCCGGCGGCGTACCACGTCCCGGCGGTCCAGTTCGGGTAGCTGCAGGTCCCTCCGGTGGGCGGCGTGGTGCCCCCGCCGCACGCGCCGAGGTCCTCCCAGACGCCGGTAGTGCCCGGCGGCGCCTCATTCTGGGTCCACCACTTCGCCCGGTAGTTGCGGCCGTTGTGGGAGACCTGGGCGTCTCCCCAGTAGACGGCCGATGCCTGCCACGATGCCGTGCAGGCCGCCGCCGACGCGGCAGTGGCCGGGATGACCGCCACCAGCCCGCCGGCGACGATCAGTGCCGCCAGCGCGACCAACGCGCGCAGTCTCGTCATGTGATCACTTCCCTCCTGGGACCTCACTGGCCGAAACCCGAGCCGGATATCGACCGAAGTGACTGTAACATCTTCTGTTCACAATCTTTACTATTAGATGTCGGGGGCGCGACGGTGGACCCGGGGATCGACGACCGGTAGTTCCGGCCACTTTCCGGATCACGTAACGAGGAGACCCATCGATTGATGCGATCAATACGGCATCGGGACTCCAGCCCGACCGAGGCGTGCCTGCCCCGACCGCCGAGCAGCCTCCTGCCGTGTTCCGAGGATGTTCCGGAACTTGTTGACGCGTTGGAATTCTCGCTGTAATACTCCGATCCATTGAGGTCAATGCGATCGGCTTCGTTGCGGTTTCCGGCCCAGCTACCCACTTATCCACACCTGTCCGGACTGTGCTGCCCGCCCCGGGGCGCGTCCGGGCCTGCGCGAAGGGGCACCAGATGAGCAGGCTCTTCCCCCGCACGGCCCTGTGGTCCAGGCGGTTGCGCGCGGCGCTCGCCGTCCTGGCCACCGCCGTCGCCATGTGCGGCGTCGCCCTCGCGGCCACCTCCACCCCGTCGAGCGCCGCCGCCTGCAACGGCTACGTCGGCCTCACCTTCGACGACGGTCCGACCGGCAGCACCAGCGCCCTGCTGAACGTGCTGCGCGCCAACGGCGTACGGGCCACCATGTTCAACGTCGGGCAGAACGTCCAGAACAACCGGTCGGCCGCGCAGGCACAGGTGGCCGCCGGCATGTGGGTGGCCAACCACAGCTGGAACCACGCCCACATGACCTCGATGAGCCAGGCTCAAATGCAGTCGGACCTCTCCCAGACCAGCTCGGCGATCCAGTCGGCCACCGGCAGCCGACCGGTGTTGTTCCGGCCGCCCTACGGCGAGACCAACTCCACGTTGCAGTCCGTCGCGTCGTCACTGGGCATGCGCCAGGTGCTCTGGGACGTGGACTCCCAGGACTGGAACGGTGCCAGCGTCAGCCAGATCGTGGCCAACGCGAGCCGACTCCAAGCCGGTCAGGTCATCCTGATGCACGACGGGATCCAGAACACCCGCGACGCCATTCCGCAGATCATGGCCAACCTGACCAGCCGCAACCTGTGCCCCGGCATGATCTCGCCGTCCACCGGCCGCGCGGTCGCGCCGGACGGCACCACCCCGCCGCCCACCACCACCCCGCCGCCCTCCGGCGGCACCTGCACCGCAACCGCCACGACCCCCAACGTGTGGGGCGACCGGTACAACACGTCGGTGACGGTCAGTGGCGCAAGCACGTGGACGGTGGTCGTGGCCATCACCTCGCCGCAGCGGGTCACCACCATCTGGAACGGCACCGCCACCTGGGACAGCAGCGGCACGGTCATGACCATGCGGTCCAACGGCAGCGGCAACACCTTCGGCTTCACCACGATGACCAACGGCAACAGCAGCGCCCGCCCACAGATTCGCTCCTGCACCTCGGGCTGACATCGCCCAGGTTGAGACGTGCGCGGTGGGTGCGCCCGGCACCCACCGCGCACCTGCCTTCCCGCGGAGCCGGGGCTTCACTCGACGATCCCACCGCGCCCCGTACCCCCGACCGCGTGGCTGACCCTGGGCGTCGGCGCGCACGCGGTGCTCCGCGACGACGCGCTGCGCTGGCCGGACGCCGATTCTGTCGGGGGGCGCCGTTAACGTGTGGTCACTGTCGCCGCGCCGGATCGCGCCGCTCGCTGACCCTCGGAGGCCCCCCATGTCCCAGGAGACGACCTACCTCGAACTGTCCGAAGTGGACGGTGCGCACAAGTTCTACGAGGTCATCGTCGACAATGCCACGCTGACGGTGCGCTACGGCCGGATCGGCGACCAGGGGCAGGTCAAGGCGAGTGCCTATCCGGACAACGCCCGCGCCCGGGCCGCCGCGGCGAAGAAGATCGGCGAGAAGGTCCGCAAGGGCTACGCGCCGGCGGTTCCCGGCGTCCGCCAGAAGCGCACCGTGTCGCGGCGGCAGATCGTGAGTACCCGCTCCACCGCCCACACCGCCCCGGTGCTCTGGCGCTACGACTCCGGCGCCCCCGCCTTCGGCATCTTCGTCGACGGGCAGCACTGCATGGTCGGCAACGAGCACGGGGTCATCACCACCCTCGACCACGACGCCCAGGTGCGCAGCCAGGTCCGCCTTCCCGACGGGGTGAAGTGCATCGTCGCCGACGACGCCTGGATCTACGCCGGCTGCGACGACGGCAACGTCTACGACCTGTCCGGCAAGGTGCCCCGCGTGGCGTACGCGATTGCCCCGGAGATCGACATCTACTGGCTGGACATCCACGACGGCGTCCTCGGCGTCTCCGACGCCGACGGCGGGATCACCGCCGTCGACCACGAGGACGAGTTCCTGTGGCGTCGCCCGGGGCGGGGGCGTTCGGCCTGGATGGTGCGGTGCGACGACGACGCCATCTACCACGGGCACTCGCAGGGCGTGACCGGCTACGAGTGGCGTACCGGCACCGAACTGTGGCACACGAGGACCGGTTCGGTGCTCTTCGGCTGGCAGGAGCACGGCAGTGTGTTCGCCGGCACCAGCACCCGCGAGGTGGTGCGGCTGTCCAAGTCGGGTCGCCACGAACGCACCTATCTGTGTGACGCCCCGGTCTTCTCCTGCGCCACCGCCGAGGGCGGCGAGTACGTCTTCGCCGGTGACAGCCAGTCCTCGATCTACTGCTTCGACGCGGCGGGCACCCGGCTGTGGAAGCTCGGCACCGGCTGCGGCTCGGCGTACTCCATGCAGTACCACGACGACCGGCTCTACGTCGTCACCACGGGCGGCCATCTGGCCTGCATCGACGCGAGCGAGCCGGCGATCCGCGCGGCGCAGGCCGGGGATGTTCCCCAGGTGCGCGACATCAAGGCCCCCCGCCAGGCGCCCCAGCCGGTGCAACCGACGATCGTCGAGGTGACCAGCGACTCGGGCGCGGGCGTGGTCGTGCAGTGCCTGGACGATCGGGGGCGGTTGCGGGTTCAGGTGCTGTCCGACGGTTACCGGCGCGACTGGTCGGTGCAGTTCCCCAAGGGGATTCGCGAGCCGGGCGCCCGATACCTGGTGACCGAGGTGCGCGAGTCCAGCCGCGGTGGTTACTACCGCGCGTACGGCGACATCCGCCGGCTGCGCTGAGCCACGAGCGCGCTGCCTCGTCACCGAGGGGTCCCCGGGCGCACCCGCCCGTGTCGTAGGGTGCCGCCATGGCGCACCCCGTCCGGGCCAACGGCGACGCCAGGAGTGCCTGGTGGGCTGCCCCGCCGACGGGGCGGGTCAGTCACCTGCCGGGCATCGACCCGGAGATGCTGCGGGTGGCACTCGACCCGTTACCGCGGGCAGCGCCCGCGATCGTGCACTACCGGCCCACTGTGACAGGCTCCCTCGGCGTCCTCGTGGACACAGTGCTCGACCAACTGGACTCCGCGGCCCTCGCGATGTTCCCCCGCTGGCTGACCGGGGCCGACCACGTCGACAGCGAGGGCACGCTCGGCGTGGCGGCGGTGCGGGCACTCGCGGCCCGTACCGCCGCCCGCTCCCGGCACTTCGGCCCGTTCCTGGCCGACCTCGCCGAGCGAGGGCTGCGCGGCCCACACCGCCCCGGCGGCCGGTCCCGCTTCGCCCCGGGGGTACGCGCCGCCGGGCTCGCCCGGGTGATCGCCGACGCGTACGACCGGGAAAGCTGCGTACTCGTCGTGGCCCTGCCCGACCTGGAATCCGCCGCCGAACGGACGCTGGTGGCCGCCGCCGAGTGGCTCGTGCGGCACGGTGGCTTCACCGTGTGGTTGGCCGGCGGGCCGCTGCGCCACGCCGACCGGGTGCGCTCGGTGCCCATGCCGGTTCCGGCGCGATTCGCCGAGCTGGCCAGCATGACCGAACGGCTTCCGGCCATCGCCGCGGAGCCGGAGTCGACGGTGCTGGCCTGGCCGCCGATTGCGGGCGTGCCCCGCGGTGACAGCGCCGCCGAACAGGCGTTGGAACGCGCGCTCGCGCCACACGACTGGGCGCGGGGCCGGCGGTGGAATCAGACCTACGAGTGGCACGTCCTGGCCACGGCGTACCGTCTGGATCTGTTTTGGCCCACGGAGGGTCTTGCGGTCGAGGTGGACGGCCCGGAGCATCGTGGGCGAATCGCTTTCGCCAACGACCGGCGGAGAGACGTACAGCTGCAACTCCTCGGGCTGGACGTGCTCCGCTTCACCAACGAGCAGGTGCTCACCGACGCGCCGGCGGTGGTCGACGGGATCCGTCGGCTGCTGGCCCGGCGACGCGCGGGCAGCACGCACCCCCACGGAGATGAGACATCATGACGAGCCCGGCGGACGTCCCGCACCTGACGCCGAACCAGATCAACGCCCTCGTGGTGCTGATGGTCGAGGCACGCCGACTCACCAACGTCGAGCTGAAAGAGCTGGCCGGTTTCACGCTGACCGGCAAGGACAACACGAAGCTCGTCGACCTGGGCCTGGTCGACACCGATCGGACGCACCGGCCCTTCGCCCACGAGCTGACCGAGCAGGGCTGGCGGGTGGCACGTCAGCTGCACACCGCCGCGCCGCCGAAGCAGGGTGGCTCGACGACCCGGTCCCTGTTCGTCGTCCTGTCCAACCTGCACCGTTCGCTGGACCGGCTCCGGGTCAGCCACGGCGACTTCTTCAAGCAGACTGCGGTAACCGCCGCTCCGGCGACCAGCGAGCCGCGACAGGAGGTACCGGCGCCCACCGTGACAGCGACGACGGCGGCGCCGGCGACGGCGGCGACGGCGGCGGCACCGGTGTCCGCAGCGGAGGTGGAGGCGCTGGTTCGCTCTGCGTACCGGGAGCTGGCCACCGCGCCGGGCGCCTGGGTCGGTCTCGCCGACGTCCGCGACCGGCTCGCCGACACCGACCGGGCCGCTCTCGACGCGGCGTTGCGGGCGATGGTCGGCCGGGACGACGTCCGCATCATCCCGGTGGCGAACACCAAGTCACTGACCGCACGGGACCGGGCCGCGGCCGTCCGCATCGGGAACGAGGACAACCACGCCCTGGCGATCGGCCCGGCATGATCTCGGACGACCAGCGGGCCGCGCTGGAAGCGGTCAGCCTCAACCCGGCGGTCACCCCGGACGACGTCTGGCGACCCAGCCCGCACAACGTGCCGGAGCTGCACGAGAAGGTGGCAGCGGAGATCCTGCGCGGGGTGGCGCGGGCCCGCACCGACGACACGAGCATGCCGCTCGGCGTGGCCATGCAGGGCCGCGCGGGCGCCGGCAAGACGCACCTGCTCGGGGCGGTCCGCGAACGGATCCAGGGCGACGGCGGCTACTTCTTCCTTGTCGACATGGTCAGTGGCAAGACGTTCTGGGAGAGCGTGGCCCTGGCCCTGGTGGAGGGCATGGGCCGCCCTCACGTCGGCTGGGGCACCCAGTTGAAGACCTTCCTGCGTCGACTCACCCCCCAGCTCGGCCTGCCGGTGGAGGTCCGCGACGCGGTCGCCGGCGCCCGGCCGGTGACCCGTGCGCAGCTCGACACCTTCATCTGGGCGCTGCGCGAACGCGATCGGGAGGTCGGGCGGGACGCCCAGGACACCGCTCGGGCGCTCGTCCTGCACGGTGCCATCGACTTCGAGGCACAGGACGTCGGTTACGCCCACCTGATCTCCGAACCGGGTGACCCGGCCGCGCGGGCGGCGTGGGGGTTGAGCGCCGCGATCCGCACCCCCCAGCAGGTCGTGCAGGACATCTCCCGGCTGATGGCCCTGACCCTGGACCCCACCGTCATCGCCGTGGACCAGCTCGACACGCTGTTCGCCCAGACCAGCACCTCACTGCTCAACCAGCATCAGGGGCTGGAGGACGGCCAGGCCAAGGTGCTCGGCCCGATCGCCGACGGCCTGCTCAAGCTCCGCGACATCACCCGCCGCACACTGGTCGTCGTCTCGTGCCTGCCGGACACCTGGGTGCTGATGACCCGCACCGCGCCCACCCCGGTCGCTGACCGCTTCCGTACGGCGACCCTGCCGGACCGGATCCCCACCCCGGAGATCGGGCAGGCCATCGTGGCGAAGCGCCTCGCCGCCGCCTACGCGGGCATGTACTTCGGGCCACCGCACCCCACCTGGCCGATCGCCCCCGCCGCGTTCGCCGACGCACCCACCCTGACGCCACGCGCCCTGCTCCGCCGGGTGGACCGCCACATCGCCTGGTGCCGTGATCGCGACGACGTGGTCGAGCTGGACCGGCTCATCGACGGCGCCGACTCGACGCCGACGGTCAGCACCGCCCGTGGCGCCTCCGCCGATCCGAGCACCGACGAGCGCCGGCTGCGCGAGTTGGACGCACGGTTCGCCGAACTGGTCGAGGCCGCGGACGTGTCGGCCGCCGTCGATCCGACGGGCGAGGACGAGCACATGCCGCCGCTGCTCGCCGCCGGCCTGGCCGCCTGGATCGCCGAGCAGGCGCCGACCGGCGCCACCTACAAGTACGATCCGCCGCCCGGCCGCAAGCCCGCGCTGCACGGGCGGCTCATCGAGGTGCTCGACGAGGCCACCGAGAACGAGGCGCACTGGTGCTTCCGGGCCATCGCGCACCCCAACGCCGTCGCCGTCACCGCCCGGGTCAAGGCCGCCTGCACCCTCGCGGGGTTGGACCGGGACCTGCCACAGCGGCGGCTGATCCTGCTGCGCAACGGTCCGTGGCCGACCGGGAAGCGTACGACCGAGGTGTTGACCGGCTTCGACGCGGCCGGCGGCCTGCGGTGTGCCGTGCCGGAGGCGGACCTGCGGGTCTTCGCGGCGCTGCGGGTGATGGCGGCCGAACCGTCCACGGCCTTGCAGGAGTGGCTGGTGGCCCGCCGTCCGGCCAGCGGCACCGAGCTGTTCCGCGCGGTCCTGCCCGGCCCCGACGGGACGCGCGGCGGTGCCCAGCCGCCGACGCCCGACGACGACGAGCCACCGTCGGGTGGCCCCGAATCCGACCCGATGAACGTGCCGGAAGCCGACGTCCCCGCCGGTGTGTCGACCGGTGCGGTGGCCGAGCCCGTACCCGCTGACCCGGCCGACCTCGTGGTCGGCGAGGGCGGTCGGGTCGTCGGGCTGGGGCGGACCGTCGACGGTGGTCACCCGTTCACGGTTCCCCTGGAGTCGTTGCGCCGCCACGCGGTCGTGTTCGCCGGGTCCGGCTCGGGCAAGACCGTGCTGATCCGCCGGCTGGTCGAGGAGTGCGCCCGCGAGGGGGTCTCCGCGATCGTGCTCGACCCCAACAACGACCTGGCCCGGCTCGGCGACCCGTGGCCCGACCCGCCGAGCGGCTGGGGCCCCGGCGACGCCGAACGCGCCGCCGACTACCTCGCACACACCGAGGTGGTGGTGTGGACGCCCCGGGTCACCGCCGGCCGGCCGCTGAGCTTTCAGCCGCTGCCCGACTTCACCTCCCTGCGGGACTGGCCCGACGAGTTCGACCAGGCCGTCCGCTCCGCCGTGGAGGCGCTCGCGCCCCGGGCCGGCGTGGACCGCTCCAGCCGACTGGCCCAGCAGGGCAAGGCGGTCCTCACCGAGGCACTCCAGGCGTACGCGCGCAGCGGGATGGTCGGCCTGCCCGGCTTCACCGAGTTCCTCACCGATCTGCCCGAGGGGGTCAGTCGGCTGGCCCGCGCCGGGAAGCTCGCCGAGGAGTTGGCCGAGGCGCTCAAGGCGGCGATGGTCACCGATCCGCTCTTCGGCGGGGTCGGTGCGCCGGCCGACCCGGGGCTGCTGCTGACGCCGTCGGCGGGGCGGCGGGCCCGGGTGTCCGTGATCAGCTTCGTCGGCCTCACCTCGGATCAGGAGCGGCAGAGCTTCGTCAACCAGTTGCAGATGGCGCTCTTCGCCTGGATCAAGCGGCACCCCGCCGGTGACCGACCGCTGGGCGGGCTGTTCGTGATGGACGAGGCGCAGACGCTCGCGCCCTCGACCGGCACCACGGCCTGCACCGCCAGCTCGATCGCGCTGGCCTCGCAGGCCCGCAAGTACGGGCTCGGGCTGGTCTTCGCCACCCAGGCGCCCAAGGGTCTGCACAACCAGATCTCCGGCAACGCGACGACGCAGTTCTTCGGGCTGCTCAACGCGCCGGCGCAGATCGACGCGGCCCGGCAGCTCGCCGAGGCCAAGGGCGGGCGGCTGCCGGACATCGGCCTGCTCAACAGCGGTGAGTTCTACGCCGCCGGGGAGGGCTTCTCGTTCGTCAAGGTCCGCACCCCGCTGTGCCTGACGCATCACCCGAAGGCGCCGTTGACCCCGGAGGAGGTCGTCGCCCGCGCCCGCCCGGCTGGGTAGCCTGAGGCCATGATCTTCATTACCGCCAAGTTCCGGGTCCTGGCCGAGCACGCCGACCGGTGGCCGCAGATCGCCGCCGAGTTCACCGAGGCGACCCGGGCGGAGCCGGGCTGCCTGTGGTTCGACTGGTCTCGCAGCGTGGACGATCCCACCGAGTACGTGCTGGTCGAGGCATTCCGCGACGACCAGGCCGGCGGGGCCCACGTCCAGTCCGCGCATTTCCGCACGGCCCAGGAGACCCTGCCGCCGTACCTGGCCGAGACGCCGCGCATCGTGAACGCCACGGTGCCGCAGGAGGACTGGTCGCTGCTCGGCGAGATGGCCGTTCCCGAGGGTCGCTGACCGCCGCCGGTCCGCGGTCCGCGACCGTCGTCAACGCAGCCGGTCAGCGGTCCGGGACCCGTCGTCAGCGCAGCCGGCGGGCGGTGAAGCGGGCTGGCGGGTCGGCGATCACGTCCTGCGCCGCGATCAGCTGGATCTCCCGGGTGCCCGCCGCGAGAGTGGCCTCGAGCACGGCGTAGACGGAGGCGATGGTGCGCTCCAGCGCGGTCGCTGGTGAGCCGGTCGTCCACAGGTGCGCGAGGTACAGCGCCGCCGTGACGTCGCCCCCACCGTTCGGGTTGATCGGCAGCAGCGGCGTGGTCACCGCCCAGGCGCCCTCGTCGGAGACCGCCACCACCTCCAGCGAGTCCGGCGGCAGGTCCCCGTGGAGCACGCTGGTCACCAGGACGTGCCGTGGCCCGGTCGCGCGCACCACGTCGACCGCGTCCAGCACCTCGGCCAGCGAGTTCGTGGTGCGACCGGCGAGGAAGTCCAGCTCGAAGTGGTTCGGCGTGATGATGTCCGCACGGGGCACGACGGTGTCCCGTAGGTACTCAGGAATCCCCGGCCGGACGAACATGCCCCGGCCGGCGTCGCCCATCACCGGGTCGCAGCAGTACACAGCGGCCGGGTTGGTCGCCTTCACCGTCGCCACCGCGTCCAGGATCACCGCGCCCATGGCCGGGTCGCCCTGGTAGCCCGAGAGCACCGCGTCGGCGGTGCCGAGGACCCCGCGGTCCTCGATGCCCGCGATCACCTCCGCCACGTCCGCCGCCGGGAGCAGCGGGCCCCGCCACGCGCCGTACCCGGTGTGATTGGAGAAGTGCACAGTCAGGACCGGCCAGACCTCGTGCCCGAGGCGTTGCAGCGGAAAGGCCGCCGCCGAGTTGCCGACGTGACCGTAGGCGACCGACGACTGGATGGACAGGATCTTCACCGGGCCATCATCGCCGCTGCGGCCGGCGTCGCACTGACGGCCCGCCGAATCTGTCGGGTGGCCCACTCGCCGCTCACCCGGCGGGACGGCACGAACAGGCGACCCGGACCGTGTCGTCCGGGCCGCCCGAGCGGTGGCGAGGCGACCAACGCGCCGGCTGGCCGTCCCGTCGTACGGTCAGCCGCCGAGGCTCGCCGCGGCCGAGGCGATCGACGAGGCGAAGTAGCTCACCTGGGTGTAGACACCCGGGTAGTTGGGCCGGGCGCAGCCGTTGCCCCAGCTGACGATGCCGACCTGGATCCAGGCGTTGCTGGCGTCGCGGCGGAACATCGGGCCGCCCGAGTCACCCTGGCAGGTGTCCGTGCCGCCGCTGGCGTAGCCGGCGCAGATCTCCTCGGCGGGGATGAGGTCGCCACCGTAGTTGGCGTTGCAGGTGGAGTCGCTGACGAACGGCACGGTCGCCTTGAGCAGGTACCGCTGCTGGCCGCCGCCCTCGCGCGCGGCGCCCCAACCGGCCACTGTGAAGGTGCCGCTGTCGTACGCGGTGGTGCTGGCGATCGGCAGTGTGCTCAGCCCGGTGACGGGGCTGGCCAACCGGATCAGCGCCCAGTCGCGGCCGGCGCCGTTGTAGCCGGGAGCACGGTAGACGTAGTTGGACCGGACGGTGATCCGGCTGGACGACTGGAGGTCGACCGTCCCGAGCGTCGCGGTGATGCTGGTGTTGGTGCCGGTCCGGCCCACGCAGTGTGCCGCGGTGAGCACCAGCCGGGCGCTGTACAGCGCCCCGCCGCAGCCCATCGAGAGACGCACCATGAACGGGAACTCGCCCTGAGCGGCGCGGGTGCCGCCGACGACGTTCGGCGTCACGGGGCTGTCGGCCGCGGCGGCCGGCGCGGTGAGAGTGAGGCTGGCCGCGGTCACCGCGGCCAACGCGGTGGCCAGCAGGCCAGTGAGGGTACGCCAGCGAACCATGCATTCCTCCGCATCAGGATGGCACGCCTCGTGAGCGCACCGCAGTCGAGATAGCGGTCATCATATTGAGGAATTTGGATCTCGTGGGTCATCCTCTCTGGGTCGTACCACCGGCGGTATGGATCTCGCACGGCACGGGGCTTGTGGGCGACCGGCGGTCAGGCGTCCGGCGGGCCGGTGCTCTCCCGGCGGAGAAGCCGGAACGGTGTCTGCACGGTCAGCGGCCCCTCGACCTCCGCGCCCTCGATGCGGGCGACGAGGCGGCGCACCGCGAGACGGCCGATCTCCCTCTTGTCCGGGGCGATCGTGGTGAGGGTCGGGGCAGTGAACCGTCCCTCCTCGATGTCGTCGATCCCGACCACCGCGACGTCCTCGGGCACCCGGTGACCGGCCTCGGCCAGTGCCCGCAGCGCCCCGATGGCGATCAGGTCGTTGTAACCGAACACCGCGTCCGGCGGGTCACCGAGGGCGAGCAGGTCACGCATGGCGCGCATGCCGTCGAGCCGACCGAACGCGTCGGTGCGGGCGACCAACCGTGGTCGGTACGGCAGGCCGGCGGCCGCCAGGGCCTCCCGGTAACCCCGGACCCGCAGGTGGGCCGACTGCCGGTCACCGCCCGGGGTGGCGCCGATGAACGCTATCCGGCGGCGGCCGATCGCCACGAGGTGCCGGATCGCCGCGTGGCTGGCGGCGACGTTGTCGATGGCGATGTGGTCGTGTGGCACGTCGTAGACGCCCTCGCCGATCAGCACGAGCGGGCTGCCGGCAGTCCGGGCCAGCACCTCCTTCCGGCCGACGCGCACCGGGCTGAGGATCAGACCGTCGATGACGCGCTGTCGCGAGCCGTCGAGAAGCGCCAGCTCCGCCTCCCGCTGCGCGGCGGTGTTCTCCATGACGAGCGTGTAGCCGAGCGCGGCAGCCTCGGAGATGGCGATCTCGGCGAGCTCGGCGAAGTACGGGTTGGTCAGTTCCGGGACGGCCAGGGCGATCAGGCCGGTACGACCCCGGCGGAGATGCCGGGCGCCGAGGTTGGGGCTGTAGCCGAGTTCGTCGATCGCCTGCTGCACCCGCTGTCGGGTCCGCTCCCCCACCGGCCGGTACCCGTTCACCACGTTCGAGACCGTGGCCAGGGAGACACCGGCGCGCTGGGCGATGTCCTTCAGGTTGACGCCCATCCCCAACCTTTCGCTAATTCGACCGGTGGGCCGACCGGACATTGACGAACAAGCATTGACGGGAGGGTCGGCGCGGCTCTATAACGTTATACAGGTGATGATGGATGTCAATATGCCAGTCACCGTTGGCGCGTGGAGATCCCACCGACATCCGTCGCTGACGCCCGCCCCCGTCAATGACCACCCGATGCCCACCACCCACGCGCTTCGGGCCTGGCTGCACCGCCCGCGGCGACTCGTCCCCCCGGAGACGGCATGACACGTCACGTCCCCATCCGCCCCGCCCTGCCACTGCTGCTCGTTCTCGCCCTGCTCGCCGGCGTTCTCGGCGTGCCAACCTCTCCGGTGTACGCCGCGCCGGCCAAGACGCCACCACTGACCACCCCCTGGACCAGCCAGGCCCTGAACGGCACACCTCTGCCCGAGTACCCGAGACCCCAGATGACGCGGCCGGACTGGCTCAACCTCAACGGCGAGTGGCAGCTACGCCAGTCGACGACCGACGACGCCCCGCAGTTCGGCACCAACCTGCCCGAGCGGGTCAACGTGCCCTTCCCGGTGGAGAGCGCCCTGTCCGGCATCCAGCGGGCCGCCAACGACAACCGCAACTACCTGTTCTACCGACGCACCGTCACCATCCCGGCGAACTGGTCGGGCCGGCGCACCCTGCTGCACTTCGGCGCCGTCGACTGGCAGAGCACCGTCTGGGTCAACGGTGTCCGGGTCGGCGCGCACACCGGCGGCTACGACGCCTTCACCTTCGACGTGACGCCCCAGCTCACCACCGGGACGAACGAGATCGTCGTCAAGGTCTGGGATCCCACCGACACCCGGCAGAACGGCAGCCTGCCCGCCATCGGCAAGCAGACCAAAACACCTGGCGGGATCTTCTACACCCCCAGCTCCGGCATCTGGCAGACGGTGTGGATGGAGCCGGTGCCCGCCGCCTCGATCAGCAGCGTGGACGTCTACCCGAACCTGAGCAACAACACACTGCGGGTCCGGGTCTTCACCCGGGGCGACGTGAGCGGGCACAGCGTGCTCGCCGAAGCGCTGAACGGCGCCACAGTGGTCGGCTCGGCCACCGGCGGCTTCACCGACTTCAGCGTGCCGGTGCCCAACGCCCGCCGCTGGTCACCCGACGACCCGTTCCTCTACAACCTCCGGGTGACAGTGCGCGGCGCCACCGGCGCCACAGTGGACCGGACCACGCACTACTTCGGCATGCGGGAGATCACCACCGGCCTGGTCAACGGCGTGCTGCGCCCCAAGCTCAACGGCCAGTTCGTGTTCCAGGTCGGCACCCTCGACCAGGGCTACTGGCCGGACGGGCTCTACACCGCGCCGACCGACACCGCCCTCGCCTTCGACCTGCAGAAGCACAAGGACCTGGGCTTCAACATGGTGCGCAAGCACATCAAGGTGGAGCCGCAGCGCTGGTTCTACCACGCCGACCGGCTCGGCCTGCTGGTCTGGCAGGACATCCCGTCGCTGACCGCACAGGACGTCGACCCCACCGACGCCCAGCAGGCGCAGTTCGAGGCCGAGGCACGTGAGATCGTCGACGAGCACCGCAGCTCACCCGCCGTGATCGCGTACACGCCCTACAACGAGGGCTGGGGTGAGCGGTCCCTCGCCGACACCCGGCGGGTCGCGCAGAACATCAAGAACCAGGACCCGACACGTCTGGTCAACCCGCACAGCGGCCACAACTGCTGCCAGTCCCTCGGCAACCCCGGCAACGGCGACATCGACGACTGGCACGTCTACCTGGGACCGGACTCCCCCGTACCGTCGAGCAGCCGGATCGCGGTGCTCGGTGAGTTCGGCGGCCTGGGCCTGCACACGCCGGGCCACGAGTACAGCCCGAACGGCAGCTTCTTCGCGTACGAGTGGCAGTCCAGTTCGAACGCCCTCACCGACCGGTACGTGGGGCTGGTGCAGGGCACCCAGAACCTGATGCTCGGCAAGGGGCTCAGCGCCTCGATCTACACCGAGATCACCGACCTGGAGGGTGAGCTGAACGGGTTCCTCACCTACGACCGACAGGTGATCAAGATGGACCAGGCGCGGGTACGCGCCGCCAACACCGCCCTGATCAACGCCTCGAAGACCATCGGCAGTTCGGCACCCGTCGCCCTGCCGGTCAACACCCGCCGGTCGTTGCAGGTCACCACGCCCGGCTTCACCAACCGCTACCTTCGCCACCAGGACAGCCTGGCCTACACGGAGGTGGTCGACGCGGCGAGTTCCGGCCTGCTCAAGGCCGACGCCACGTACACCATCCGGCCCGGTCTGGCCGGTGCCGGTTGCTACTCGTTCGAGTCGGTCAACTTTCCCGGGCAGTACCTGCGCCACCAGAACTCCCGGGTCCGCAACTCGCCGGACGACGGCTCCGCGCTGCTTCGTGCCGACGCCACCTGGTGCGCCCGTACCGGGCTGACCGGCACCGGCGTCTCGCTGGAGTCGTACAACTTCCGAGGTAGGTACCTGCGGCACTACAACGCGGAGGTCTGGCTCAGCAACGGCGCCGGCGGCGACGCGTACAACACGCCGGTGTCGTGGACCGCCGACAGCACCTGGAGCATCGCCGCCCCGTGGGCACCCTGACCGCTGCGCCCTGACCGGGCCGTTCCGACAAGAAGAGACGCGGGGGTTCCGGCGTGGGCCGGGACCCCCGCGACGCGTGGACGGTGTGGCGGGCCCGCGCTGCCTACCCGGGGGCCGGCCCCTTCCGTCGGCGCCGACGCCTTCCGTCGCGGTCGGTGACCGGACCCCGGCGTCACTCGTCGTCCCGGAGGTCGTTTCCCCGGTCATGAGCGAAAGCGGCGAGTTGTTTGCACCGTTCGGCCCGGTCGGCTGCAGGGCAAGGACCGGGCCGCAACTTGCATCCGGCCAAGTTCGCTCGGCTGTTGCAACACGCAATTATGCCGACCAATAAATAGACAAGAACCAATCTTGACTTGTACGGCCGGCCAGCGCACCGTAAAGAGCCAGAGGCAGATGCACGCCATTATCGGCCCGGCTGAAGTGGATCGCCAAATGGAGGCGCTGCCGGTTTCGCGCCGCGTGCATCAGGAGGCTTTCCATGCGGTTGAATCCGTTCACCGGGGTCTATCTTACCGATCCGGCTAGCATGTGGCGGCGCATTGTCGACGATCCCGACGGGGTGCACTACGCCGAGGATCTGGGTCTGTGGTTGATCAGCCGGCACGCGGACGTCCGGCGGGCCCTCGCCGACGCCACGACATTCGCCAACGCCCTCACCCTCGCCCCGGTCTACGAGGTGTGTCCACCGGCACTGAACGTCATCATGCAGATCGACGCGCCACCCACGACGGCCGCCGCGGACCCACCGGCGCACCCGCGCACCCGGCGGGCCCTACGGGCGACCTTCGCGAACACCGCCGAGCGGGTCGAGGCCGAGTACGGGGCGATCATCCGACGCCGGGTCGACCAGTTGGTGTCCCGTCTCGCCGCCCGCCAGGGCGAACAGGTCGACCTGATCCCGGAGTTCGCGACCGAGCTTCCCCTGCTGGTGGTCCTGGACATCCTCGGGGTGCCCGACGCCGACATCGGGCGGATCCGGAGTTGGGCGGACGGGCAGATAGCCCTCATCTGGGGGCAGCCGGACCCGGCCGAGCAGGTACGCCTGGCCCAGGGCCTGCTGGAGTTCTGGCACTACTGCGAGGACCTGGTCCGCCAGCGGGTGGACAGTGGACACCGGGGCGAGGACTTCATCAGCCGCGCCCTGGACTACCGGGACGACGACGACAGCGTGCTGACGGTGCCCGAGGTGGCGAGCCTCGCCTTCAATCTCCTGGTCGCGGGTCACGAGACCACCGCCGGGCTGCTCGCGCACGCCCTCGACCAGGCCCTGTCCGCTCCCCAGCGCTGGTCGGCGATCACCGCGGACCCGGGGCTCGTCCCGGCCTTCGTGGGCGAGACGCTCCGGTTCGCGCCCGCCATCGACGGCTGGCTGCGGGTGACCACCCGGGATGTCACAGTGGGGGCGGTGACGATCCCCGCCGGGGCGCGTTGCCTGCTGTTGATCGGAGCGGCGAACCGGGACCCGGTGGCGTTCCACGACCCGGACCGGTTCGACCCATACCGGGCCGACGGGGGCAATCACCTGTCGTTCGGCCACGGTCCGCATTTCTGCATTGGCGCGGGATTGGCGCGACTTGAAGCCGGAATCGCCCTCAGCCGGCTCGCCGAAGCCATTCCCGGGCTGAGACTGTCACCGGAGCAACATCGCTCGTACAAACCCAATATCGCGTTTCGTGCGCACCGCACGTTGCTCGCGATAATCGACGTTCCGGCATCTGCGGGCGTGTCGGCGACACCGGATGGCGCGACGGCCGAAGTGCACGCCGCCTGAGCGGGCGCGGGCGCCAGCGGTGCTGACCTGCGGACGGGTCGACGGTGGGGTGGGGCCGGCGTCGAGCCGTTCCACCCGGCGCACGTCGGCGCCGGCACCGGTCCGGCGCGCACCTTTCCCGCTTTCCCCGACGATCCATACCGGTGAACGTCTTCACACCCATCGCTTCCTGGGTTAAGAATTGCCCTCTGTGAATGTTCAGCTCATCGGTCAATCTCGATCTGGCGTCCGCCGCTGAATGTCCGTTCCACGAAGGTGAGCGCATGGAGCACACGTCCCCGTCGAGCTCGGCGCACTCTGCGGCCAGTCAGCGGTTCCGACGGGAGTTGCGCGACTGCCGCGTCCAACGGGGCCTGACCCAACGAGCCCTGGCAGATCTGGTGCGGTTCAGCCGGGAGACCGTCGCGGCGGTCGAGTCAGGTCGCCGGTTCGGCAGCCACGAGTTCGCACAGCGCTGCGACGACGTGCTCGACACCGGTGGCCGGCTGGCCACGCTCTGGCCGCAGGTCGCGGCCGAGCAGTTGGCGGCCGACGGTCGCCGAGGCCCCCGCGCTCCGGAGCCGGCTCGACTGGATCGGCAGGTGCCGCGTCAACGTGGACGCCGTGACGCGCGCGACCCGGGCGCCGTGGTGGACGCGATCGACGAGCTGCGGGAGCTGATCGGCCAGGTGCTCAACGGTCAACCCGAACCGGATGGACCGGAGCGGCGGCAGCCGTCGGCCGAACCCCTCGACAACCAGCGCTGACCCGACGGATCCAGTCCGACCTCGCGGCGTCACCGGTTGCTGACGTTGGGTACAGATACTGGTACGGGCAGTTTGTACCACGGCCAGGTCTGGTCTACGAGCGCGGCTTCCGGCCGAATGGGACTTGCATTCGGCAACGTGCGGATAGACCGTCATCGACGAGTCGTGGGAGTCAATCTTGGCGTCGAGCACCCGGTCCCACGCGGCCAGACCCTACCCGACCCGCCGACGCGGTTGGAAGATAGCCGGCCGGATGCGCCTCATCGTCGCGGCCCCGCTCGTCGCCGTGATCGGCTTCGCCGGTCTCGCACTGACCGAGAGCGCACGCCAGACGGCCCGCGCCGGCGACCTGCAGATCCTGGCGCAGGTCGGTGCCGAGGCCGGCGACCTGGCCTACCGCCTGCAACGCGAACGCATCGCCGCCGCCGACCTGCTCACCCATGCCCGGCCGGAGCAGCAGGACGCCTTCGGCGTGGAGATGGCCGCCACCGATGACGCCGTCGCCCGCTACCGCGGGCAGCGTGACCGACTGTCCGGCGACAACGGCACCAACTCGGCTCTCCTGCGGCGTATCGACGCTGCCCTGGACGGCCTCGCCCCGCTGCGCACCCAGGTGCGCACCGCCACGCACGCGTCGGTGTCGGCGATGACCTTCAGCTACCGCATCGCCATCGCCGACCTCATCAACTTCCGGGAGAACGTCTCACACGGCGTGGTGGACGCCCCACTCGCCGACGGGATCCGGGCATCGGCGGCGCTGTCGAAGACGGCCGAGGCCATCGGTCAGCAGCAGGTGGCCGTGCTGCGCGCCGTCGCGGGCGGGGAACTGACCCCGGCCACGCAGCAGGACATCACGGCGGCCCGCACCAGCTACACCGAGTCGAGCCTGTCGTTCCTGGCCCTGGCCCCACCCGAGTGGAGCATCTGGTGGGAGCAGGCCGGCACCGGCAAGGAGGCGCTCACCCTGCAACGGATGCAGGACGAGGTGTCCCGGGCCCAGCCGGGGTCGCAACTGAAACTGGAGACCGACGCGTGGGTGTCCACCACCCAGACCCGCGCCGCCCGGCTGGCCGACCTGCGCGCCCGGGTCGACGACGCGGTCCGCGACGACGTTCGCGCCGCGCACGCCGACCAGCGCCGCCGGGCCGTGGCCGAGGCGGCCAGCGTCCTCCTGGCCCTGATCCTGACCGCGTTGGTGACCTGGGCCGTCGCACGGCAGATCACCCGACGGCTGCGCCGGCTACGGGACGCGGCCAACGCGGTCGCCTTCGAACAGCTACCCGCCGTGGTGGCCCAGCTCCAACAGCCCGGCAGCGCCGCCGTCGACCCACAGAAGCTGGCCCACCAGCAGTCCAGTGCCGCCCTCGAACCGTCCAGCGACGACGAGATCGGCGAACTGGGCCAGGCGTTCAGCGCCGTGCACCATGCCGCCGTGCGGACCGCCGCCGAACAGGCAGTCATGCGCGCCAACACCGCCGACATCTTCATCCACCTGAGCCGCCGCGAACAGCGACTGGTCGACGCCGTCCTGGCCCAGGTCGACCTGGTCGAGCGGGACGAAACCGACCCCGACCGGCTCGACCAGTTGTACACACTGGACAACCTGGCGACCCGGATGGGCCGGATCAACGCCAGCCTGCTGGTGCTCGGCGGTGTCGGCGTGGGTCGCGTACGCCAGCGCGACGTTCCGCTGCAACAGGTGCTCCAGGCGGCGCTGTCCCAGATCGAGCACTACGCGCGGGTCCGACTCGGCATGATCGACGGGGACGTCGCGGTGGCCGCCAAGACCGTCGACGAGGTCGTGCACCTGCTCGCCGAACTCATGGACAACGCCACGACGTACTCGCCGCCGGGCAGCGAGACCTGGGTGAGCGGCCGGAGCCTGGGAGACCGCGTCATCGTCCAGATCAGCGACGAGGGTGTGGGGCTGTCCACGCAGAGGATGCAGCAGCTCAACGAGCTGCTGGCCCACCCACCGGCCATCGACGTGGCCGCCGTACGGGCGATGGGGCTGGTCGTCGTGGGCCAGCTCGCGACCCGGCTGGGCGCCACCGTCCAACTGCGACGCGGTCCCCGACGCGGCGTCCTCGCCGAGGCGACACTGCCCGCGGCGATCATCCGGTCGCTGCCACCGGAGGAGTACCTGCTCGCACCCGGCCGGCTGTCGCGGCGGGCAGCGCGGACGCCCAGCCCGCCGCCGCCGTACCAGCCGCGCCCCGAACCCACCGCCGGACGCCCGCCGACCGAACGGACCCTGCCGGCCGCGCCGGTCTTCCGACCGGCTCCCCCACCCCCGGACCGGGGTGACGCGCCCACCGAGGAGCTGCTCATCTTCGAACAGGTCAACCACTGGTTCCAGAACGACGTCGTCGACGGGCAGAACGGCCAGAACGGCCAGCAGTGGTCCAGCCCCGCCGACGACGCCTGGCGTACGGCCGCCCAGGCGCACACCCCCGAGGTCGCCACGACCACCAACTCCGGCCTGCCCAAGCGGCAGCCGCAACGCCACCTCGTGCCCGGCGGTGTCACGGTGCCCCAACAGCAGCAACGGTCCGAGTACCGCGACCCCGCTCAGGTGGCCACGGCGATGGCCGCGTACGCGCGCGGCGTGGCGAACCGACGGCGCACCCCGATCAACCTCGGTAACAAATGACGCGACAGGAGAGCACGTGACCGACCAACAGGATCTCGGCTGGCTGCTGGACAACTTCGCCTCGCGCGCGACCGAGGTCAGCCACGCGATCGCCATTTCCAGCGACGGCCTGATGGTGGCCGCCACCCGCGACCTGCCACCGGACCGGGCCGACCAGCTGGCCGCCACGGGTAGCGGGCTGGTCAGCCTGTTGCGGGGGGCGGCGGCCTTCTTCGACGCCGGCGCGGTGATCTCCAACGTCACCCAGCTCGAGGGCGGGTTCATGTTCTCCATGGCCTTCAACGACGGCGCCTCGCTGCTGGTGCTCGCCGCGCCCGAGTGCGACGTGGGCAAGGTCTCCTACGAGATGACCGAGCTGGCCAACCGCATCGGGGACGCGCTGACCCCCGCTGCCCGAGCGGCGCTCGCCCGCAGCCGCTGACCACCCCGGCGCCCCCACGCCGGAGACCCCTTCCCCTTCCTCTGGAGTTAGACATGCCTCTCACCACGCCTTGGCGCAGCCGTGCCCTCACCGCCGCGCTGCTCGCCGCCGTGCTGACCACCAGCACGGCCTGCGGCGACGACGCTCCGGGCACGGGCGCCGGCGGCTCGATAAAGATCGGCCTGCTCGCGTCGCTGTCCGGGACGTACCAGGCGGTCGGTACGGAGATCCGCGACGGCTTCCAGCTCTACCTGGACACCCACGACGGCAAGTTGGGCGGCCGGCAGGTCGACCTCATCGTCGCGGACGAGGGCAACGGCGCCCAGACCGCCGTCCCGGCGGCGACCAAGCTGCTCAAGCAGGACCGGGTGTCCGCGCTGACCGGCATCGTCGGTGGCGGCTCGGTCGCCGGGGTCACCCCCGTGCTCAACGAGACCAAGGTGCCACTGGTCGGCTCTAACGGCCGACCGGAGCTCAAGGACGTCTCCCGGGTCTGGCACACCTCGTACCTCTCCGACGAGCCCGGGGAGGCGATCGCCCAGCACGTCCGCGACAACGTGAAGGGCTCCGTGTACGCGATCGGCCCGGACTACCAGGGCGGTTGGGACGAGCTGCGCGGCTTCACCGACGCGTTCGGCAAGATCGGCGGGAAGCTCGCGAACGCCGACGGAAAGACGACCTTCACGCCGTTCCCGGCCACCACCAACTTCCTCCCGTACTTCGCCCGCATCAAGGCATCCGGCGCGGCGGCCGTCTACACCTTCTACGCCGGCAGCGCCGCCGTCGACTTCGTGAAGCAGTACGCGCAGTCCGAGATCAGGGACGTCCCGTTGTACGCGGCCGGGTTCCTCACCGAGGGCGGCGTGCTCAACGCGCAGGGCGAGGCCGCCCGGGACATCTACTCGGTGCTCAACTACTCGCCCGACCTCGACAACGCGGAGAACCGCGCCTTCGTGGCCGCGTGGAAGGCGAAGCACGACGGTTCGCCGACGACCTACGCGCTCGCCTCGTACGACGCGGCGGCGGTGCTGGACCGGGCGATCGGCGCCGCCGGAAGCAACCCGACCCCCGAGGCCATCAACACGGCCATCGGTCAACTCGGCCAGATCGCCAGCCCGCGCGGTACCTGGCAGTTCTCCACCACCACGCACTCGCCCGTGCAGAAGTGGTACCTGCGGCAGGTCCGCCAGGACGGCCGGGCGCTGTCCAACACCGTCGTGGGCGACCTCGCGACCGTCGGCCGGTGATCGCGGTGGCGGCCGGCACGAACCGGATCGACCCGTACCTGATCCCGGCGTTGGACGGAGTCGCCTACGGGCTGCTCGTGTTCGTCGCCGCGTCGGGCCTGGTCTTCTGTTTCGGCGTCGCCAACATCCTCAACCTGGCGCACGGCCTGCTCTACGCGATCGGCGGGTACACCGCCGCGGCGCTGCTCGACGGCGGCTGGGTGAGCCTGGCGTTGGCCCTCGCCGTCGGTGTGCTGGCCGCCGCGGCGACGGGGGTGCTGCTGGCCGGCCTGCTCACACCGGTCGCCACCGGCAATCACCTGAGTCAGGCGCTGCTGACGTTCGGGGTGGCGCTGGCCGGCGGCAGCCTGCTCGTCGCCGGCTTCGGGCCCGACAACCCGCAGGTCCAGGTGCCCGCAGCCCTGGAGGGGTCGGTGATGGTCGCCGGTCACCGCTACGCCGCGTACCGGTTGGTGTTCATCGTCGTCGCGGCGGTGCTCGCCGCCGCCCTCTACCTGGTGGTGCGACGCACCAGGGCCGGGATGCTGGTCCGGGCGGCCGTCGACGACCCGGAGATGGTCGCCTGTCTGGGTGTGAGTCCGGCACGGATCCGGGCCGGTGTGCTCGCCGCCGCGGGTGCGCTGGCCGGCGCGGCCGGTGTCCTGGGCGCGCCCATCATCGGCCCCGGCACAGGCACCGCCGACACGGTGCTGCTGCTCTCCCTGGTGGTGGTCGTCCTCGGTGGTCTCGGGTCGATGGCGGGCACCCTGCTGGCCGCGCTCGCGATCGGCGAGATCCAGACGCTGGGGGTGGCGCTGCTGCCGTCCGCCGCGCCGTTTCTGCTGTTCGCCGCCATGGCGGCCGTGCTGGCCGTGCGGGCCCGTGGCCTGGCCGGCAGGTGGAGGGCGGCATGAGGGGTGAGGTGATCCGGCGGGTTCGGGGCGGCATCGCGGCGCTCGTCCTGGTCGGTCTGGTCGTGGCGCCCTGGGTTGTCGACGACTACACCACGGCGATCCTGGCCCGGACGCTGGCGCTGGCCCTGGTCGGGGTGAGCGTGGCGCTGCTCACCGGCGTCGCCGGCATGCCCACCCTCGGCCAGACCGCACCGTACGCGGCCGGCGCCTACGCCTGCGCCGTGGTCGGCAGCCGAGTCTCCGACGTCGGCGTCGTGCAGCTCGTCGTCGCGGCGGCCGCCGGGGCGCTGCTGGCCGCGCTCACCGTGCCGCTCGTCGTGCACGCCCGAGGGGTGATCGTCCTGATGATCACCCTGGCCATCGGTGAACTCGTCGTCATCGTCCTCGGGCGGTGGCGATCGGTGACCGGTGGCACCGACGGGCTGGCCGGCATCCCCGCGGTCCGCCCGTTCTGGGGGCTTCCGGCCCTGGCCAACGATCAGGCCCGTTACCTGTACGCCCTGGTCGTCGTGGCCACGCTGGTCGGCGCGGTGCTGGTGCTGCTGCGTACCCGGGCCGGGCTGGTGCTGCGTGCCGGCCGCGACGACGAGACGCGGTTGCGGGCCAGCGGTCACCGGGTGGCGCTGCACCTGTCCGGCGCGCACATCGCCGCCGGGGCGATCGCCGGTGCCGCCGGCTCGCTCCTGGTCGTCGCCCAGCAGTACATCTCCCCCGCCGACTTCGGCTTCGACACGTCCGCGCTGCTGCTGCTCGGTGTCGTCATCGGTGGCACCGCCTCGGTGGGTGGCGCCCTGGTGGGCGCGGCGTTGGTCATCGCCGCCCGGGACTGGCTGTTCGGGGTGCTGCCGGGCCACGCGCCACTGGTGCTGGGCGCGCTGTTCGTGGCGACTGTCTACCTGCTGCCCACCGGCGTCAACCGGGCCCGGGGACGGCTCCGCCCGCCGGGAGCCCCGGCGCTACAGCCGGAGCAGCCAGCCGCCCATGACCAGGCCACCGTTGCGGAGCTGCACCGATGACCGGCCTGCTGGAAGCCCAGGGGATCAGCGTGCGGTACGGCTCACTCGCCGCACTCGACGGCGTGGACCTGCGCATCCATGACGGCCAACGGCACGCGTTGATCGGCCCGAACGGGGCCGGCAAGACGACCCTGCTCAACGTGCTCGGCGGGTCCACCAGGCCGCAACGCGGCTCGGTGCGGTTCGACGGGCGGGACGTCGGTCGGCTCGGCCCGGCGGCCCGGGCCCGGCGGGGCATCAACCGCATCCACCAACGTCCCGCGGTCTTTCCGACGCTCACCGCGACGGAGAACGTCGTGGTGGCTGCGCTGCCCCGGGTCATCCCGAGCCGCCGGTGGTGGCCGGGCGGCCGCCGACGCGCCGCGCAGCGCCTGGCCGGCCCGTTGCTGGACCAGATGGGGCTCACCGCCGTCGCGGCGGTGCCGGCCGGGCACCTCGCGCACGGGCAACGACGCCAGTTGGAGATCGCGATGGCGCTGGCCGGTCGCCCCCGCCTGCTGCTCCTCGACGAACCGGCGGCCGGGCTGTCCGCCATCGAGGTCGGCCGGCTGGTCGAGTTGCTCCAGGCGCTGCCCAGGGCGGTCGCCGTGTTGCTTGTCGAACACCGACTGGACCTGGTGTACGCCCTCTCCGACACGGTCACGGTGCTGCGCGACGGTCAGAGGTTGGCCGCCGGCACGCCTGACGAGATCCGTACCTCGCCGCTGGTGCGGCAGGCCTACGCCGACGGGGTGGCCTGATGCTCACTGTGGATCGTCTCTGCGCCGGCTACGGCGGGGGAATCGTCCTGCACGAGGTCAGCCTGCGGGTACGCCCGGGCAGCATCCAGGCAGTGGTGGGCCGCAACGGGGCGGGCAAGAGCACACTCGTGCACACCATCGCCGGGCTGGTGCGGGCGTCCAGCGGTCGCGTCGAGATCGGCGGCGTGCACGTCGCCGGCCGACAACCTCATCGCATCGCCCAGTCCGGCGTCGGTCTCGTCCCGCAGGGTCGACGGGTCTTCTCCCGGTTGACGGTGGCCGAGCACCTGCACCTGGCGGCCGCGCCGTGGCGGGCCCCCACCTCCGGCGGCGGGGGCTGGACGGTCGCCCGGACCCTGGAACTGCTGCCAAGGTTGGCGGTGCGGCTGCGACACCGCGGCTGCGAACTATCCGGCGGTGAGCAGCAGATGCTGGCGATAGCCCGTGCGCTGCTCGGCCAACCCCGGGTGCTGCTGCTCGACGAACCCTGTGAGGGGCTCTCGCCCGATCTGGCGGCGCGGGTCCGCGAACTCGTCAACGGTCTCGCCGCCGACGGCCTGACCGTGCTGCTCGTGGAGCAGCAGCTCCAGCACGCGATCGAACTCGCGGACCGGGTGGCGGTGCTGGAGTACGGCCGGGTGGTCTACGACCGGCCGACTGCGGAGGCCCGCCGCGACCCGGCCCCACTGGCGGCGATGTTGAGCGTCGCCGCCGTTGCGCCGCCCCCGGCCAACCGACCGACCCCTCGGCTCTGGGCCGACACCCCGTAGTCAACGACCCTTCACGAGTCACCCGACCCTTCACGGAGAGGTAGACACCGATGACAACCGCTACGAGCGATGACACGTACACGTTCGACAACGGCGCACCGGACGCCGTTCCCCAGATGCATGCGCTGGAGTCCTTCCTGGATCCGATCACGACGCGTCGGCTGGCCCGCCCGGTGCTGGAACCGGGCGCGACCTGCTGGGAGGTCGGGGCCGGTGGCGGCTCGATGGCCCGGCGGATGGCCCGCGCGGTCGGCGACGACGGTCACGTGCTGGCCACCGACATCGACCCCACCCACCTGGTGGCCGAGGGCAACCTGCACGTACGCCGGCACGACGTGCGCACCGAAGCGCCACCCGGGGACGCGTTCGACCTGATCCACGCCCGGCTGGTGCTGCTGCACCTCCCCGATCGGCGACGGGTCCTGCGCACCCTCACCGGCGCGCTGGCGCCGGGCGGGTGGCTGGTGGTCGAGGAGTTCGACTGCACCGCGCCGCAGCGGGTGCTGACCGCGCCCAGCGACGACGCCGCGAAGCTCTTCGCGCAGGTCATGGACGCCATGATGGGTGTCCTGGAGGACCACGGCGCCGACCTGGGCTGGGCGCAGGACGTACACACCGAGATGGCTCTCGCCGGTCTGACCGACCTGGACACCATCACCCACTCGCAGAGCTGGGCCGGCGGGTCGACCGGAACGTCGCTCTACGAGACCAACTCCCGCCAGTTGGAACCGGACCTGCTGGCGGCCGGGCTGTCGCCCCAGCAACTGCACGCCTTCCGGCGGCTGCTCCGTGACCCCGGGTTCGCCGTCATGTCGTACCACTTCGTCTCCACGCGGGGCCGCCTACCGAGCTGAGCAGGTGGACCGCCGCGCGGAGCGCGGTCACGCCGTCCGTACCTCTCCCGCCGCAGCACCTCCCCCCCGCTGCGCTCCGGACAGCTCTACGACGGCGTCGACCGCACCGGCCGGGCTCCCCGCAAGGGAGCCCGGCCGGCCCGCGCCCCGCGCCCCGCGCCCCGCCGATCTTGCAGTTTCGGTTGCCTATACGAGTGGAATGGTCCCTATGTCGGGGCAGAAAATGCAAGATCGCGGCACGCGGGCGGGCTTTTATCGCCCACCACAACTCCATGATCGACGAGGTGACGCGGGGTTGATGGACAACTACTCCACCTGACGCGATGGTGTTGCTGTCAGATCGTCAGACTTGCCGAAGAGCGGGACTTCAACGGCTTCCTTGGTCTGGCGGCCGAGGTCGAGTGCTGGTTCGGCCCGATGGTCGAGGATCGTGGCTTCCATGACGCGGTGCGCAAGCACATTCGTCGGACCACAGCGATCGTTGCTTTCTCCTCCGGGTCCGATCTCCTGGGTGGGTTGTTGTTCACGGCGAAGGTTCCGACCCACCACGTCCACTGGCTTGTCGTTGCTGAGCAGTCACGGGGAAAGGGTGTTGGTCGTGCACTGATGACAGCAGCGATGCGCAGGTTTGTACCGGGCTCAGGTTCCGTCGAAGTGGTCACCTTTGGTGCCGATCACCCGGGCGCCTGCGTCAGCGGTGCGCGTGCCTTCTACGAACGCCTTGGTTTCACCCCTGCCGAGGCCGTCGATCCCGGTCCGGAGGGCGGTTCCCGGCAGGTCTTTCGCCTGGCCGTCGCCTGATCCATCCGACGGCGGTCTAGACAACGAAGCTGTTCAGGAGGATCTGACCGGGGCCCGGAGGAGACGATGCGGGCACACCGAGGCGGGCCCTGGCTCAGCGCGGAGTGGTCTCCTGGTCGGCCAGGACAATCAGGTCGTCGGGGCGGGCCGACAGCGGCGCCGTCGCCCCGTCGAGCCACACGAGATAGCCCACCGGCGGACCTGACCGACCCCACCGGGCACCGATGATCGTGGCCGACCCCGCGTGGTGCGGCTGCCTGAGCAGGCGTACCCGGGTGCCCGGCGCGTGTCCGTCGTCGGCGACGATGAGCAGCGCGTCAAGGATCTGCCGGGCACCGCCAACGGGCAGCCCCGGAACGTACGGCTCGCCCGCGGACCCGAGACGCGGCGTCATCATCGTGCTCAACAGCGCGGTCTGCCGGATCGCCTCCTGGCGGACCTGCCCGTCCACGCTACGTTCGACAGTGGTCAGCGCCTGCTGGATGCGCGACCAGAGGGCCATCGGCTCCTGGTCGAGCAGCCGGCGGGCCTCGCGGTCGATGTCGGCGCAGGCCGTGTCGAGCGCGGTGTCCTCGCCGAGTTCCGCGATCCAGGCGAGGTCCCCGACCTCGGGCAGCAACCCTGGCGACTCGGCCACGATCACGATGTACAGCATCGCGAGCAGTTCCTCGCGGCCCTCGCCGTGATAGAGCGAGTCCACCCCGCTGCCGGTACGCCCACGGCTGGGCGGGAACCGCCCGACGAGGTGCTGCGCGCGACCATGCGGCAGGACCGCGGCCCGCCTGGTGTCCGCCACCCGCTCCTCGAACGACCGCCGCTCACGGCGTTCGACGAGCAGTTGGCGGTGCGGGTCGAACCCGATCGGATAGATCGTTCGCCCGTACCTGGAGAGGGTTTCGCCGGGCCGAAGGCCGACCGACTCGAGCTGCCGGGCGGCCTCCGAGTAGGCGACGCCAGCCCGGGCTGCATGTTCACGGATGGCGCGCTTGCGGGCGCGTCCCGGAGCTGGGGTCCGTCGGGGGGTGGAATCAGACATGACGCCTCCGGTGCAGCCCCACGCACTCCACCGAACAGGCGGCGTGACCGGCACGCCGGGAGTCGACGGATCGGCGCGGAGTCGGAGACTCTTGGCCCCAGGCATGTGGTCGGGCGTGGGCCACCACATCGGGCGCTGGCAGGCGCTCTGCCGTGGCCAGCATATCGTGACGCCGACCGTTGGAACCCGTGCCCTATACAGCTCGTCAGTCAAGGTACTCTTCGGACCAATTGGTGATCACTCACGCTTTCCATCCGTTGGAAGGTCAGCGCTTGACCGTGCTGTTTTCGCAGCGCAAGCGCACTGGGCTGTTCTTCATGTGCGAGGTCGAGGGGGGTGGCGGGACACCGTGGCTCAGGAGTGGACCGACCGCGGCGTGCCCGCCTCAGCTGGTCGCCTAGCGGTGGATGGCTTGACGGCGGCGCGGTCACTCGTCGACGCCATCGACCCCAGCGGAGCGCGGCCCAGCGGTCGATGCAGCAGCCGGGCCCACGAATAGTCAGCTCTGACGGACTGCGGCACCCCTTGTCGTGTTTCAGGTGGTGGCGTACTGCGGGCGCCCGGCGGGTCGGTAGACCTGGAGCGTTATGCCCTTCGGGAAGACTTGCGAGTCGACCAGGTCCAGTGCGATATCTGGGCCGGTGTCGGGGAACATGCGCATGCCTTGGCCGACGACCACCGGGACGATGAGCAGGTTCATCTCATCGACGAGGTCGTTTTCGAGCAGCCACCGGGTCAGGATGGCGCTGCCGTGCACCTGCAGCTCACCCGCCGGCTTGGCTTTCAGCTCGCGGATGGCCGCCGCGGGGTCACCGGAGAGGGTGATCGTGTTCGCCCATTGCGGGTCGGTGAGCGTGGTCGATGCGACGTATTTGGGCTTGGTGTTCAAGGCACCGACGATGGGGTTTTCCAGGTCTTCTCTCACGCCCCAGTAGCCGGCGAACAGTTCGTAGGTCCGCCGACCGAACAGGAACGCGTCAGCGCGCTGGTAGGTCTGGTCGACGAACGTCATGGCCTCGTTGTCGAAAAGCGGCCGGGCCCATCCGCCGCGCTCCATTCCAGGGTCGAGGATCGGATGCCGCCCGCCGTTTGCCTGCATCACGCCGTCGACAGACACCTGCGTGGTGGTCGTCAGTTTCATGATCGTGGTTCCCTTCTCGTTGGTTGGTCGTCCTTCGTGGGGTCGTCATTCGGCAGGGCCGGACCGCCCACGCCGAAGCCGCGGGTCATCGCGCCCGCTGCGCGAGATAGCAGCGGAAGACGAGGCCCAGGCGGATGGTCCCGTCGGCTCGTGATCGCGGCGCGAAGAAGGACCCCAGCGCCGCTTCCACGGCCGCGCGGCCGGAGTGGCGGACCGCCGCGCTGACTGGGCCGGCCGGCATCTGGGCGGCGATCGCCTCGTTCTGGTCGTTGAATTCGATGTCGAACGCGATGTCGGTCGACGTGACGGATGCGAACCCGGCGTCGAGCAGGGCGCTGCGAGCCGCGTCCGCGTCGGCGAGGTCGAGGGTGCTGCGGTCGGGCACTTCGTCGTGCGGAGCCAGTGGATTGATCAGTGCTGCGCTTTCGGCCTGTTCGGGACCGACGCCTACGGTTACGACGGCACAGCCTGCGGGGGCGGTCACGCGCGTGATCTCGGCGAGCGCGTGGCGGGGGTCGGCGGCGTAGAGCACCGAGTTGAACGCGGTGACGATATCGAAGCCGCTGTCGCTGAACGGTATGTGCTCCATGTCGTCGACGACGTAGCGGGCCGCCGGGCGTCGGCAGCGTGCGTACTCGACGAGTCCCGGGGCCGCGTCCAGCCCGACGACGTCAGCGCCGCGCTGGGCGGCAAGCTCCGCGAACAGGCCCGAGCCGCAGCCAACGTCGAGGAGCCGCGTGCCGGGGCGAAGGTGAAGGCGTTCGAGCACACGCATGTACAGCGGCCGGATGCGGCCCTCCGCGGTCTGCGCCCAGCCCTGCGGATCGCTGCTCCAGAGCCGGCCTTGGATGGTCGCGTTCACCGTGCGCTCGCACGGGCCGGACCCTGGCGTCGATCTTGGGGTGGTTGAGCGGGGCCCGGTCGGCGGTCGGGTGTCGGCGGCCCCGTCAAACAGAAGGTCATGAAGTCGAACATGGCCAAACCGTACGGCCGGATTCGCTCCGCGCTCTTGAACAAACCGGGCGTCCTTCTCGCGGCCGACCAACCCGCGCGCGACATACTGGTCACGTGACCAGCGACCCGTTCTCCGCCCACGCCGCGGGCGGGCAGAGCTACGTCGAGCGCTCGCCCGCTCCGGCGTTGCGCGAGCTCGTCTCGTCGGTCTGGGTGCAGCAGGTCGGGCGCGACGCCGCGCCGTACGTCCACCGGCGCATCCCCAGCGGCGCTGTCGAACTCGTATGCAGGGTTGGCGCGGCCCCGCAGGTGATCGGCCCGCTTACCGAGCCGCTGGTCGAGGTACTTCAGCCGGGCACCACGATTCTCGGCGTGCGCTTCGTGCCAGGCGCCTTCCCGATGGTCGCGGGACAGCCCACGTCCGAGGTCGTCGGACTCACACTGGACGCCGAACAGCTGTGGGGCCGCTCTGCCGCCGCACTCGGCGACGTGGTCGGCACGGCGGCCTCGCTCCAGGAAGCGCTCGCCGCCGTGCAGCTCTACGTGCAGGAGCGCGCCAGCGCCGGCCAGCCCGCAGACTCGCTCGTGTCCGAGGCGGTGCGCGGTCTCATGCCGTGGCGCACGGTCGACGTGACGTCGCTGAGGGCGTCTCTGCACATCTCCGAGACGCAGCTGCGGCGCCGCTGCCGGACGGCGATCGGGCTCGCGCCGAAGTCGCTGCACCGGATACTGCGCTTTCAGGGCTTCCTCGCGCTCGTCCAGCAGGCGATCGCCCAGGGCCTCGCGGCGACGGACGACGGGCTCGGGCTGCTCGCCCTCCGCGCCGGCTACGCCGACCAGCCTCACCTCACACGCGAGTGCGTCCGGCTCACCGGCGTCTCGCCGCACGTGTTCATCGCCGAGACACAACAGACCTGCGCCTCCGGGCACGATCACTCGGCGTCGTTCGCGCCCGTGCTGCGCGCCGAGACCGAAACACTGCCCACCCGGGCATAGCGCAGCGCCCGTCGGTGTGGATGTGCATGCCTCCTCGGCGGCTCCGATGTCAGCCCGTGTCGGCCCGTGTCGGTGCCGTGTCGGGGCGGTGTCAGCGGGCCCGCACAGACTGGGCGCATGACAGCTGACCTGGTGATCGAGGCTGAGGGCCTCGTGAAGACGTTTGGGAAGACGAGGGCGCTTCAAGGCGTGGACCTCGCCGTGCCCCGCGGGACGGTGCTCGGGGTGCTCGGCCCCAACGGCGCCGGCAAGACCACCGCCGTGCGCATCCTCTCCACACTGCTCACCCCGGACGGCGGGACCGCCCGGATCAGCGGTTTCGACGTGGTACGGGACGCCGAACGCGTTCGGCAGAGTATCGGCCTCACCGGCCAGTACGCCTCGGTCGACGAGGATCTGACCGGGCGGCAGAACCTGGAGCTGTTCGGCACCCTGCTGGAACTGGGGCGCGCCGGCGCCCGGCGACGGGCCGCCGAGCTGCTCGACTGGTTCGACCTGACCGATGCGGCGAACCGTCAGGCCAAGACCTACTCCGGGGGCATGCGGCGACGGCTGGACCTGGCCGCCAGCCTGGTCGGCTCCCCCGACGTGATCTTCCTGGACGAGCCGACGACCGGGCTCGACCCGGCCAAGCGCGAGGACATGTGGGACGTGGTCCGAACGCTTGTCAACAACGGTTCGACGGTGCTGCTGACCACCCAGTACCTGGAGGAGGCCGACGCGCTCGCCGACGCGATCACGGTGATCGACCACGGCCGGGTCATCGCGCACGACACCCCCGAAGGGCTCAAGCGGGTGGTCGGCGGGCAGACCCTGGAGGTCCGGCCGTCCGATCCGGCTCAGCTGCCCCGCACCGCGGACATCCTGACCCAGGTCGGCTCCGGCGCGCAGGCCGACGAGATCCGCAAGGGCGTGCTCGCGGTGCCGGTCACCGACGACGCGGCCCTGACCGAGAGCGTCGCGCGGTTCGCCACGGCCGGCATCGCGGTCACCGAACTCTCCCTGCACCTGCCGAGCCTCGACGAGGTGTTCTTCACCCTCACCGGGCGTACGGCATCAGAAGACGACACCACCCGCCCCACGGAGGTCGCGGCATGAGCACTCTGACCGACACCGCGCCCACGAGAAGCCGGGCGCTCTCGACAACCGCGCCGAATCCTCGGCCGTTCCGGCTGGTGCGGCACTCGTTGGCGCTCGCCAAGCGCAGCCTCATCAAGACCTGGCGTACGCCCGAGGCGCTCATCGACGTCACCCTGCAACCGGTGCTGTTCCTCATCATCTTCGTGTACGTCTTCGGCGGCGCCGTCGCCGGATCGACCCACGACTACCTTCAGTTCCTGCTCCCCGGCATTCTGGCGCAGACGATCGCGACCGGTGCCATCGCGATCGGCGTCAACCTCAACACCGACATCGCCAAGGGCATCTTCGACAGGTTCCGGTCATTGCCGATCCCCCGCTCCGCACCTCTGGTCGGCGCGGTCCTCGGCGATGTCGTCCGGTACGTCATCGTCACCGTGTCGACCCTCGCGATCGGCTACGTGATGGGTTTCCGGATCGACACCGACCTGTTCCGGGCGATCGCCGGGTGTCTGCTCGCTGTGCTGTTCGCGCTCTGCCTGAGCTGGCTGCCGGTGCTGGTGTCGATGAAGGTGCGGACCGCGGGCGCCGTGCAGGGGGTGATGTTCGCGTTGATCATGCCGCTGAGCTTCGCGTCCAACGTGTTCGTCGGCGCCGACACCCTGCCGGGCTGGATGCAGGCGTTCGTGGACGTCAACCCGATGACCCACCTGGTGGCGTCGGTACGCGGGCTGTTCCTCGGCACCCCGCTGGGCAACCACGTGTGGTGGACGCTCGCCTGGTGCGCCGGCTTCGTTGCGGTGTTCATGCCACTGGCGCTGCGGGCGTACCGCAAGAAGATCTGACCTACGCGAGCAGGTCGTCCATCAGCTCGCGGATCCGGCTGACGGCCGCGGCGGGTGGCCGCTCGCGCCACGCGGCCAGCAACGGCTCACGCTGCTCCTCGTTCCCGAGGATGGCGTTGAGCCGTTCGCCGTTTTCAAAGGGGAAGAACATCTCGATCTGGGTGCCGATCCGCTTCGCGAGTACGGCCAGTTCGCGGGCGGCCTCGACGTCACCCCGGTACGCCGCGAACTCCGCGCCGCCCGACGCCCACGCCCCGATCACCGGCAGGTCCCGTGAGGTCAGCGCGTCCTCGCGGGCGAGCGACAGCATCGCGGCCGCCTGGATGGTGGCGTCGGTGCCCGACACCCGCCCAACCTGGGCCACCCGCAGGTAGATGATCGCCGCCGTGGCTCGGAGCATCACGCGCGGCTGTGGCTGCGGCCCGACCCAGCCGGCGAGGACGCGCGTCACCTCGTCGGCGTGGGCGAGCGCCTCGTCGTACCGCTCACGCTGCCAGGCGAGGTGCGCCAGGCCGAGCAGCGCCTGCGCGGCGTCGATCTGCTCGGCCTGGCCCAGGGCGGCCGTCTCGCCCAGTCGCCGCTCCGCCTCCGCGTCGCCGGTCAGGGCCAGTTGCACGTCCAGCCGTACCCGGATCGACCGGGCGTCCTGCGTGGCGCCGACCAACTCCATGTGCCGGACACTGCGGGTCAGCCACTCGGCCGACCGGGCGTCTCCGCCCGGGACCAGGAACTGCCCGACCGCACCCGCCGCCATCGCCATGCCCCAGTGGTCGCCGGCGGCCTCGAAGCGGTGGTAAGCCTGCTCGGCGTCGCTGATCGACGCTTCCGGCAGGCCGCCGTTCTCCCGTACCGCCGCGCGCGCGAAGAGCCCCAGCCCCTGCACGTACGGGTCTGGGTGCGCGACCATCTCGGTCGCGCTCTTCAGGCTCTGCTCCACGTCGGCGGCGTCGAAGCCGGGCAGTGCCGACGCGATAGCGGTCAGCCGGGACGACACCTCGGCGGGACGTTCGGTCAGGAGCGTCCGCAGCGCCCGCCGGGCGAGCACGGCGGGCCGCAGGTCGGCGCTGACGCCGGCGTTCACGCTGATCACCACGCACGTCCAGGCCAGCCGTTCGGCGTTGGGAAGTGGCCGGCCGCTGGCCGCGCCGCGCAGGATCGTCGACCGCAGCCGCCGCTGCGGGTCGTCGATGTGCAGCAGCCCGCGCGCCCAGGCGAGGACCTCCAGGTGCAGGCCCCGCACCGACCAGAGGTGGAACAGGGCGGTGGCGACGTCGACGGCGGCGGGCTCGTCGTCCGCTGCCATTGCCCATCGCAGGCCCGCGACCAGGTTGTCCTGCTCGGCGGCGCAACGGTGCAGCGCCTCGACCTGGCCGGGGCCGATGAAGTGGGCGGCCAGCACGACGGCCTGCTTCCGCGCCCACCTGACCAGGCCGGCCATGGCCTGGTCCCGGGCGCCGGCCGCGTCCAGCCGGGCCTCGCCGTACTCACGGACCGTTTCGAGCATGCGGTAGCGCGGCGGGCCGTCCCCCTCGACCAGGGACAACAGGGATTGTTCGACGAGGGTCGCCAGGCCGCGACGCACGTCCGAGGCCTGCGCGACGGCGGCGGCGAGGTCCGCTGTAAACGGCGCGGGAATGACCGCGACCCGCTGGAGCAGGTCCCGGTCGGCCTCGGCGAGCAGTTCCCTGCTCCAGTCGACAAGCGCCCACAGGCTCGCGTGCCGCTCAGGCAGGCCGCGCAGGGCGTCGTCGAGCAGCGCGAACCGGTCGGTCAGCCCGGCGAGTACGTCGTCGATCGGCATGTGCCGCAGTCGCGCGGCGGCCAGTTCGAGCGCCAACGGCAGGTTGTCGAGTCGGTGGCACAGGGCGAGCGCCCGCTCGGTGTCCCAGGTCGGCACGGCGCCACCGGCTTGTGCCCGGGACTCGACCAGCGCGAGCGCGTCGGCGTCCGGCAACGCGGTCAGCCGGTGCACCAGCTCGCCGACCAGGCCCAGTGGGGCGCGGCTCGTCGCGAGCACCGCGACCTCCGGCGAGGCCGCCGCGACCAGGTCCGCGACGACGACGGCCACCGCGTCGAGCACGTGCTCGCAGTTGTCCAGCACCACCAGACCGTCGAGGTCCGGCGCCACGGCCCGCAGCCGCTCCTCGGGGCTGAGGACCCGCCGTTCCAGACCCAGGTTGCCTCCGGTCGCCGTGGTGTCCGCGCCGCCGAGCGCCCCGAGCACAGTGGGCAGCACCTCGTCGGGCGAGCGCAGGCCAGCGAGTTCGATCACGCGTACCGCCCGCCCACCCGCTGCCGTACGCCTGGCCACCTCGGCGGCGAGCCGGGTCTTGCCCGCCCCGCCGGTCGCCACGATCGTCACGACGGGTGTCTCGGCGAGCGCGTCGGTGACGGCCTTGACGTCCCGCTCCCGCCCGACGAGGGCGGCCATGGGGCGGCGCCACGCGGCGGGCAGCGTGATCCGCGCCTGTTGCCGGGGCGGCGCCGCGACGGGCGGTGCGGTGAGTTCACCGCGCAGCAACGCCAGGTGGACGCTCGTGATCACGGGCGACGGGTCGGTGCCGTAGCGCTCGGCCAGCTCGGCGCGCAGCCGCTCGACCACCTCCAGCGCCTCCGCCTCCCGTCCCTGCGCGGCGAGCACCCGGACGAGCAGGGCGGCGGACGGCTCGTCCGGCGGTGTCTTCGCGACGAGTCGGCCCAGGTCGACCTCGTCGAACGGGCCCACGCCGGCGAGTGCCGCCTGCGCGCGCAGCGCGGCGACCTCCGCGAACAGGCGGCTGTCCTCGGCGCTGACCAGCTCCGGCACCTCGGGGAACAGGGCCCGCGCCTGATCGGCCAGGCCGCGGGCGGCATTGACGTCACCGCATCGGAGCGTGGCGCCTGCCTGGTCGACGAGCGCGCGCGCCTCGACCGCGTCGACGGTGATCTCCTCGGCGGGCAGCCGGTATCCGCCCGGCACCGCGACCACGGGCAGCCCGAGACGGCGTACCCGGGACACGAGGGCCTGGACGGCGCCGGTCGCGTCGTCGGGTGGCGCGCCGTCCCAGACGGCGTCCACGAGCAGGCTCACGGAGACCGCCCGGCCCCGCGCGTCGACGAGCGCGCGGAGCACCGCCGCGAGCCGTTCACCCCGAACGGGCTGGCCGTCGACGGCGAGTGGGCCGAGGGTCGCGATCTGCACGGACCCAGCATCCCCCACGCGCGCACGGGCCCGACGACCACCGGTCCGCTAGGCCGGTCGCCGCCCCGTGACCGGCTTGACAGGCCGTCATCTGGTTAGGTTAGCCTAACCTCATGCAGAGCGAGTTGGCGTCGGTCAACGGGGAGCGCAGCCTGTCCGGCGTCGACCTCCGTCTGGGCTATCACGGTGTGCCGGTGGTGCACGGTGCCGAGATCAACCTCCGCGCGGGCGCCGTCACCGCACTGGTGGGGCCCAACGGCAGCGGCAAGTCCACACTGCTGCGGGCCCTGGCCCGGCTGCATCCGATCGAGGCCGGAATCGTGCACCTCGCCGACGGCGTCACGGCCGCCAGCCTCGCGGCCCGGGATTTCGCCCGGCGGGTCACCCTGCTCGCCCAGAGCCGGCCGGTGCCCAGCGGCGTCACCGTCCACGACGTCGTCGGCTACGGCCGCCACCCCTACCGGGGGCGCTGGCGCACCGAGGACCCGGACGGTCCCGCCGCCATCGCACGCGCCATGGACGTCACCGGCGTCGCCACGATGGCCGACCGTCCCGTCGACGAACTCTCCGGAGGCGAGTTGCAGCGGGTCTGGTTGGCCACCTGCCTCGCCCAGGACACCCCGGTTCTACTCCTCGACGAACCCACCACATTCCTCGACCTGCGCTACCAGGTGGAGATCCTCGACCTGGTCCGTGACCTCGCGGACGATCACGGCGTCGCCGTCGGCGTCGTGCTGCACGACCTCAACCAGGCAGCCGCCGTGGCGGACGAGGTGGTCCTGTTGCAGCAGGGCCGGGTCCGCGCCACCGGCACCCCGGCAACGGTGTTCACCGAGAACGCCCTCACCGAGACCTACGGGATCCGCATCGAGGTGACCACCGATCCGGTCAGTGGACTGGTCACCACCCGCCCGGTCGGGCGGCACCAGATCCGCGCCCTGGTCTGAGCACCCCCATCCACAGCAGAGAAAGACCGTCATGACCCGTACCCGTTTCACCGCCCTCATCGCCGTCGTGGCCGCGCTGACGCTCGGCGCCTGCGGCACCACCGAGAACGCCGCAGCCCCCGACACCTCCGCCTCGGCGTCCGGCGGCCCGGTCACCGTCACCGACAGCAGGGGCAAGGAGATCACCCTCAAGGCGCCGGCGACCAAGGTCGTCGGGCTTGAGTGGGGCGAGGTCGAGCTGCTGGTCAGCCTGGGCGTCATGCCCGTCGGTGTCGCCGACCCCAAGGGCTACGGCACCTGGGTCACCTCCGCGAAGCTCGACCCGGGCGTCAAGGACGTCGGGGTCCGCGGGGAGCCCAGCGTCGACGCGATCGTCGCCCTCCAGCCCGACCTCGTCGTGATGGAGGACGACCGGGGCGCCACCATCGTCAGTCAGCTGGAGAAGTTCGTACCAGTGGTGGTCGCCAAGGGCAGTGACGCCACCGACAACCTCGGCCGGATGCGCACCGACCTCAACATGATCGCGAAGGCGGTCGGCAAGACCACCGAGGCGGAGAAGCTGCTCGCCGACTTCGACGCGGCCATCGCCGACGGCAAGAAGAAGATCGCCGACGCGGGTGCCGCCGGCCGACCGTTCGCCATCGCCGACGGCTGGAAGGAGGGCAGCACCGTCAGCATCCGGATGTTCGGCACTGGCGCGCTGGTCTCCCAGATCGGCATCCAACTCGGCCTCACCAACGCCTGGACCGGCAAGACCGATGAGGTGTGGGGCCTGGGCCAGACCGACGTCGAGGGCATGACGGTCCTCAAGGACCCGAACACGCACCTCTTCTACAACGCCTCCGACGGCGACGACGTGTTCGCCGACGGTCTCGCCGGCAACGCCATCTGGAAGTCGCTGCCCTTCGTGCAGAAGGGCAACCTGCACAAGATGCCCAACGGCATCTGGACCTTCGGCGGTCCGCTCTCCGGTAAGCAGTACATCGACGAACTCGTCAAGACGTACACGGTGTGAGCGTGCTGAACGCACCCCCGCGCCCGGAGCCGGCCACCCGGCCGGCTCCGGGCGGAAGCCCGGCCGTGCCCCGCATCGCCGTCGTCTTCGTCGCCGCGATCCTGCTGCTGCTCGTGGTCGGCGCGGTGCACCTCACCCAGGGCACCTCGAACGTCGGCGCCCTCGACCTGCTGCGGCTCGCGACCGGCGCCGACGACGAGGCAGCCCGCGTCCTGATCGCGTCCCGGCTGCCCCGGCTGCTCGCCGGGCTCGCCATCGGCGTGGCGCTCGGGTTCGCCGGGGCGGCGTTGCAGTCGATCGCCCGCAACCCGCTCGCCTCCCCCGACACCCTCGCTGTCAACGCGGGCGCCCACCTGGCGATCGTCGCCGTCGCCGCGTTCGGCGTGTCGCTGCCCGCGCTGCCGGCCGGCGGCCTCGCCTTCTGCGGCGGACTGGCCGCCGCCGGCCTGGTGATGGCGATGTCCTCCGGTGGGCAGGCCGGCACCACCCGGCTGATCCTCGCCGGCTCGGCGACCGCGCTGGCGCTCGGGTCGGTGACCACACTGCTGCTGCTCCTGTTCGAGCAGGCCACCATCGGGCTGTTCGCCTGGGGGAACGGCTCGCTGGTGCAGAGCGACCTGACCGCGCTGACCCAACTCGCTCCGGTGATCGTCGGCGCCGCCATCGTGCTCGTGCTGCTCGGGCACCGCCTCGACATCCTCGCCCTCGGCGACGACACCGCCACGGTGCTCGGCCTCGACGTGCGGCGCACCCGGCTCACCGTCATGGTGCTGGCCGTGCTGCTCTCCGCCGCGGCCGTCACCCTCACCGGCCCGGTCGGCTTCGTCGGCCTGTGCGCACCGGTGATCGTTCGGCTGCTCGCCCCGGTGGTGCCGGGGGTGCACCGGCACCGCGTCCTGCTGCCGTTGTCCGGCATCGCCGGGGTCATCATCGTGCTCGGCTCCGACGTGCTGCTGCGGGCCGTGATGGGCGGGCAGGCCGGTGTCGACATCCCCACCGGAGTGGTCACCACCCTGTTCGGCGCGGCGATCCTCATCTGGCTGGCCCGCCGGCACCGCGACGCCGGCCCCACCCGTCGTCCGCCCGGCGGGCACGCCGCCGTCCGCTCCGCCGCCTTCCACCGCGGCGTCGTCGCCGTCACCGCCGTCCTGACCGTCTGCGCCGTGGCGGTCGGCATGCTCGCCGGTGACACCTGGGTGCTGCTGGGCGACGTCGTCAACTGGGTCAACGGCACCACCGGGCCCGCGTACACCTTTGTGCTGGACCAGCGGTGGCCGCGCGTCGCCGCGGCGGTCCTGGCCGGCGCGGCGCTCGCGGTCGCCGGCACCACAGTGCAGGCGGTCTGCCGCAATCCGCTGGCCGAACCCGGCATCCTCGGCATCACCGCCGGCGCCGGGCTCGGCGCGGTCTCCCTGCTCACCTTCGTGCCGCTGGCCGGGGTGTGGGCCGTCTCCGGCGTCGCCGGGCTCGGCGCGATGCTGGCGTTCGCCCTGGTCTACGGCCTGGCCTGGCGCGGCGGACTGAGCTCCGACCGACTGGTGCTGATCGGTTTCGGCGCCTGGCAGGGCGGCATGGCGGTCATCACCTACCTGGTCGTGGCCTTCGACCCGTGGAACACCGGGAAGGCGTTGACCTGGCTGTCCGGCTCCACCTACGGTCGGATGCCCACCCAGGTGCTGCCGGTGCTGATCGCCCTGCTGGTGCTCACTCCGGCCGTGGTCGCCGCCCGCCGGGAGCTCGACCTGATGGCGCTGGACGACGACACCCCCCGGGTGCTGGGCGTCCGGCTGGAACGCACCCGGTTGATCGCGCTCGGCGCGGCGGCGCTGCTCACCTCCACCGCCGTCTCGGCCGTCGGGGTCATCGGTTTCGTCGGTCTGGTCGCCCCGCACGCCGCGCGGGCGCTCGTCGGCGGCCGGCACTCCCGGGTACTTCCGGTGGCCGCCCTGCTCGGCGCTGCGCTGGTCAGCATCGCCGACACCTTCGGTCGGACGGTCATCGCGCCGGCCCAGATCCCCGCCGGCCTGGTCACCGCCATGATCGGCACCCCGTACTTCGTCTGGCTGCTGTGGCGCTCCCGCGCCGTGGCGAGCACCACCCGGTAGCGCCGCCCGAGTCGAGAGAGGCACCATGACCGAGACCCTGCCCATCGCCCCGTGGCGCGTGTTCGCCGTCACCGTCCGGGCGGTACGCCGCCTGAGCCCTTCCTTCACCCGGGTGACCTTCACCGGGGCGAACCTGGACCGCTTCGCCGACAACGGCTACGACCAGCGGATCAAGCTGGCGCTGCCGCTGCCCGGTCAGGACCGGGCGACCCTGCCGGACGGCGCGGACTGGTACGCGACGTGGCGGGCCCTGCCCGAGCACCTGCGCAACCCGATACGCACCTACACGGTGCGGGCGGTCCGCCCCCACCTGGCCGAGGTGGACGTCGACCTGGTGCTGCACGGCGACAGTGGCCCGGCGACGCGCTGGGCTCGGCGGGCCAGCGTCGGCGACGAGATCGCCCTGGTCGGGCCGGATGCCGGCTTCGACGGCAACCACGGCGGAGTCGAGTTTCGACAGCCCACCGGCGGCACGCTGTTACTGGCCGGGGACGAGACCGCCGTGCCGGCGATCAGCAGCATCTGCGAGCGGCTCCCCCTCGACGCCCGGGGCACTGTCGTGCTGGAGGTGCCCGACGCCGCCGACGTGCTGCCGCTGCTCGCGCCGCCTGGCGTCGAGGTTCGCTGGCTGGCCCGGGGCGCCGACGGGTACGGCAGCCGGCTGGTGCCCGCCGTCGTCGCGGCGGCCGGAGAGCTGCTGGCCCCCGGCGTGTCGACGGCCGCCCAGCCCGTGCCGGACGTCGACGTGGACACCGAGATCCTGTGGGAGGTGCCCGAGCAGGTGGCCTCGGCGCCGCTCTACGCGTGGCTGGCCGGGGAGGCCGGTGTCATCCGTAACCTGCGCCGGCACCTGGTCGCCGAGCGGGGTCTGGACCGGCGGGCGGTGGCCTTCATGGGCTACTGGCGTCTCGGCCACGCCGACGCCGACTGACAGCGCCGCGAGGCGCACCACGCCGGGAGGCCGCGAGGTGCGTCGGAGACCGTGAGGCGCGTACCGTTTCGGGTCGGACTTGGGGCGGGTCGGCTGGAGCCGGCACGGGATACGGGACGAGACAACGACGCATGACGGTGGACAACATTACCGAAAACGGTCAAGAGGGTATTGACCGAAGCCGGCTGGAGGCCTGCCTCAGCGTCTTCGAGGCGTTGGAGGCGCTGCCCTCCGACCACCCCGACGTGGTGCAGGTGCAGCGGGCCACCGCCCGGCTCTACAAGGTGATCAAGCAGCGGCGGCGGGAGGAGCGGCGGGACGCCATCCTCGCCGCCGACCGCGCGGTGACGGAGGCCACCGCCACCGGCGCTCCGGGGCGGATCGACGACGAGACGCAGGGCATTCCGCTCGCGTCCTCCGTCGCGGGCGAGACGGCGGGCTTCCTGCACAATCCGCGCGGCTGCTACGTCTGCAAGCAGCGCTACCGCGAGGTGGACGCCTTCTACCACCAGCTCTGCCCGTCCTGCGCCGCGCTGAACCGGGAGCGCCGCGACGCCCGCACCGACCTGACCGGCCGGCGTGCGCTGCTCACCGGCGGCCGGGCCAAGATCGGCATGTACATCGCGCTGCGCCTGCTGCGCGACGGCGCGCACACGACGGTGACGACGCGGTTCCCGCACGACGCGGTTCGCCGCTTCGCCGCGATGCCCGACAGCGCGGACTGGCTGCACCGGCTGCGGATCGTCGGGATCGACCTGCGCGATCCCGCCCAGGTGATCGCCCTCGCCGACGACGTCAGCAGCCAGGGCCCCCTCGACATTCTGATCAACAACGCGGCGCAGACCGTCCGCCGGTCCCCCGGGGCGTACGCGCAGCTCATCGCCGCCGAGGCCGCGGCCCTGCCGGACGGCCCGCTGCCGGAGCTGATCACCTTCGCCAAGCCGGACGGCCAGGGCGGCCCGGTGGGCAGCCTGACTGCCGGGCCGCAGTCGACGGCGCTCACCCCGCACGCGCTCACCGCGCTGGCACTGACCAGCGGCTCGGCCTCGCCGGAACGGATCGCGGCGTCCACTGCCATCGACGCCGGCGGTCTCGTGCCCGACCTCGACTCGGTAAACAGCTGGGTCCAGCGGGTGCAGGAGGTGGACCCGGTCGAGCTGCTCGAAGTGCAGCTGTGCAACGTCACCGCGCCGTTCGTGCTGGTCAGCCGACTGCGGCCGGTGATGGCCGCCGCGTCGGCCCGCCGCAAGTACGTGGTGAACGTGTCGGCGATGGAGGGCCAGTTCGGCCGCGGTTACAAGGGGCCGGGGCACCCGCACACCAACATGGCCAAGGCGGCGCTGAACATGCTGACCCGCACCAGCGCCGAGGAGATGTTGACCGACGGCATCCTGATGACCAGCGTCGACACCGGCTGGATCACCGACGAACGCCCCCACCCGACGAAGATGCGGCTGGCCGACGAGGGCTTCCACGCCCCACTGGACCTGGTCGACGGGGCGGCCCGGGTGTACGACCCGATCGTCCGCGGCGAGCAGGGCGAGGACCTGTACGGCTGTTTCCTGAAGGACTACGCGCCCTGCGCCTGGTGATCGCCCCGCACGACGCACCATAGAGGAGAAGAACATGTCAGCTGACCGTGAACAGTGGCCGACGCTGGACGAGCTGCTGCGCGAGGAGAACGAGCTGGAGCTCGCGGGCCTGTCCGAGACCGACGCGTACGAGCTGGGGATGCTCGCCGTCACCGCCGCGACCGAGCAGCGGCTGCCGGTCTCGGTGGGCGTGTGGCGGGCCGGACGGCAGCTGTTCCACTGTGGCCTGCCGGGGTCGACGGCGGACAACGACGCGTGGCTGCGCCGCAAGGGGCGGGTGGTGATGCGCTTCGAGCACTCCTCGCTCTACATGGCCCGGCTGTGCCAGGACAAGCAGGTGACGCTGGCCGAGCGGTTCGGCCTGCCGGCCTCGCGGTACGCGGCGGCCGGGGGCGCGGTGCCGTTGCGCGTGCGCGGCACCGGTGTGGTGGGCTGGGTCGGTGTCTCCGGGCTGCCGCAGCTGGACGACCACCGTTTCGTGGTCGACATCCTCCGCAAGCTCCCCCGCTAGGGCGCGTTCCTGGCGGCCTCGCAGGCGAGGCCGCCAGGTCACTCGCTCAGCGTTCGCGCCGGTTGGCGCGTAGGGCGCCCAGGAGCACGCCGGGCCGGGCCAGCGAGTGCGGATGCTCGCGCATGGAGACCACGTCGTTGAACCGCCGCGCGGTCGCCACGTCCGTGACGGTCGCGGCGATGATCTGCCCACTGGCCCACTTGGAGAGCCGGTAGCCGCGCGGGTAGGGCCCGTCGACGTGCGGCAACGCCAGGTCCGCCGAGGTGGAGAGCGACCAGGCGGCGTCGACCACTACCTTCTGGAGCGCGAGGTAGTGGCGCGCGGGCTCCCGCAGATCCGGGCCGGACCGGAGGTACGTCGACAGGCAGGCCGCGTGCAGGGCCGCCGCCGTCATGCCCTGCCCGTACACCGGGTTGAACGACGCGACGGCGTCACCGATGCTGATCAGCCCGGCCGGGAACCGCTTGAGCGCGTGGAAGTCCCGTCGCCGGCTGTCGGCGTGGTGGTAGGTCTGGACGTCGCCGATCATCTCCTGGTCGGCGACCTCGGCGAACTCCGGTGGGAACTGCTCGCGCAGGCGGCGGACGAAGTCGTCAGCGGTGCGCCCCGGGCGGTCGTTGCCGTAACCGGCCATCATGGCCATCCACCGACCGTCCTCGATGGCGAAGAACGCGGCCCCGGCCACGTCCATCGCCGTCCTCGGCGTGTTCAGGGCCAGGACGACGGTCGAGGCCGGGGTGACCTCCGGGCGGCGGAACAGGGCTGTCGCGTAGTTGAGGTGCACTGTCATCCGCCGGGTGACCGGCCGGTCCCAGTCGGCCTGCTCCAGCCAGTCCGACAGTCGGCTCGACCGCCCCATGGCGTCCACCACGAGGTCAGCGCGTTCGACACCGAGCACCCCACCGACCTCGCAGTGGACCCCGGTGACCGCGGTGCCGTCGAACACGAGGCCGGTGGCGCGGGCGGTGATCGTCTTGACGTTGGGCAGTCGGAGCACCTGCTGGCGGATCAGGCCCTCCAGCAGCGGCCGACTGCCCGCCAGACTGTCGGCGTCGTCGGGGACGACGACCTTCGGACGCCCGTCGAGGTAGTTGCGCCGGGCCGCGGGCGGCGCCTCGACCGCTCCGCGCGCCAGTGCCTCGTCGCGGAATCCGGGAAACAGCCGCTCCAGCTGGAAGAGGCCGCCGGGCAGCAGCGCGTGCAGCTGCGTCCCCTGGGGTACGCCGGGCCGCGCGCCGGTCACCTGCGGGTCGTCCCGGTCGATGATGACGACGGTGTCGGCGTGGTCGGACAGCACCCGGGCGGCCAGTAGACCGGCGACACTGCCGCCGACCACGACGGCCGTGCCCATCGTCGGGGACGGCTGGTCAGGGGGTCGAGCCGCATTCAGCTCTGCGAAGACCCGGGACGGGGAGAGGGACATCGTGCTCTCCAAGGGGGTAACGGGGTGTGTGCCCTCCCCGGTCACTGTCCGCGGCCGTGCGCGGACAGACCGGTGGACGGTCGTTCGACGTTTTGCCCGCCGATCGTCGCACAACCACCTGAAGGGCAACCGGCTGTGTCCGCCAGATGACCGTGTGTGATCCGACGGGCCGGGTGTGGACCATCGTGCCACGCCCTGACACGATACTTGCGCTAGCAGTGCAAATACTTCGTCCGTCCCAGGTGGAGGATCGATGCACACATCTCGCCGGAGCCTGCTCTCCGTGGTGGCCGGGATCGCCCTCGCGGCCAGCCTGTCCGCCGTCGCCGTTCCACGCGCCGCCGAAGCCGCCGCCACGCCGACATACCGTCCAGTGGTCTTCGTACACGGCAGCGCGGGATCGGCGGCGCAGTTCGAGACCCAGGCCAAACGGCTGGCCAGCAACGGGTACCCGATCGACATCATCGAAGCCCACGAGTACGACTCCCCGAACGTCGCGACGATCCTGCCCCAGGTGTACGCGGGACTCGACGCACGGATCTCCCGCCTGCTGGCGGCCACCGGCGCGGACCGGGTCGACCTCGTCGCGCACTCACTGGGCACCTTCGTCTCGCAGGGCTACCTCACCAGCTCGCCGGAGCGTGCCGTCCGGGTCGCGCACTACGTCAACCTGGACGGGCGCACCGCCACCTCGCCGCCGGGTGGTGTGCCCACGCTCGCCATCTGGGGCGAGGGTGACCCGGCCCGCGCCGTCGTCGGCGCGACAAACGTGCACCTGCCGGACCAGTCGCACACCCAGACCGTGTCGTCGGTGGAATCGTTCACCGAGATCTTCGGCTTCCTCCGGGCCCGCGCACCCCACACGACGCGGATCGTGCCGCAACTCTTCGGCGCCGCCCGGGTCTCCGGCCGCGCCGTGCTCTTCCCGAGCAACGTCGGTGTCACCGGTGCGACCCTCGAGGTCTACCCGGTCAGCCCGCTGACCGGCGGCCGGCTGTCACACCGGCCCGCGCATCGGCTGTCGCTCGGCGGCGACGGCTCGTTCGGCCCTCTCCCGGTGCTCGCCACGGCCCGCTACGAGTTCGCCATCGTGCGCCCGGGCGCCGCGACGCACCACTTCTACTTCCAGCCGTTCCTCCGCTCGGATTCGTTGGTGCGCCTGGCGACCAGCGAGCCGGGCGAGGGCCTCAGCGGCCTGGTCGAGACCAGCGACAGGCACACGGCGCTCACCATCCAACGGCAGAAGGAGTGGTGGGGCGACCAGGGCGACGCCGGCGACCACCTCTGGATCAACGGCAGGGATGTCCTGAACGCGGCGAACGCACCCCGCGTCAAGCGGACGATCGGCATCTTCGCCTTCGACGACGGCAGCGACGGCGTCACCGACCTGACGGCCCCGTTGCCGGAGTTCTTCAGCCAGACCTTCATCACCGGCATGGACGTCTTCATCCCGGCGACGCCGGCACACCTCGGCCTGGTCCGGATCACCGTGGGCCAACGCGGCGGCGGCCACGAGGTAATCAACGTACCCAACTGGAGATCGAGCACCGACCGGGTGACGGTCAGCGTCGACGACTTCTGACCGCGCCTCGCGGACGGCCCGGCCACCTCAGGTCGAGACGGTGGCCGGGACCGCTCGCACTCGTCAGACGATGACCGGGACCCGCTCGCGCACCCGGCGCCCGACGGCGAAGCTGACCAGCCCCAGGATCAACCCGACGACCGCCAGTACGACGCCCACCCGGGCCGGCGCGAGGTAGCCGAATCCAGCGGCGATGGCAACGCTGCCCAGCGCGGCGCCCAGGCTGTTCGCGATGTTCATGGCCGACTGGTTGACCGCCGCGCCCATCAGTTGCGCTCCCGGGGCGACGGTGATCAGGCGCGCCTGCAGGACCGGACCGAGATACAGGCTGGTCGCACCGACCAGGAACGCACCCACGAACAGGCCGACACGGGTCGACGCCACGAGGCTGAACACGGCGATGCTCACGATCATCGCCACGAAGCCGACGACCATGCTCCGCTGCAGGTCGCGGTCCGCCAGCCAACCGCCCAGGGCGTTGCCGACGGTCATCCCGAGACCCACAGCGACCAACGTCCACGGCACCGTCGCGGCGGAGAGGCCGGTGACGTCGGTGGTGACCGGTGCGATGTAGGTGTTCACCGCAAAGAAGCCGGCGAACCCGACAGCGCCGGTCGCGGCGACCAGCCAGACCTGCGAGGTCCGCAGCGCCCGCAACTCGGCGGCCGGCGAGCCGTCGACCGCCGCGGCGACCTCCGGAACGACCGCCAGCACCGCCAGCAGGGTGAGCAGGAAGAAGCCGGCGATCACCAGGTACGCGACCCGCCAGTCGACCGTCTGCCCGAGCCGCGTGATGAGGGGTACGCCGACCAGGTTGCTCACTGTCAGACCGCCGAGCACCGTGGCGAAGCCACGGGCCTCGTTACCGGGGCCCATCAGGGTCGCCGCGAGCAGACCGGCCGCGCCGAAGTACGCGCCGTGCGGCAGCGCCGCCGCGAACCGGGCCACCAGCACCAGGTCGAAGGTGGGGGCGAGCGCGGACGCGACAGTGCCGACAGCGAACAGCACGAGCAGCCCGAGGACGAGCTTCTTGCGGGGCAGGCGCGCGCTCAACGCGGCGATCAGCGGCGCGCCGACGACCACGCCGAGCGCGTACGCGGTGATCATCCAGCCCGCCCGGGCGACGGCGTCCGACGACGACCGCGCGTACTCGTGCGGGAGCAGACCGCGGGCGATGTCGGGCAGCAGCCCCATCGCCACGAACTCGGTCAGGCCGACCGCGACGCCGCCCAGTGCGAGGGCGGCAAGCGCCGCCAGCCGTCGGCCTCTACTCATCTCGATCACCGAAAAAATTTAGCAACAGCGTTGCGTAATAGGGTGGTGAGATGACTCGCGTCACTGCCGACGTCACCTTCCTACGCGGCTACAACGAGGCCATGGTCATGGCGGTGGGACGCACGGCCCGCACGTTCGAGCGCTCGACAGTGGTCGAGGCCACCGGCCTGACACCGCAGGGGGTCTCCAAGGTCATCGCCCGGCTGACCGCCGACGGCCTGATCCGCCCCGCCGGCGTGCGACGTCCCGGCATCGGCAAGCCCGCTGTCGTCTACGAACTCGTCCCGGACAGCCGGTACGCGATCGGCGCCCACGTGGCCCGCCGCACGCTGCGGCTCGTCCTGGTCGACCTGGCCGGCACCGTGCACCCCTCTGCGGTCAGCCCACTGCCCCGCGACTTCACCCCGGAGCAGCTCCTCGGCGCCCTGAGCGCCGGCATCGACACGCTGGCCGGCATCGGCGACCTGCGGGGCCGGCTCACCGGGCTGGGCATCGGCATGATCGGTCCACTCGACCACGCCAACGGCCTGGTCCGCGACGCCCACGGCCTGCGGCACTGGCACGACGTACCGCTGCGCGAGATCGCCGAGAAACACCTCGGCCTCCCCGTCCACCTGGACAAGGACGTCACCGCGGGGATCACGGCCGAGGCCTGGCGGCACGGCGCGACGTTCGGCGACGCCGCCCTCATCATGGTCGAGTCCGGCATCGGCGGCGGCTTCTGGCTGGGCGGTGCGGCCCACCGGGGGGCGCACACCAACGCGGGCGAGTTCGGCCACACGGTCGTCGACCTGACCGGGCCCCGCTGCGTCTGCGGTCGGCACGGGTGCCTGGAGATCGTGCACCACCGGGCCGCCGAGGCCGGAGACATCGCACACGCCGCCCGCGTTCTGGCCGTCGGCGTCGTCAACCTGCTCCAGACCCTCGACCTCGCCCACGTGGTGCTGGCGGGCGCGGACCTCCTCCGGCACCCGCAGACCTATCTCGCTGCGGTCACCGAGGCCGTCGGGGCGGACGCCCGGCGGGCGGACTGGCTCAGCACCAGGGTGGCCCTGTCCAGCCTCGGCGCGGACGTGATCGCCGCGGGCGCCGCCATGCAGGTCCTCGACCAGCACTACGGCATCCCGGAGCTGGCCCATTCTTGATCGTTGGCAGCTGAGCAGCTCCACACACCGAACGACGCCCTGCTGGGCTGCCACCGATCGCCACGAGGTCGGGGGACTCGCCGCGTCGCTACGCCCTCGCGGCGTCGGTGTCCGAACGGGTGCAACCGTTGGCCGGGCTCTCGCTGAGCGCGATGACCTCGTCGAGCCGCTCGCGCGCCTGCCGGAGTTGGGTGATCTGCCGATCGATGCGGTCGCGTTCGGCGCGGAGCATGGCCCGCGACTGCGGTGTGTTGACCTTCGCGTCGACGCAGGGCAGCAGGTCGAGGATGGTTCGGCTGGACAGGCCGGCGGCGTACAGCATCTGGATCAGATACACCCGGTCGACCGCGTCGTCGAGGTAGTGGCGCTGACCGCCGCTGCTCCGCGTGGCAGCCAGGAGGCCCTGTTCCTCGTAGTAGCGCAGGGCTCGTACCGACACCCCGGTCTTCGTGGCGAGTTCCCCGATCCGCATGGACCCCTCCCCCAGCCGGTGACGCCAGCCACACAGCCTCGCCTCTCACGTCAACGTCAGGTTTTACCGTAGCTCGCATTTGTTGACGTTCACGTGGTGGGCCTCGGGCCGGTGGTTCAGCCTGCGGAGGCGGTCGGCTCCGGCGTCGGCGCGCCACCGGCGACCGCACGGGCGGGCGGCGGCGACGCCGGGGCCGGTCGCAGATCCGCGGGTACGGGCAGCGCGCTGCCCTTGACGAACTGGCCCCAACTGGCGTTCCAGGCCGTCCAGCCGTTGCCCGACTGGAGCCGGACCTCGGTGCCGGTGAAGGTGACCAGGTCACCGACCCGGGTGACGCCCATCAACCAGTCGGCGTTGGCCGGCGAGATGTTCGTGCAGCCGTGCGAGACGTTGCGGTGTCCCTGATCCGCCACCGACCAGGGTGCCCCGTGGATGAACTCGCCGCCCCAGGTGAGCCGTTGCGCGTCCTCGACCTTCACCACGTAGCCGCCGTTCGGCTCGCCGCGCGTGTCGAACGTGGTGTACTGGTGCTTCTCCATGATCACCATCTTGCCGCTGGACGTGGGGGTGCTGCGCTTGCCCAGACTGACCGGGATCCTGCGGATCAGCTTGCCGTCCCGCAGCACGCGCATCTGCTTGGTGGCGTTGTCGACTTCGAGCGCCACCTGCCGTCCGATCCGGGACGTCGCGGTGCGGTCGGCGTCACCGACGTGGTTCTTGCCGATCGGCAGACCCGCCAGGCCAGCCCGGACACTGATTGTCGTCCCGGGCCGCCAGAAGTCGGGAGCCCGGTAGTAGACCTGACTGCCGTCGTCCACCCAGGACCAGGCACCCGGCTGCGGTGGGTTCGTGGTGACGAACAAACGACGCTGCACGTCGGCGCGGGCGGCCCTGGCGATGGGCGGATCGAAGCCGATGGTCACCGGCATCGCGGTGCCGTACGTCTGCTTGTCGGCGAAGTACAGGGTGCTGCTCACCTGCGGCGTCGTCGACGCCGCCGCGGTGGTGAAGGTGGTGGTGCGGGTGGTGGTCCGCCCGGAGTCGCCGGTGGCGGTCACCGCCACGGTGTAGGTGTGCTGCGGGCGCAACGGGACGCTCGGCACCCAGGCCGAGCCGTCCTCGCGTGGCTCCGCCCGGACCAGCGTGCCCGCGTCGTCGACGATGCGCACGGCGGTGATCTTTCCGCCCGTGACGAGCGGAACCACCTCGGCGCTGAGCGGCACGTCCCGGGAGAGATCGGCGGGCGTGACGGTCAGTTCGGGCGACGGCACCTCCTGCTCGGCGGGACGCACGGCGGCCTTCCGCTCGGTGGTGCACCCACCGAGGACCAGCGGTATCGCCGCGACGGTCACCGCAACGAGCGCCATACGCCTTCGTAAACCCATCGAACGTCCCCCGGCTTCCGCGTGCTCCGTGGCGGCAATTCTCTCCGCGTCGGCGGCGCCCTGCGCTGTTTCCGGAAATCACGCAACGAAGGTGGGAACGGTCGGCAGGGCACCCGGTCCGGGCCCCTCGGTTGCGCTTCCCTTTCGTGATCCTCGGGGCATCGAAGTGTGATGCTGCCGTGGAATGCTGGCCGACATGCGCAGAAGACGACGTCCATGGATTCTGCTCCCGCTTCCCCTCCTGCTCCTGACCGCCTGCTCGCCGGTGGATGAGCCGATCGTCGCCCTCGCCGTCCAGGATGGTCAGCCGGTCGGCGTACTGGTCACCTGCGAGGACAGGGACGCGCGCCTCGCCGTGTTCGAGAACGACCATCAGGGTGATCCGGGCAAACGAACCCTGATCAGGTGGAGCATCAACGGCCCGCCCGCGAGTGAGATCGTGGAAGTGGCCCTGCTGGGTCAGCCGCCGGAGGGCTGGGAGGTCGCCGACGCTGTCGACACCCCAGCGGCCGAGGCGGACATCGATCCGGACGTCGCGCCGCTCACCGAATTTCGGCCCGGGGTCACCTACACCGTCACCGGGTCGAGCCGCCGTAACGCCATCTCGGTGGACTTCACCCTCGCGGACCTCCCACGGATCGGCCCGGACCAGGTGCTGGCGCCGCGCGGACACGACTCGACGACTGTCGTGTCCCGGGAGACCTTCCTGCGCAAGGCACGCGACAAGTGCTGAGCAGGACGGCGGCCGGGGAGACCGGCAGAAAAGCAGAGTGCCGCCACAGTCGCCGATTACAGTTTTTGGAGAAAAATCAGGGAATTGAGATCGAGTCGACATCACGGCGACTCCACAAACCTGACCAGGCAATCGCAGAGCGATATTTAAGGGAGAATTAATCGTTTCGGTTGGAAACGAGCAGGGGGCCGACTCGTATTCTTCGTGCTCGGAAGAAAGGTGCGTCCCCCGTTGATAAATCTCCGATCCACCCCTCGACACCGTCGTTCCGTCACCGCCCTGCTGCTGGTGAGCGTGGCGCTCGCCGGCGGATGCAAGGAGGCGCCGGGCACCCCCGCCGGGGCCGGCCCGTCCAGCGACGCCGGCATCGGCTCGCCCGGCCCGGATGCGCCGACGGCCACCGTCCCGGGCGACCCGTCGGCCACGCCGAGCGCCCCGGGCACCCCGTCCGCGCCGGGCAAGCCCGGAACGCCGGCGACCAGCGCCGCCCCGCCCACCGCATCCGGCGGCTGGATCACCATCGACGCCGCCGCTCAGGCCGCCGCGACGAAGGCGTTCTTCGCGCGTAAGCCCAAGCCGGTGACCGGCAACCCCGTCAAGGTGCCCGAATTCAACGTCGGCTGTACGACCAGCCACCACAACAGCGACGACCCGATCGTGCTGCCGAAGCTGGTGGGCGGCTCGCACAACCACACGTTCTGGGGAAACAAGTCGACCGACGCCAACTCGACAGCCGACTCGCTGCGGGCGTCCAAGGCGACCACCTGCAACTCGCCGGACGACCAGTCCGCCTACTGGGTGCCGACGATGTACCAGAACGGCAAGGTCGTGGACCCGAAGGAGGTGACCGTCTACTACGGTTCCCGCCTGAAGGACCCGAGCAAGACCCAGCCCTTCCCGTTCGGCCTGCGAATGATCACCGGTGACGCCAAGAACCAGGTCGACACCCCGGACAAGCAGGGCAACCACTTCTGGTGCGCCGGCATCGGCGGCGAGATCGGCCGCAGCGCCGACAAGACGTTCCCGGTCTGTGCCAAGACCGCGAACATCGTCCGGCAGATCACCTTCCCGGACTGCTGGGACGGCAAGCACCTGGACAGCCCTGATCACAAGGCGCACATGGCGAACGGGGACCACACCGGGGCCTGCCCCAAGAGTCACCCGGTGCCCGTACCGTCGGTGTCCTTCGTGATCTCGTACCCGTTGAGCGCGAACACGGACGGCATCACCCTCGCGTCCGGCACGTCGTTCTCCATGCACGCGGACTTCTTCAACGCCTGGAAGGACGAGGCGCTCGCCGCACGGGTGCGCAACTGCCTCGACCAGGGCGTCAAGTGCAACTCGGCCGGTAACTTCTAGTCGACGCGGCCCGACGGCGGCGGCCGGTCACCCCGAACGCGGGGGTGGCCGGCCGCCGTCGCGTCGATCAGCTAGAGCCGGGCGGCGCCCGCCTCGGTGGCCTCCTGCACCGCCGAGGTACGGCGGACCTCGGCCCGCTGGTCACCGGCGTCCTCCCGGTCCGGGCCGGCCACCCGGGCCGACCGGTTGGTGGTCGTGGCCGCCTGGTCACCGGTCACCCCGCCACGGATCCGGTTGTTCGCGGCCACCTGGGCGGCCGGGTCGTTGGACGTCACCGCCAACTGGCCGTTGATGATGTTGTCATCGACGGTGACGCCGCCGGTGGTGCTGGTGACGCTCACGTCCCCGCCCCAGTAACCGCCGGAGGCGCAGCTGTCGAGGGCGCCGTTCGGGCCGAGCTGCACACCGCCCAGGTTGCCGGCGAAGGTGGCCCGGCCCTGGACCGCACTGCCACACACCACGCTGCCGGTGGCGCTGTTGAGCACCGACAGCGTGCCGTCGACGAACGAGTCGTGCAGGTCGGTGTAATAGGTGCCGGTGCTGCTGAGGTTGCGCTGCACCTGGGTGCCCCGGTCGAGCCGGACCTCGCCGGCACCGACGTTGACGTGCCCGGTGACCGTCGACGCCTCGGCGAACAGGAAGCTGTCGATGGTGGTGGAGCCCTTCGGCCGTACGGTGACGGTGCCGGTGCGGGCGTCCTTCAGGAAGATGCCGTACCCCCCGGCCGCGAGCACCACCTGGCCGTCGACTGTCGTCTCGGTCGCGTCGAGGTACCCGTCGGCGGCGACGCGTACCTCGCCGCTGACCCGACCACCGGTCACTACCAGGTTGCCGCCGGCCGCGACGGTGACGTTGCCGGTGATCGTAGTGCCGGTCAGCGCGCAGGACTCGCCGGCGGGCACGAGCAGGTCGTTGGGCACGGTCACCGCGCCGCCGGTGCCGATGCAGTGGGTGACCAGGTCGGCGTGTGCGGTGGGCGCCACGGCCAGCACCGAGGCCGCGATGACGGCGCTCACGGTGGCGAGCTTGGCGACGGTACGTCCGGGCATCGTGGTACTCCCTGTCGGTGAGGTTCGAGGACTCATGCGCCGACGTCCGATCGGGCCGCGGCCCGGACGATGGCGCCCTGCTGCCGCCGGTCGAGCGTGCCGCCGGTCACGAGCGCGGCGGTGACCGCTTCGACGTGGCGGACGAATTCGGCGTGGCCGGGGTAGTCGGCGTGTTCGTCGATCAGGTCGTTGATGGTGCAGCCGTCACCGGTGTCCACGTTGGCCACACCGGTGTCGCCCCCGTCGATGACCACGGTGGCCCGGGTGTCCGAGTCGGGGCAGCGGTCGGTGTCGTCGACCACCACTGTGAACGACGTCGACTGCTCGGTGGAGGAGTTCCCCGCCGTGTCGGTCGCCCGATACCGCACTGTGTGCGCGCCGGGTGCGCGGACGGCGACCGGAGCGGTGTACGCCGTCCAGCCTCCGGTGTCGAGCGCGTACTCGATCTTCGCCACGCCGGACTCGGCGTCGGTGGCCGTGACGGTGACGGTCGCGCCGCCGACGTACCCGCCGTCGTCGTTGCGGTCACCGGCCACAGTGGCGGCGACAGTGGGTGGGGTGGTGTCCTCGGCCTGCGGCTCGACGACTGTGAAGTGGGACATCTGCTCCGCCGACGTGTTGCCGGCGACGTCGGTGGCCCGGTAGTGCAGCATGTGCATCCCGGCCGCGTTCACCACGATCGGGTTCGTGTACCCGGTGAAGGCCGCCCCGTCCAGGGCGTACTCGATGGTGGCGACACCGGATCCGCTGTCGGTGGCGGTCAACGTGGCGGTGGCCGTACCGATGTAGTTGCCGTCGTCGTCGCGGTCGCCGGCCAGCGCGACAGCGACCACCGGCGCTGTGGTGTCGTCCTCCCCCGGCTCGACGATCCGGAACGCCACCGAGCCGACGGCGCTGGTGTTGCCGGCCTGGTCGGTGGCGCGGAACTGCACCGCGTGGTCGCCGATCGCGGTCACCCGCACCGGCTCGGTGTACGGCAGGAAACTGGTGTCGTCGACCTGGTACTCGACGGTCTGCACCCCCGAGTCGGCGTCGGTGGCCGTCACTGTCACAGTGGCCGCGCCGAGGTAGTTGCCGTCCTGGTCCTGGTCGCCGGAGACCGCGGCGGTCACTGTCGGCGCTGTGGTGTCGCCACCGCCACCGCCGTCGGTGACCACCAGCTCACCGACCATCGAGCTGTGGCCGGGGATCGAGCAGAAGTACCGGTACCGGCCCGGGGTCAGCGTCACTGTCGCCTGGTGGCGGCCGTCGTTGGCGTCGAACGGGCTGGCCAGGATGTTGAGTGTGACGTCGTGGTTGTAGCCCTCGGTGCTGGTGTCGAAGGTCAGGGTGTGCGGCATCCCGGTGGTGTTTCCGGTGGCCGCGCTGTTCTCCCAGATGATCGTTGTCGCTCCGGCCACCGCCGTGGTGGGCGCGGACTTGTACTGGGTGATGCTGTCGTCGGCGGTCCAGGTCAACACCTGGTCGGCGGCGACACGCGGGGCGGCGGAGGCGGGCGCCACTGCCAACGGGATCACCGTGAGCAGGAGCGCCGCCAGCGCGGCCGTCAGTCGTCGGGTCATCGTCACTCCTAGAGTTCCCGCGCACGGATGTTGCGGAACTCGGTCAGGTCGTTGTCACCGTGGTTCTGCAGGCCGATGAAGCCGCGCAGGAACTGACGCAGGTCGGTTGGCGGGTCGCCGGCGCGCGAGGACTGCTTGCCGGGCGTGTTGTCGAACTCGTTGATCACCACGCCGTTGCGGATCATCGTGTAGTGCTGCCCGACGGCGCGGATCTCGTAGTCGTTCCACTCGTTCTTCGGCGTCACGCCGGCCTGGGCCAGCGGCACCGGGTCGAAGTTGTAGACCGAGCCGGTCTTCTGCGGCTCGCCGGTGTCACCGTCGTAGATCTGGATCTCGTGTCCGCAGTAGATCGCCATCCAGGCCGCCGAGGTCCGCGCCGACCCGACAGTGCCGCAGCTGTCCGGTGGCCGCTGGTCGAGGGGCGTTCGCAGGTCCGGGAACCGGATGAAGACTCCGGTGTTGGCCCGGCCGGTGCCCGGCGCGATGTCCCGGAACTGCAACTTCAGCGAGAAGTCGCCCAGCTCCTTGGTGTGCCAGAGCATGCCCAGGCCACCGCTGGAGCGCAGCGACCCGTCCGGCTGGATGCCGAACTGTCCCGACGGCGCCTGCTGCCAACCGCGCAGCGACTCGGCGGTGCCGTCGAAGAGCGGCTCGTACCCGGTGTGCCCGTCCCGGCCGATCTCCGACGCGGCGGCCAGGCGGGTGAGGGTGCCCGCTTCGCGGGTGCTGAGCAGGTCGTCGTCCTGCAACGCGCGGGCCACCGCGGTGACGTGCCGGACGAAACCGTTGTGGTCGGCCCAGGTGCTCTCGTCGTCGATCAGGTCGTTGGCCGTGCAGCCCTGCCCGACGGTGCGACTGGGCACCCCGGTGTCCGTGTCGCCGAGCCACACCGTCGACCGGTCGTCGGGCACCGCGCAGCCCACAGTCACAGTGGTCTGCACCGTCGCCGTCTGACCGTCGGCGTACGTGACGGTGAGCTTCGCGGTGTAGGTGCCGACAGTGGCGTACGTGTGCCGGGGGTCCGCCTCGGTCGACGTGGCGCCGTCGCCGAACTCCCAGCGGTGGCTGACGCCACCGGAGCGGGAACCGGTGAAGGAGATGGTGAGCGGCTTGTTCTGCACGGCGACCGAGGTCGCCGCCGGTGCCGGAGTGGGCGCCCCGCCGGTGTAGGTGACCCGGATCAGCTTCTGGTTCGCGTGCAGGCTGAAGAAGCCGCCGCCGTAGTCGAGCAGGTAGAGCGCGCCGTCCGGGCCGAACTTCGCGTCCATCCAGCTCTGCAACCGGGTGTCGCCGTTGCCACCGGGGATGATGGCCCGCAGTGACTCGGCGTACACCGGTGGGGCGGCCTGCGGCACGCCGGCCGGGTCGACGGTGACCGCGACCCGGTTGGCGGAGTTCGACTGGTCACCGATGAACCACTTGCCGTCCCAGTGCTCCGGCCACGCCACGCCACTGGTGGTGTCGACGAGGCTCCGGTGGTACGTCGGGCCGGACATGATGGCCTGCCCGCCGCCGCGCAGGTACGGCTGCGTGTAGGTGGCGTCGGCCGCCACGTAGGTCGGCAGACCGCTGCCGTCGGTCCGCTTCGGGAACACCGGGCCGCCGCCGTCGGGCGAATACCAGATCATGTTGTCCCGGGCCGCCGGGATGTCCTCCAGTCCGGTGTTGCGCGGCGAGGTGTTCTTCAGGTTGTCGCAGTCGTACCAGCCGGTCAGCACTGTCGCGTCGGTGTTGCTGCGGTCGCGGTACGGCTGCCGGTTGCCCATGCAGTACGGCCAGCCCTGGTTGCCGGCCGAGGTGATGATGGTGGCCGTCTCGTACTTCGCCGGGCCGAGGGTGGGGCTGGGCGACGAGGCGTCCGGGCCGACCCAGCCGGCGGTCAGCCACTGGTGCACAGGGTCGATCTGGAGGCGGGCGATGTTGCGTACGCCCATCACGTAGATCTCCGGCCGGGTCTTCTCGGTGCCCGGTGGGAACAGGTTGCCCTCCGGGATGGTGTACGTGCCGTCCGGCTCCGGGTGAATCCGGATGATCTTGCCGGCGAGGTCGTTGGTGTTGCCCGACGTGCGGCGGGCGTCCTGGAACGAGATCCCCTGGTGCTCCTCGGTCCAGTTGTTGCCGGCGTAACCCTGCGACCCCTCCGAGGAGTTGTTGTCGCCGGAGCCGACGTAGAGGTTGCCCTTCGCGTCGAACGCCATGCCGCCGCCGGCGTGGCAGCAGCTGTGGATCTGCACCGGGAACTGCAACAGGTCCTTGCGGGTGGCCTGGTCGACGGTCTGCGCCTGCCGGTCGTAGGTGAACCGCGAGACGGTTCGCTGACCGACGCGCTTCACCCGGTCGACCGAGTCGTGCGGCATCCAGTAGACGTAGAGCCAGCCGTTCTCGGCGAACGCGGGGTCGGGCACGATGCCGAGCAGACCCTCCTCGTTCTTGACCAACTCGGAGCCGCTGCCCCGGTTGCCCATCACCTCCAGGGTGGTGAGCAGCTTGACCTGCTTGGTGCGCGGGTCCCAGGAGTGGATGGTGCCGCAGCCCAGGCCGACCTTCGGGTTGTTCCAGTCTGCGATCGGGCCGCTCGGGCAGGCCGCCTTGCCGACGTAGAAGACAGTGCCGTCCGGCGCGATGGTGAGCCCGTGCGGCTCGCCGATCTGGTCCAGCTGCCCGGTCTGGTTGGCCGCGGTGAGTCGCTCCACCTTGTAGTTCGCGGCGATGGTGGCCTGGCAGTCGCCGCGTACCCGACCGGTGGTCCAGTTGAGAGCGCCGGCGAGGTGCGTGCGGAACGCCTCCTCGCCGTAGCTGCCCTCGGTGTGGCCCATGCCGGTGTAGAACGACCGGCCGCCGTCGTAGTCCCGGCACCAGGACACCGGGTGGAAGGGGCCGTTGGCGGCCGCCCCCGGGTTGTAGTGCCGCTCCTCGACCTGGGCGAGCGTGTGCACGGTGCCGATCGGGTTCGGGTCCCAGTTCTCCCAGCGGTCGGACCGGGTGAGGGTCAGCGGCAGCGACGCGGTGGCCGGGTGCTTGCGGTCCAGGATGTTCACCACCGCGCGGTTCACCGCGGGCGGCTCCGGGGCGGTGGTGCTGCCGGTGAACAGGCGCAGGTCGGCGAGTTGGACCAGCGGTTCACCGCTGTTCGCTGTGACGTTCAGCCGGTAGCGTGTGAACTCCTGCGGCGCGGCGATGTCGAACCGCCGGGTCTGGTAGCGGTCCGGGAAGGTCTGCCCGGTGCGGCGGTCCAGGTCGGTCCAGCTCTGGCCGTCCGTGGAGCCCTGCAGGGTCCAGTCCTTCGGGTCCCGACCGGAGGAGTCGTTTGCCGACGTGAGCGCGTACCCGGTGATCTTCTTCGGTGCGCCCAACTCGTACGCCACCCAGGCGGTCGGGGTGCGCACCAGCCACTTCGTGTTGGCGTCGCCGTCGGTCAGCTTCTCCTTGGTCTCGTTGGGTGGGTTCTCACCGCTGGCGGTCACCCGGGTCACCGGCTCGGCGACCGGGATGGCGCCGGCCGGGCGGGTGCCGATCAGCCCGGTGAACCAGGTGGAGTCGACCTGGGCGCGGGCGGCGTCGGCGATGCCGACGAAACCGCCGCCGGCCTTGACGTAGTTCTGCAGCGCCGACTCCTGGTCGCGGTTCAGCGCGGCGCCCGTCGCGGAGAGAAAGACCACGCTGCGGTACGCGGACAGCCCGGCCGCGGTGAAGGTACCCGGGTCCGTGCTGGCCGTGACATCGATGTCATGAACGGCACCAAGCTGTTTGATGGTGTCCACCGCCCGCGACACCGGGTCCTGTTGCTCGGCCACCGGGCCGTGGAACACCAGGACCGCGGTCTGCTGCGGCTGCGCCGCCTGCGGGGCGGCCTCCGTTCGTGGTGCTGCCGCAGCCGCCGTCGTCGCCGGGAGCAGTGTCGATAGGGCCGCTACCGCGGCGAGGGTTCGTCGTAGTTTTCTGGTCATGCCCGTCCCCACTTTCGGTTCGGTCAGCTTCCGTGCGTGTGGGTGTGGCCCTGGAACCGGTGGATCGCCTCCTCGGCGCCCGGCGGCATGCTGCCGTCGGCGTTGCGCACCAGGAAGATCCCGGCCATGCCGCCGTCGGAGTGCGTCTGCACGTGGCAGTGGTACATCCACGCGCCGGGTCCGACGCCCTCCCCGGCCAGCACCTGGAATCCGAACGAGCTGCCGGGGTTGAGGTCCTTGTTGTCGACCACCAGGCTCGGGTCGCTCGGCCCCTCCAACATGCCGGTGCGGTTGTCCGCCCAGCGGTGCGCGTGCAGGTGGAAGGTGTGGAACAGGTTGCCGTGGCCGATGGCGATCCACTCGACGCGCTCGCCCAGGTTCGCCTCGAACATCGGGGTCGCCGGAGCCATCTTGTTGTTGATCATCATGTCGTGGAACACCGCTGTGAACTGCTTCGACGGCAGGATGTCGCCACGACGCCGGACGATCAGCGCGCCGTACAGTCCCTTCGCGACACCGCCGGTGCCGTGGTCGGTACCCATCGCGTGATCGTGGTAGTGCCAGTAGCCGGCGCTGCCCGGCATGTACCGCCGACCCGCAGCGGCCACCATCTCGTGGGAGCGCCAGACGTACGTCCGCGTCTCACCCGGGTTGTTGAACGAGGCGTTGAACGGGCTGCCATCGGACTCGGTGCTGTAGTCCACCCCGTGCGGATGGATGGACAGCCGCTGGTTGGTGGTGTTGACCAGGGTGATCTCCAGGGTGTCACCCTCGTACATCTCCAGGATCGGGCCCGGAACGGTGGCCTGACCTGGTGCCAGGCCGTACCCGAACAGGTTGCCGGGCAACTGCTCGGCGTAGATGGTGATCTTCTTGGTGACACCTGCGGCGGCCCGGGCGGGGCTGCCGCCGAACGCGGTGCCGATCGTTGGGGCGGACGCGCCCAGCGCCCCGGCGGCGAGCGCGCCGGTGGCGATCAGCGATCTGCGGGACAGGTGGCGGTGAGGGCCACCAGCGTGATCGTCCATGGGTCTCCGTTCCCGACCGGGCGAAGACGCGACGAGGGCAGGGTGCATCGACCGCCGAGCACGAGGGCGGTGGCACGACTGAGGGTGAGGCTCGTCGCGGACTTTGCTCGGAAGACTCAGAACTTTCGATGGATGACAGCAACTTATGTAATCCATCGACGAAAGTACAGGTCTGATTGCAAAAAGATTACCTTGACATCACGACGTCAGTCGATTGACATGAAGCTGACACGTAGGCCGTCGACCTGCCCGGTAGCGGGCGGACACCGCCGCCCGCTACCGGGCAGCGCACAGATGAACGCCGGGCTGCCATCGATGAGGCAACCCGGCGGGAAGGACGTACGGGAGCTGTCGTCAGGGGTGGTGGCGATCGTCCGTCGGCAGGCTGGGGATCTGCGGCGGTGCGGGCGACTGGTCGGGCTGACCGAGGTGTGCGACGTGGGTCGGGTCGAGGACCCGGGAGAGGAACGCGCGGGTCCGTTCGTGCTTCGGCGCGCCCAGCACCTCCTGCGGCGGCCCCTGCTCGACCACCACGCCACCGTCCATGAAGACGACCCGGTCGGCGACGTCGCGGGCGAACGCCATCTCGTGGGTGACCACCATCATCGTCATGCCGTCCTCGGCCAGCTTGCGCATGACGGTGAGCACGTCGCCGACGAGTTCCGGGTCGAGCGCGGAGGTCGGCTCGTCGAAGAGCATCAGCTTCGGCTCCATCGACAGCGACCGGGCGATCGCCGCCCGCTGCTGCTGCCCACCGGAGAGCTGCGCCGGGAAGGCGTCGGCCTTGTCGGTCAGCCCGACGCGCTCCAGATTGGCCCGGGCGATCCGCTCGGCCTCGGCCCGACCTCGCCGGAGCACCCGGCGCTGGGCGACGGTGAGGTTGTTCAGGACGCTCAGGTGCGGAAACAGGTTGAACGACTGGAACACCATGCCGATGCCGCGGCGGACCGCGTCGATCTCGACGTCCGGGTCGGTCATCTCGACCCCGTTCACCCAGATCTTGCCGGCGGTCGGCTCCTCCAGCAGATCGACGCAGCGCAGCAGGGTCGACTTGCCGGAGCCGGACGGCCCGATGACGCAGACCACCTCGCCCTGGCCGACCTCGAAGTCGATGCCCTTGAGCACCTTGAGCGGCCCGAAGGACTTGTGCAGGTCGCGGATCTCCACGGCGGGGCGGGATGGGGTGATCGTCATCGGGGTCACCGGGCCTTGGCGTAGCGGAGTTCGAGGCGTCGTACCACCTGCGACAGCGGCAGGGTGATCACCAGGTAGGCGAGGCCGGCCACCAGCAGCGGCGTCGCGTTCACCCGGTCGTTGAGCATGTCCCGACCGAACTTGGTGATCTCGATCGTCTGCGCCGTCACCCCGAGCACGTAGGCCAGCGACGAGTCCTTGGTGAGCAGGATGAGCTCGTTCGTCAGTGGCGGGATCACGATCCGGAACGCCTGCGGGATGACGATCGTGCGCATGGCGGTGAAGTGCGACATGCCGAGGGTTCGCGCCGCCTCCATCTGCCCCTTCGGCACGGCCTGGATGCCGGCTCGGATCGTCTCCGCCATGTACGCCGCGGCGGTCAACCCGAGGCCGATCGCGATCGAACCGAACACCCCGCCCGGAATCTCGCGCTCCGGGAAGGCGATCGGGATGCCGTACCCGACGAGGAAGAGCACCAGCAGCGCGGGCAGACCCCGGAACAGCTCGATGTACGCCGTCGCCACCCAGCGGTACGGCGCCACCCGGGACAGGCGCATCAGCGCCAGGAGGGTGCCGAACACGAGGCCGAAGGCGAACGCGCCCAGCGTGTAGAGGACGGTGTTGCGCAGCGCGACGGTGATGATCGTCGGGAACATCGACTTGATGATGTCGACGCGGAAGAACGCGTCGGCCAACCTGTCCCAGTCCGCGGCGACGAGCACCGTGGCGATGATGGCGATGAAGACCAGGTACTGGAGCCCGAGGGACAGCCGCTCCCGCTGGCGGCGTCGCAGCTTCACGTTCGCTCGTTGCCTTCCCGGAGGTTACCGACGTCGGAGGGCGCGCGGGACGCGCGCCCTCCGGTACTGCGCGGCGCTCAGGCGCTCGGCCGCTGTGCGGCTCAGGCGCTCGGCTGCTTGCCGATCCACTTCTCGTAGATCGTGTTGTACGTGCCGTCCTGCTTGGCCTTGGCCAGCACCTCGTTGATCTTCTTGAGCAACTCCGGGTTGGCGGCCTTCTTCACGGGGAAGCCGTACTGCTCGCCGGTGTCGAACTCGGCGGCCACCTCGAACCCGCCCGGGTTCTTCTTCAGGTACTCGGTCCAGACCGGCAGGTCGTTGATGGCGGCCTCGACCTGGCCGTTGGAGACAGCCTGCTGGAGGGCGGCGAGGTCCTCGAACTCGACGAGCTTCAGGCCCTTCTCCGCCTCGAACTTCTTGGCGTAGTCACGACCCGTGGTGGCCGCCTGGATGCCGAGGTTCTTGCCCTTGAGGTCGTCGAGCGACTTGTAGGTCTTGCCGGTCTTCACCAGCATCGCCTGCGTGGCGTCGAAGTAGGGATCGGAGAAGTCGACGACCTTCCGCCGCTCCTCGGTGATGGTCATACCGGCGGCGGCCGCGTCGCACTTGCCGGTGTTGAGGTCCTGGCCGGACTTGATCCCCTCGAACGGGGTGTCGATGATCGTCTGCTCGACGCCGAGTTCCTTGGCGACCAGGTCCATGATCTCGACGTCGAAGCCGGTCACCTTGCCGCTGGCGTCCTTGGACTGGAACGGCGGGTACGGCAGGTGGGTGCAGACGGTCAGCTTGCCCGCCGCGACCAGCTTGACGCCGCTCGCCTGGACCTCGCTGTCGTCCTTCTTCGCGCAACCCGCGGTCAGCGCGAGGGCGGCGACGGCCACGACGAGGCCGGCCTGACGGACGGCGCTTGGGAACCTCACGGCTGTGTCCCTCCGATTCGGCTTCCATTGCACAGAAAGCCAATCTGGTTCATAGACTTTGCGATAAGCGACCGTACCCGATCCGGCGCGTCGCCCCCAGATCACGCCGTGACCGCTCGGCCGACCCGGCCCGGCGACCTCCGCCGGCAAACCCGACACTTGCCCCGCAACGTGCCTCAGCCACCGGTTCCCTCGGCCGCCCCGTCCGGGGTGAGGGCCCCTTCGTGCGGGTCTGTGTCCAGGAACACGTGCTGGTGGCCCTGGCCGGAGTCGACGCTGATCTGGTCGAGCTGGGTCGCCGCGACCGACCAGATCGTCGCGGCCTCGGCCGCCTGCCGCGCGGTGACGTCCAGCAGGGCCGCCCGTTGCGCGGCCGGAACGCCGGCCGCCAGAGCGTAGGCGTCGACGGCCAGCGACGCCTGCTTGACCGCTCCGCGCAACCCTCCGCGCGCCACGTTGGTGGCGGTGCTCCCCGACGGCGGGTCGGCGAACGGCTCCGCCGCCTGGCGCATGACCTCCTGCCACTGGCGTGCCTTCGCCGGATCCGGCACACGTCCGCCGGTCGTCTCCGTCTTGATGGCGGTCAGCACCGGGGCGACCTGGTCGCGGACCCGTCGGGCCGTCTCGATCAGCTCCACGATCTGCTGAGCGTCCCGCTTCGCCTCGTCCTGCTTGATGCTCGCGATGGTCGCCTCGGTCGCGTCCGGACGGCCCAACTGGTAGCCGATCAACCCACCCAGCAACGCGGTGACCAGTGCGATCACGCCCGCGACGGCCACGAAGCGCACTGTGCGCTGGCGGCGCACGTCGGCCTTGTCCAGCTGGTAGGAGGGTCGGCCGGTACGGCGCGCCATCGCATCTCCTCACATCGATGGTGTGGGGCCAAAGATTAGCCGCCCCGCGTGACCTCCGTCGATAGCGAGGACGGCGACAGAGCCCCTAGACCGGGTAGCCCCACTCGGCCAGCGGCTTCTCCAGCACCCGTTCGATCGCGGCGAGCTGCGCCGGGCTGAGTTCGTCCCGGTACGCCTCCGCCCGGCCCACTGTGAAGTCGTACCGGGAGAAGCCCTTCTCGAAGGCTGTCGACCAGCTCAGGCCGAGGAAGTCGAGCATCCGGCCGACCTGCTCGCGCGGCCGCTCGACCAGGTCCTCGTAGCGCACGTCCAGCCACTGGTCGGCCGGGTGACGCAGCCGGGCCTGCGCGAAGGCGTCCATCAGCATCTTCCAGCCCAGCGCGGCGAGCACCTGGAAGGAGCGACCGGACTCGGCCCACTCCTCGCGCAGGTCGGACGGGAGCGGGCCGTAGATCCAGTTGTCCGGTCCGCGCCAGCCGTCCCACCAGCCCATCTGGAGCCACGAGTTGGCCACCGCCCGGCCGTCGCGCACCACGTTGACCACCCGCAGCTCCGGGTACGCGGCGTGCAGCAGGCCGGTCCGCGGCCACCCGGTGACGTGCTGCACCAACTGCTGACAGCCCTGCCGTGCGATCCGCTCGTCGAAGAAGGCCCGCAGCCGCCGGGCCACGAACGGCGTCAGGTCCTCGGCCACCAGGTCCCGACACGGTCGGGAGAAGCCGGCCAGCACCTGCCGGTCGAGCAGGTGGTACGCCTCCGACGGCGCCACCCGGAACCGGCCCCGCTCCAGCAACCGTCGACTGTGCCGCAGCGAGGTCATCCCCGCCGGGCGCGGCGCCGAACGCCGGTAGAGCGCGCCGTTGAACCTGCCCTTGGGGTTGAGCCGGGCCAGTTTGTCGTCCAGACCGGAGACGAAGCCGACAGCGGGATGCCGGGAGAGCACCTCCTGGACCAGTGTCGAACCGCAACGACCGGTGCCCACCACCAGTGAGAGCATCGTTCAGCCTTCCTGCCGGGTGGCGGGTGACGGGGAGACGGTCGGGTCCGCGTTGAAGCGGGCGGCGGGAGAGGTGGCCGCCGGGCGGCGCAACGGGTAGCCGAACCGGGTCAGCGCCACGGCCGTCAGCCCGGTCACCACGGCGTACGCGCGGGTGGGCAGCCCGGTCAGCCACTCGGTGTCGGCGACCACGTCGACCAGCCCGGTGCGGTGCCGCGACGGGTTGCCGGCCACCGAGTGGGTGGGGGCGAGTCGCACCGTGGCCGGTGTCGGAAACGGAAGCTCGTCGGGGCTCGCGCCGACGAAGCCGGCGATCCGGGCGGTGACGCCGGCCGGGTCGGTCACGAAGTCCTCGTACCGCACCCGCAGGTAGCGGCCCGGCGCACCACGGCGGTCGCCCCACAGTCGTACCGTCGCGGTGTTCCAGACCAGCCAGAGCAGCGCGGCCTTGCCGACCGGTGGCCGGCTCATCAGCTCGTCGTCCGCGCGTCCGTCCAGCGGGCGTCGGCGACGCCAGGAGTACGCGGTCGCGCGCGGGTCGCGCACCACGTGCAGGACGAACAGGTCGATGCCGGGCAGGCTGCCGAGCAGGGCCCCGTACGGCGGCAGCTTGGACGAGTCGACGATGACACCGTCCGACCGGCCGGCCAGGGCGTGCTCGGCGATCGAGGCGTAGAGCCGGGCCAACTGCGTGTCGTCGGGGTGGCCCACGACCGGCGGCTGCCCCCGACGCTGGCGGCGCAGCAGTGCGGGCAGCCCGCGCAGCCGCAGCCGCCGGGCCAACCGGGCGGCGATCCCGGCCGGGTCGGCGTCGGTCAGGTCGGCGCGCACCCGGGCCCAGAGCGGGCAGTCAGCCACCGGGGAGCCGCAGCCGCACTGCCGGTTCTCCAGGATGCCGCGCCGCCACAGGTACCGCAGCTCGCCCGCCGCGAAGAAGCCCGGCAACTGTCCCAAAACCGTGGTGACCAGCGTGCTGCCACTGCGACCGCTGCCGGCGAGGTAGAGCACCCGTACCGGGCTCACCGGGCCGCTCCCCCACCGGCGGGCGCCCGGCCGGCCCGCCGCCGCGACGGCAGCGCCTCGGCGGCCTCCGCGTACAGCCCACGGATGCGGTCCAGGTGCTGGTCCGGGGCGAACTGGGCCGCGATCTTCGCCCGGCCGGCCCGGCCCATCCGGTACGCCCGCTCCGGGTCGGCCAGCAGGTCGTTGAGCGCGTCGCCGAGGGCCGTCGGCGCGTCGGCGGCGACGACGTGGCCATCCACCTCGGGCTGGACCAGCTCGGGAAGCCCGCCCAGGTCGGTGGTGACCACGGGCACACCGCAGGCGAACGCCTCCAGCACCGCCATCGGCTGGTTCTCGTTCCATCGGGACGGAACGGCGACCACCGCCGCCGACCGGATCAGCTCGTGCAGGCGCGGCTTGTCGAGGCGGCCGTGGAACCGGACCCGGCCGGGCACCCGCCGCGCGGCGAGCGCCTCCAACTCCGGCCGGGCCGGGCCGTCTCCGGCGACGTCCACGCTGACCCCGTCCGGGAGCGCGCCGGCCGCCTCGATCAGCACGTCGACACCCTTCTCCGGAGCCAGCCGCCCGGCGAAGACGACACCACCGCCGGGCGTCTGCTTGGCCGCGACGCCGGTCAGGTCGACGAAGTGGTTGACCACCCGCAACCGGTCCGGGTAGACGCCGGCGCGGCGCATCACGTCGGCCAGGAACCCGCTCGGGCTCACGAAGAGCTGCACCGGGTCGTACGCGTCGAACTGCCTGTGCAACCAGGACTCGACGGCGAGCAGGCCACTGCGTGACAGCGATCCGTCCTTGCAGCGGCGACGGGCCGCCTGCAACGGGCCACCGGTGACGCACGCCTGGCAGGGGCGGCCCCGGTCCAGCAGTTGGTAGCTCGGGCAGGCGAGCTTGTAGTCGTGCATGGTCAGCACGCACGGCACACCGGCGGCGCGGGCCGCGGCGAGCACCGACGGGGAGAGCTGGTGGTAGATGTTGTGCAGGTGCAGCACGTCCGGCCGAAAGTCGTCGATCACCCGGGTCAGCCCGCGGCGGCTCGTCGGTGACCACAGCATCCGGCCGACGGCCACCGCGCGGGGCCGCACTCCGCTCGGCGCCGGCTCCAACTCCACTTCGGACGGGAACCGCGCGGCGTACGGCAGCGGCGACTCGTTCTCCGGGTGGCTCATGCCGAAGTAGGCGACAGTGTCGCCGGCAGCCCGTTGCAGGTCGGCGAGATCGAGCAGATACCCCTCCGCGCCGCCACGGCGGTAGAGGAACTTGTTCACATGCAGCACGCGCATCGACTCGCCCTGCTCACATCGATCGGGCGAACCGGGCCCGGAGGTGATGACCGGGGTCTGCCCGCCCCGGCCAGGCCCCACGGTATGCAGGGCGGGTCGACGAGTCCAGCTCACGTTTGGCATGTGGCTGAACGGGTGATCTTCGTCTGCCCGTGCGGTCCGCGGCCTGGCCTCCCGCCATGATCTCCCGATAGCCTGGCTGCCGCCGGTCGCACCCGCTCTGGTGCAGGGCCGGGCCGGTGTCCGACGAGGAGGACCGTGGCAGCCGACGACGAGGTCTCCGCGCTCGCGTACACCGCGCGGCGGGTCCGGCGGCATCTGCGCTGGGCGCGTACCGAGGGGATTGGACGGCTGATCGAGGAGGACCGCCTCAACCCGGTCGACCGGATCGGCACCGCCCTGGCGAAGCGACGCTGGCGGCGGCGGGCCGGCCGAAGCCCTGGCTCGGCGATGCCGGTCTACCTGGTCGGTCTGCAACGCTCCGGCACGAACATGCTGGTCCGGGGCCTGGACGCCGCCCCCGAGGTCGAGGTCCGCAACGAGAACGACAGCACCGTCTTCCACCGCTTCCAACTGCGCCCGGACCCGGTGCTGACCGCCACCCTCCACCGCAGCCGGCACGCGTACGTCCTGGTCAAGCCGCTCTGCGAGAGCCACCGCGTGGACGAGCTGCTGGCCCTGCCGGGGCTGACACCCGGCCGGGCGCTCTGGGTCTACCGCGACGTCGACGACCGGGCCCGCTCCGAGGTCGCCAAGTTCGGTGACGCGAACCTGCGGGCCCTGCGCGCGATCGCCGACGGAAGCATCGGCCGCCGGTGGCAGGGGCAGCGCCTCGACGCCGACACCATCGAGCTGATCCGGGCCCACGACCCGCAGCGGTTGGATCCGCACAGCGGCGCGGCGCTGTTCTGGTACGTCCGCAACTCGCTGTTCTTCCAGCTCGGCCTGGACCGGCGGGCCGACGTGCTGCTCTGCCGCTACGACAGCCTCGTCGCGGAGCCCGCCGCACAGCTGCGACGGCTCTGCGCCTTCCTCGACTTTCCCTACCATCCCCGGCTGCACGCGCACATCGCCCCACGCGCGTCGCACGGCGCGGCAGGTCACCGACGGTTACCGATCGACACGGGCGTCCGGGCCCGCTGCGACCAGCTGACCGACCGGCTCGACAGCGCCGCGGCCGACGCCCGATCCGAGACGACGAAGGCGGTCGACAGTGGCTGAGACCGGAACCCGTACCGCGCCGATCTTCCTGGTCGGCTGTCAGCGGTCGGGCACCACCATGGTGCGCCTCGTCCTGGACTCGCACTCGCGGATCAGCTGCGGCCCGGAGACCCGGTTCCTGCCGGACCTGCGACGGATCGTCGGCCGGGACTGGGAACGACTGGCCCGCTTCGGTTTTCCGCGCGAGGACTGGCTGCGCCGGATCCGGGACTTCTTCGGCGGTGTACACGCCGACTACGCCGCCGCGCGGGGCAAGACCCGGTGGGCCGACAAGACCCCGCTGTACGCGATGTCGCTCGACTTCGTCACCGAGGTCTTCCCGGACGCCCAGATCGTGCACCTCATCCGGGACGGACGCGACGTGGTGGTCTCGCACCGCAAACGCTTCGGCTACTGGTCCGCCGTGAAGTGCGTGGTGAAGTGGCCGCGCTACATCCGCGCCGCGCGGGCCGTCGGCGCCACCCTGCCGGCGGACCGCTACTACGAGCTGCGGTACGAGCAGGCGGTCAGCGAGCCGGAGAAGGCGATGCGGGGTCTCTTCGAGTTCCTCGGCGAGCCGTGGGAGGACGGCATCCTCGACTACGACAGCAAGCAGCACGACGTGGCCCAGAAGTACACCACCGAGGCGGAGCGACGACGCGCGGCGGTGGGCGACACCGCGCCGATCTACGGTTCCCGGGTGGGCAGCTACCGCCGCGAACTCGACCCGTTTCTCCGCCTGCTGGTCCGGATCTTCTCCGGTCCGACCCTGCGCGCGCTGGGCTACCGGTGACCCGCCCGGGCCGGCTGCGCGCGGTCGCCACCGCCGTCGCCGTCACGCTCCTGCTCACCGCCGGCTGCACCGCCGGCGGCGACGATCCGCCGCCGGCCGCCACCCCCTCCACGACGGCGGCACCCGGCACCACCAGCACCGCCCACGGGGTGAGCAACCCGTTCGGCGCGCACTGGGACTGGTCGCGGTACCAGCAGTTCGAGCCGTACCTGCGCCGGCTCGCCGGTTCGGCGACGTACGAGGAGATTTCCTGGTGCGAGATCGAACGGACCTCGGGGCAGGCCGACTGGGCCGGGCTGGACGAGATCGCCTCGCGCAGCCGGGAGCTGGGCATCACGCTGCATCTCAAGATCCGCACGGGCGTGTGCTGGGCGACCGGTGGCACCGCCCGCTACACCCGGGGCGCGGCGAACAAGACCGAGTCGGCGATGCCCACCGACCTCGGCGCATACCAGCGGTTCGTCCGCTCGGTGGTGCAACGCTACGGCCCGTACGGGGTGCGGGAGTACGCCATCGAGAACGAGGTCAACGCGCCGAGCTACTGGGCCGGCAGCCCCGAGGAGTACGCCCGGCTGGTCCGGGCCGCCGCCGAGACGATCCGCGCGACCGACCCGAAGGCGCGGGTGGTCGACTCCGGCATCAGCAGCGTCGCGTACGGCATGGGTGTCGCCGACCGGCTGGTGCGCGCCGGTCGGATGCCCGAGGCCATCGCCGCCTACCAGGCGTACTTCCAGCGTCGGGTCGGCACCCGGGGGCAGCAGATCCCGGCGGTGACCGGGGAGGCGCAACTACGCCGGGCACTCGGCACCGAGACCAACACCCGCAGCCTGCGCTTCCTGGCGGTGACCGAGTCGCTGCTGACCGACCGCACCGTCGACGTCCGTCAGGTGCACTTCTACGAGCACTTCAACGGGGTGCCCCCGCTGCTGGACTACCTGCGCGCCACCACACCGCAGGGTGTGCCGATCCAGGCGTGGGAGGTCGGGCAGTTCTGGCGCGACGGCGACGGTGACCCGGCCAGCCGGGCGGCGGAGATGGTCAAGACGGTCACCCTGCTGGTCGCCGGCGGGATCGGCGAGATCAGTTGGCTGCCGTTGGCGTACAACCCGAACAACGCCGCCGGCAGCGAGGTCCGCTACGGCCTGCTCGACCCGGACGGCGCCGAACGGGACGCCGGCCGGATGCTGGCCGCCCTGGCCGACGCGGCCCGGGACGCCACAGTCACCCCGCTGCCCGCCCCGGTGGTCGGCAGACTGCACGGGGTCGCGTTCGTCCGGGGCGGGTCGAGCACGCTGGTGCTCTGGTCGGCGTCGAACACGCCGGTGACAGTGCCGGCCACACCGGGCGGACGGACCGGGGCGGTGGGTTCCCCGCTGGGCGCTGCGGGCGGCGGCACGACGGTGACCGACGTTCCCGTCCTGCTCCGCGCCGACCAGCCGGTGGACCGGATCCTCGCCGCCGTGCGCTAGCCACGTCTGGATGATCTGCTGGCGCGATTCGCGCACCGGTTCGGGCGTCCCCGGCCAGGTCAGTCGCCGACGTCGCTGGTGATCTTGATGGTGGCACCGAGGGTCGGTGCCGCCGTCCTGGCGAGTTCGCCGGCACGGTCCAGATCCGCGCTGTCCGCCACGACGATGCTCACCGCCGGTCCTGTCGCCTGACCACGTCGCAGAGTCGCGCCGACGACGCGGTACCGAGCGACCACCGCGTCGTACGCGGCGATCGCCTCGGCGGGAAAACCGTCGTTGAAATCGGTCTCGACGCGGAGCGAGGGCCGCACGCCGCGCTCCGTGCTGACCTCCAGCGAGGTCACTCTCGAGAGTGGCTGGTGCTGGTCGCCGTCTGCCATCATGTCCTTGAACACCGCCATCGCGCCGGCCTGATTGACCGCGGTGACCTTGATCTCCCAGCGGTCGGTCTTTTCTTTCCAGGGCGCATCCTTGATGTCGCCGTTCACTACCCGATCGTCGTCCGTCAGTGAGTGCCACAGCGCCAGTACCTTGCCGGCGCGGGTCTTGTTCGCGACAACGGTGAAGGTGATGCCGTCCGCCGTGATCCGGCCGGTGGTGTTGTCGTGACCGGCGACGTACTTCCCCAGCTCGTTCGCCAGCTCGGTCACGCGGTCGGCCGAGGTGCCGTCCTTGAGAATCAGCACGCCACTCGCCGTTCCGAGGAAGGGCAGCGTGTTGTTGTCGGTGGTGTCGATTTTGACGACGTCCGGGGTGCCGGCCCACTCTTCCTCGAAGTCCGCGGCGAGTGCCGAGCCCTTGTCGATGGCGCAGCCCGTCAACGAGGTCAGGGCCAGTACGAACGCGATGATCGGTATCGACCACCGCAGGCCGCTTCTTCCCAACGTCGTCTCCTTCAAGGGGGTGACCGGCCAGCGCCGATCAGGCCCAGACCTGGGTTTAGGGGTCGCGACCATTCGAAGGCTGCGGAGCTGTCCGTCGACAGTAAGCAACTTAACCCCCTTGATCAATGCGAGGGCGCACTGGGGCCTCGCGGTGTGCTGCCGAGTGGGTCCTCTCCGTTCACCTCGTGGCGTCCACCACCTGATCGCGCCTGCTCGCCGATCACGGGACTCAACGACGCTCCTCCGCACGTTCAGGTTGGGGTGTCAGCCCTTGTTACGATCTTGGCCGTGCCTACCGAACCCACACCACCGGGGCGGATCCAGCCCGCCCCCGGGTGGCCAGGCGACCAGCGATTCACCGGAAAGGCTCCCGCCGGATTCGGCCCGGCCGGGGCGCCGCCGACCGGTTCCGTCCCGTGGGCGGGAGCCTGGACGGCGGGCAAGTCGGTCAGAAGGACGGCGCTGGTGGTGCTGCTCGGCCTGGCTTTCATCGGGCTGAACACCGCCATCGCGTACGCCACGGTCGGGTCGAAGGCCGTTTCAATCGTGACGGGACTCGCCTTCTGCCTGGTCTTCATGGTCGTCGTACGTGTGCTGCACCGAGCGATGTGGCTGTCCCTGCTCGCGTTCCTTCCCGCCCTGTTCGTACTCGTGGGATCGGTGGGACTCGCCCCCGACCTGGCGCTGGAGCAGCGCGGCGTCCGCCAGGAGGTAACCATCGTCGACGCCGAGGTCGCCGGTAAGCGGCACACTTTCGCGCTCCGGGGCGACGATGGTCGGCTCGACGAGCCACTGACCTATCAGGGCAGCAACCCCGGCTACCAAATCGGCGACACCTTGACCGTACTCACCGACCCAGACGGGGTGATCGCGCTCGAGGCGGCCGATCGGGTCGACTCCAGCGGCAACCTGGGGTCGCTGGCCCTCGGTGGCATCGGCTGGACTTTCATCGCACTGCTCGCGGGATGGCGTGGGCACATCCGCCGTCGGGAAGGCCGGTTCGACACCCTGGTGATATAGCGCGCTGATCCGGCACGAGCGAATGAGCCGCTCTGCACGTTCCGGAAAGGGCAACTTAATTGCCAGGAAGGAGCGCACCGCGATTCCTAGCTGTCGCAGCAGATCGGGTCGGGCACATGCGGGAGCTGCTAGGGGTCGGGCCAGCCGAGCAGCGTGGCCAAGCGCTCGTTGTGCGGCGCGAAGTGCTCGCTCAGCCGGTCCCGCAGCTCCGGCGTGAGCTGCGAGGGGCCGTGGTCGACGCGACGGGTGTGCCGGGTGAACGCCTCGGGAAGGAAGGCCGGCAGGCCGAGGAAGCGCAGGATGTCGGCGTACGTGCCGGCCGGGTCGGCGTGCAGGTCCTCGGTGCGGGCCAGGTGGATCCGCTCCCGGGGGACATGCGCGAACCACAGTTCCAGCTGCTCGGCGTAACGACCCCGGGCGGCGTACGAGTAATTACGCAACGCCCGGTGCGCGGCGGGGCTGTCCGGGCCGCCCCGCGTCGCCCGGGCCAGCCGCTCCTCCTCCGCGTCGAGGGCGTCGGCGAAGGAGAGCGGCTCGGCGCCGTACGAGCGGGTGTGCAGGTAGTGCGAGTACGCCCGCTGCACCGGGTCACGCAACAGTGCGACGAAGCGGGCCTGCGGCAGGGTCGCCGCGACCCGGGCCGGCACGCTCGGGTGGAAAAGGTAGTAGGGGCTCGCCTCGAACGTACGCTCGCCCGGGGCGAGGCGCGGGAAGTGCCCCCGGTACCACCGCACGCCCCGACCATGGTGGACGCTGAAGTACTGCAACTCCTTGCCGCTGGCCACCCGGACCTGGGGATGCGCCGCGAGGTGGTGGTACAGCGACGTGGTGCCACAGCGCTGCCCACCGATCACCAGGAAGTCGGGCAACGGGCCGGGCTCTCCCGGCCGGGCCGCGCGCCCCCAGGCCCGCGCCCCGCGTAGCCCCCGGCGCAGCCGGTCGGTGACCTGGCGCCGCACGACGCCGGTCACGAGCGGACCACGGGACGGCCGGCGCCCACGTCGGCACCGTCGGCGGGGCCGGCGGGGCCGGCCGGGGCGCGTCGACCACCTCGGCGGGTCACCGAGCGCAACACCATGACGTCCTCCCGACTGAGCCCGAGGGCAAACACCACGGCGAGGTACGCCACCCCGATCGCGGCCAGACCGGCCGCGAGTTGCGCGGTCCCGCCCCCGACCAACCACCGCACACCGAACCCGACGCCCATCGCGACCAACGCCGCGACCAGGCCCTTGACCATGCCCGCCGTCACCGGCACGGTGTGCACCTGCGCGCGCACCTGCCAGACCCGGGCGACGTTCACCGCCGCCAACGACACCGCCCAGGCCACCGCCGCGCCGAGGATGCCGTACGCCGGGATGAGCCAGAGGTTGAGCAGGACGTTGAGCAGCAGGGCGGCGAGGTTGTCCACCATGTTGACCGAGACCCGGCCGGACATGTTCAGCAGCGTGCCGCAGGGCCCGGTGGCGGCGTTCACGAGTTGGCCGAGCGCCAGCACCACTGTCACCGCCGCACCGCCGGCCAGACCGGGCCCGCCGACCAGGCGCAGCAACTGCTCCGGGAAGACCAGCAACGCCACGAAGGCCGGCAGCGACAGCCGGAGCACCCAGCCGGTGGCGACCCGGTAGATCCGGCGTACCTCGTCCAGCCGACCCTGGTGGTAGAGGTGCGCCAGGTGCGGACCGAACGAGGCGTTCACCGGTGCCAGCACGAACACCGCGATCGTGACCAGCCGGGTCGCCACGTGGTAGACGCCGATCGCCTCGGGACCGTAGTCGAAGAAGCCGAGCAGCAGCGCGTCCACCCAGATCAGCCCGGTGGATGACAGCGAGGAGACCCAGCTGACCGTGGAGAACCGGAACAGCTCGCCCGGCCGGTACGCGGGCCGGGCGGCGGGCACCCGGCGCACCATCCGGGCGAGCGCCACGAGGGCGAGCCCGGCCGCGCTCCAGCTCGCCGCCACCAACGCCCAGAACGCGCCGGTCAGGCCCGCCCCGAGGGCGAGCGCCAACGCGGTGAGCGCCAGCCGGGCGGCCGGCTCGTAGACCTGGCCGATGAGCGCGTAGGCCCGTTGCGTGCGCCACCCCCGGGTGGCCGCGAGCGCGGCCTCGCAGACGGTGGCGGCGGGCAGGCAGAGCGCCGCCAGCCGCAGCCCGGTGGTGAGCTGCGGGTCGTGCAGGGCGTCGGCGAGCCACGGCGCGCCGACCGCCAGACCGAGGGCGATCACTGTGGACGCCACGGCCGAGATGCCGAGCCCGAGCCGGATCGCGCCCCGGAGGGCGGCCGGGTCGTCGTCGGCGAGGTGCACCGCCACGAACCGGGTCAGCCCGGCCCGGAAACCGGAGAGCGAGAGCAGCCCCAGCAGCGACAGCACGGCGTAGACCTGGGCGTACCGGCCGAGTTCGCGGACACCCAGGACCCGGGCCAGCAACAGCATGACCAGGAAGAGCGCCACCTGGCTGAGCACGGCGCCGCCCAGGTTCAGCACACCGCCGCGGGCCATGCCCCGTACCTGCTGGTCGCCGGCCTCCGGCGCGGCCGGCGACCGGCCGGTCACCTCGCGCACCCGGCGGCCCGTTCTCCGAGGTTCACGGCCGTGCCGCGGTCACGGTCTCCGCCGGCACCGAGGGGGCCGCGGTGGTCACCGCCGGGGCCACCGGCCGGGCGGCGGCACGACCCCGGGAGAGCAGTTCGAGTACGCCCACCAGCAGCACCCCGAGCAGCAGACCCGCCCCGCCCACCGGCAGGGCGGTGCGCACCAGCTCCGTCATCCGGCTCACCTGGTGCGCCTCGCCGATGCTGGTCACCTGCGCCGGGTCGGCGGCCTGGGCCTGCGCCCGTGCCGCCTGCAACCCCTCCCGCGCCTGGGACAGGGCGTTGGTCGCCGCGTCCCGCTGGGCGAGCAGGGCCTGGTAGTCGGGGAGCTTCGGCCCCAGCTCGTCGAGCTTCTTCTGGGCGGCGGTGATCGCGGCGGTCGCCGCGTCGACACCCCGGCCGTTGCCGACCGCCTGCATGGAGAGCTGCTGCTGGCGCAGGCTGGTCAGCTCACCCAGCGTGGCCTGGTAGATCCGGTCCGGCTGGGAGACCTTGTTCGCCTTCTCCCACTCACCGATCGCCTTGGTCGCCGCTGTGACGTCGGCGTTGGCCGCCTCGACCTCACCGGTGGCGATGCCGACCTGGGAGGAGAAGAGGAAGGCCAACGCCCGGGTGGTGGTCGCGGTCAGCACCGGCGCGACAGTCGCCCGGTCGCCGGCGGTGTACGTCACCTCCAGTTGGCTGCTCGCGCCGACCTGGGTGATGGCGAGCCCGTCACGCAACCGCTCCGGCGGCACCCCGGTGTCAGTGGCCACGTCGGCGAGGACGCGGGGCGAGGTGACCGCCGCGCCGAACGCCGCGACGAACTGGTTCGCCGCCTGCGTACCGGTGTACTGCGTCCCGGCCGCGCCGCCCACCAGGGCCGGCGCCGCCACGTACGCGGTCCCGCTGAACTGCTGCGGCGCGAACAGGACGATGGCGGCCGCGGCGCCGGTGGCGAGCACCGGCACCCCCACGAGTACCCAGAGGCGCCGCCGGGCGACCCGCAGGTAGTCGACGATCTCCACTTTTTCCCCAATGCTGTCGTTCAGTCAAACCGGGACGGACGTGCCTCGTGGCTGCTCGCCGGTCAGGTTCGGAGCCGGTTGGCGGGCGATCACGCTGGCCGCCGCGGCGAACGCGACGAAGTACCAGAGGGTGACCACGTTGGAAATGACGTTGGAGGCGGCGCTGACCGCCACGAACGCGGCGGCGCAGCCGGTGAACCCGACCGCGACGCCGCGCTCGAAGCTGCCCGGAGGCGCGCGCCGCAGCGCGGTCCGGGCGGTGTGCAGGAAGGCGAACAGCATCAGCAGGTACGCCCCGAGACCGAGCAGTCCGGTCTCCACGTACGCCCGCAGGAAGTCGTTGTGCGGCTTCTTCGCCTCGTCGGTCTCACGCTGGGTCATGTTCGGCCCGATGCCGGTCACCGGGTTCCGCTCGGCGAGCGTGACGATCTCGGTCCAATAGCCGATCCGCCAGGCCAGGGTGTTTCCGGTCGGGTCTCCGCCGACAGCGCGGGACGTACCGAGTTGGGCGAAGCGTTCGCCGACGGCGGGCACCAGTGCCACCCCGGCGACCGCCACCAGGCAGAGGGTGACCAGCATCCGCCTGCTGCGGTGCAGCGCCGCGACCACCACCAGGCCGATCGCCGCGCCGAGCAGGGCGCTGCGGGTGTTGGTGAGCAGCAGGAACAGCAGCGAGAGCGCGAGCAGCACCCCGAGGGACACCCGCAGTCGACGATCCAGGAAGCGGTACACCGCGAACCCGAAGATCACCATGAACATCAGGTAGCGGCCGAACGTGGTCGACTGGCTGAACGTGCCGCTGATCCGGGTGAAGTCGCCCTTCACCTCGGCCGGCGGGTTGCCGAGCAGCGACAGCACCACGGTGTAGCCCAGCGCCAGCACCAGCGAGGCGTAGCAGGCGAGCAGGACCCGACGGATCGCCGCGGTGTCCGGCATGAGCTGTTCCAGCACCACGAACATCACTACCACGGTGAGGATCCGCAGCGCCTCCAACAGGCTGTTCGCCGGCCGGCTGGCACCGAGGGCGCTGACCACGCTGCTGGCCCCGACGAGCAGCATGGCCCAGCTCAGCGGGGAGCCGCGCAGCCGCCCGTGCCGGCTGAGCTGTGCGGCCAGCCAGAGCCCGGCGGCGAGGAGGAACAGCACGGCGAGCAGGGTGGAGGGGTCCACCGCCCGGGCCGTTCCGGCGGAGTCGGCCTGGCCGGCGCTCGGGCCGGTCAGCTTGAACAGGTCGACGCACGAGCGCACCGCGAGCATCAGCAGCACGTACCCGGCGAACCGGGTCAGCGCGAGGACGGCCACCGCGATCCCCGCGACAGCCGCGAGTGGTAGCACCAGGCCCCTGCGGTCACCGGCCGCCATGGAGACACCCGCGACCACCGCCACCACCGCGGCGGCCAGCGCCGCGCCGCCGGTGAGCAGGCGGGTCGGGTCGAGCCGCCTGGTCATGAGCGGAGTGACCTGCTGCGTGTGTTGTTCCACTGATCCCACTGAACTGAATCGGCGCTGCCCGGCCGCTGCCGGGCGCGGCCAACCGATGTCCTCCCGGCACAAGATCGGTTCAATCTAGTCCTGTCACCTCGACGGCAGAAGTGGCCGTTGCGCCGACTGCTCCGTCCCCCGCGGGGCTGATCCGACTCCCCCGGCCAACGCCGTCCGGTCAGTCGGCGGCCCGCGCGGGTCGTGCCCTGGCCCGGCGGCCCGGCTCCGGAGCCAGCCGGAGATAGAGCTGCTCCAACTCGCGGGCGGCGGTGTCCCAGCTGTACCTGCTGGTGATCCGTTCGCCCAGTGCCACCGCACCGGCCCGTTCGGCCGGCAGGTCGGCGAGCAGCGACGTCAACACCCGGACCAGGTCGTCCTCGTCGCCGTCGCGGAACAACCGCCCGCCGGCGGCGTCGGACTTGAGCACCTCGACGTGCGGCGCGATGTCGCTGGCGACCACCGGCAGCCCGTACGCGGCCGCCTCCAGCAACGTCAACGGCAGGCCCTCCAACCGGGACGGTTGGACGAAGCCGGCGGCACCGGCGTACAGCTCCGCGAGCAGGTCACCGTAGGCGAACCCGGTGAAGACGATCCGGTCGTCCGCCCCGGCTTCCCGGCGCAGCCGGTCCACGAAGTCGTCGGTGAACGACGACCCGCCGACGATCGCCAGGCGCATCGGGGTCTCGGTCCGGCGGAAGGCCCGGATCAGCAGGTCGGCCGCCTTCTCCGGCACCAGCCGACCGACCAGCAGCAGGTAGCCACCGGGGGTCAGCCCGAACCGGTCCTGGAGCTGACGGGTCCGCGCCGGTCGGGCCGGGTTCACACCGTTCGGGATGTAGGTCGTCGGGCGGCCGAACCGGGCGCCGTAGTGGGCGGCGAGCCCCTGGGAGACCGCCACCCGCTGGTGCGGGACGTACCCGCTGAACCAGTGGGCGCTGCCCAGCACCGCCCGCGCGGCGAGCCCCCACTTGCCCCGCTGGTTGTCCAGCCCGTGCACGGTCAGCACCACGCGCGCCCGGGACAGGGCACGCGGGAGTGGGGCGACCAGGGCCGGCCCGAGCCCGTGGTAGTGCACGATGTCTGGCCGCGCGGCCATCGCCGCCATGGTCGAGGTCGCCGCGTGCACGATGGCGTCGAGGTGCTTGCTCGCGATGGTGTGGGTCTGGCGCAGCCGTACGCCCCGGTAGCCGTCGGCGGGTGTCTCCCCGTAGCTCCGTCGGCAGTAGACGGTGACCTCGTGGCCGTAGCTGGCGAGGCGGCTGGCCATCTCCTCCACGTGCCGTTCGATGCCGCCGTAGGTCGCCGGTATCCCCTTCTGGCCGATCATCGCGATCCGCAGCGGCCGCCAGGCGGTGTCGGTGTCGGCGGGGCCCGCTCCGGGCGCCCGGGTGGGGACCCCCCGCTGCCGGGGTATCGCAGGGCCTCCGGCGTGCTGGTCCACGTCCTCGGCCTGCAGGTTGGGATGGCCCACGTTGACTCCCGCGTGACTAGGTCCGCGCCCGCCGCCCGGGCAGATCAACACCTTGCCATGAACGGGCCCGTTCGCCAGCTGATCAAGTGGATAAAAAATTCATCTATGGGATTCGCTAGACAGGAAATGTCATCCAGGTGACATCGAGGTGGACCGTGATGGCGCCGGGCGAGACCTCAGCGGCTGGCCGGCTCACCCTGCGTCAGCACCTTGCTCCGGCCCTTCCGCACGGTCAGCGCGACGGAGATCGCTGCGAGGACACCGATGCCGGTCCACAGCAGCGGGTCGGTCCGCAGTTCCGTGGGCAGTTGCTGGACGAGGACGAGGACGCCCATCACCACGACGAACCAGCCGAACGACTTGCGCAGGACGTCGGCGGGGATCCGACCGGCGAGCCGCCCGCCGGCAACGCTGCCGACGACGGCGGCGACGGTGACCGCTGCCGCGAGGTTCCAGTCAATGCTTACGCTGGGCAGGTAGCCGGCGAGGCCGGCGAACGACTTCATCGCGATGACCACCAGCGAGGTTCCGACCGCGACCGGCATCGGCAGGCCACCGAGCAGGGCCAGGGCGGGCACCACCAGGAAGCCGCCGCCGGCACCGACCAGGCCGGTCACCAGTCCGACCACCAGACCGTCGAGGATCACCCGCAGCATCGGCAGTTCGTGCGGCACTGCCCTGCCCTTGGTGTCGCGCCGACCGCGAATCATCGTGACCGCGGTGGCCAGCATCATCACGGCGAACCCGCTGAGCAGAAACGCCGCCGGGATGAACCCGGCCAGGCGTCCGCCGATGTAGGCACCGATCATGCCGGCGAAACCGAAGATCAGGCCGGTACGCCAGCGCACCCGGTTGGCCCGAGCATGCGGCAGGACGCCCACCACGCTGGTGGCGCCGACAACGAGCAGCGAGGTCGCGATGGCCTCTTTCGTGGGCAGGTCGGCGACGTAGACCAGCAGCGGCACGGCGAGGATCGATCCGCCGCCGCCGAGTAGCCCGAGGCTGACGCCGATCAGCACGGCCAGCCCGACGGTCAGCGCCAGGGACGGTGTCATGCGCGTTCACCGATGCTGCCACGCAACTGGCCGACGATGGTGTCCAGGTCACAGTTGGCGCCCCGGTTGTACGGCAGTCTGCCGAGCACCATGCCCATGGCGCAGGTGTTGGTGACAGCGGCGAAGGTGAGGCCGGCGCCGATGAATCCGGCCACCCACTTCAGCTGCGGCACGAACACCGAGCCGAGGACGCTGACCAACACGATCGAGCCGGCGACGAGGCGGACCTGGCGTTCGAGGTCCCACCGGGGGGCACCTTGCCTGATCGGCGCGTTGGCCGCCTGCCAGGCCATGATGCCGCCGTCGAGGACCTTCAGGTTCGGCAGACCGACCCCGGCCAGGGTCTGCTCGGCCTGAGTGGCGCGGGCACCGGATCGACAGACCAGCACGACGTCCTCGTCCAGGTGGCGGCGCAGCTCTTCGCGATGCTCCTTGAGCAGGTCGAGCGGCACGTTGTAGGAGCCGGGGATGTGCGACGTCTCGAACTCCGCCGGGGTACGCACGTCCAGCAGGCGCGGCGCGTGGCCGGAGTCGATCAGTTCCCGCAGCCCGGTGGCATCGATGGTGGCGGGGCGGGCGGTCTCGGAAGGGCTCATTTCTCCTCTTTCACGGGCAGGTCGCAACACACATGGCAGGGGGTATCCGACCGACACCTGCACGGCGCCGGCCGGTGGTCGGTCCTGTTCGGATCAGGCGTCGGTGGCCATCGCCACGCCGGCGCGCTCGGCCCGGCCGAACGTGTCGTCGATGACGACCACCTCGCGGCCGGCGTTCGCCAGCAGCGACGCCGCCGCGGTGGCCCGGTAGCCGGAGCCGCAGTGCACCCAGACGGCGCCGACCGGCACCTCGCCCAGCCGCATGGGCAGTTCAGGCAGCGGGATGTGCAGGGCACCGTCGATGTGGCTGCTCCGCCACTCGTTGGTCATGCGCACGTCGAGGACCACGTCCGCGGCGGGAAGGCCGGCAGGGAGGTGCCCCGCGCGGGCTGCCGCGAGGGCCTTGAAGTCAGTCATCCGCAGTTCTCGCAGCTGGCCGGGCTCGGCTGCCCACCGCTCCACCTCACCGGTCAGCTGCGCGGCCGGACGGTCGATGCCGATCCGGACCAGCTCACGCTGGGCGTCGGCGACCTGTCCCGGGGTCTCGGCGAGCAGGGTGATCGGCACCCCCCAGTCGATCAGCCAACCGAGCCAGGTGGACATCGGGCCGTCCAGGCCGAGGCTGACCGTGCCGGCCAGGTGCAAGGCGGCATATGCCTTACGGTGCCTCAGGTCCACCACCCACTGCCCGTCAGCCATCCGCTCGCGCAGTTCGGCCGCATCGGCGCGGCTCACCGGGGTGAGGTCGACCGGGGCCGGTCCGGCGAAGTTCTCCACGCCCATGTGGGCGTAGTACGCCGGGTAGGCGTCCAGACCGGCGAGGGTCTCCGTGACGAAGTCGTCCGCGGCAAGCCGCAGGACCTGATTCTTCGCCTTCTCCCGGCCGATCGTCGACTCCGGGGCGTCCGATTGACTGGCTGAGCAGAAGCTGCCGAACCCGTGCGTCGGCCACACCTCGGCCCCGTCGGGCAGCAGATCCGCCAGCCGCCTCGCCGAGGCGTGCTGGTGGTGGGCCAACTCGTGAGCGAACTGCTTGCCCAGCAGGTCGGTGCGGCCCGTCGTGCCGAAGAGCAGTGATCCGCCGGTGAAGACACCGACCGGCCGCCAATCGCTGTCGCTGGCCTCATCCAGCACGTACGACAGGTGGTGGAAGGTGTGACCGGGCGTACCGATCACCCGCAGTCGTAGCGAGTCGGAGACAGTCACCTGGTCGCCGTCGGAGATCGGCGTCCGCTCGAATCGGACCTCGTCGGCAGCGGCCACCAGATAGTGGGCGCCGGTGATCCGGGCAAGGTCCAGCCCTCCGGAGACGTAGTCGTTGTGGACGTGCGTTTCCAGGACGTGGGTGATGCGGACGCCCAATGCCCCCGCGAGGTACATCACGCGGTCGATGTCGCGCTGGGGGTCGACCACGATCGCCACCCGCCCGTCGGAGGCGAGGTAGCTGCGATCGCCGAGGGATGACGTCTCAACGACGGAAACCTCAACTGGCATGTCCACTCCTTCAAGTTTGACAAACTTCTCATACCCGGGGGGGTATGCAAATGGCACAGTGGTGCGGTCTTTCCACTTACGTTGCCACCAACACCCACCCACGCCGCGGCTACGGCGTGGGTGGCCTGGCGCCGCCTCAGGCGAGGGCCAGGAAGAGCTTCTCCAGCTCCTCCTCGGTCATCTCCGGCTCCTCGCCACGTTCGCGCGCGGCGCCACAGTGCCGCATCCCCGAAGCAATGATCTTGAAACCCGCTCGGTCGATCGCCTTGGACACCGCGGCGAGTTGGGTCAGCGCCTCACGGCAGTCCTGACCGCTCTCCATCATCTCGATAACCGCGTTGAGCTGACCGCGGGCCCGCTTGAGCCTGGTCAGCGCATCCGACGTCATCTCCGGTCGAAGCTTCATCGACACCTCCTGCGTTCGACTATACCCCCGGGGGTATCAAGTCACCAGCGATGCCCCGATCGGCCAGCGTGCAACTGGCCACAGCCGTGCAAGGCCGACGAGCCCCGGCCAATCCCTGAAGGATCGGCCGGGGCTCGTCGGTGGTACCTGTCAGGCGAGATCGAACCGGTCGAGCTCCATGACCTTGGTCCAGGCGGCCACGAAGTCGGCCACGAACTTGTCGCGGGCGTCCTGGCTGGCGTAGACCTCGGCGAGGGCACGCAGCTGCGAGTTGGACCCGAAGATGAGGTCGACCGCGGTGGCGGTCCACTTCACCTCGTCGGTGGCCAGGTCGCGGATCTCGTACACGTGCTCGTCGGACTTCGACGCGCTCCACCGGGTGCCCGGGGAGAGCAGGTTGGCGAAGAAGTCGTTGGTGAGCACGCCCGGCCGGTCGGTGAGCACGCCGTGCTGGCTGCCGCCGACGTTGGCGCCGAGGGAGCGCAGACCGCCGATGAGGACGGTCATCTCGGGCGCGGTCAGGTTGAGCATGTAGGCACGGTCGACGAGCAGCACCTCCGGCTGGGTCTTCTCGCCGGCGCGCAGGTAGTTGCGGAAACCGTCGGCGCGCGGCTCGAGGACCCGGAAGGAGTCGGTGTCGGTCTGCTCCTGGGTCGCGTCGGTGCGGCCCGGCCGGAACGGCACTGTCACCTCGACGCCGGCGTCCCGCGCCGCCTTCTCGACGGCGGCCGAACCGGCCAGCACGATCAGGTCGGCCAGCGAGATGCTCGCCCCGCCGGCGGCGTTGAACTCCTGCTGGATGCCTTCAAGGGCGCTCAGCACGGCCGCCAGCTGCTCGGGCTGGTTGACCTCCCAGCTGCGCTGCGGCTCGAGACGGATGCGCGCCCCGTTGGCGCCACCGCGCTTGTCGGTGTGCCGGAAGCTCGCGGCGGAGGCCCAGGCGGTGGAGACCAGCTGGTCGATCGTGAGACCGGACTCCAGGACCTTCGCCTTGAGCGCGGTGATGTCGGCGTCGCCCACCAGCTCGTGGTCGACGGCCGGCACCGGGTCCTGCCAGAGCTGCGGCTCGGCCACCCACGGCCCGAGGAAGCGCTCGATCGGGCCCATGTCGCGGTGCAGCAGCTTGTACCACGCCTTGGCGAAGGCCAGCGCGAACTGGTCGGGGTTCTCCAGGAAGCGGCGGGAGATCTTCTCGTACGCCGGGTCGACGCGCAGCGACAGGTCGGTCGTGAGCATCGTCGGCCGGTGCTTCTTCGCCGGGTCGAAGGGATCCGGGATGATCGCCTCGGCGTCCTTGGCGACCCACTGCTTCGCGCCGCCGGGGCTGGTGGTGAGTTCCCACTCGTAGCCGAAGAGGATCTCGAAGAAGCGGTTGCTCCACTGCGTCGGCACGTCGGTCCACGTCACCTCGAGACCACTGGTGATCGTGTCGGCGCCCTTGCCGCTGCCGTGGGTGCTCAGCCAACCCAGGCCCTGCGCCTCCAGCGGAGCGCCCTCGGGCTCCGGGCCCACGTGGTTGTCGGCGACGCCGGCACCGTGGGTCTTACCGAAGGTGTGACCACCGGCGATGAGGGCGACGGTCTCCTCGTCGTTCATCGCCATCCGGCCGAAGGTCTCGCGGATGAAGTGCGCCGCCGCGGCCGGGTCCGCGTTACCGCGCGGGCCCTCCGGGTTGACGTAGATCAGCCCCATCTCGGTCGAGCCGACGCCGGCCGCCATCTCCTTCTCGGAGGCGTAGCGCTCGTCGCCCAGCCAGGTGTCCTCCGGGCCCCAGAAGATCTCCTCGGGCTCCCAGACGTCCTCGCGACCGAAGCCGAAGCCGAAGGTCTTGAAGCCCATCGACTCCAGGGCGACGTTGCCGGCGAGCACGAGCAGGTCGGCCCAGGAGATCTGCTGGCCGTACTTCTGCTTGACCGGCCAGAGCAGCCGGCGGGCCTTGTCCAGGTTGGCGTTGTCCGGCCAGCTGTTGAGCGGCGCGAACCGCTGCCCACCGTCGCCGGCGCCGCCGCGGCCGTCCTCGATGCGGTACGTGCCGGCGGCGTGCCAGCTCATCCGGATCATCAGGCCGCCGTAGTGGCCGAAGTCGGCCGGCCACCAGTCCTGCGAGGTGGTGAGCACCTCGACGATGTCGCGCTTGAGGGCCTCGACGTCGAGCTTCGCGAACTCCTTGGCGTAGCTGAAGTCCTCGCCCAGCGGGTTGCCCTTGGACGAGTGGGCGTGCAGCACCGACAGGTCGAGCTGGTTGGGCCACCAGTCCCGGTTGGTGCGCGGACGACCGCCGGTCTTCGGGGTCGGCGAGTCGATCGCCGGGTTCTCACTCTCGCTGCCGTGCGCGGTCACCGAGTCGTGCGCGACCGGGCAGCCGGCCGCTGCCTTCTGGTCCACGCCCTGCGCACTGACGGGGCCGTTGTCCTGGGTGTCGCTCATGTACTTCCTTCCGAGCTTGCGGATCTCTGGGGCGTGCGGTCGGTCGCGCAGTCGGGGCAGGTGCCCCAGTAGACGACCTCCGCCTCGTCGACCGTGAAACCGTGGTCGCCGGAGGCGGTGAGACAGGGGGCGTGACCGACGGCGCAGTCGACGTCGGCGATGGCGCCGCAGGAGCGGCACACGACATGGTGGTGGTTGTCAGCGATCCGGGACTCGTAGCGGGCGGTCGCCCCGGCCGGCTGGATGCGCCGCACCAGGCCGGCGTCGGTGAGCACGCGCAGCACGTCGTACACCGCCTGGTGCGAGACAGTGGGTTGATCCGCGCGGACCAGCGCGATCACCGCGTCGGTGCCGACGTGCGGGTGGTCGCGCAGCGCCGCGAGCACCGCCAACCGGGGCCGGGTCACGCGCAACGAGACGGCCCGCAGCTGCGCCTCGAAGTCGGACATCACGGGTACGAACATTAGCTCACTATTTTGGAACGAATCAAGTTTTGCGCCCCCCGAGGTACCCCAACGGCGGACGATTCACCCGAGGTTAACCTGCGGGAGGAAAAAAATCGGACAGCGATGTCGAGAAGTGCCGACCGGCTTCGTCCCCGCAGTGAACGTGACCACGATGGGTCGCAGCCAGCACCAAGGAGCATCACGATGGCCAAGTACCTGCTGCTCAAGCACTACCGGGGCACCCCGGCCACGGTGAACGACGTGCCGATGGACCAGTGGACGCCGGCGGAGATCTCGGCCCACATGCAGTACATGCGCGACTTCGCGGCCCGACTCGAGGGCACCGGCGAGTTCGTTGACGCCCAGGCACTCGCCCCGGAGGGGACGTTCGTCCGGTACGACGGCGAGGGCCGCCCGCCGGTCACCGACGGCCCGTTCGCCGAGACCAAGGATCTCATCGCCGGTTGGATGGTGATCGACGTCGACAGCCACGACCGGGCCGTCGAGCTGGCCGGGGAGCTGTCGGCCGCTCCCGGGGCGGGCGGGAAGCCGATCCACGAGTGGCTGGAGCTGCGCCCGTTCCTGAGCGAGCCCCCCACCATCACTGAGTGACGGTTCTGATGGACGAGACGCTGCTGCGCAGCCTCACGCCGAGCGTCCTCGGGATCCTCGTCCGCCGCGGAATCGACTTCGCGGCGGCCGAGGACGCCGTGCAGGACGCCCTGGTCGAGGCGGTCCGGGTCTGGCCGGCCGACCCACCGCGCGACCCGTTGGGCTGGCTGACCACTGTGGCGTGGCGACGGTTCCTCGACGCGGCCCGAGCCGACACCGCTCGCCGTCGGCGTGAGGATCTCGTCGACGAGGAACCGGCGCCAGGGCCCGCTCCCACGGTGGACGACACACTCCAGCTCTACTTCCTGTGCGCCCACCCGTCGCTGACGCCGTCGTCCGCTGTCGCGCTCACGCTGCGCGCCGTCGGTGGGCTGACCACCCGGCAGATCGCGAACGCCTACCTGGTGCCCGAGGCGACCATGGCGCAGCGCATCAGCCGGGCCAAGCGCACCGTCTCCGGGCTGCGATTCGACCGACCCGGCGACGTCGCCACCGTGCTGCGCGTCCTCTACCTGGTGTTCAACGAGGGCTACTCCGGCGACGTGGACCTCGCCGCCGAGGCCATCCGGCTCACCCGGCAGCTCGCGGCCGCGATCGACCACCCCGAGGTGGCGGGGCTGCTCGCCCTCATGCTGTTGCACCACGCCCGGCGCGCCGCCCGGACCGCGCCCGACGGCAGCCTGGTGCCGCTCGCCGAGCAGGACCGCAGCCGCTGGGACACCCGGTCGATCGCCGAGGGCGTCGAGATTCTGCAGGCCGCCCTGGCCCGCGACCAGCTCGGTGAGTTCCAGGCCCAGGCCGCCATCGCGGCGCTGCACGCGGACGCGCCGGCCGCCGCCGAGACCGACTGGGTGCAGATCGTGGAGTGGTACGACGAACTGGCGCGCCTGACCGGGAACCCGGTCGTCCGACTCAACCGCGCGGTGGCGGTCGGTGAGGCCGACGGCCCCCGGGCCGGCCTGAAGGCGCTCGCGGCGGTGGACGACGCGCTTCCCCGGTACACGGCGGTGGCGGCGTACCTGCACGAGCGCGACGGCGACCTGGCAACGGCGGCGCGGCTGTACGCCGAGGCTGCCCAGCAGGCCCCCAACCTCGCCGAACGCGACCACCTGACCCGCCAGGCCGCCCGACTCAACGCCCTGCTGCGTCGCTGACCCCTCGGGCAACGGGGGCGTCTACCCGCGCCGCTGGCCATGGCCGGGGCACCTGGTCCGGAAATACTCCGGAACTTTCGGCAACCCCCACCCCGACCGGTGTGCAGGTGTTGCGACGCCGCGGTGACCGCCCCGGACTCTGATCGACTACTGACCTGGACGGATGCCGCTCCGGTGACGACAGCGGTGTTGCCACCCTGTTTCCGAAAATTGTTGACAAGTAGACGGCTGGGTTAATACGGTCGCCATCGACGGCACTCGATTGTCGTCAGCACCAGCCACCACTACCCCCTTCTCCGATCGTCGTGCAGGACGACCGGCCCCACCACCACCGAGCGGTACGACGCCGTGGCCCTTACCCGACCACCGGCAGCCTGTCGAGGCGTACCGCGCCGCTGGCCCCCGCCAGCCGTCAGAGGAGGCAACAGTTCCATGACCGACACCAGCCACACCAAACCGAGAGGCCGCGGCCGCATGCGGCTGCTCCTGGGCGCCGCATGCGCCGCCGTCGTGGCCGTCGCCGGCACGATGACGGCCACCAACGCGTACGCCGAGGCCGACCGCACCCTCACGTCGAACCTCACCGGCACGCACAACGGGTACTACTTCTCGTTCTGGAAGGACAGCGGCAACGCCAGCATGACGCTGCGCGCCGACGGCCGATACACCAGCAGTTGGGACAGGAGCACCAACAACTGGGTCGGCGGCAAGGGTTGGGCCACCGGCAACCGACGGACGGTCACCTACTCGGGCAGCTACAACCCGGGCAACAACAACACCTACCTCGCCCTGTACGGATGGACGCGCAACCCGCTCATCGAGTACTACGTGGTGGAGAACTTCGGCACCTACAACCCGAGCAGCGGCGCGCAGCGGATGGGCACGGTCACCACCGACGGCGGCACCTACGACATCCTCCGCAGCCAGCGGGTCAACGCCCCGTCGATCGACGGCAACCAGACGTTCTACCAGTTCTGGAGCGTCCGCCAGCAGAAGCGCTCGAGTGGCACCATCACCACCGCCAACCACTTCGACGCTTGGGCCCGGGCCGGCCTGAACCTCGGCACCAACCACAGCTACCAGGTCATGGCCACCGAGGGTTACCAGAGCAGCGGAAGCTCCGACATCACCGTCCGGGAGGGCAGCGGCGGCGGTAACCCGACCACCCCGCCCCCCACCGGCAACCCGGGGACCGGAAACTGCAACGCGACGATCTCCGCCGGCCAGCAGTGGGGTGACCGTTTCAACCTCAATGTCGCGGTCAGCGGCACCAACAACTGGGTCGTCAGCCTCGGCCTCGGTGGCGGCCAGAGCATTCAGAACAGCTGGAACGCCGCCGTCAACGGCAACAGCGGCACCGTCACCGCGACGCCGAACGGCAACGGCAACAACTTCGGCGTAACGATCATGGCCAACGGCAACTGGAACTGGCCGACGATATCCTGTCGCACCAGTTGACCCCGATAGGTTCCTGACACATCGCACCTCTGGCGTGGCGGCCTCGGTCGCCACGCCAGACTGCGTCGCAGGCAACCCCCGTCCGCCTCGGCGTCCATGACGGCCTCGGGCCGACCCCGCTCGACGTGCCCTTTGCTCTGCACCCGCCGAGGCACCACCGGCCTACAACTGCATGGCGCATCCGCGGGTGCAGAGCAAAGGGCGGACCTTGCGGCACGGCCCAGTTGCGAGAGCATGGCCGCTGCCGCCGTCCGCTACACCTGCGGCACCGCGGTCTCTGCTCCGGCCGTCGATTCCTCCGCCGACGGTTGCGAGGTTGGGTCCGCCGCTGGGTTCTCCGTCGTCCCCGAGGTCGGCGGCGCTGTCGTTCCGCCTGTCGGGGCTGCCGTCGGGGCTTTCGTCGGCTCCGCAGGAGCGCTCTCGGACGCGGTGGGACCGGGCGCATCCGTAGTGCTCCCACCGGACGGCGTCGACGGATCCACCGTCCCCTCGCCCGGGGTGGGCGTCGGGGTCGGAGAGCCGGGCGCCCGGACCGGCATGCCGGCAGAACTGCGGGTGGCTGGTTCACCGCCGCCGACGCCGGGGCCCGGTTCCCGCTGGGGCGGCACCGTTGGCGACACCGCGGGCGGCACCACGGGAGGCGTCGACGGTCGCCCGGTCGGGCCGGGCATGATCCCGATGGGATCGGCGAGCACCAGGACGGCAGCCGCGGCGGCAAACGATCCGAGAAGCACCGCGAGCGCTCTGGGCCCGGAAGTGACGGCCCGGCCCACCGTGCCGCCGAGGGCAGACCGCCGTGCGGCCGTTACCTCGGTTCGCACCCCGACCTCGGTCGCCCCGGTCGCGGTGGACGGCGGGTGGTCAGACGGGGCCGCGAGCGTCTGCGCCGCCCTGGCCATGGCCGCTGCCGTCGGAAAGCGGTGGGCGGGCTCCTTGGCCATCGCGGTGGCGACCACACGCCGGACCTCCGGCGGAACGTCCTCGGGCAGCGGCGACGGTTCCTCTTCGAGATGCCGCAGCGCCACCGCGACGGCATTCTCGCCCTCGTGCGGTGGCCGACCGGCGAGGCAGTGGTAGACGACAGCCCCCAGCGCGTAAATGTCGATCGCCGGTGTGGTCTCGTTCTTCGCGACCTGCTCGGGCGCCATGTACAGGGCGGTGCCGACGATCTGGTTCGTTCCGGTCAGGCTCGTCGCCTCCCGCGTCACCGCAACACCGAAATCGACGAGTACGACGTGCCCGTCCGGCTCGATGATCAGATTGCTGGGTTTGACGTCCCGGTGCACGACACCGGCGTCATGCGCGGCCTGCAACGCACGGGCGGACTGCGCGGCGATGGACATCGTCTCGGCCACGTCCAGCCGGCCGACCTCGGCGATCCGCTCCGACAGGGGCTGCCCCTGCACGCATTCCATCACGATGTAGGCGAGGTCCAGCGCTCCGGACTGGGACACCTCACCGTAGTCGTAAACCTGGGCGACACCTGGGTGACGCAGGGCTGCCATGGCCCGCGCCTCGCGCCGGAACCGCTCGCCGAAGCCGCCGTCGGTAACCAACCGAGGTTGCAGCATCTTGATCGCCACGCAGCGGTCGAGGGTTTCGTCGACCGCCCGCCACACGTCACCCATTCCGCCGCTGGCGATGCTTTCGACCAGGCGGTAACGGTCTCCGACGACTTGCCCCACATTCGGCATAGCTTTCGGTACCCCGGACTCCTCGATCTCAAGCACAGCGAGGCTGGGCACCGCGCCGCGTCGGCGCACCGCACGAGAAACCCGCCCCGCCACTGCCGGCGGGGCGGGCTCGTCGGCCGTCTACGACCCGGTCAGCTGTTCAGCCTGGCAATCAGGGCGGTGGCCATGCCCTGCTCACCTCGGGCGTTGGGGTGGAACGGCGCGGCCGAGTTCTGCGGCACCAGACCCTCGACCCACCGGGTGCCGCTGCCCTTGCACGCGTCGCGGCCGATCGACGGGGTGTAGACATCGGCGTAGGTGGCGCCGTTGGCGCTCGCGGCGCTGGCCAGCATCGCGTTGAGCGACTTCTCGACGCCACGCAGGTACGGCACGTCCTGGTAGGCGATCGGAACGACCGGCCAGCAGCCGTAACCGCTGTCCGGCAGGATCGCCGGATAGCCGAGCACCACGACCCGCGCGCCCGGTGCGGCCTGCCGGACCGCCTGGAGTACGGCGGTGATCTTCGGCGTGGCGGCGACGATCCGCGCCTGCAACTGGTCGACACCTCCGGCGGTGTACCGGTTCTTGCACGGAGATCCGAGCGGGCTGCTGACGCTCGCCTCCGCACAGTCGCCGATGATGCCGGAGAAGCCGATGTCGTTGCCGCCGATCTGCACCGTCACCAGCGACGTGTTCGACGTGACCGCGTTGAGCTGCGGCGGCAACGTGATGCCCAGTTGGCCGCTACCGCCATAGAGGATGTCGTCAGTGGTGGCGCCGGAGCAGCTCACGTCGGCGAACGACGACGAGCCGGCGGACGCCGCCACCAGGGACGGGTAGTTGCGGTTGGACCGCAGGCAGTTGAGGTCGACCTGGGTGGGGATCAGCGGACCTGCGGTGTACGAGTCGCCCAACGCGACGTAACGGCCGGTGGGCACGGCGGCGCTGGCGGGGGTGGCGACGGTGAGCAGCACGCCGGCGGTGGCAACGGCGAGTGCGGCCAACCGGGTGGCTGCCCGCAGGCGGGGCAGGCGGGGACGGGTCATGGCGCCTCCCAGGAGGGGATCAGGGTGGTGGTGCCCGAGATCCTGTCGCCGCCGACGTCAACCGTCAATATCGATAGACCTCACTAAATGCCCGTCCGAAGTGTGGGATACATCAGTGGCGATCAATCAAGCGGTGCGTAACCGACCGAAGTCGGTGCCGTGCCCGGCGCGTAGATCAGGCGAAGGACGCCGGTCGGGAACGTCTCCGACGCCACCAGTCGCAGGTGGTACGCCGCGTCGCCCTCGTCGAACAGCTTGCGACCCTTGCGCGCGGCCACCGGATGCACCAGCAGACGCAGCTCGTCGACCAGGCCGGCGGCGAGCAGTTGCTGCACCACGGAGATCGACCCGGGGATGAGGATTCCCCGGACGTCGGCATCGGCCTTGAGCGCGGTCACGGCGTCGATGAGGTCCCCGTCGATCAGCTCGGAGTTGCGCCAGGAGAACTCCAGCGGCTGGCGCGAGGCGACGACCTTGCGCATGTCGCCGAGTTGCTTGGCGAACGGTGCGTCGTCGCCACCGGCGGCCTCCCGGTCGGGCCAGGCCCCGGCGAAGCTGTCGTACGTCTCGCGGCCGATGAGCAGCACGTTGGCGGCGTCATAGTCCTCGGTGACGGCGCGGCCCATGTTCTCGTCGAAGTACGGGAAGTGCCAGTCAGGGTCGATCTCGGCCACACCGTCGGCCGAGATGAACAGCGTGGAGATGACCTTTGCCATCGCGGGGGCCCCTTCGAGTCGGGTGATGTCGGTAGGTCGACCGGCGCATCGTCCCAAACTCGTCAGCCACAGGCCGCCCCGCTGCTGCGTGTCGTATCCCGTCTTTGTCCGGGGCGGGCTCGGCGTGACGCCGAGCCCGCCCGTTACGGATCAGTCGAGCGTGATCAAACCGGGCGCTGCAGGGTCAGCAGACCCGGCCGGTACGGCAGGAGGCCGTAGTCGCCGCCGGAGTTGGGGGAACGACCTTGGTAGAGCAGTTGCAGGTTGCAGGGGTTGACGGTCATCGTCTGGTCGGCGTTGGTGCGCAGCAGCTCACCGTGGCTGATGTCGTTGGTCCAGGTGGCACCGCTGTTGGCCTTGCCGGCGAACGGGTTGCTCTCGCTGGTGGCCTGCGGCGTCCACGAGCCGCCCAGGCTGGTGGCCGTGAACGAGCGGAAGTAGCGTCCCTGCGAGCCGATCGCCTCGACGATCATGAGGTAACGGTTCTGGCCCTGGAGCTTGTAGACCTGAACGGCCTCGAACAGGTTGTTGGTGGTGTCGCTCATGATGGTCGTGTAGTTGGAGCCGAAGCTGCCGGGGAAGTTGCCGATCGGCATGCTGGCCCGGTAGATCTTGCCGTTGTCCCCGGCGAAGAACAGGTACATGTTCTGGTCGTCACCGATGAGAGCCTGGTCGATCGGGCCGGTGCCAGAACCGGTGATGCTTCCGCTGAACAGGGTCTGTGCCGCGGACCAGCCGTTCGGGTTGGTCGGGTTGGTCGAGGTCCGGTAGGAGAACGCGGGCCCACCCCACTGGTAGGCGAGCACCCAGATGTTCTTCGGCGCGAAGAAGAACAGCGACGGCGCGACTGTCGCGTTGTTCATCGCGTTCTGGCTGGCCGAGGCCATCTGCGAGTAGTTGGTGAAGAGGCCGAAGTTCATCGAGCCCCACCGGGTGCCGTTGTCGTGGGTGGTGGCGTAGACGAGTTGCTGGCCGTTGTAGGGGGCGACGGTGAAGTCCTTGAGCGACACCCAGCCGGACCTCGGGGTCGCCAACACCCCGGTGGAGGACCACCGGTACGTCGAGGGAAGGTTGCACGTCGGCGGCGGGTCGGTCGGCGGTGGGGTGGTCGGTGGCGGGGTGGTCGGCGGCGGGTCGGTCGGCGGCGGAGTCGTCGTGCCACCGGTGCAGGTGACACCGTTCAGGGCGAAGCTCGTCGGGTCGGGGTTGCTGCCCGTCCAGGACCCGTTGAACCCGAACGACACAGTGCCGTTGGCTGGGATCGCGCCGTTGTAGCTCACGTTCTTCGCGGTCACCGCCGACCCGCTCTGCGTCAGCGACGTGTTCCAGGCCTGCGTCACCGTCTGTCCGGCGCCGTACGACCAGGTCAACGTCCAACTGCTCAACGGGTCACCCAGGTTCGTGATCGCCACGTTGGCGCCGAAGCCGCCCTGCCACTGCGACGACACGGCGTAGTTCACCGAACAACCCTCGGCCGCGGCACCGGCCGGCAGCGCCGCGACAACTGTCGACGACACCAGTAAGCCGACGCCGGCCGCAACCAGACCGACATTGGTGGCTCTGGATCTGGTCATATAGCACCCTCCTCGCGGGACGGCGGCCTATACATTGGTGGTGGTCGCTGAGCGGTGACCGATTGTGAGCGTTAACAGGCCGCGTCAGGTATGTTACGGGAGCGCTCCCATGCACTCAACAGCATCTATCTCCCGTTCTCAGCTACGTCGACTTCGCCGGCGCGGCTGGCCCGCCAGCGACCTTCCTCAGACGACAGTGAGGGTGAGAACACCGAACTGGTTGCCCCGCTGCACGTAGTGCGGCAGATAGAGCTTCCACGTCACGCTCAGCTCGCGCCCGGCCCGCATCGAGGCCGGCACCTCGGCGACCATTTCGAACACGGCACTGCCGCCGGCGGGGATCTGCGGGAGCGCGCGGCAGTTCAGCCGGTACAGCTGGGCCGAGTTCACCGCGTCGTTTGTCGCGTCGCCGAGAGAGAACCGTTCCATCAGGTAGCCCGGGCAGGGGTCCAGCACGAAGGTGCCGTCGGTCGGGTTGCCCAGCGTCACCCGGAAGGTGAGCCGCGACCCGGCGACGGCGGTCGTCGGCCCCTGAACAGCGACGGTGAGCTTTTCGAGCGGCGACGACGGGGGCTTCGACACCGTCACCGGCTCGGTGAACCCGCTGGCGGACCGCGTCGACGTCCCAGTCCGCCCACCGCAGCAACCGCTGCATCCCGCCCGGCGACACATCACCGGCCTGCTCCGCGAGGGTCCAGCCGTTCTTCCGGCCCAGGCCCGACACCAGGCCGCACAGGTACTGGCGCACCCGCCGCCGCGGTTCCGACCGGCGAAATCGAGGCCCGATCCGGGCATGCAGGCTGTCCAACTCCCCGTGCCAACGATCAACATCAACGTCCGTCACAGGCACACCAACGAACCTGACCCGAAGGCGGTTAGCTACTGCCGTTGCCGCGCTAGTCAACTACGGGGCAGGCAGGTAGTCCTGCCTGCCCCGGCATGGCCCAGCCGTGCTGGCCGGGTTGCGGGCTAGCGCAGCGATCGGAACGTTTCGCGGACGTCTTCCGAAAGCAGCTGCGGCTGTTCCCACGCCGCGAAGTGGCCGCCCCTGTCGTGCTGGGCGTAGTGGACGAGGTTGGGGTACGCCTGCTCCGCCCAGCTCCGGGGCACCCGGTAGATCTCGTCGGCGAAGGTGCTCACGCCGACCGGGACCGTCACTCCCTTGACGGCGAAGAAAGGGAGTTTGCTCTCCCAGTACAGCCGCCCCGAGGACACCCCCGTGTTGGTGAGCCAGAAGAGCGTGATGTTGTCCAGGATGTCGTCGCGCGTGAGGTCGCTCGGATTTTTCAGACGCTTCTCCAGGACCTGCTGAACGATGCCGGGCTGACCGGCCCCGTCGCCGTGGTCGATCATGAAGGCGGCGAGGTCGATCGGTGAGTCGGCCAGCCCGTAGAGCGTCTGCGGGCGCGTCCCCATGATCAGCCCGTACGCCACGTGCGACCCAAAGAACTTGAGCAACTGCTCGTACGTGCTCGACTCCTCGTCGGAGAGACCGGACGGCGCCGGAGTGCCGACGAAGGACGCCACGAAGAGGTCCGGCGGAATCGCGCCGGCCATGTTGGTGTGGATGCCGATCAGCTCCGGCGGCGCCGGCTCGGCGGCCGCCGGGTCAGCGCGGCCGCCGGCCATCGCGTCAACGACGATCGCGCCCCAGTCACCGCCCTGCGCCACGAAGCGCGTGTACCCGAGCCGCTTCATGATCTCGACGTAGGCCTTCCCGATGTGCACGGGATCCCAGCCGGTCGTGGTCGGTTTGCCGGAGAACCCGTATCCGGGCATGGACGGGATCACGACGTGGAAGGCATCTGACGCGCTCGCGCCATGCGCCGTCGGATCTGTGAGCCGGCCGATGAGTTTCAGTTGCTCGATGATCGATCCTGGCCAGCCGTGGCAGACGACGATTGGTAGCGCGTCCTCGTGCTGCGAGCGAACGTGGATGAAGTGGATGTCCAGACCGTCGATCTCGGTGACGAAGTGGGGGAACTCCTTCAGCCGCGCCTCGCACTTGCGCCAGTCGTAATCATTCGCCCAGTAACGAGCGAGGTCCTGCATGAGCGCGAGCGGCACGCCCTGCGAATCATCATCAACGGTCTCCTTCTCAGGCCAGCGCGTGGCCTTGATGCGCGCGCGTAGGTCCTCAAGGTCCGCCTCGGAAACCTCTATCTTGAACGGCCGCACTTCTGCGCCGCCTGTTCGCGCTTGCGTCTTGCCAGCCACGCAGGCTCCCTCCCGCCTAGAATGCCCTTGAAGTCGCCGCCCGACCTTGTGTCAGGCCAGCGCCCCCATTTGCTCAGAGCGTAAGACGCGATCTCCTTGTCCGGAGCCATACGAGCAATCCGCCCGGCCTCGCGGGGAGTCCGGGCATCTCATAACGCAACGGCAGTAGGCGAATCGTCTTCGGGTCGGTCCGTTGGTTGCCTGTGACGGGCGCTGATGATGATCGTTGGCACGAGGAGTTGGACCGGTCGCATGCCCGGATCGGGCCTCGGGTTCGCCGGCCGCGCCGCCTGGTCGCGATGGCGCCGACGACACCAACACCATGCCCGAAACTGCCACTACCGACGACATGGCTACCCCTGACCAACTGCCGTGCAGTACTAGGGCACGCTCGGACCTCGACGGCCCTCCCGCGCAGGCTTTCACCACCGCCCTCAAGGGCGGTACAGCTAGCCCGCATATCGGCAGCCGTGCTCAGGCCGATCAGTCTCCGGTGGGCCCGGGGCCCTCGGCGATCGCGACGGGAGTGCCGAGCTCGACGGTACGGGAAACGGTGCACAACCGATCGTGCGACTGCTGCAACGACCGGGGCAGCGCCGCACGGGCCGCGTCGCCCTCCGCGCCCTCGGGGAACGTCACTGTGAACTCGACCCGCAGGTTGCGCATCCGGTTTCCGCCGGCCTCGTCGCGGATCTTGTCGCCGGTGACGGCGACGGCGAACCCGGTCGGCTCGGCACGACGACTGGTGATGTGGTCCACGTCGACAGCGGTGCACCCGCCGATGGCGGCCAGCAGCAACTCCACCGGCGTGAAACTGCCGTCCTCGCCCGTGCCCAACGACACCGAGCCGCCACGGGAGTTCCGCACGACGTAGTTGCCCAGGCTGGTGCGCTCGATCGCCACCGAACGGAAGGTGTCCTCAGTCATGACAGAAAACTACAGGCCGCCGCGATCACGAGTACATGAGATGCAGCGTCATCCCGGCGTCGGCGTGCGCCAGGTTGTGGCAGTGATTGGCCCACATTCCCGGGTTGTCGGCCCGGAACGCCACCTCCCACACCTCGCCCGGACGGACGTCGAACGAGTCCAGCCACAACGGGCTTCCCGCCGCCGGCTCGCCGTCGCGGGCCAGCACCAGGACGTGGTGGCCGTGCAGGTGCCACGGGTGCACGACCTGCGACCGGTTGACGATCGTGAACCGCACGACGTTGCCCAGGCGTACGACCTGCGGCGGGATGTCCGGGTCGGCCGCGCCGTTGACGGTGTGGGCGTACCGCGGTAGCAGTCTGCGCAGGCCGAGGCCACGATCGAGGACGAGGGTGAACGTCTTGTCGAACCGGGACCAGGGCACCGGAGCGGTCGCGCCGTAGCCGAGCGGATCGAGCACCGGCCAGGCGCCGGTCGCCGTCGACACCGGGCCGGTCGAGTAGACCGCCCGCCCGTCGACGAACAGCGCCACCGGGGTCGCCGGCGCGTCGAAGACCAGGTCGTAGCGGCCCCCGGCCGGGATCAGCACGGCGGTGTCCACCAGTGGCGTCGGGCCGCGCAGGTCGACGCCGTCGATCGCGGCCACCCGGAACGCGGTCCCGGCCAGGGCGTACCGGTGCGTCGTGCTGTCGGTGTTGATCAGCCGCAACCGCACCGGCAGGCCGGCGTCGACCTGCTCCACTCTCGGCGCGGGCAACGGACGGCCCGCCAGGGTGTGCACCGGCACTGTGACGTCGAGGCCGGTCACCGGGCCCGGTCGCACCACCAGCACACCGTAGAGACCCATCCGCACGCCGACATCGGAGGCCGAATGCGTGTGGTACCAGTACGTTCCGGCCTGGTCGGCGCGGAACCGGTAGACGAACTCCTGCCCGGGCCGCACCGCCGCCTGCGTCACCCCGGGTACCCCGTCCTGATCGTTCGGCACGTCGTACCCGTGCCAGTGCAGTGTGACCCCGCGCCCGATGTCGCGGTTGCGTAGCGTCACCTCCAGGACGTCGCCGACGGTGGCGGTCAGCTCCGGTCCGGGGACCTGCCCGTTGAACGCCCACGCCGCGACGTTCCGGCCGCCCGCGTCCACGGTGGCGGTTGCGGCGGTCAGGGTGAACCGCCGGGTGGGTTCGTCGGCGATCCGGGCCGCCGGGAAACCATGATCATGCGGTACGGCGGGTGCGGCGCCCGGGGCGACGGTCAGCCCGGTTCCGGTCAGCAGCGCCGCGACCGCCACCACGAGGGCCACCCGGGACACCGTTCGGGACGGGCGCGCACCGAGCGCACGCGCCGAGATCACCGTGGCCGCCACGACCCCGGCGACCGCGAGCAGCCCCGCCCCGGCCGACGCCGGGTAGCCGTGCAGGATCGTCACGAGCAGGGCGCTGCTCGTGGCGTACCCGGCGAAGAGCAGCGGAACCGCGACGGCCCGGATGTCGCCCGGGGCCCGCAGCAACCGCGGACCGGCGACGCCCACCGCCGCGAGCGACAGTGGGGCCGCGATGAGGACCTTCTCCGCGGCGAACCACCAGCCGGCGCGGGCGAGGGCGGTGATCGTGATCGCGCGGGCGAGCGTGGCGAGCAGCGCGACGGCCGCCAGTCCCAGTGCGAGCGGGCGGCGACGGGCGGCGGACGCGGCGCCACCGCCCAGCCAGGCGGCGGACGCGAGGACCGCGATCACGAGGTCGGCCACGAGCAGCGACCCGGTGGTCACGCCGGCTCTTCTTCCCGGGTGACCAGCCGAGCCGCGCCGGCGGGAGCCGGGACGGCCAGCTGTCGCGCCGCGCGATGGACGCCGACCACGACGTGCACCGCGATGATTCCGTTGAGCGCGTGCAACCCACCGATGGTCAGGCCGAGCGGGGTGCTGACACCCGACGCGTCGGTGGACGCCTCGGCCAGCATGGCGATGATCGGCTGGAGGAGGACGAGGCCGATCGGCACGATCGCCAGTCCGATGACCTTTCCTGGCGCCTTCGCCAGCGCGGCGAACACTGCGGTGAGCACTGTGAGAATCGGGATGACCGCCATGCCGTTGACGCTGTGCAGCGCGTACGCGTCGTCACCGGCGGGTCTGGTGAACCCGCCCACGGCGGCGAGGACGAACTGCACTGCGAACGCGACGAGCAGCACGGCGCTGACGATGACGAGAGCCTTGCGCATGGGTTACCTCCTAGAGGCGCGCCGAGGCGAGGGCCCGGGCGACGTGATCGGTGGCCGTGATCGCCCCGTACGCGACCAACCGCACGAGGTCGGCATCGGCGGGGTGGGAGAGCCGCCAGAGAGCGACGTCGCCCGGGCTGATCGCGCTGGGCGCGAACGCCGCCAGCAACGCGATCCGGGTCCCGATGCGGTCCCTGCCGGGCACGTCCCGGACCAGGTCGACGGCCCAGTCCGCGGGCCGGGCCGGGAACCGCCCGTCCTCCCAGCGCACGGTGGCCGTGACGGTCCGGCGCGCCACGTCGCCCAGCAGCAGGTCCCCACCCAGGTTGGCGGCGTTCCGCAGCGACGCGTAGGCGACGCCCACCGGGCTGTCCCCCGCCCAGGCGGGAGGTGATGCCGCCGGGTCGGCGTCGAGAAGCGGAAGGCTCCGGCCGGGCTCCTTCGACTCCCGGGCCGCCTTGGCGTAGAGCCGGCCGCCGACCGAGCGCACCAGCGGGGAGCGTTGCAGGCCGCCGGGGAGCAGATCGGGGTCGAGCAACGCGGAGACGACCCGGTTGATGAAGTGGAAGGCGAGCAGGGTGCCGGTGATCTCCGGGCCGTGGGTGCTGGTCCAGTCGGCGGCTCTGGGGCTGCGGCTCGCCTGCGCCCAGCCGACGAGCGCGGCGTGCCTCGGCTCGGCGGGCGTCTCGCCCCGGGCGACGGCCTCGGCCAGCCTCGGTGCGCCCAGCGCATGCAGCAGCAGCACGTGAGCGTCGACGCAGAACTGACAGCGGTTGGCCCGGGACACCGCAGCCGCGACGAGTTCGCGGTCGACCCGGGGAGCGTCCCCGGCGAGCAGCGCCTCCCGCATCAGCGCCCAGGTCGCCGCCAGCACCTCCGGCACGGCCGAGAGCGCCTGGAAGGTCGGCAACGGCCCGAGAAAGTCGTCGCGCAACTGTTGGTAGACGGCCGCGGTGCGGCCGGTGACCGCCCTCGTCGGCGTGGGGGTGAAGAAGCGGTATGTCATGGGCTCGATGCTTGTTCCGGCGGGCCGGGAAAACGTCGTGCCACCGCAGACACTTGCGCTGCCGCTCATACCGCATCCGTGGTACGCCGCGGGTACCACGCGCGCGGGATGCTCCACCGACGACGGCCGTTCTACAGTGCGACCATGCGCCGTGACCTCCCGTACGCCCTCGGCGGTCTCGCCCTCGGCGTCCTTCTGCTCGGCAACGCCGTGCTCACCCCGGACGCCGGGCCGGTCGAGGTGCTCGACGTCGCCCTGGTCCTGGCCACTGTGGTGGCCCTGGCGGTGTGCCGGCGCTACCCGGTGGTGGCGCTCGGCGTGGTCACCGTCGCCATGCTGGCCGTTCACGTCCGGGTGCACCCCGGGGTGTCCGCCGCGTTCCCCGTCCTCTGCGCGGTCTACGTCAGCGCCTGGCAGGGACACCGGGCGGCCGCCGCCGTGGCCAGCCTCGCCTTCCTCGGCAGTTTCCTGGCCCGCGACATCTCGATGGCGCCGGCCGGCCGGCCAGGTCAACTGGTCGCCGAGCGGACGGCCCTGCTGCTCGGCTGGTTCGTGGCGGCCAACGTCGCCGGGCTTGTCGCCCGGCAGCGTCGGGCGTACCTGGAGCAGGTCGAGCAGCGGGCCATCGAGGCCGAACGCACCCGCGAGGAGATGGCGTTGCGGCGCGCCGGAGAGGAGCGCCTGCGCATCGCCCGAGACCTGCACGACTCCCTGACCCACAGCATCTCGGTGATCAAGGTGCAGGCGGGGATCGCCGTGCACCTGGCCCGCAAACACGGCGAGGAGCCGTCGGCCACGCTGCTGGCGATCCAGGAGGCCAGCGGCGCCGCGATGCGGGAACTCCGCACGACCCTCGACGTCCTCCGCGCACCGACCGACGGCGATCGGGTCGGGCTGGCCCGGGTGGACGAGCTGGCCGAGCGGACCCGGGCGGTCGGCGTACCGGTGCAGGTGACCGTCACCGGCCAGCGCGGGGACCTGCCCGACGAGGTCGACCAGGCCGGGTACCGGGTCATCCAGGAGGCGCTCACCAACGTGGCCCGCCACGCAGGGCCCGCGTCAGCGCACATCCAGGTGGAGTACGCCCCGGCGGGGCTGACCGTCGCGGTCAGCGACGACGGTCAGGCGTCGCCGGCTGAGCCGCTGACCCCGGGCGTGGGCCTGCGCGGCATGCGGGAGCGGGTCAGCGCCCTGGGCGGCACGCTGCGGACCGCCGCGCGCGAGGACCACGGGTTCACCGTACGGGCCACCTTCCCGCTGGACGGCCCGCGATGACCGTCCGCCTCCCGGAGGAGCCGGGATGATCCGGGTGCTGATCGCCGACGACCAGGCGCTGATGCGAGCCGGCTTCCGGGCACTGCTCGACGCCGAGGACCATCTGGAGGTCGTCGGTGAGGCGACCGACGGCACCTCGGCCGTCCACCTGTCCCGGTGTCTGCGCCCGGACGTCGTCCTGATGGACGTGCAGATGCCGGGCCTCGACGGTATCGAGGCCACCCGGCACATCGCCGCCGATCCCGACCTCGCCGCGATCCGCGTTCTCATCCTCACCAACTACGGGCTCGACTCCTATGTGTTCGCCGCCCTTCGCGCGGGCGCCAGCGGCTTTCTTCTCAAGGACGCCGACCCCGCCGACCTGCTGCACGCCGTCACCGTCGTCGCGCGCGGTGACGCGCTGCTCGCGCCGACCGTCACCCGCACCCTGATCAGTGAGTTCGTGGCCGGCCCACCGCCGGCCGTGCCGACGGCCGGACGCGACGTGCTGACCGCCCGGGAGCAGGAGATCGTCGAACTGGTCGCCCGAGGGCTCACCAACGACGAGATCGCCGCGCGCATGGTGATCAGCCCGCTGACCGCCAAGACACACGTCAACCGGGCGATGACGAAGCTGCACTGCCGCGACCGGGCCCAGCTCGTCGTGTGGGCGTACGAGTCGGGGCTGATCACGCCACGTCGGCGGTGATCGCCGTCTCCGAGACAGGGGTCGACCAACCCCCCGTGGGAACATGAGGGAGGGTCGACGCACTAGCATTGCCGCCGTCCGCGACGGCTCTGCTGAATCGAGGCGACATGCGTTGGCTCCGTCGATTGCTGGGCGGTAGGCGAGTCCAGCTCGACCCGGGACGACAGCAGGCGCTGCTGCACGACGTCCAGTCCCGGTACGGCTCCCAGGCGCGGATCCGGTTCAACGAGCAGGTCGAGGCGCTCACCGGTTCACTCGACAGTGACGACGGCCTGGTGGTGGCGACCAGGATCGTGAGTCAGGTCGCCGACGAGGCCCACGTGGACCTTCAGGCCCAGGCCCAGGACATCCACCGACGCACCGGCCGGCGACTGCTGGTGCACCGCCGCAACTACCGGCCGCTGTGGAAGGAGGCGGGCCCGGCCCTGCGCTGGCCGCTGTTCGCACTGCCGTGCGGCTTCCACCCGTACGCGCAGGTGGCCGCCGCCGTCACAGTGCTCGGCAACCGGGCGCCCCGGCTCGACCGGGTGACCGACCCGAACCCGCTGGTGACCCGCGTGTTCGAGGTGCTCGACCTGACCACCTCCGGCTGGGAGTACGGCCGGGTGCGGGTGGACACCGATGCCGCCACCCTGGCCAATCGACTGATCGTCAGTGCCGGGCAGGTCCTCGCGGCCATGGACGATCCGCCGCGACTGCCGCCCGCGGTCCGTGAGCTGATGCGTCGTAACAACACCGTCGCCGTGCACGATCCGGCCGGCCCTCGGGCGGTCGGCGGGATCAACCTGGGCGCGCGGATGCGGGAAGAGTTCCTGGTCTGAGCGCCAGCGGGCGCTACTGCTCGGGGCGCCGGCGGGCGAGATGCACGAGGATGTCGGCGGAAAGCTCGACCGTCTCGGGCAGGATCCGCTCGATCCGACGGAAGACCTGCTCCTGCTTCGAGGCCGGCAGCTCAAGATACGCCGAGACCGTCGACAGGTGCCCGACGTAGTCGCGCGCACTCATCGTCAGTCGACGCTCGATCACGGTCTGCCGCACATCGGTGAACCATTCGGAGCGTTGGAGTTCGGTGCCGGGCCACTGCATGGCCTGCCCCGGGGGCGTGCCGTCGGGAGAGGGAATCTCGTCGCTCTCCAGGAAGGGTGCCCGGACGAGACGGACAGCGTCCGCCACTGCCGGGTCGACCAGCTGGGTTGGTCCACCGAACGAGGCGAACACGCCGCCGGGTTCCAGCAGCGCGGCCACCCGCGACCATCGCCCCTCCGGTGTCGTCCAGTGCAGAGCCGCCGCCGCGTAGACCAGGTCGTACCTCGCGCCCGGCCGCAGGTCCTCGAACGCGGCCCGCACGGTCTCGACGCCTGCTGGCACGTGCTTGCGCAGCTCGGCGAGCATGGCCCCGTCCGGCTCGGTGGCGGTGACAGTGACGCCCGCTGCGGCGAACAGTCGGGTCGCCTTGCCCGTTCCGGCCCCGATCTCCAGCGCCGTTCGAATCGGCCGACCCGCGTAGCTCAGGACCAGGTCGACAAGCTCGGCGGGGTAGCCCGGTCGGTACCGTTCGTACTGCTCCGCCACCATCCCGAAGCTCAGTGCGCGAGCAGGCATGCCGCCAATCCTGTCACCACTCGCGTCGGTGCTGCGCCATCTTCCGCGCCCAAACTGGTCGGCTGCGCCCGTTAGGCCGGCGCGCGCGAACTGACGCGCTTCTGACGCCCCGGCTTCCCGACCACCACGGATGCCGGGGCGGAACGCAGCCCGGACTTCATCACATACAGCTCACGCTTGGCCTTGGCCATCCCTCGCGCGTCGAGGACGTACCCCGTGATCCACACCCAACCGTTGTACGGGTCGTCCCCGCCGATGGACACCACCCGCATCAACAGTGCTCGGTCCCCCGTGAACTGCACCGAGCAGGCAGGGCCGACGAACACGACGTCTCCGGCCTTCACGGCAACCAACCGATGAACCTGCGTCGGAGCACGTCCGGGGGTGCCCAGCTCATGTCCTGTCCGGCGGAGATCAGGCAGAGGCTCATGTAGTACGCCAGCGGCACCTGCTCGTGTTCGGTCAGTAGTTCAGCGCGGCGTGTGGCGCAGGGCCAGGGCCGGTCGCATCCCTCGCACAGCCAGAGTGGCAGGACCGGTGCGTGTGTGGTCATCAGCGCTCACCCGGCCAGTGACCCCGGTTGATCGGGATTTTGTGTCTGGTCCGACACGGCAGCTCATTCCCGCACTTGCAGACGTTCCGCCACTTGATCCACGACCACACCGGCTTATGCCTGCGAGCCAGAGTCATCGCTACCGCTGCCAGGTACTCGCCGTAAGGCACGTGCCGGCCCATCTGCCCTCCCTCGTAGGAGCTTGCGGCAGCGCGGCTACCCAGCGTCACCCGACCACCACGCCCAGCGCAATGGTTTACCGGTCAACGTGGATATGCAATATTACATTTTGGATGAAACGTAAGAGTAGATTTCATCTTGATAGATTTCGTTGCTAGGCGTGAGCGACAGGAGTTACATATCGAGTGCAAGCTGCGCCCGGTATGTAGTCACGGAAAGGGGAGCGGCAGTGACGACAGAGACCGGCTCTACGGTCCCGAGGCGACAGCTAGGGCGGTACCTGCGGCAGCTTCGCGAGGAAGCCCGCGTGACGGTCAAGGCAGCAGCCGACGCGCTGGAGTGGTCGACACCGAAGATCTGGCGCATCGAGACCGGCGCTACTTCGATGAGATCGCTCGACGTAGAAGCGATGTGCAGAATCTACAGAGCGTCACCAGAACTGACCGAGGCTTTGATGGGCCTCGCGAAGGAGACGAAGGGTCGAGGCTGGTGGCACTCCTACGGCGACGCCATCCCCGAGTGGTTCGAGCTGTACGTGGGACTGGAAGCCGCAGCAGCTCGACTCCGGACGTACGAAGCGCAGCTTGTTCCCGGCCTGCTGCAGACCGAGACCTACGCTACCCGCGTCTTGCAGGTAGCCCGTCCAGACATCACCCGGGCGGAGATCGAGCGACGGCTAGCCGTGCGTCTCGGTCGTCAGGCGCTGCTGACGCGCTTAGCCCCACCCGCGCCGCAGTTCGACGTCTTGCTTGAGGAGGCTGTCTTGCGGCGAGGAGTGGACGCAGAGCAACTCCAACACCTGATCAGGGTCAGCAGGCAGCCGAACGTCTCGCTGCGAGTAATTCCGTTAGCAGGGGGTCTGCACCGGGGCAACATGACCGGCGGTACGTTCACGATCCTCGAATTCGAGGGGGGAGCCGAGCCGTCGATCGTCTACTCCGACAGCCTCACGGGTGCGCTCTACCTCGATAAGCCCGTCGAGGTCGCAACGTACGGGGAGGCGTGGGACATCATGGAGAACCCTGCGCTGACCGAAGCGCAGTCTCGCAAGCTCATCGCATCGATCGCAGAGGAACTAACATGACCACGCTCAACTGGAAGACGAGCACCCGCAGCAACGAGGGGAACTGCGTCGAGGTTGCCACGCCAACCCCGTTAGTCATGGTCCGGGACTCCAAGGACCGGCAGGGACCGGTGCTCTCGTTCGGCGCAGGTCAGTGGGCCGGCTTCGTCCAAGGCATCAAGGGCGGCAAGTTCAACGTCTGACATCGGTGCCGGGTGGGGTGAAGCGCTTCGGCTCCAGCGTGCCGGTTCTCGTGCCACACGACACGACAACTGCGCGCAACCGCTTGCCCACCCGCCGAATACCGCTCGACGATGTGCTCATGGGGCTGGAGCGTCGTGTCATCCTCGGGGTCGACGTGGGCACCACCGCCGTGCGGGCTGGGGCGTTCGCGCTGGACGGCTCCGCCCGACACGTCCGGACGCGGGCGTACCCCCTGCTCCAACCGCTGCCCGGCTGGCAGGTACAGGACCCCGACGTGCTGGTAGCGGCCACCCTGGCGGCGGTGTCCGCGTGTGTCGCCGACACCGCCGGGGCGGAGGTCGTCGCCCTCGCGGTCAGCTCCCCCAGGTACGGCGTGATCGGGCTGGACGCGACACTCAGCCCGGTGACGCCGCTGCTGACCGGGCGTGACACGCGGTCCGCGGAGGTGGCCCGCGACCTGCGGGTCTCCGGCCAGAGCCGGGAGCTGCACCGGGTTACCGGCACGCCCGTGCACCCGGGAAGCCCGCTCTGCAAACTCCTATGGTTCGCCCGCCACGAGCCGTACCTCTGCACCGTGACACGGTGGTGGATCGGCCTGAAGGACTACCTGGTCCATCGGCTGACCGGGACGTTGGTGACCGAGCTGTCGTCGGCGTCCGGCACCGGCATGTTCGACGTCCATCGGCGGGTGTGGAGCGCGGGCGTACTCGACCTCGTCGGGGTGTCCGGCAGTCAACTGCCCCCGGTCCTGCCCACGACGGCCGTGCTGCGGCTCTCCTCGGCGGCCGGGCAGGCGGTCGGCCTGCCGTCCGGCACACCTGTCGTCGTGGGCGCTGGTGAGGGTCCGTCGAGCAGCCTGGGCATGGCGGCGATCGACAGCACCGTCGCCGGTCTGACGCTCGCGGCCACCGGGGCCCTGCGGACGGTCGTCGCGGCTCCGCTCGTCGACCCGGCGGAGACCTTCTCCTGCGCTGCGCTCACCGAGGACGCGTGGGTGGTCGGCGAGACGGTCAACAACGGCGGCAACGTCGTACGGTGGGCCGGTAGCGCCCTCGAACCCGGCCTTCGCCCGGCGTCCGACGACCAGCTCGCCACGCCCGAACTCCTGGCCCTCGCCGAACGGATCGCCCCGGGAAGCGACGGACTGGTGATGCTGCCCTATCTGCTGGCCGACCGGGCCCCGGAAGGGGAATCTGGCCCGCCGGGCGCGTACCTGGGGTTGCGCAGCGAGCACTCTCGCGGTCACCTGGTACGGGCCGCCGTGGAGGGTGTCTGCCTCCAGCTCGGCGGCGTCCGTGACCGCCTGGCCGAGCTGACACCGGTCAGCAGCGTCCGCCTGGCCGGCGGCGCGTTCCGATCTCCGCTCTGGCGCGCGGTGATGGCTGCGGTCCTGGACTGCCCGGTGCGGGCGTCGGGTGCGGCCGACGACGTCGCCCTCGGCGCGGCCGCGCTCGGGATCTTCGCGATCGGCCTGGCCCCCGATCTCCCCGGGGCCGTCGCCCAGCTCGATCCCGAGGGTGCCCGCACCAAGCCGATCGCGGTGGACCCGGCTCTCGCCGCGGCGTATCGCGGTCTGCGGGCGAGGCTGCCCGCGCTCCTCACCGTCGCGAGTCGCCTGGGCGAGATCCTCGACGCCGGCGCCGACCTCAGTGCTCCGGCTCGTCCTTGACCCGCGCCACCAGTTGGGTCGGGTTGACGTAGCGCAGCGCGACGATGAGGAGGACCAGCATCATCGAGGTGTAGATGACCGCCATGGCGTCGACCGACTGCTGGGCCCTGATCCCGGACGCGGACATCGAGTAGTAGAGCGCCACCACCAGGGTCTGCGAGTCCGGACCCGCGGTCAGGAAGGTGAGCTCGAACATGCCCACGGTGCGGACCAGCACGAGGATCGCGGAGGCGAGGATGCCCGGCACGAGCAGCGGCGTGAGGATCCGGAGGAACACCGTCCGCAGGCCCGCGCCGCACATGCGCGCGGCGCTCTCGATCCTCGGGTCGATCTGCTCGATGAACGGGGTCATGGTCAGGATGACGAAGGGCACCGACGGCACGAGGTTGGCGAGCACTACCCCGGACATGTGCCCGGCCAGGCCGAACTTGTAGAGGACTGTCGCCAGCGGGATGCCGTACGTGATCGGGGGCATCAGGATGGGCAGCAGGAACACCAGGAAGATCAGCCGTTTGCCCGGGAACGAGCGCCGCGCGAGGGCGTAGGCGGCCGGCACGCCGATCACCAGCGAGAGGCCCACGACGAGTACGGAAACCTCCAGCGTCACGACGATGACCTGGAGGAGCGCGAACTCGTCCCAGGCTCGGGCGTACCAGCTGGTGGTGTAGCCGTCCGGGAGCCAGGTGTCGAACCAGCGCTGGCCGAACGAACTGACCAGCACGGACGCCACGACGCCCAGCAGGTTGAGGAAGAAGAAGATGACGACGCCCCAGACGATCCAGGCGGCCGGGCGCGCGACGATGCGCCGCCGCCGGTCGGTGCTGGTGGCGGGGGGCCGCGCTGGTGGGGCCTGGGTGGTCGTTGCCATCAGCCCTTGCCTCCGGTGGAGCCGGTGTAGAAGCGGCTGCGAGCGGCCAGCACCACAGCGATGATGACCAGCTCGACGAAGCCCATGATCATGGCGATCGCCGACGCGTACGGGTAGTCGTACTGCTCGTAGGCCGCCTGGTAGGCGGCGAGGGAGATGACCCGGGTCTCCCCGGCCGGGTTGCCGACCAGAACGGCAGACGGGAACACGCTGAACGCCAGGACGAACGTCAGGCAGAAGGTCGTGGCGAGGCCGGGCATCAGCAGCGGCAGGGTGATCCGGGTGAACCGGCGACGCCAGTCCGCGCCCAGCGTCGCGGCCGCGCGTTCCAGGGTCGGGTCGATGCCGGACAGGTACGACAGCACCAGCAGGAACGCGAACGGAAAGCCGGTGATCACCAGCGAGAAGAACACGCCCCAGTAGTTGTGGGTCAGCCGCACCGGCTCGTCGACGAGGTTGCTGGCCAACAGGATCCGGTTGAACCAGCCGGTCGGGCCGAGGAAGTTCAGCAACCCCTGTGCGGTGAGGACCGTGCCGAGCGTGATCGGCACTACCAGCAGCGTGGTGACCAGCCGCTTGCCCCGGAACCGGCCACGCATGCGGTAGGCGATCGGCACCGCGGCGAGGACGTTCAGGAGCGCGGCGGGCAATGCGATCCGCAGCGTGATCCAGATCGTGCCCCGCTCGTAGGAGTCGGAGAAGAACCGGGCGTAGTCGCTGAACGGCCCGCCGTTGGTCGGTTGGAACGAGAGCGTCAGCCCGTAGAAGAACGGGTAGAGGAACAGGGCGACGACGAAGATCAGGGCCGGGACCAGTAACCAGAGCTGACGGTCGATGCCCCGCTCGGCGAGACGGTGCTGCCAGTGCGCCAGCGGCCTCCCGGGCCCGCTCACCGGGTCGTCCCCGCAGCCTCCGGGAGGCGGTCGGTCTCCCGCGCCGCGTCGGCGGGATAGACGAGCAGCCGCTGCGGGTCGACGGCGAGCTTGACCTGGTCGCCCGGCGCGATCCGCTGCTCGGTCCGTAGGTGCAGCAGCAGCCCGGTGTCGGTGCGTGCCTCGGCCGCCAACTCGCGACCCTGGTACTCCACCACCTCGACCGTCGCCGACATGGCGTTGCGGGTCTCGCCGGGCTGGTCGACGCGGATGTCCTCGGGGCGTACCGCGATTACGACGTCCGCCCCCGGCTGGAGGCCCCCCACCACCTCGCCGAGCAGGCGATGGCCGGACGACTCGACGGTGGCCCGGTCGCCGTCGGACTGCTGAACCCGCCCGCGCCACAGGTTGCGGTAGCCCATGAAGTCCGCGACGTGCCAGTTCGCCGGTCGGGTGTGCAGCTCACGGGGGGAGCCGATCTGCTGCACCCGGCCCTCGCGCAGCACCACCAGCCGGTCGGCCAGGGAGAGCGCCTCCTCCTGGTCGTGGGTCACGTAGACGGTGGTGAGCCCCAGCGACTGGTGCAGCCGGCGGATCTCGGTCCGCATCTCCAGGCGCAGCTTGGCGTCCAGATTGCTCAACGGCTCGTCCATCAGCACCAGCGACGGCTCGAACACCACGGCGCGGGCGATGGCGACGCGTTGCTGCTGACCACCCGAGAGCTGACCGGGCAACTTGTCGACGTGGTCCTCCAGCCGCACCAGCCGCACCGCCTCCTCCGTACGGCGGCGCGTCTCCTCCTTGGGCAGCCGCCGCATCCGCAGCCCGAAGGCGATGTTCGCCCGGACCGTCAGGTGCGGAAAGAGGGCGTAGCTCTGGAACACCATCCCGAAGCCGCGCCGCTCCGGTGGGAGCGTGTCGATACGGCGCTCGTCCTGCCAGATGCTCCCCTCCGTCAACGGCAGCAGCCCGGCCAGGCAGTTCAACGCCGTCGACTTGCCGCAGCCGGACGGGCCGAGCAGGGCGATGAACTCCCCCGCCTCGATCGTCAGATCCAGCTCGGTGAGTGCGGCCTGGCCGCCGAACCGGCGGGACACCCCGTCCAGCCGCAGCTGGGTGAAGGCGCTCATCCCTGCTTGACCTTGCCGCCGCCGATCTCGCGGTCCCAGCGGCTGAACGCCGCCACCAGGCTCTTCGCGTCGAGCGGGACCTCGGTCGGGTTTCCGGCGATCAGCGCGTCGTACTCGGGACGACCGAACTCCCGGATCGCGTCCTGGCTCTTCTGCGGCGCCGACGAGAGCTGGACCTCCTTGATCGCCGGGCCCGGGTAGAAGTAGCCCTCGTCGTACGCCTTCGCCTGCTGTTCAGGGGTGAGCATGAACGCCAGCAGGGCCAGCACGGCGGCCTGGGTGTCGGTCGACACGCCCTTGGGCAGGACGGCGTAGTGCGCGTCGGTGACCCAGTGGAAGCCGTCGATCGGGGTGATCCTGGCCTCCTTGGGCACCGTGCCGAGCACCCGCGGGTTGATGTCCCAACCGGTTGTGCTGACGATCAGGTGCGCGGTGCCGTTGGCGAGGTTCTTCATCGTCTCGGTGGTGCCGGACGGGTAGTAGTCGACGTACTGGCCCAGCTCCTTGAGGAAGGCCCACGTCTTGTCCCAGCCCGCTGCGGGGTCCTTGGGGTTCGAGTCGCCAAGGATGTAGGGCAGACCCATCAGGAACGTCCGCCCCGGGCCGGAGTTGGCCGGCCGGGCGTACTGGAATTTGCGGGGGTTGGCTCTGGCCCAGGCGAGCAGCGCGTCCGCGCTGGTGGGTGGCGTCGCCAGTCGGGACGGCAGATATTCGAGCAGCGGACCTGACGGGTAGTAGGTGACGGTGACGCCCGCGTTGCCGGCGAGCTTCTGCATCGCGGCGGCCGGCTCCAGGTAGTTGCTCATGCCGCCGAGACGGTCCTGGAAGGTCGGCAACACGTCGATCCAGAGCCCCTGCTCGATCCCGGCGGCCAGGCCGTCGACGCCGGTCAGCACGAGGCCGATGTCCACCCGGTCCGCCCCCTGCTGGGCCTTGATCTTTCCGGCCAGCTCGGGCGCCGGAGCCTTCGAGTAGGTCACCCGGGAGATCACGTCGGGGTTCTTCGAGACGAACTCGTCGATCATCCCCTGGGTCAGCTGGAGGTTGCCCGCCACGTCGAGGACGTTGAGCGTGACGGCCTTACCGGGCCGCTGTGGCACCTCACCGGTGCTGTCGCCAGTGCTGTCGCCGGGGGCCTCGGGTGCCCCGCACCCGACAGTGCCCACCAGGAGCGACGATGCAGTGACCAGGAGAGCGCCGCGCCGCGAGATACCCATGAGCCGTTCCCTCCGCCAGGTGTCATCAGTGCTGATTGAGGCAGCCGGCGCGCCGGGGCGGCAACGGGTTGCCATGTATTGCCTCGCGCGAATGTGATCGGAGCGCCGGATTGTTGCGGGGGCATTGCCGAGTATTCACGGCCGCCATACCATGATCACGGCGCGTAGCCGGGAGGAGCATGCAGATGCCCGACCACACCAGGCCGCCGGGAAAGCGAGTCACGATCTACGACGTCGCCCTCGAGGCGGACGTCTCGCCGTCCACTGTGTCCCGCGCCTTCTCCCGACCGAGTCGCGTCAACTCCGAGACCGCCGAACGGATCCGGCGGGTCGCCGAGCGGTTGGGCTACCGGACCAACCCCCTCGCTCGCGCCCTCACCACGTCCCGCACGCAGATGATCGCGCTGGTCATCGCCGACATCACCAACCCGGTGTACGCCGAGATCGTGCGCGGCGCGCAGGAGGTGGCGGCCGACGGCGAATACACCACCGTGCTGATCGACGCCCAGGAGTCCGACCGCCTGGAACGGGCGGCGGTCGAACGCACCATGTCGACAGTCGACGGCATCGTGCTGGCCAGCAGCCGGATGTCCGACTCGGCCATCCGGATGGTCGCCAAGCAGCGGCCGGTGGTGGTTCTCAACCGCGCTCTCGCCGACGTGCCGTGCGTCGTCACGGACGACCCTCGCGGCGTGCGGCGGGCCGCCGAGCACCTCGGTGAGCTGGGGCACGACCACATCACCTACGTCGCGGGGCCGCAGGCGTCCTGGCCCAATGGTGTGCGCTGGCGCTCGCTGCTCGAGGCGGGGATGGAGCTGGAGATCAAGGTTCGCCAGATCGGGCCGTTCAGCCCCACCCTGGCCGGCGGTGAGCGGGCCGCGCAGGAGCTGTGCGCGCGTCCCGCGACGGCGGTCCTGGCCTTCAACGACCAGATGGCCATCGGGATCATCCGCGGCCTCAGCCGGATGGGCGTCAACGTTCCGGGCGACGTCAGCGTCGTCGGCTTCGACAACATCCTCGCCGCCGACATCGTCACCCCCGGGCTCACCACCGTCGCGGCACCGCTCTACGCGGAGGGCTCGGCCGCTACCCGGCACCTGCTCACGATGATCGAGGGGGCACCCGGGCACACCGGCCGGCCGATGGTCCTGCCGGTACGCCTCGTGGTCCGCGACTCGACGGCCGTACGCAACCCGAGCCCCGGTCGGACCCGACCAGCCTGGGTACGACAGCGACCCGTTCCCGGCCCGGCGGCCCAGCTGCCGTGAGGGCCGCGCGGCCCCGCGACAAGAAACGACAACTCGTTGCCGAGGCGGAGCCACGCCGGGAAGGATCGACGCGCATCCATCCAGCAACGTCGTTGCGCTCGCGGGACGGGCCGAACGGCGTCCCCAGCGAACGAACGAGGAGATGGCGATGAACCGAGCTTCGGTACCCCGGCTACGGCGAACCCTCATCGTGCTGGGCACGGCACTGGCCACCGTCGCTGCCACCCTCACGGTCGCCACCACCACGCCGGTCGCCGCGGCCCCGTCGCCGGACGACTACAACGGCTCCGACCTGTGGCTGCGGTACGTGCCGGTCGACGACGCGAAGCTGCTGCGTGACTACCGCCGCGCGGCCACGGCGATCGTGGTCGAGAACGCCGACGCCACGAAGGTCCACCGGCACACGACGGACCTCGCCATGGCCCCCGACTCGCGCGAGAAGCTCGTCGAGACCACGCTGGGCGCCGCCCGGGACGAACTGGTCCGCGGTCTGGGCGGGCTGCTCGGTCGACCGACGCCCGTGGCGACTGTCGACGGCGGCACGGTCCCCGACGGCGCGGTCGTGGTGGGCACGCCGACGAGTTCCCCGCTGGTGGCCCGCACCATCGCGACCCGCGACCTGGCAACTGTGGGCGACGAGGGCTACCTCGTCCGGTCGGTGTCGAAGGGCAGGGCACGCTTCACCGTCATCGCCGGCAACAGCGACCTCGGCGCGCTGTACGGCACCTTCGCCTTCCTCCGGCTGCTGCAGACCCAGAAACCCATCGACCACCTCCGCGTCGCGGAGTCACCGAAGATCAAGCATCGGCTGCTGAACAACTGGGAGACCGAGCGTCTCTACGCGGGCAACAACGCCTCCGGGCTGGGCGGGCTGAACGGGGAGAGCGGGGCGATCTTCAACTTCGCCGCCACCGGCGCCAGCGCCGGCCGGAACCTGCCCGTCATTCTCGACCGCTACCTCGTCATGGCCCGCGCGTTGGCGTCCCTGGGCATCAACGGCATCACCATCAACAACGTCAACGCCGACAACGCGTACCTGACGAGCACCCGCATCGCGCAGGAGGCTGCCCTCGCCGACGCGCTGCGTCCGTACGGGATCAGGCTGGGCCTGTCGATCCGCTACACCGCGCCCACCGACAGCCGGTTCGCCCCCGACACGCTGACCAACAGCCAGCTCGATCCGTACGGCGCGGATTTCCGGGGCTGGTGGCACCGCCGGGCCCAGCAGATCCAGGCCGCGATCCCGGACTTCATGGGCCTCACCGTCAAGGCCAACTCCGAGGGCCAGCCGGGGCCACAGGACTTCGGGTACGACCACGGTGACGGCGCCAACGCCATCGCCGCCGCGGTGGCACCGCTCGGGATGACGGTGCACTGGCGGACGTTCGTCTACAACGCCGAGGTCGACAACGACCGGCTCAAGCGGGCCTACCTGGAGTTCGGGCCGATCGACGACGAGGTGCAGCCGGACGGCAGCCGGGGGCGCTTCGCCGACAACGTGTTCCTCCAGACCAAGAACGGGCCACTGGACTTCCAGGCCCGGGAGCCCATCCACCCGATGTTCGGCCGGATGGAGAACACCAACCAGGCCCTGGAACTCCAGATCACGCAGGAGTACACCGGCCAGAACTGGATGCTGGCCTACCTCGGCCCGATGTACGAGGAGATCCTCAAGACCGACACGTACGCGACCGACGCGAACGGAAAACCGCTCAAGAAGCGCCTGGTCGGCAACATCGTCGACGGGAGCGCTCAGCACCACCCGGACACCGCCATCGTGGGTGTCGCCAACCTCGGCAACGCGGACAACCTGACCGGGCACCACTTCGCCCAGGCGAACCTCTTCGCATTCGGACGTCAGGCGTGGGACTGGACGCTCGACTCGGCGGACATCGCGACCGACTGGACGCGGATGACCTGGAGCAACGACCGGCGTGTCGTCGACACCATCCACAGGATGATGATGGGCTCCTGGGAGTCACTGGTCAGCTACCAGACGCCGCTGGGCATCGGCCACCAGTTCGCCGAGGGCGCCCACTACCGCCCCGACCCCGCCGACTGGGCGGGCCGCGACGACTGGAGCCCGATCTACTACAACAAGGCCGACAGCGTCGGTCTGGGCTTCGACCGCTCCCCCACCGGCAGCAACCTGGCCGCCCAGTACTTCCCCCGGTTGCAGCAGCGCTACGGGAACATCAACTCGGTTCCGGAGAACCTGCTGATGTGGTTCCACCACGTGCCGTGGGGCCATCGGATGGACAACGGCCGGACGTTCTGGGACGAGTTGGTCTACCGCTACCAGATGGGCGTGCAGTACGTGACCTGGATGCGGGAGACCTGGGACGCGCTGCAACCCGACATCGATGCACGCCGGTTCGCGGAGGTACGCGCCAAGCTGGCGGTGCACGAGGCGGACGCCGCCGACTGGCGGGACACCTCGGTGAACTACTGGAAGGAGTTCAGCGGGCGGGACGTCCCGGTCGACGACGCCCCGCTGTCGGCGACGATCGTGGTGAACGGGAAGAGGTTCGGCGGCTTCAACCTGTCGGACACCGCGTACACGATCCCGCTGCCGGCCGGGGCGTCGCCGACCATCACGAAGGTGCGGACGGCCGACCGGAAGGCCCGCTACGAGATCGTCTCCCAGGCGGCCGGCGTACCCGGTCAGGCGGTCGTCAAGGTCACGACGGAGAGCTTCTTCGGGCCCCTGGTGAAGAACTACGTCTTCAACCTGGTGCCCGACACGACGCTGACGGCAGTGCGCGTCGACGGTAAGCGTCTGGAGTCCTTCGCGCCGACGGTGCTGCGCTACAACGCCCTCACGCCGGTCGGCACCACGACAGTGCCGACGGTCACCGCCAGCGCCGCCGATCCCGCCGCCACTGTCGCGGTCGAGCAGGCGACCAGCCCCACCGGGCAGGCTCGGGTCACCGTCACCAACGGTGGAGCCTCGTCGGTCTACACGGTGGACCTGAACACCACCATCACCGGCAGCGACGAGTTCGACTCGGCCCAACTCGGCCCGCAGTGGCAGTGGGTCCGGCCGGACGAGAGCAGCCGGCGTCTGGCCGACGGGTCCCTGGTCATCACCGCGCAGCAGGGCGACCTCCAGGGCAACGCCAACACCGCGAGGAACCTGGCCCTGCAGGACGTCGACGGCGACTGGACGGCCGAGTCCCGGGTCGTCTTCTCCCGCCCACTGGCCACCAACAACGAGCAGGGCGGTGTGCTCGGGTACGCGGACGACAACAACTACGTGAAGCTCGCCTGGGAGATGGGCAACGCCACCGCAGCGGTCAACAAGACCCGGATCGTCTTCCTGCGCGAGCAGAACGGCACGGCGTCCACCCTGGAGATCACCGGAGCCGACGCCCAGCGCATCGTCGGGGCCGACGGCGCCATCTGGCTGCGACTGACCAAGATCGGAAACAGCTACCGCGCCTACTACTCCACCGACGGAAGCGTCTACCGCTACATCGGCTCCCAGACGCTGAACGCCGAGGCGACGAAGGCCGGGCTGCTGGCCTTCAACCGGGCCGGCACCTCCACCGACCTCGACGTCGCCTTCGACTACTTCCGGATCGAGAGCCGCGGCGAGCGCATCCGCTGAACCGGTATGTCGATGTGCTGCTGAGCGGTATACCTCAGAGTCATATTCATACCTCTGAGGTATACCGCTCAACACCGCATCCGCCCCGACCGAGGCGACCGACGGTCACCGCCGACCGCCGGCTGCGCCCACAACCCCAGCCAGGTCAGGACCACCGCAGCACCGCAAGCCGCGACCGGGCCCGTCCCCGGTTGGGGACGGGCCCGGTCGTGCTCCCCCGAGCAGGATTCGTTGCCGTCAGCCCCCGATCGCGATGGCGAAGATGTGCATGGTCGGCACGTTCGTGGCCGGCCGGGCGCTGATGTTGGGCAACACGACCGAGGCCACCGCCTTGCTCTGCAAGGCGACACCCACGTAGTAGATGCAGGCGGCGGTGGCCTGGCGGCCGTTGTTGGGCCGGTTCTGGTACGCGGACACGATGGCCGCGGTGCCCCCGGAATGCGGCCCGCCGTACCAGTCGGGCGTGCTCAACGTGAACGTCTGGCGGGTGCCGTCGGCGTAGACCACAGTGCCGGTCCCCGACACCGCGCCATAGGTGCCGGTCAGCAGGAAGCCGAGCGTGCTGCCGGTGCCGGTCACGCCGATGGTCTGGCCCGAGGCGATGGCGTTGTCGGCGGCCCCGGAGCTGACGTTGGGCCAGCGGAAGTTGACCCCGTTGCGGCTCACCGTGCCGCCCGGGCTGGCACCGGCCTGCGCCAGGGCCTGCGCGGAGAGCGTGGCCCCGCCGCCGTCGAAGTTCCCGACGTTGGTGTTGCTGTCGCTGGTGATGCCGACGTTGCTGAAGCTCTGCTCCAGCGTCGGCGTGGTGGCACCGGAACTGGTGACCCGGTAGGTGCGTCCGGCCTGCACGGTGACCTCGATCAGGTCGGACTCGATCCGGGTGGTCCGGGCCGCCGTACCGTCTGCGGTGTCGACCACCGTGACGGTGCCGGTCAGGATCCGGGAGCGCAGGCGGACGGTGCCGGCCCGGTCCGGTCGGATGAGGATCTCGGTGGCCAGACCGCTCGCCCAGGTGATGCCGACCGTGTGCCCACCCCGACCGCGCAGGCCGGTCACCCGCCCGCTCGGCCAGGCCGGCGGCAGCGCGGGCAGCACGTGCAGCTCGCCGGTGTGGCTCTGCAACAGCATTTCGGCGATGCCGGCGGTGGCGCCGAAGTTGCCGTCGATCTGGAACGGCGGGTGCAGGTCGAACATGTTCGGCGCGAGCCGCGCGGTGGTGGCGAGGTAGCGGATCAGGTCGTGGGCCCGCTTGCCCTCCTCCATCCGAGCCCAGAAGTTGATTTTCCAGGCCAGCGACCAGCCCGTGCCGTCGTCGCCACGCAGCGCCAGGGTCCGCCGGGCCGCCTCGAACAGCTGCGGAGTGCCGCGCTTGGTGATCTGGTTGCTGGGAGCCAGCCCGTAGAGGTGCGAGATGTGCCGGTGGTTGGGTTCGGTCTCCACCCAGTCGTAGAGCCACTCCATGATGTTGCCGCGCGAGCCGATCTTCATGGGCGGGAGCCGGTCCCGGGTGGCGCGAACCTGCGCCCGGAAGGTGCTGTCCACGTTGAGGATCTCGCTGGCCCGGGCGCAGGCGTCGAACAGGTCCCGCAGGATCTGGTTGTCCATTGTCGGACCGGCGCACACGCTGGCGTTCGCGTGGTGGCTCAGCTCCGGCGAGTTCGACGGGTTGGTCACCAGGTAGCCGAGGGTCGGCTCGGTCACCAGGGTGTTGAGGAAGAACTGCGCCGCGCCCTTCATGGCCGGGTAGTTCGTCCGCAGGAACTCGATGTCACCGTTGAACAGGTAGTGGTCCCAGATCAACGTGGACAGCCAGGCGCCGCCGGTCTGCCACATGCCCCAGAACGCGCCGTCCACCACAGCGGTGGCCCGCCACGCGTCGGTGTTGTGGTGGGTGACCCAGCCACCGGCGGCGCCGTACTGCACCTGGGCGGTCCGCGCTCCGGCGACGGCGAGATCCCTGACCATGTCGAAGACCGGGTTGTGGCACTCGGCCAGGTTCGTGGTGTTGGCCGGCCAGTAGTTCATCGGCAGGTTGGCGTTGATCGTGTACTTCGAGTCCCACGCCGGGGCCAGCGAGTCGTTCCAGATGCCCTGGAGGTTGGCCGGCTGGGTGCCGGGCCGCGACGACGAGATCAGCAGGTAGCGCCCGTACTGGAACAGCAGCGTGGAGAACTGCGGGTCGTTGACGCTGTTGTGCTGGGCGATGCGGACATCCGTCGTCTGGTCGGCCGCGGACGTGCGGCCCAGATCGAGGGTGACCCGGCCGAACAGCGCCTGGTAGTCGGCCACGTGCCGGCTGCGCAGTTGGTCGTAGCTGCTGGCCCGCGCGGCGGTGAGGCGCTGTCGGGCGATGCCCTGGTAGTCGCCGCCGACGTTGCGGTAGTTGACGTAGCTGGAGCCGATGGAGATCAGTAGGGTCACGCTGTTGGCGTTGGTCACCCGCAGAGTGCCGCCGGAGCTGGACACGCTGCCGCCGCTGACCGTCGCGTTGGCCAGGGCCAGGAAGCGGACCGCGCCAGTGACGCCCTCCATGTTTCCGGAGACACCGTCGAGGCCGATCGTGGTGCCGTCCGGGCTGGACACCGTGGTGCGCTGCGGGCTGTCGAAGGTGGCGGTAAAGCTGATCGAGCCGGTGCGGTCGGCGGTCAGTCGCATCGCGATGACCTGGTCGGGCGCGCTGGCGAACACCTCCCGCTGGTGACGAACGCCGTTCAGCACGTACGACGTCGTCACGGTGGCGGTGGTCAGGTCGAGCGTCCGGTCGTACTGTGACGCTCCGCTGGCGGAACCGAAGGCGAGCCGCAGGTTGCCGACGGTCTGGTAGGCCAACTGGCCGCCGGGGTTGCCCATCATGGTCTGGTTGATCAGATCCTGGGCCTGGGTCCACTGGTTCGCGTTGACCAGCCGCCGGATCTCCGCGAGGGCTCCCGCGCCTCTGGGGTTGCTGGGATCGTGCGGCCCGCCGGCCCAGACGGTGTCCTCGTTGAGCTGAAGTCGCTCGGCGTCGACGTTGCCGAAGACCATGGCGCCGAGCCGGCCGTTGCCGATCGGCAGCGCCCGCAGCCAGTCGGTCCCGGCCCCTTCGTCGTACCAGAGGGCGAGGTCCCCGGCGGCCAACACCTGCGGCGGCGCCACCGAGTCCGCTCGCGCCGCGGCGGTCCAGGGCACCGGCAGGAGAGCACCGCCCGCGCCGGCTGCGCCGACCTTGAGGGCCTGCCGTCGGGTCAGGTCTGACATCGATCCTCCAAACGGTGACCAGTCCGGCCACCCCGAAGCGTGACAACTATGGGACTCGACATGGGGATCCGCTTGGTGGCGCCAACCGGGACCCTGCCTGAGCAGGCCGACGCCGGGCCTTGGCGAGCCAGACATCTGATGTGTTTCGGGAAGGTTACTCCGAGGCCACAGAATAGGCAACGGTCGATCGATGGGTGGACACCCCGCCCATCTGGCCGGTCAGCGAGACGAATGGACGGGTGCGCAGCGGCGGACCGACGCGGCACAGCACACCAATCCGCCAGAATCACGCCGACGACCACCAACCCAGATGGACATACATCAGATGTACGTGAGCAGGTGGGATCGACGCGCCCGGCGCCCGTACGCAATCGGGTTGTTCTCTGCCGGCCCGCGGGTGACCATGGGCGGCATGGCGGGAGCTCGGGGGTGAGATCGCCTCTTCAAGGTGGACTACCGCCCGGCGGCGCGGTGGTGGTCGGGGCCGTCGTGGAGATCGCCTGCGACGAGTCGGGATTCTCGGGTACGAACCTGCTGCACTCGACAGCCCCGGTGATCACGCACGCGAGCGTCGACCTGGCCGGCCACGAGGCGGTCGCGCTCATCACCGCCCTGCGGTCCGGGTTCCGGTTGGCACCGCACGAGCTCAAGTCCGGTCGGTTCCTGCGCGGCTCGGGTGCGCAGGAGGCACTGGAGTGGTTCCTGGCGGCGCTGGCCGGCCGCGCGCACGTCCACCTCATCGACAAGGAGTTCTTCCTCGTCACCCGGATCGTGGACTTCCTGCTGACCGAGCCGTCGTACGCGGCGGGCACCCGCCTGGCTCGCGAGCACCATCCGGCGGCTCTCGCCCTGCACGAGGCCGGACGCTCGGCCGGAGGCGACTGGGGCGTCTTCCTGTCGGCGTTCGTCGATCTGGTCCGGAGGAAACGGCGACTTCCGGTCGACCAGACCGTGCAGCGGTTCTTCCAGGCCCGCGACGCGCTGCGGCGACACGGCCTCGGCACGGTGGCCGACGCCGTCCTCGACGGGCTCCGCCCGAGCCACGTGCGGGCCGTGGTAGCCAGGCTCGACGTCGACGACCGCACGGTCCCTCCCCCACTGGAACCGCTGCTGCCGGCGCTGGCGGAGACGGTCCTGTCCTGGAGCGGCGGCCAGCGGCAGGTGCTGGTGACCCACGACGAGCAGAGCGCCCTGACGGCCGACCGACTGACCCGCCTCCAGCGGGTGTTGGCCGACGACGGCCACCCACCGCCGGCCGGCGTCAACCGGGCCGGGGCCTTGCCGAACGGGGTGTCACCCCTGGCCGGGCTGGTGATGGTCGACTCCCGCGACGATCCGCGCGTGCAGGTAGCGGATCTCCTCGCGGGAGTGGCCCGGCGGATGCCCGGCATCATCGACGACGCGCTCCGTCAGCCGCCGCCCGCGCCCCCGAGGTGACGGGCAGCGGCCGAGTCACGACGCGGCACGGGCCCGGAGGGTTTGCGTGGTGGCCGAGTCAGCGGGAAAGAACGCCTCGACGGCCAACCCGGCGACTGTGACATCCCGCGGCGTACCGAAGAGGGTCGTGGTGCTGACGAAGGACAGCTCCTGGTCACCGTGCCGGTAGCGCAGCGGGACGAGAACACGTGAGAGGGCATCGTCTGGCGGTGTCGTGTCGACGTCGCGGCCGGGATAGCCGCGAAGCTCCTCGTGCAGGTCGTACAGGATCGGGTCGTTGGTCGTCGCCGCCTGCTGGTGCAGCCGTTTCAGCAGGTGGGCGCGCCACTCGGGCAGGTTGACGATGCGCGGTGCCAGACCGTCGGGGTGCAGGCTGAGGCGCAGCACGTTGATCGGTGGGGTGAGCAGGTGGGGCTGTGCGTCCATGGTGAACAGGGCGACGGCAGGGTTGGCGTCGACGAGGTGCCAGTGCTGGTCCACGAGCAGCGCGGGGTACGGGCTGTGACCGTCGAGGATCTGCCGTACGGCGGCCCGTACCGGTGCCAGCTCGGGGTCGCTCAGTTCGTGGCGGGCGTAGGCGGGCGCGTAACCGCCGGCCAGCAACATCGTGTTGCGCTCGGCCAGCGGCATCTCCAGGTGTTCGGCCAGCCGCAGGATGAGGTCGGGGCTCGGCCGGGATCGCCCGGTCTCGACGAAGCTCAGGTGCCGGGCCGACACTCCAGCCTCGATCGACAGGTCGAGCTGGCTCATTCCGCGAGTCCGGCGCCAGTCGCGCAGCAGCTCCCCCACTGGTCGCCCGTGCCGGGTCGAGATCGTCACTCACCGACCCTAATTCCGCACCGACAGCCGGGCCATTACCTGCGAGGTAATCGACAGCCCACCACGACAGCGGACATAGTTCTTCCGGCACGACCGGTCCGGTGCCGCGACGCGGCGGCCCACGCCGCCCGCCACCACCGCGACCGACGTCAGAAGACCAAACGCAAAGGCAGGCAATCATGACCGCGTACGCGCTCGCACACCTCCGGAAGGCACCCGTCCACGCCGAGGTACTGACGTACCTGGAGCGAATCGACGCCACCCTCGCGCCTTTCGCGGGCCGGTTCATCGTCCACGGCGGCACCATCGACGTCCTGGAGGGCGACTGGCCCGGCGACGTGATCGTCATTGAGTTTCCCGACCTGAACCGGGCCCGCTCCTGGTACCAGTCCAGCGCCTATCAGGAGATCAAGCCCCTGCGGACGAGGCACCTCGCCGGCGAGGTGATTCTCGTCGACGGAGTCGAGCCGGGCCACGACTCGTCGCAGATGGCCGCGACCATTCGCCGCGGCACCGATCGGTAGCACCTGACCTTCGCCCCCGCCGGGGCACGAGCGCCGGACCGAAGAACCGGATGGCTCGCCGCCCGCAAGGCACCACGACTCAGGCCAGCCGCCCGTAGTCTCATCGGATGCAGGACATCCAGACGCACACCCTGGTCATTCCCGGCGTCGACCTGGTCTACGACGTCCGCGGCCCGCTACCTCCCACTGGCGCCCATCGTGCGCTGCTCATGATCGGCCAGCCGATGGCGGCGGAGGGCTTCGTCCAGCTCGCCCCGCACTTCACGGACCGCACGGTCCTCACCTACGACCCGCGTGGTCTGGGCCGTAGCGTCCGCAAGGACGGTCGGTCCGACCACACGCCGCAGCAGCAGGCCGCCGACCTGCACGCGCTCCTTCAGGCGCTCGACGTCGGTCCGGTCGACGTGTTCGCCAGTAGCGGCGGCGCGGTGACCGCACTCGAACTGGTCGCCACCCACCCCGACGACGTCGCCACCCTGGTGGCGCACGAAGCGCCGATCAACGCCGTGCTCCCCGACGCCACGGCCGCCGAGCGCGCCCGAGCCGGCTTCTACGAGGCGTACCAGGCGAAGGGCTCGGGGGCGGGGATGGCCGCGTTCATCGCCATGACGTCCTGGCAGGGCGAGTTCACCGATGCCTACTTCGCCCAGCCCGCTCCCGACCCGGCGATGTTCGGCATGGCCGCCGACGACGACGGCAGCCGAGACGACCCGCTGCTGTCGCAAAGCTCGTGGGCGATCACCGACTACCGTCCCGACGCGAGCGTGCTCACCGCCGCGCCCACCCGGATCGTGGTCGCTGTCGGCGAGGAGTCGGCCGGCACGTACACCGCTCGCACCGCCCTGGGCCTTGCGGCGCTGCTCGGCCAGGAGGCCGTGGTGTTCCCGAGCCACCACGGCGGATTCCTCGGCGGCGAGTTCGGCTACGCGGGCAAGCCCGAGGAGTTCGCCGCGCGGCTGCGAGAGGTGCTGGACGCCGGCTGACGTCGGTGCCGGCCTCGCACCCCCGCTTCGGCATCGCTCACGGACGGACGGACCTGGCCACGATCGGTCTCAAGTGGCCGACCGGCCGTATGGTGGGACACGGAGACGACGATCCGCCGTCTTCGATCAAACGCCACCTGCGGCGGTCGAGGAGAACGAGATGACTGGTCTGGCGACCGTCGGCGCAGTCGTGGGTGTCCTGCTCGTCGGTCTCGTGGTCCTGGTCCGTAAGCCGACCAACACCCGGTCGGTGCTCAGATGGTCGGCCCTGGCGATCACCGCGCTGGTGGCCGGCGCGCTGACCCCCTTCACCGTGGACGACTCGGGCGCCGCTGCCACCTATCTGCTCGGCGTTCCCGTCGTCGCGGCGCTGCTGCCCGTTCTCGCGCAACGGGCCGGTCGGCTGGCCCTGGTCGTCGATCTGGTGGCCGCGCTCGTCCTCACCGGATGGGGTCTGCTGCTCGGGCTGGGCATCGGTGTCGCGTTCCTGCCAGCGGTGATACTCCTGATAGCGAGCGCCGCAGGCACCTGGGCGCCGCGACCGTCCACCACGTGACCCGGTGACTCGCTGTCAGCCGTCCGGGGTGAACAGCCCCTGAACGCCGACAGCGATCGCGATGAGGCCGACCACCCACGCGATCAGGGCGGCCCGACCGGCGAGGCGGCCCAGGTCAGCGTGTGCACCGCCATACCAGCGGCCGATACGCCTGGTTCTCGTAGACGGCCCCGACCACCGTCAGACCGTCGTCGCTGATCCCCTCGGCCGTGTACGTGCCCGCCTCGGTCGCCCGGACCTCCGGTCGGCCCGGCAACCGGCGGGAGGTGCCGTCCGGGGCCACGACCAACGGCGCACCGTCGGCGACCAACACGTCACCATTGCCGGCGATGCCGCTCGCCCCCGGGAAGGGCAACAGGCTCACCGCCCCGGTGGCGAGATTCCACCGCACCGGCAGCATCTGCACGGCGCCGCTTCGTCGGTCGCCGGGAACGGTGCCGACCGCCCATTCGCCCCGCGCCGAGTCGACCGACGCCCGCGGGTAGCCGTCGGGCACTGCCAGCGCCGCCCCGACGCCCTGCGGCGTCCACCGGTAGGGCCGTTCGCCCACGGTGCCGACGATCGTGCCGTCCTCGGTGATCCCGGTCGCGGACGACCCCCGCTGGCCGACCAACCGGTGCTTCTCGGGGTGGTCCGTCGACCACCGCACGGCCTGGTGCGAGTCGTCGGACCTGCGGGCGGTGCCGACGATGTCGCCCCGGGCGTTGACGGCGTGCACGAGCACCGCGTCGTAGCCGGGCGGGGTGGCCAGGAAACGCAGCTTCCCGTCCCGGTACAGCCAACCGGTGCCGTCGCCGTTGGTGCCGACCACATAGCCACGGGTGTTGACAGCGGCCGCGTGCCGCGCGGCCGCCGGCAGGACGACCGGCCGGCCGTCGGTCCACAGCACCACCCGTCCGTCCTCCTGCCCGGTGCCGATGTCGCCGACGATGTGCCGTCCGGTGGGATCGACTCTGTTGGCCACCGCGACCGGACCGCCGACCGGCTGCGGCAACCACGACGCCTGGCAGGTGACCGGCGGGCGGGGGGCGGCCGACCCGGTCTCCGCCGGTGACACCGCGAGCGCCGGCGTGGTGGGAGCCGGCGGGCTGGTGGTCCCGCCAACCTGGACGGCGCCCACAACACCGACCCCGGCCAGCACCGTCAGCGCGGCGATCCCGCCTACTCGGCGACGCTGGCGGCTCCGCCGGCCGTCGCGGACCGCCCGGCTCAGGTCGACCCGCGGCTCCGGTACCGGCGCCGACCGCAGCAGCTCGGCGATCCGCTGCTCGTCCACCGTGGTCATCTCGGACTCCTCACTGACATCTCGGTGACGTCGAGCACCTGGCGGACGGCCGCCAACGCCCGAGCCGTCTGCGACTTCACGTTGCCTTCGGAGCAGCCCATCGCGGCGGCCGTGTCGGTCAACGACAGGTCACACAGGAACCGCAGGACCAGCACGGTGCGCTGGCCACGCGGGAGGCGGGCGAGCGCGGCGAGCAGGCTGTCCCGCTCGGCCAGGTCGTCGTGCGGCGTGACCGGCGATCGCTCCGGCGCCGGCGCCGACCCCAGCAGGCGAACCTTCGCCCAGCTCAACCGCTTCTCATCGACGAGCTTGTGCACCAGCATCCGATGTACGTACGCGTCGACGTTGTCGGCCCGGCTGACCCGGCGCCAGTTCACGTAGAGCGCCGTGACCGTCTGCTGCACCACGTCGTCGGCCAGATGGGCGTCGCCGCACATCAGGAACGCGGTCCGATGCAGGCTCGGCAGTCGCGCGGAGACGTACTCCACGAACTCACCCTCGGCATCCACCATCGAGGCTCCCTCCTCCGCAAGCTCGACGGGACCGGACGACCATCAGGTTGCGTCCCCGTCGAAGAACGCTCGAAAGCCCTGCCGCTCGGCCGGGCCGGGGGGGTGTCCCGCCCGGCCCCGGCGGCGGCGGACAGATCAGCCTCGAGTCACCACTGATGTGTCCACTGTGGTCGTACCGGAAGGATTCTCGGAGACCGTTATAGCATTGACCAGTGTCGTTGCGTTTGGTGTCCTCGTCCCGCTCGGAATAAACGGCGAAAGATTGCTGCGTGTGGCCCGCTCATAACCTAGGCTCCCGAATACCCACCTCGACGGCCCGCCCTCATGCCGTGCCAGCCACCGACCTCGCACGCCGGCCATCGCAACCCTCGACGCCGATTGGAGTATTCGATGACCTGGCGTCCAACCATTGCCGTACTGGCCGGCCTGTGCCTTGCGGTCAGCGCCACCCCACTGCCCGCCGGTGCCGCCGCCGACGCTGCGCATGTCAGCGCTCACGTCGCGCTCGCCGGTCCGCCCGGCGCACCGCCCGGGGCCTGCCCGACGGGGGCCAGTTACGGCCCACCGCTGCCGGCCAGCACCGTGACGGCCCCGCGCATCCAGGGCGGGTTCACGTTCCTCGAAGGGCCGGTCTGGGTCGCCGACGGCGGCTACCTGCTGATGTCCGACATGACCGCCGGCACCGGGCCGTACAACGTCCAGCCGTCGACGATCCGCCGGTTCACCCCGACGGGAAGCTTCGACACGTTCATCGCCGACGCCGGCAGCAACGGCCTGGCACTCAGCGCCGACGGCCAGCAGCTCGTCGCCGCCACCCACGACCAGCGGAACGTGTCCGCGTACCGGTTGAGCGACCGGGCCCGCAGCACCGTCGCGCCGAACCACCAGGGCCGGGCGTTCAACTCGCCGAACGACGTCGCGGTCCGTTCCGACGGCGTCGTCTACTTCACCGACCCCAACTTCCAGCGCGGCAACCGCCCGGACCAGATGAGCGGGCGTACCAGTGTCTTCCGCGTCTCCAACGGGCAGGTGTCGCTGGTCGACGACCGGTTGCGCCAACCCAACGGCATCTCGCTCTCGCCGGACGGGACCGCACTGTACGTGGGCGCCTACTCCGAGAACAAGATTTACAAGTACGCGGTCCAGCCCGACGGCAGCATCGGCGCCCGCAGCGTCTTCGTGAACTACATCGGCGGCCCGGACGGCGGCACGATCGACTGCGCCGGCAACGTGTACTGGACCTCGGGCGGGGACTCCCTGGTCCACGTCTACTCCCCCGCGGGCACCCAGCTCGGCACGATCCGCTCCGGCAACTCCGGCACTACCAACGTGGCATTCGGCGGCCCCGACCGGCAGACCCTCTTCGTCACGTCGGGCCGGTGGGGCGACTCCGGGCTGTACAGCGTGCGACTCAACATCCCCGGATATCCGTACTGACCGACTGTTTGATGGCGCGCCGCTTTCGTCGTAGCCCGACGAGGCGGCGCGCTATCCGGCGGTCGCGGCGATGAACACCACTGCCCCGACCACCACCAGCGCGGCGCCCAGGAAGGTCTGCCGGCGGGCCCGGCGCAACGCCTCCCTGACCTGCCAGGCGTGCGCCGTGGCGAGCAGCCAGCGCAGGTACGGGTCGGTCCGGGCGATGTTGCGGCGCGCGGTGGCGAGCCCTGCCCGGAGGGCGGCCCGCTCCTGCGGCGGGGCCGTCGACAGGCGGCAGGTGATCTCCGCAGCGATCCGGCGATGACGCAGCAGACCGTCGACGTCACCGGCGTACCCGCCGAAGTGGTACCAGGGCTCGGCCTCCAGCCGCTCGCGCAGGCCGCGCAGCTGCGGCCCGGTGAGCGTCGCCGGCGTGGTCATCGGCGGGACGAGCACCTCGCTGGTCCGCCAGATCGCCCAGGCCACGCCGAGCAGCGTCACCAGCAGACCGCCGCCCGCCCACGCCGCGTGAGCCCAGTCGGTGACCTTGCCGGCGGCGATCAGCGGGCCGCCGCCGAGCAGCAGCGCGCCCACGGCGCCGGCCGAGGAGATGATCCATCGTGCCGCCGCCCGACTGTCCGCGACCGAGTCCAACGGGGACGGCAACGCGTCCAACCCCGCGCCGCCCGTCGGCGATTCCCCGGTCATCGGCTGTCGTCGCGGAAGACGACACCCAGCGGGCCGTTCTCGTCGTCGGGCAGATCGGTGTACGGCACCCAGCGCTGGCCGTCGTAGAACTCCAGCTCGCCGCTGTCGTTGATCCGCACGGCATTGACTTGCACAAGCTCCTCAGGATCGTCAGCCATGGATACAGTATCGGTCAGCCCGGCAATCCATCCCGGCGTCGGGTCGTCCGCCGGGCGACCGCAGGGGGCCTTCGTGATCCGGTTGACAGTCAGCGCGACCGACGTGGTCCTGGCCGTCCGCGGCGACCGGCGCCGACACCCGGTGGGCCCCGCCGATCAACGCACCGCCGACCTGCTCTGGCGACTGCGCGGCGGCCCCTCGGTGGAGCTGTCGTACCAGGTCGGCGTCGCGCTCGGCCGCCGCTTCCTCGACGCCCCCGGTCCGGCCCTGCGCACCGAACTGGCCCGCCCCGGCCGGCACCGGCTCGGCATCGAGGTCGTCGACCCGGCCCTGGCCGACCTGCCCTGGGAGACCCTGGTACTGCCCGGCGAGGAACTGCCGCTGGCGCTGCACCCCGACGTCGACGTCTGCCGGACCGGCCCTGACACACCGGCACCCACGGTCCGGGTGGACGGCCCACTGCGGATGCTCGCGGCGATCGCGAGCCCGGACGACTCGACCCAGCCGCTGCTGGACCACGAGCGGGAACTCGGTCGGATCCTCGGCGCTGTGGAACCCGGGCATCGGCACGGGGTGCGGGTGCGCGTCCTGGAGTGGGGCAGCGCCGCCGCGATCAGGGCCGCCCTCGCCGAGGAGCCGTTCCACGTCCTGCACGTCTCCAGTCACGCGCGCCCCGGCGCGCTGCTGCTGGAGACCCCCACCGGCGCGGAGGACCGCGTGGACGCCGCGCGGTTCCTGGCCGAGGTGCTGCCGCCGGGCCGGACCGTACCGTTGATCGTGCTGGCCGGCTGCTCCACCGCTCGGCAGGATCAACGGGAGCTGCCCGGGTTGGCCGGCGCTCTGCTGACCCACGGCGCGCCGGCGGTGCTGGCGATGAACGGGACGGTCAGCGACGGGTACACCATCGAGTTCTGCGCTCGGCTCTACGAGCGGTTGGCCGCCCGCAGCGAGCCGGAGCTGTTGGCGGAGGTCTCCGCCGTACGCCGCGAGCTGGCCCCGACCTCCGCCGAGTGGTGGATGCCGACGCTGTTCCTGGCCGACCCCGGGCTGCGGCTGGCCGGTGGACGAGGCGGCGCTGCCGTCGCCGTGCCGCCCGGCCAGTCGATCGTCGGGGACGGCGTGGTGCGCGCACCCACGGACTTCGTTGGCCGCCGGGAGATCCTGCGTCGGCTGTCGCGAGGAAAGCTTCGGGTGCTCGTCCACGGCATCGGCGGGATCGGCAAGACGAGTCTCGCCGCCGAACTCGCGCGGCGGTTCCGCGATGCGTGTGGCATCGTCGTGGCGACCCACGGGGACGCCACAGTCGACGGGATCCTCGACGAGCTACGCCGCCAGGTGGAGAGCCGGTGCGCGGCAGCGGCCCCGGACGACCCGCTGCGGCGATGGCTCGTCGCTCTCGCCGCGCCGGGCCAGGACTGGCGGCGACGGTTGGACTCGATCGGCGCCGGCGGCCCGCCGCTGCTGCTCGTCCTCGACAACGCCGAGGACGCCCTGGACACCGAGCACCGGTTGGCCGACACGGACCTGGCGGCGTTCCTCGCCGCCTGGGCGTCCCACCACGAGCTGGTCGTGACCAGCCGGCACCCGTTCCCGGTCGCCGGTCTGGAAACCTGTCACCTCGGTCCGCTCACCTGGCAGGAGACCCGCAAGCTGCTCTGGCGGCTGCCAGGCGTGGGCCAACTGGCGCCGGCGGAACAACAACGGATGTGGCACCGGCTGGGTGGTCACCCACGCGCGCTGGAATACCTCGACGGCCTGCTGCGCGGCGGCAACGCCCGATCCGACGAGGTGGCCGGCCGACTGGCCGCGGTCGGTGGCGGCCGGGACGCCGGGCCGGCGGAGGTTGGCACGCCGCTGGCCGAGGCCGGCGCGCTGGCCGCCGAGGATGTGCTGCTGCCCCGGCTGCTCGCCGGTCTGGAGGCCGTCCCGGCGGCCCGTCGGTTGCTGCTCGGCGCGGCGGTGTACCGCACCCCGGTCGACCGGACCGGCCTCGCCTGGCAGCTCGCCGACCCGACGGACGGCGACGCCCCACCACCGGAACCGGCGGGGCTGGACGAGTCGGTCCAGACGCTGTCGCAGCTGGGACTGCTCGCCCCGGTGACCGGGGGTCACCTGGTGCACCGGTGGACGGCGGCGAGCCTGCTGCGGATCGCCGGCAGCGACGCGGTGGTCGACGCGCACCGCCGGGCGGGCCGTTACTGGGGCTGGCGGGCCCGGTCCAGCACCGACCAGCACGACCTCATCCGCCGGGTCGTCGAGGCGCGGTACCACCACCTGGCCGCAGGTGACACCGACCAGGTCGTCACCTACTCCGAACTGGCCTGTCAGGAGTTGCACGCGGCCGGGCACTGGGCCTGGGAGGAGAAGATCTGGCGGGAGCTGCTGCCGATGGCGCCACCGGGCTCGGCGCGCGGGGCGAGCTTCCTCAAGGGACTCGGCGACGTGCACCTGAGCCGGGGCGAATACCCGCAGGCGACGCAGCGCTACGAGGCGGCGCTGGCCGTCTACCGGGATCTCGGCGACGACAGCGGGGTCGGCAAACTCCTGCACCAGTTGGGCCTGGTCGCCGACAACCGGGGTGACCGGGCGACCGCGGACCGGTTGTTCCAGGAGGCCTTGACGATCCTGAGCCGGCTCGACGACCGCTCGGCGGTCTCCCGGACCCTGCACCAGCTCGCCGGCATCGCCCGCGGCAACGGCGACGCCGAGCTGGCCATGTCGCGGTACCTGGAGGAGCTGGCGATCGCCCGGGACCTCGACGACCTGGAGGGGATCGCGGCGAGCCACCACCAGATCGGCGTACTCGCCTTCGAGGCCCGCGACCTCGTGAAGGCGGAGCAGTGCATCCAGGTGGCGATCAGCTCCTACGGACGGTTGGGCGTCCGGGTCCAGCAGGGCAGCGGGCTGGTGATGCTCGGGCGGATCGCCCTCGCCCAGTTCGCGTACGAGACCGCCGAGGAGCGGATCCGCGCCGCCCTGAAGATCTTCGAGGAGGTCGGCAGCAACGGTCACATCGCGGAGTGCTCGCTGCTGCTCGGTCACCTCTCCCGCGACCTCGACGACCTCGAATTCGCCGAGAGCTGCTTCGCCCGCGCGCGGACGATCGTCGCGGCCCTCGACGAGGACCCGCTCCTGCGCCGCTGCGACGAACTGCTCGGCGGCGTCCGAACCGTCCTCGGCCGGGCTGCCGAGGCGGTGCCGCACACCCTGAACGCGATCGGCGGGGACGACCAGCCGCCGTTCCAGGCAGCCCTGGAATGGCTGGCCGTGCAGCGCCTGGAACTGGGCGCGCGAGCCTTCTCCGCCCTGCTGGCCCGACACCTCGACCGGCGGCAGGCGGCGCAGCGGGCCGAGTGGGTCGAGGCGTACCTGCGGTTCCGGTTCGACGTTTCCCACCCGACGCCGCTCGGCAGTGGGTACGTCCTGCTCGCCATCGCCGCCGCCCAGGCGGGTGAGTTCGGCACCGCCCGGATGTGCCTGCTGCGAGCGTTGCCGATCTGCGCCGCCGCCGGCCACCAGGCGGGGGTCGCCAAGTGCCACGAGGACCTTGGCCGGGTGGGCCTGGAGACCCGCCGGCTGGCCGAGGCCCGGTCCCGCTACGAGCAGGCGTTGGAGGTCTACCGCGTGCTGCGCCACGAGCCCAACCAGGCCATCGTCCTGCACCAGCTCGGCCGGGTCTGTGAGGAGCAGGAGGACCTCGCCGGTGCGGATGGGTTCTACCGCCGCTCCATCGCGATCAAGAAGCGGCTCGGGAACCTGTCGGGCGTCTCCAACAGCACCTTCCACCTCGGCCGGGTGGCTGGGCTGCGCGGCGACCAGGCGCTGGCCGAGCGGTGCTACCGGACCTGCCTGCGGATCGACCGCGAGCAGGGCAACTGGGAGGAGGTGGCACTGGACCAGGTGGCGATCGGGCAGCTGCGCGTCGAGCAGGGCCACCCGGCGGAGGGCATCCCGCTGATCGTCGAGGCACTGAGCATCGACCGGCAGATCGGGTCGACGAACGCGGCGCTCGACCTCAACGCGCTGCGCGAACTGCGGGCCGGGCTCGGCGACGAGGCGTTCACGGCCATCCTCACCGACACCGTCGGCCCGGCCCACGCCGTCGAGGTGCTCGACCTGATCGCGGTGCTACCGACCACGGCCGAGCCGGCCTGACCCACCCGTACACTCGGTTGATGGCGAACCGCCCGCGGCACCGGGGTCGATAGACCGATGAGGGCGTCGACCGCAGACACCGTGACCTGGTTTGGTGGCCAGGGCCCGGGGGTCCCCCGATGAGAGGCCGCTACGGCAACCTGACCCGCACCCGTGCTCTCGACCCGGAGCACGACTACCTGGTCATCTACCAGACCATGCTGCGCTACGAGTTTCCGTGGGACATGAAACTCGGGCTCAACCTCGCCTTCAACCGGTCCTTCTCCATCCCCGCCATCGCCGCCGTGCACACCGCCACTGGCGAGCTGACCGAACGCACCCAGAAGCGGCTCGACGACACCGGCCTGCTGATGTACGAGATGGTGCTCAACGGCTTCGACCAGCCTCGGGGCCGCGAGGCGTTGCGGCGCGTCAACCAGATCCACCGCCGGTACGACATCAGCAACGACGACTTCCGCTACGTCCTCGGCTGCCTGGTCGTGATCCCCACCCGGTGGTTGCAGGAGTACGGCTGGCGCCCGCCCTGCTGCCACGAACGTCACGCCACGTACCTCTTCTACCGGGAACTCGGCCGACGGATGGGCATCGCCGACATCCCCGGGTCGTACGACGAGTTCGAGACCTGGTTCGACGCGCACGACGCAGCTCACCTGCAACCCAACGACGACGCGGCGGCCATCGAACGCGCCAGCCGTATGCTGATGCTCACCCGGATCCCCCGGATGCTCACCCCACTGGGAAACGCGCTGGTCAGCGCCCTTTACGACGCACCGCTGCGGCGCGCAACGCGGGTCGACACGCCGGTCTGGCCGGTCCGGGCGGGGTTGCACCTGGCGTTGCGGACGCGCTCGCGGTTGCAGCGATGGTTCGGGGCACCACGGACGACCGCGTTGTTCGCCGACGGGATCAAGGCCAAGAGCTACCCCGACGGGTACGAGATCAGCCAGCTCGGCCCGCACCAGGACCGCGTGCGGGAGTAGCACGTCGTCGTGCTGGCGTCGCCGGCCCAGCTGGGTGCCGGACCCGGTGCTGCCGTGCGAGGTCACCGCGGAGAACCGGCGCGCGAGTGGGGCCGGTCCGCCGACTGTCCGTTGGGGGCAATCGGCGGACCGGCTCTCAGCGCACGTCGGTGGTGGTCCAGCGTGGGGAGGTGTTGGTCACCCGGACGGTGTCACCGACCAGCGTGGTCACCGCCTGGGCATCCCGCCGCGCGCTGGTGCCGACCCACAGCTCGACGTCGCCGGGCTCCACCACGCGGGTGAACGTACGGTCGGAGAAGGCCAGACGGGTGGTGGGCACCGTCAGCTCGACCGTGACGGACTGGCCCGGTTCCAGACGGACTCGCCGGTAGCCGAGCAGCTGCGCCACCGGTCGGGTCACCGAGGCGACCACGTCACGACCGTAGAGCTGGACCACGTCGTCGCCGACGACCGCGCCGGTGTTCGTCACCCGCACGGTCACCCCTACCGCCCCATCGGTGGGCGTCGTGCCGGGCACGGTGAGCTCGCTGTACGCGAACGTCGTGTAGGACAGGCCGTGGCCGAACGACGCCACGGGCGTCGCCGGCAGGTTGGTCCCCGCGTTGCCCGCACCGAGGGTGGGGTGCAGGTAGGAGTACGGCTGCGCGCCGGCCGACCCGGGCAGGGTGACCGGCAGCCGGCCCGACGGGTTGACCCGCCCGGAGAGCACCCCCGCGATCGCCCCGGCGCCCTCCTCGCCCGGGAAGAACGCCTGCACCACCGCCGCGCAGCGCGGGAGCGCCCAGCCGACCGCGTACGGCCGACCGGTGACCAGCACGAGGACGACCGGTGTGCCGGTTGCCAACACCGACTCGACCAGTTCGCGCTGGACGCCGGGCAACTCCAGGTCGTCCCGGTCGCAGCCTTCGCCGACCGTGCCGCGTCCGAAGAGGCCGGCGTGGTCGCCGACGACCAGGACGGCCACGTCGGCGGCGGAGGCCGTGGCGACGGCCTCGTCGAAGCCGGAACGGTCGTCGGTGTCCACGTCGCAGCCGCGTGCCCAGGTGACGAGATCGCCGCCGAACTCGGCCCGCACGGAGTCGAGCACGGTGGAGACCTCGATGCCGGTCTCCGCGCCGGGGTGCTGGACGAGGACGTGGTTGAGGAATGAGTAGCATCCGAAGAGCGCGCTCTGCCGGTCGGCGTTCGGGCCGATGAGGGCCACCCGTTGCCCGGCGGGCAGCGGCAGCACGTCCCGGTTGGCGACCAGTACGACCGATTCTTCGGCAAGCCGGCGGGCGATCGACCGGTGCTCGGGCGAGTCGAGGTCGATCGCCTGGGGCGGCTCGTCGTCGAAGGTCGCGTCGAGCAGACCCAGGTCCAGCTTCTGGCGCAGTACCCGCAGCACCGCGCGGTCGATGAGCGCCTCGTCGAGCTTGCCCTCCAGCACCGACTCCCGCAGGGTCAGATAGGCGTCGCCGGTCGGCAGTTCGACGTCGAGGCCGGCGCTCAACGCCTGCCCGGCGGCGTCCGCGTGATCGCTCGCCACGTGGTGCAGCAGGTTCAGGAACGCGACCCCGTAGTAGTCGGCCACCACCGTGCCGTCGAAGCCCCACTGGTCCCGCAGGATACCGGTCAGCATGGTCGGGTCGGCGGCGACCGGCACCCCGTCGATCTCGGTGTACGAGTGCATGACGCTGCGCGCGTCGCCGTCGATGATCGCCATCTCGAACGGGGGAAGCAGTACGTCGGCCAGTTCCCGGCGGCCGATGTGCACCGGCCCGAAGTTGCGCCCGGCGCGCGAGGCGGAGTAGCCGGCGAAGTGCTTGAGGGTGGCGTGCACCCCCTGCGACTGCAGACCACGCACGTACGACGTGCCGATGGTGCCGACCAGGTACGGGTCTTCGGCGATGCATTCGTCGACCCGACCCCAGCGGGGGTCGCGGATCACGTCGAGCACCGGAGAGAGCCCCTGGTGCACGCCCAGGGTCCGCATCGAGGCGCCGATCGCCGCGGCCATCTCGGTGACCAGTTCGGGGTCGAATGCGGCACCCCAGGCCAGCGGGGTGGGGAAGGTGGCCGCCTTCCACGCGGACAGCCCGGTGAGGCACTCCTCGTGAACGATCGCCGGGATGCCGAGCCGGGTCCCGGTGACCAGGTCGCTCTGGAACTTCCACAACCAGGCCGCGTGTTCGGCCGCGTCCACGGGGCGGGTGCCGTAGGTGCGGGTGAGGTGACCGAGCCCGTGCCGGGAGAAATCGTCGAGCGTGACGGCCACGCCGAACTCTCCCTGCATCGGTGCGACCGCCTCGCCGTCCTCCTTTTCCCAGAAGCCGACGAGCTGGGCGATCTTCTCCTCGATCGTCATCCGGCCGAGGAGATCGCGTACGCGGGCCTCGCCGTCTTGCCCGTCCGGTCGTCCGTGCTCCGGCCCTGCCTGAGCCGGCGCCGGGCTGCCCACCACCGCGTGGACCTCAGTCATGCTGTGCCTTCCTGTGGTTGTGCTCGTACCGCTGCCGCTCAGCCCTTGACCGCACCCTGCAGACCACCGACGATCTGCTTCTCCGCGAGCGTGAAGAAGAGCAGTGCCGGCAGCATCGCCAGCGAGGTGAAGGCGAGGACGCCTGCCGTGTCGGTGGTGTACTGGCTGGAGAAGTTCTGCACGCCCAGCGGCAGGGTGTGCAGGTTGACGTCGCTGAGCACGAGCAGCGGCAGCAGGAACGAGTTCCAGCTCGCCACGAACGCCAGGACGCCAACTGTGACGAGCGCGGGCCGCGACAGCGGCATCGCGACGCGCCAGAGGAAGCCGAGCCGACTCGCACCATCGATGGCGGCGGCGTCCTCCAACTCTCTCGGGATGGCCGAGAGGAAGGGACGCAGGATCACGATCGTCAGTGGCAGTGAGAAGGCGACCTGCGGCAGGATCACCGCGTAGTAGGAGTTGATCAGGTTCAGGTCACGCAGCATGAGGTAGAGCGGCAGGATCGCCGCCCCGGCCGGAAACAGCAGGCCGAGGGTGAAGAAGGTGTAGAGCCCTTCCCGCCCGCGGAACCTGTAGCGGGCGAGCACGAACGCGGCGGCCAGTCCGAGCACCACCACGGCCAGCGTGGTGCCCAGGGCGATGACCGCGCTGTTGAACGCCTGTTGCCAGAAGTTGCTCTGGGTCAGCACCCTGGCGTAGTTGTCCCACACGAACGGGTCGGGCAGGCCGGCCGGGTCCGCGACGATCTGCGGGGTGGTGCGGAACCCGCCGATGACCACGTAGATGACCGGGGCGATCGACACCGCCGCGATCGCGAGGGCGAGCGCGTAGGTGAGCGGCGTGCCCCAGGAAACCTGACGGCGTCCGGTGGACGGGGGGAGAACCGAGTTCACGGCCATCGTCACTTCGCCCTTCCGGTGATGGCACCCTCGATGTCGCGGCGGAGCAGGAACCGCTGGAACAGCAGCGCCGCCACGAAGGAGATGACGAACAGGATTACCGCCACGGCGTTGCCATAGCCCCACAGCCGGGCGAAGAACCCGTTGTCCACCATGTATGTCGCCATGGTGGCCGATGCGCCGAGGGACCGCACCGCGGGCACCGAGGTCACCCAGATCATGTCGAAGATCTGCAGCGAGCCGATCATGGACAGGAACATCCAGATCCGGATCGTCGGGCCGAGCAGCGGGATCGTGACGTGCCGTTGGATCTGCCACCAGCTCGCGCCGTCGATGGCCGCCGCCTCGGTCAGCTCGTCCGGCACATTGGACAGTCCGGCGAGGAGCAAAATGATGGCGAAGCCGACGTATTTCCAGGTGAGGATGGCCAGCAGGGTCCAGATGACCACATCCAGGTCCGCCAGCCAGGCTTGCACCAGGCCGCCCATTCCCAGGGACCGCAGCAGCGCGTCGACGGTGCCTTCGTCGGTCAGCAACAGCTTCCACATGATGCCGACGGTGACCTCGGCCAGCACGTACGGCACGAACACCAGCAGGCGGAACACGGCCCGCCCACGGAAGCGACGGTTGAGCAGCAGGGCGACGCCCAGGGCGATCGGGCCCTGGATCAGCAGCGACCCGAACACGATGATCGCGTTGTTGCGCAACGCGTCGAGGAAGATCGGGTCCTGGAAGGCGAGGGTGTAGTTCCGCAGACCGACGAACTCGGTGGGAGGGCCGACCCCGCGCCACCGGAACAGGCTGTAGTAGACCGCGAAGCCCATCGGCACCAGCACGAACATCACGTAGATCAGAACGGCCGGCGTGGTGAGCCCGATGATCTCGTACCACTTACGGCGGTTGTCGGCGCGGCGGGCGGACTCGCGCCCGGCCTTGTGGGGGCCCGCCGGCGACGCGGAAGCGTCGCCGGCGGGCATACGGATCTGGTTGGCGGAGGTCACTTGCTTGCGGCCGCCTTCATTGCCGAGACGACCTTCTCAGGCGTCCCGTTGCCGGCGAAGATGGCGACGATCGCGTCGTTCATCGCGTTGCCGACCGTGCTGCCGTACGCCGTGTCCAGCCAGAGCTGGACGTAGCTCGCCCCGGAGGTGGCCTCCAGGATGGACTTCAGCGCGGGGTCCTTCACGGCGTCCGCCGCGCCCTTGGCGACAGGCAGGCCGGTGCCGGTCTCGGCGTAGCCCTTCTGCACCTCGGGGCTCACGATGTACTTGAGGAACTCGACGCACTCCGCCGGGGCGTTCTTGGCGCAGGAGAACCCGTCGCCACCGCCGAGAGCCGCCTTCGGGTCGCCCGGGGAACCGGAGATCGCCGGCACCGGGAACCAGCCGAGGAACGACGCGAGCTTCGCCTTGTCCGTGGTGACGGTGTCCAGCGTGCCGCGGTTCCAGTCACCCATGAGTTCCATCGCGGCCTTGCCGTTGGCGAGCATGCCGTTGGCGCTGGTCGGGTCGTTCTGGCCCGGCGTGGCGATGAAGTTGGGCTGGAACGGCTTGGTGTCGATGAACGCCTTCAGATCCTGGCCGGCCTTCACGAAGCACGGATCGTCGAAGTTCTTCTCCGCGGAGGCCTTCTTGAGGGCGTCGACCGAGCAGGCGCGCAGCGCCATGTTGTACCACCAGTGCGCGGCCGGCCACTTGTCACCGGCACCCACGGCGATCGGAATGACGTTGATCGCCTTGAGCTTGGTGACCGCGGTGTTGAGCTCCTCGAAGGTGGTCGGCGGAGCCGCGATGCCCGCCCTGGCGAACATTTCCTTGTTGTACCAGATGCCCTCGATGCCCATCCGGAACGGCAGGCCGTACTGCTTGCCCTTGACCTGCCAGATCTCCGCGGCGCTGCCGATGTCGCCGACCTCGGTCTTGGTCTGGTCGGTGATCTCCTTGAGGTAGTCGGCCTCCACCTGCTCGCTCATCTCGCCGCCGCCCCAGGCCTGGAAGATGTCCGGCGGGTCGCTGCTCAGCAGCGCGGCAGGGAGCCGGGTGCGCTGGAGCTGGTTCGTCTCGATCGCCTCGATCTCGATCTTGACGGTGGGGTGAAGTGCGGAGAAGTCCTTGGCGACCTTCTCCCAGTAGGTCTTGCCGGGCCCATCCTGTGAGGCGTTGTGCCACCAGCTCAGGGTCACCGGGTCCTTGTACAGCTCGCTCTGAGGGGCCGCCTCTTCGCCGCCGCCGGAACACCCGGCGAGGACGACAACACTTGTCATTAACAGTGCCAGGACGGCACTCGCACGCCGCTTCGTTGCCATCGATGTCTCCTCGACTAGTCAGTCGCGGTACTCGGCCTGCGGCGAAGTTTTACAGTCATGTAACTTGATGTCAATCGGTATCGATAACGTTTTCGAGTCGCTGACGACGGGCCCCCGGCGGGGCCCTATCATCATCGACGTGGTGTTTCAGCAGCGCGTCAAGATGTCGGATGTGGCACGTACTGCCGGCGTCTCGGTCGCGACCGTGTCGAAGGTCGTCAACGGCCGCTACGGCGTGGCCCAGGCAACCGTGGAACGCGTCCAGCAGGTCATCCACGAGCTCGGCTACGAGGCGAGCCTGGGGGCGCAGAGCCTGCGCAGCCACCGCACCAACGTGCTCGGCATCCTGGTCGCCGAGTTCGAGCCGTTCTCGACCGAACTGCTCAAGGGGGCGTCGCAGGAGGTCGCCGGGAGCGGATACCAACTGCTTGCCTACTCCAGCGGGGACGGCGAGGGCGCCGCCGTGGGGTGGGAGCGGCGCTCGCTCGCCCGGCTCTCCGGCACACTCATCGACGGCGCCGTGATCGTCACGCCGACAGTGGTCGAGACCGAACACAGCTTCCACGTCGTGGCCGTCGACCCACACACCGGGCCGTCCGACCTGCCCACCGTCGATTCGGACAACTTCGCCGGCGCGGTGCTGGCGACCAACTACCTGCTGTCCCTCGGCCACACGCGGATCGGGCACATCAGTGGACGCACCGACCTGAAGTCCGCGCAGCTGCGCGAGGCCGGCTTCCGCAGCGCGATGGCCGAGGCCGGCGTGCCGGTGGACGAGCGGCTCGTGCGCGTCGGCGGGTTCCGGATCGAGAGCGCCGCCGGCACGGCCGCGGAGCTGCTCGCCCTCACCGACCGGCCGAGCGCGATCTTCGCGGGTAACGACCTCTCCGCAATCTCCACGATGACCGTGGCCCGCGACATGGGCCTGTCGGTGCCTGACGACCTGTCGGTGATCGGCTTTGACAACGTGCCGGAGTCGGCGCTGGTCAACCCGCCGCTGACGACCATCATGCAGCCGCTGCAACGGATGGGCGCCGAGGCGTTGCGCCTGCTCGTCGACCTGATCGCCGGCGTGGAACGCGACACCCACATCCGGCTCCCCACCGAGCTGGTCATCCGTTCCTCCTGCCGCCCGCTGCACTGACGCCCGGGCCAGCCACCGCAGGACCCGGCCGTCGCCGTGGCACGTGGGCGCACGCGACAGGGTGGCAGAACGTGAATCTCACCTAAGTCGACAATTCCTCCCCTATGTTCGGTGCGCAGGACGCAGCCGAACCGGGGAGAGACGTGGACAGCTATCCGGCGATCGAGGATCACGGGCTCATCGGCGACCTGCAGACCGCCGCGCTGGTGACGTGCGACGGGACGGTCGACTGGTTCTGCGCGCCGCGGTTCGACTCGCCGAGCATCTTCGCCGCCCTGCTCGACAAGGAGAAGGGGGGCTACTTCCAGATCGCGCCGCACGACGTGCGGTACGTGACCAAGCAGCTCTACCTGCCCGGCACACCCATCCTGATCACCCGGTTCATCAGCGCCGACGGGGTGGCCGAGGTGACGGACTTCATGCCGGTCACCGGCGAGCGGGCCACCGACGCGCACCGGCTGGTCCGCACCGTCACCATGGTCCGCGGCAGCATGCGCTTCCGGGTGGAGTGCCGGCCGCGGTTCGACTACGCCCGCGAAGAGCATCAGCTTGAGCGCCACCACAACGGTTACGTCTTCCGCAGCCGGTCGGCGACGCTGACGTTCAACCCGGTCGACCCGGTGCGGCGGTTGATCTCCGAACAGGGTGACGTCCACCTTGAGGGCGGCGACCTGGTCGCGTACGGCACGCTGAACGAGGGCGACACCGGCGGGGTGGTCCTGGAGACGGGCGGCGCCGAACCGCGCATCTTCGCGCCGGAAGAGATCCAGGGCATGTTCGAGTGGACCCGGGACTACTGGCGGCGCTGGCTCGAACGTTCCCGCTACACCGGCCGCTGGCGGGAGATGGTCGAGCGCTCGGCCATCACGCTCAAACTCATGACGTACGCGCCGACCGGCGCGATGATCGCCGCACCCACCACCGCGCTGCCCGAACTGGTCGGCGGAACCCGCAACTGGGACTACCGCTACACCTGGGTACGCGACACGTCGTTCTCGGTGCACGCGCTGCTCGGCCTCGGCTTCACCGAGGAGGTCAGCCAGTACATGAACTGGCTGGACGAGCGGATCCGCGAGGCCGGCGACCACCAGGACCCGCTGAAGATCATGTACCGGGTGGACGGCTCCTCCGACCTGCACGAGGAGGTGCTGGACCACCTGGAGGGCTACCGGGGCTCCCGGCCGGTGCGGATCGGCAACGGCGCCGCCGACCAGCTCCAGCTCGACATCCACGGCGAGGCCCTCTACGCCATGCACCTCGCCGACGAGCAGGGCATCCGCGTCTCGCACCAGGTGTGGAAGAGCACCGTCCGGCTGGTCGACTGGCTCTGCCACAACTGGGACCAACCCGACGCCGGCATCTGGGAGAGCCGCCACCACCCTCGCAACTACACCTTCGGTCGGGTGATGTCCTGGGTCGCGCTGGACCGGGCCATCCGGCTGGCCACCCGCACCGGCCGCCCCGGGGACATGACCTGCTGGACCGAGCAGCGCAACCGCATCTACAACCAGGTCATGGAGCGCGGATACGACCGGGCCCGCGGCACGTTCGTGCAGGCGTACGACGAGAACGTGCTGGACGCGGCGCTGCTCGCGATGCCGGCGGTCGGTTTCGTCACGCCGAGCGACCCACTGTGGCAGTCCACCTTGCAGGCGATCGAGCGCGAGCTGGTCTCCGACAGCCTGGTCCACCGGTACGACCCGGTCCACTCCCCCGACGGACTCCCGGGCCACGAGGGAACCTTCAACATGTGCACCTTCTGGTACGTCGAGGCGCTGGCCCGTGCCGGCCGCCTCGACGACGCCCGACTCACGTTCGAGAAGATGTTCACCTTCAGCAACCACCTCGGCCTATATGCCGAGGAGATCGCCGTGACCGGGGAGCAGATTGGCAACTATCCCCAGGCGTTCAGCCACCTCTCATTGATCAACTCAGCGCTGACGCTCAACGACCTGCTCGACACCGAGGCCGAGGCCCGCCGCCGCCGGTAGCACCAGCATGTTCCGGTCAGCCGCCGTCGGCGCCGAGCCGACGGCGGGAAGGACTTGACGCGCCTCCGCCCATCGCGCATGGTCGATATGCATCGATCATCTCGAATGTATTGACGCTGGAGGAACCGATGAAGGCATTCGTCACCACCATCTCGGTTGCGACAGCGCTGCTCCTGGCCACGGGCGGCGCATCCCACGGCCAGCCAGCGGCCGACCCGCCCTGCACCGGGCAGATCCACCCGAACCCGGGGTTCGAGGGCGGCACCACCGGCTGGACGGCCGGCCCCCGCATCGTCGTGCTCGGCGACGCGACCCGGCCCGCACACACCGGCCGCGCGTACGCCACCTTCGCCGGGCTGGACGTGACGCGTGCCGACCTGCTGCGCACCACCGTCACAGTGCCGGCCAACTGCGACCTGACGGTCCGCTTCTGGGTGCGGACCACCACTACGGAGACCAGCCGCGGCGACTACCTGAACGTCGGACTGGCCGTCACCGGGATACCCCCGAAGACGAGGTTCTCGCTGGCCTTCGACGGCGGGGCGCAGTGGCGGCAGTACGTCATGTCGAGCGGAACCGCCGCGACCGAACGCACCGCGACGGTCAGCTTCCTCTCCAGCGAGACGGCCGGCAACGGCGCCACCGCCTTCGACGTCGACGACGCGTCCTTCACGTTGAGCTGACCTGCGCGGGACAGCCCTCACCGCCCTTGATGCGACAGTCGACTCCGCCCGGGGTCCGGCTGATAACACCCACCCCCCGGCCGGAGGCCGAAGAGCAACTCCCTGCTCGGAAAGCATCCGCAGAACAGAAGAAGACTCGACTGTCAATAAGACAATGGCACTGGTGAGGCCACAAGCAACCCCGGAACTGCAAGGCATTGAGATGCCGATCTCTGCCGGCGGATTTCCTGGTCGTTGAGGGGAACCAACTCTATGCTTGCCGCCGAATGCGCTGCGGCTCATCCGGGCCGAGGGTTACCCCGATACAAGGATTCGCGAATGCACCAGAAGTCTGCCCTGAGCAACGGCACCGCTGGCGTCGGCGAAGTAGCACCTGACGGCCAACTGCCGGCCTCTACCGCAGAGGGTGCGGCGCGCCGATCCGCGGTCGCCGAGGAACAGGCATTTCTGGACCTGGCCACCGCCCGGCGCGACAGGCTGGCCGATCACCTACAGGTCGAGCTTTCGTCAGAGCCCCTGGACGCGTTGGAGCGGGCCCGGCAGCGCATGCTCCGCCAGCAGTACGACGAGCTACGGCGCGCAGAGGAAGGGCTGGTCTTCGGCCGCCTCGACGGCCTCGACGGCACAGTGCGCCACGTGGGCCGTATCGGTCTCCGTGACGACGGAGAGGGCAGTGAGCCACTGCTGGTGGACTGGCGCGCTCCGGCAGCTCGGCCGTTCTACACCGCGACGGCTGTCGACCCCCAGGGTCAGGCACGGCGCCGGCACATCCGTACGACGGGATCGGCCGTCGTCGGGGTGGACGACGAGCCACTGGACGGGAGCGCAACGTCGGAACTCGTCGGCGAGGGCGCTCTCCTGGCCGCCCTCGACCAGCGCCGCACCGGTCACATGTCGACGGCGATCTCCACCCTGCAACGCGAACAGGACGACATCATCCGGGCCGAGGCGACCGGCCCGCTGATCGTCCAGGGCGGTCCCGGCACGGGCAAGACAGTGGTTGCCCTGCACCGCGTCGCGTACCTGCTGTTCACCCACCGAAAGATGGCCGACCAGGCGGTCCTGGTCCTGGGCCCCTCACCGCGGTTCCTCCAGTACATCGCCCAGGTGCTGCCGGCGCTCGGTGAGACCGCCGTCGTCTCGGCGACCTGCGACACCCTGCTGGCCGACATCCACGTGGGCCGCGACGAGAGCCGACTTCTCGCCGAGATCAAGGGCCGCGCCCTCTGGCAGCCCACGCTCGAAGGCTACGTCGCGTCGCTGCTCCCCCGACCGCGCGAGCTGAAGCTGCGCTGGGAGGGCGATTTCTACGTCATTCCAGCCCCGACTGTGGCGCAGGCGTTCGCCTCGGCGGTGCAGGGACGCCCGTACCACCGTGCCCGCGCGGCGTTCGTCGAGCAGTTGCACCACCTCCTGGCCGATGTCGTCGCCGAGCAGCGCGAGGCGCTGATGGAGGAGATGGAGGAGGGCTTCGAGGACATCCTCGCCCGCGTCGACAAGAGCATGGCGAACGACCACTCCTCCACCCGGACGTCCACCGGCAGCGACATCGACGGGTTGCTGTCCGAGGAGGAAGTGGAGCAGCTTCGTTGTCGTATCGCCGAGAACGCCACCATCGCCCGGTTCATCGAGGCATGGTGGCCCACCCTCGACCCCGAAACCCTGCTGGGTGACCTCCTGACCGACCGCACCCTGCTGGCCAGGTTCGCCCCGCAGCTGTCCCCCGAGGAGATGACTGCCGTCGCCGCCGAGCCCACCCCATGGGCATCAAGCGACATCGCCCTGCTCGACGCCCTCGCCGACCTGCTCGGCGAGGTCGACACCCCGCAACCACAGGGCGAGTTCCTCGCCGAACGTGCTCGCCGCCAGCGCGGCTGGGTGTACGGCCACGTCGTCATCGACGAGGCGCAGGAACTGTCCGAGATGCAGTGGCAGATGGTCCTCCGGCGCTGTCCCAGTCGCTCCATCACCGCCGTCGGCGACATCGACCAGGCCGAGGCAGCCCACCGGCACACCAGTTGGGCGCAAGCGGTGCGGGCTGCCTTCGGAGACCGCTGGACCGCCGCGGAACTCACCATCTGCTACCGGACCCCGCGCGAGGTCATGGACCTCACCGAACCGGTCTTGAAGAAGGCTGGCAGCCGGAACACTCCGCCACGAGCGGTACGCTCCTCCGGCATCGCCCCCTGGGAGCGCACGATCACACACGCTGAGCTTGCCGGCACCGCCGTGGAGGCAGTGCGACAGTTACGGCAACGGTGGCGCGGCGGCACGGTCGGCGTCATCGCCCCCGGGGCGCGCATCGCCACACTCCAAGCCTTGCTGAGTGGTGTGCCAGTGCTCACCGCAACCCAGTCCAAGGGACTGGAATGGGACGCGACGCTCCTCATCGACCCTCAGGGCGTCGCCGCCGAACCGCGCGGTTGGAACGGCCTCTACGTCGCGCTCACCCGATGCACCCAGGAACTCGGACAGCTCACACTCACGCAGCAATCGGCACACCCATGACGGCTGTCGGATGCTGTGCGAGATGCGGGCTTTTCTGCTGAACCAGGAACGGTCGCTCACCTCCTGGCGAGCGTTCGAACAAGTCCGAACAGGCCGGTGAGCAGCCTGGACAAGCGCGCTCGTGTTCGGGACAGCCATCGGCGGTAGCGACCGCCTGTTCAGCGCCCATACGGTGAAATCCCATCACCCGTGACGTTGGTCAATCGAAGCTGGGAAACCAGTTTCACCCACACGGGTGCGAACCTCGGACGTGTTCGGCAATCCGTCATCGCTGCCGGCTCACTCAAACGGCAGCCGCGCAGAGAGTGAGGCAAGATCTTGAGGAGATCACTGCTAGCGCTGGCAGCAGCCATCGTACTTCCGCTGAGCACGCTGGCCGTGCCGACTCCCGCGTTCGCTGCGGGTTGCACGACTACGAAGTACATAGAAATGCGGTTCGCCGAGGCCCCGTGGCGCTACGGCTACAGCAGTTCGTCCGGGGTGGCAGGATACGCGTACCCCGAATACACCTACATCATGGACGGACGCTGCACCAGCCCAGCCGGCCTCTTGTGGTACCGAAGGGCTGCGGATCCAAGTGTCCTGTACATCTACAGCGCGCACCGGATCAACTAGCCTCGCACCTTGAGAGGGCATTCGGGGTGGTCACTGCGTTGAAGCGCTCTCCGTGCCGGGATGATCGGGCCCTTCGCCCGGGCGGGCTACCCCGCAGCGGCCGATTCGGCGAGCCCTCGTCAACCTTGACGGCTCTTTGACATCTGCATCGAGCGGGCGGTGGCGCGGGCGGCGGTGTCGATGAGGTCTGCGACCGGGCCGGGTTGCGAGACTGCCACCGCGTGGGAAGCGGCGATCTCAACCGCCGTGGACCCCGCCCGGTCGGCCAGGAAGCGCTGCAGGTCCGGCGGAATGCCCTGGTCCTGGGTGGTGATCAGGGTCCAGGAGGGGATCGTCTTCCAGGCGGCCTTGGTCACGCTCTCCTCCTGGGCGCTCGCAGAGGCGGGCCGTTGCGTTGCCGCCATGACTTCGGCGGTGCCGCTGTCGACGTCGGCGGCGAACACCTCGGGGAACTTGTCCTGGAAGATGTACTGATCCATTGTCGTGCCGCCGTCGTCGGAGGGGATCGACACCATGTTGATGCTGGTGGCGAGCTGACTCCCGGGGTACTTGGTGAGCAACCCGATCACACTTTCGCCTACGTCCGGGCTCACGCTGGCGACGTACACCAGGGCCTTGACGTTGGCGGCACCGGCGGCGGCCTCGGTCATGACCAGCCCGCCGTAGGAATGGGCGGCCATCACCACCGGTCCGGGCAAGCTGTCCAGAAGGGCCCGAACGTAAGCGGCGTCCTTCTGCACACCGCGCAGCGGGTTGGCGACGGCAATGACCGGGTAACCCCGGCCCTTGAGGTTGGCAATCACCCCATTCCAACTCGACGAGCCGGCGAATGCCCCGTGGATCAGCACAACTGTCGGCATCTCCTGGGCAGACATGTCAGAAGCAGTGCTCATCTGGAGTTCCTTTCGAGAGGCCTCGCCATCCGCTGCCTGCGGTTGCAGGCCGGACGGACGAGGACGGTCGGTGGAGCATTTCCCGTGAATCAGCCCGCGATCCCGACTCAGATGGGGTTGCAGCATCCAGAATTCAGCATTGATGAGGCCACTGTCAGCGAGATCGAAGAACGAAGCGCCTTGCAAACGCCTGGCCGGTATTGGACTCGGACACGACCTGAGCTGTCGGTCGCTGTCCGCATGCTGGGCGGCCACCGGGGTGCCACGCCAAAACCTCCGACAAGGATAAGACCGAACGTTCTGTCGCTAAGATGGTGGGATGGCGAGCGACGAACCCACTGCCCGGCCCTCTGAGGCACGCCTGAAGCTTCTCCGCACGGCGACCAGGATCTTCTACGCGGAGGGCATTCACGCCGTCGGCGTCGACCGGATCATCGCCGAGGCGAAGGTGACCAGGGCTACTTTCTACCGACACTTCCCCAGCAAGGACGACCTCATCCTGGCCTACCTGCGTGAGGTGCATCAGCTGGAGCGCGGCATGGTCGACGAGGCCCTCGCCGCCAACCGATCGCCGGTCGATCCGCTCCTGGCCATCGCCAATTCCATCGCCCAGAACATCCAGTCCCCCGGGTTCCGTGGGTGCGCGTTCCTGAACGCCGCGGCGGAATATCCCGATACGAACCATCCGGTGCACCAAGAACTCGTGGCCCACCGGCAATGGTTCCTGGACACCATCACCACGCTCATGGCACAGGTCCACGAAGGAACGGCGGATCCCGCAGCGCGCCACTTCGTCATGCTCCGCGACGGCGCCATGGCAGCCGGATGCCTCTCCGACCCCCCAATGGTGTCCGAGACCTTCCTGCGCGGTATCGAAGGACTGCTCAGGATCAACTCGGAGCGTCAGTCGGCGGAGTCAGCCGGTTAGCCCCTGCGCGACCAGCCCGCACGACTAGAGCTGGGCCACCCCGGGTGAGGGATGACCCAGCTCATCGGCGATGGCGCGGACGGCCGCACGGCTCAGATCAGCGGCCGTACGCCTCCAGCAGGCGCAGCCAGACCTCGCTGACGGTCGGGTACGCGGGCACGGCGTGCCACAGCCGCTCCAGTGGGACCTCACCGACGATGGCGATCGTCGCGGCGTGGATCAGCTCCGCGACGTCCGGGCCGACGAGGGTGAGGCCGACGATCACCCGCCGGTCCTCGTCCACGACCATCCGGGCCTGCCCCTGGTAGCCGTCGGCGTGCAGCGCGGCCCCGGCGACGGCGGCCAGGTCGTAGTCGACGACCCGGATCCGCAGCCCGGCGGCCTCGGCGGCGGCTGCCGTCAGCCCCACCGACGCGATCTCCGGGTCGGTGAAGACGACCTGCGGCACGGCGCGCTCGTCGGCGGTGGCGACGTGCCGACCCCACGGGCGGTCGTCTGCCGCTTCTCCCCTGGCCCGCGCCACGATCACGTCGCCCACCGCGCGAGCCTGGTACTTGCCCTGGTGGGTCAGGAGCACACGCCGGTTGATGTCCCCGGCCGCGTACAGCCATCCGTCGCCGACCAACGCGCCGGCACCGTCGACCACCCGCAGGGTGTCGTCGACAGTGAGCCAGGCGCCCGGCTTCAGGCCGATCCGGTCGAGGCCGATGTCGTGCGTGTTCGGTGTGCGGCCGATCGCGACGAGGATTTCGTCGGCCTCGACCTGTGCGCCGTCGGTGAGCGTGAGGTGCACCGTGCCGTCGCCGTCGCGTTTCACCGACGTGACCTCGGCACCGAGACGCACCGAGACGCCAGCTTCCCGCAGAGACTGCGTGACCCGCTCGCCGACGAACGGCTCCGCCAGCGTGAGCACTCCGTCGCGCACCAGCACCGTCACCGCCGATCCGAGGCCGGCGTACGCGGTCGCCATCTCCGTGGCCACCACGCCACCACCGATGATGGCGAGCCGGCCGGGAACCGCGCTCGCGGCGGCTGCCTCACGGCTGGTCCACGGTGCCGCCTCGCGCAGACCGGCGATGTCCGGCACCAGTGCGCCACTTCCGGTCGCGATGACCACCGCGTGTCGGGCGGTGAGCGAGGTGGTGGCGCCGTCCGCGCCGGTCACCTCGACGATCCGGTCGGCGCCGATCCGCCCCTGACCCCGATACAGGGCGATCCCCGCGGAGTTCAGCCAGGACACCTGCCCGTCGTCCTTCCAGTGCGAGGCGAAGGCGTCCCGGCGGCGCAGCACGGCCGCCGCGTCCAGCTCGCCGGTCACCGCCTCCCGCGCGCCGGGCAGCTGACGAGCCGCCCGCAGCGCGGTCTGGCTGCGCAGCAGCGCCTTGGTCGGCATGCAGGCCCAGTACGAGCACTCGCCACCCACCAGTTCCCGCTCGACGATCGCGGCGGTCAGGCCGCCCTGCACGACGCGGTCGGCGACGTTCTCCCCCACCGGCCCCGCACCGATGACAACGACGTCGTACGTGGCGTTCTGCACGTCAGTTTCCCTTCGCGGCGCGGCCGAGGCGGATGGCCGCGATGAGGAAGAAGATCGCGCCGGGGATGGCGTAGCCGATCGCGTTGGTCAGCGCCGGGGTGTCCGCGGAGGCGGCCGCGACGAACGATCCGCCGGCGATGACGGAGATGCCACCGCTGATGATCATCGGCCATTGGCCACCCATCTTGCGGCGGGTGACGGCCACGATCAGCTGAACCAGTCCGGCCACGACCGCCCAGGCGCCCCAGACCCGCAGAACCGCAGGGATGCCGGACGCGCTGGCAACGCCCAGGCCCACCGCGGCGAGCAGGCTGATCGCGACGTTCACGTACAGCAGGGTGGGCGATCCGGTGGCCCGCGACGCTCGGACGTCGACGATGGCGGCGGCCACGTCGAACAGCGGGTAGAGCACCAGCAGCGCGGCGGTGAGGGGGTTGAGGTGCTTGGCGAGTGGGAACGTCACGGCAGCCCAGACGATTGCGAAGGCGAAGCGACCGAAGTACAGCCGCCGCAGGGCAGCGGCCGTCGTCGAGATGCCGGGAACGGCAACGGTGGTCATGGTCATCCTCTCGGTGATTCCGGAGCGAAGGGACTCCCAGCGGGGGGGCGAGCCACCGCTGGAAGGGGAAGGGCGGTGCTACTCGATGTTCGAGAACAGCCCCGTGATCTCGACCTGGGCGCCCTGGAGCCCACCGAAGACGGCACCGGCGGCGGGCGTCGCTACTGCGGCAGCGGCGTCCTCGTAGCTGGCGAAGTACAGGTCGAGCGTCCGGTACGCGGGAGTGGGCGTGCCGTCCTCCTTCGGCCACACCTTGGCCGACTCGACCCGCTGAAGCTTCGGGAACGTCTGTGCGGCCCGGCGTACGTCGGCGTAGACCTTCTCGAACTCGTCCGGGTCGGCGGGGTTACCGATGACAATGGTGATCTTGGTGGGCACGGCGCTCTCCTTCAGGCACAGTCGTCCACCCCGAACAGCAGCAGGTGGAACGAACGTTCTGTCTGCAAAGACCGTACCTGCTCAGCTTTCCGCCGTCAAGACCGACCGTTCTATCTAGTGGCCGCGATGGCGTTTGAACTCGCCGCCAGCCGGGGCAAAGAGGCACCGGTTCGACGCGAGCGCGCAGTCGTGCCTGGTCGGGCGGTTACGCGACGAAACGGGTTAGCGCGGCGACCGACCTCCGCGTCACGCCTCGGAGTCGCGATCTCCGGACGTCTCCCGTCCGATTGGCGAGGCGGAAACCTCCAGCGGCTGGCCCCACCTTCGCAGCGCGTCCAGGAGCGCGACCAGGGCCAGCACTCCGGCCACCACGCTCAGCCCGGCCATCGGCGTCCAACGGGCCAACAACGGTGTCAACAGCAGGAGGGCGGCCAAGCCGATGATCTGGGTTCGGGAGGCCTGGCCGAAGATCTCGTACTCCAGCCGCATCCGGGCGACGAGGAAGAGCATTGGACCGCCCACCACGAACAGCAGCCAACTGGGTCGAGGCTGCCCGAACGGATGATCGATCACCAGCTCGTATCCGACCGCCGTGACGAGCACGCTCAGCACAATCAACAGATGCGTCCGTTCCGACACCGCGCCCAGCCGGCCGGGCATACCCGCCCGATCGAACGCCTCGGTCAGCAGCAGACCGGCGCGGTGGAAGTAGATCCGCCAGAGCAGCGCGCTGGTGGCGAACGCGACCGCGAAGGCGGCTGCGCGCTCCGCCGAGTAGTCCGCGCCGCTGAAGACCACGCCGATAACCAGAATCGACTCACCGAGCGCGATGAGGACCATCTGCTGATAACGGTCCGCGAGATGGGTCCCCGCGATCCGCCACCGACCCACCTTCGAGACCCCGAGCCACGGCAGCGGCCAGCCCAATATCCAGGCGAGGTAGTCGACAGCGAGGGCGACAACCCACAGCGGCAGGCGGAGGTGATCCGGGCCCAACGCGCCGGCCAGCCACAGCGGGGCGCTCGCCAGAGCCCACACGACAAGCCGGAAGGGCACCAGCCGTCGCGGATGGCCACGCAGCGCGACGGCGACCACGAGCGGCCGCACCACCATCACCAAGAGGTACGCGACCGCGAACGGCAGTGCTCGCTCCTCCATGGCGCGGGGCAGCGTCACCGCCATGACCAGGCCGGCGAACATGGTGCCGACCACGACGGCCTGAATGATCGGCTGCTCCGGTTCGTACCGGCTGGTGATCCAGGCGGTGTGCGACCAGATCAACCAGAGCGCCAGAAAGAGCAGCAGGGTACGCCCGAACCCCGTGACGAGCGTCAAACCGGTGTCATCGCTCAAGCCGGCGAATCGTTGCGAGACCCGGGTGAGGGCCACAACGAAGGCCAGATCGAAGAACAGCTCCAGGAACGTCGCCCGACCCGAACTCCTTGGAGGGCGCAGCAGCTCGGCACCCCGCCCCGCCGCCATCGTCCGCCTCCGTCCGCCCCTCGCTACCAACGAGCCGGCCACCAGCGGAGTTGCGTCAACGCTCACGTGGTGTCTGGCGTGGCGCCCCACACGCTGCTGTCCGTGAGGCGCAGGTCGTGCGGCTGAGCGCGGATGACGAGCGCCGCCGGGAGGTTGCCTGCTCGATACCCTGCGTCTGTGCGCCGACCTCCACCTCATGACACAAACCGCTCGCATGGGACCCAGGTGCGCGGTGGATGAGGTGGAGGAGGTGTGGACGCACGCCGAGCTGGATGACCTGAACATCATCTGGAACCACGCCGCTGACTACGGCGCTGACGGCGAGGCTCCCGACGGCACTCCACCCGGGATCGTGCAGCTGTCGTATCTGCTACGTGTCTACAACTCAGTGATGGGTGGTGGCCTGGGCTTCGCTGTTGAGGTGAACGAGCCCTTCCGGCTGAGACGGGCCATGGACGCGATGCGGTACTTCGGTTTGGCGGAACTCGCCGAGCTGCTAACAGACGTCATCGAGCACGACCTGGACGGTGACCGCGCCGATTCCCCGGACGACGACCTGGAGACCCTCCTCGGCCCTCGAGGCGAGCCCCTAGCGACTGCGTTCAGAGCCAGAGCTGCTGACAGCCCCGCCGACTTCGGCCTGGAATGACGGCGGCGCGTCTGGCGTGACCGTGACGGGCGGGCGTTGACCGGTCATGGCACGAACGCGGAGGGCAGCCCGAGTTCGGCCCGGGCCACCTCGATGAAGCGGCGCTCCGTCTCCCACAGGGCGTCGAACCGATCCGCGGGCAACGCCTGGGCCTCGCTACCCGCTCGTGTGGCCGCCAGGAGCCGGGCCTGGCGCACCAGCTCCGACGAGCCGCTCACCACCTCGACATTGCCGGCCACCAGCCGAAGCGCGGTCTTGGTGCTCTCCAGCCGCTCCCGGTAGCGGCTTCCCTCGTCGTCGAAGAACGGCATGAGATCACCCGGATCACGCGGGCGCGGTACCGCTGTGATGCGCGCCGCCGGGTTGAGGACGTGGGCCACGTACTCCCGGACGGCGCTGATGAAGTCGGTGTACGCGTTCAGCCGGATGTCTCGCCACTGTCGATCCTGGTCGCGCCGCCACAGCCGATCCTGGGCCCGGACGGTGAGCCACCCACCGATCAGGACGGCCAGCATTGTCGTCGTCGCGGTGACACCCGCCTGGATCAGACTCACCGGCACCACCGTTCGCATCGGTCGGTGACTCACCCTACCGCCCGTTGTCACCCGTCCCGCCGAAGGAATCCCTGCCGTCCTCCGCTCGCCGATTCCCAGGCCGTGGTGCAGGAATCAGTCACAAGATCGAACGGAACACGCAGACGTCGGTTTGATATAGATCTCAACCAATGTATTGTGGGAACGCTCCCAGACCGTGTCCACCACCCACCTGCTCGAGGAGCTGAACATGTCACGACGACGTCGTCGCCCGGCCGCCATGCTGGCCGGGTTGCTCGTTCTGGCCCTGGCTGCGTCTCTGTCGCCACCATCGCCGGTGGCCGGCACCGCCGCGGCCGGCCCATCCAAACCCCGTGCTGTGGCACTCGCTGAGCTGACCGTGGTCTCCGAACGGGTGGCTTTCGGTCTGCAGCGTCCGATCGCGATCACTGGCCTGCCGGACGGCCGCATGCTGATCGCGGAGAAGAACGGCACTGTCCGCGCCTACCACCCCGACACCGGCCTGGCCCCCGACCCGGTGATCGACCTGACCGCCCGGATCGACGCGTCGGACAACGAGCGCGGCCTTCTCGGCATCACTCCGGCGCCGAACTTCGCGCGGACCGGGATGCTCTACGTGGCCTACACGAGCCTGCCGGCCGGCGCGCTGACCCTGGCGCGAGTGCCCATCAACGCTCCTGATCGGGTGCAGGTGCTGCTCACCCAGGAGCACGCCGAGTACGGCAACCACAACGGCGGACAGGTGGCCTTCGGCCGCGACGGCTACCTCTACTGGTCCCTCGGCGACGGTGGCTTCGCGAACGACCCGTTCAAGAGCGGCCAGAACCTCGGCACCCTGCTCGGCAAGATTCTGCGAATCGACGTCAACCGCAGCTGCGGGGGAAAGCCCTACTGCGTGCCCTACGACAACCCGTTCGTCCGCACGGCGGGCGCGCGGCCGGAAATCTGGGTCTACGGGCTGCGCAACCCGTGGAAGTTCTCCATCGACCCGGCCGACAACTCGCTGTGGATCGGTGACGTCGGCCAGGGTCTGATCGAGGAGATCAACCACGTCCGCCCGTCGCAGCGTGGCGCGAACCTCGGCTGGTCCTGTCGAGAGGGCACGCCGGTCTTCGACGAGACGCAGTGCCGGCCGGGCGTGCGGCTCACCGACCCGGTCGTCGAGTACGACCACTACATGACGGAGAACTGCTCCATCATCGGCGGCCTGGTGTACCGGGGGTCCGTCACCCCGGAGGCGCGGGGTACCTACATCGCTAGCGACTACTGCTCGACCCGCGCTTTCGCCGTGCGTCCCAAGTCCACGGGTGGCTACGAGTCCGCTGAGATCGGCACCTTCCCCACTCAGCCGACGGCGTTCGGCGCCGACGTGAACGGCGAGCTGTACGTGCTCAGTGACCTCCCGGGGTGGCTGAGCAAGGTGCGGTTCGAGCGGGTCCAGCCGACCCCCACCGGCGGGGCGACGATCCGCTGAACCTCGGGTGACACCCGCGCTACCTCTGGGGACGGCCGCATTAGGCGGCCGTCCCCAGGCTCACTCCGATGCAGGCTCGGGCGCCTCTGTTGCGGGATCCACATCCCGGCTTTAGCCACCCGTCGAGGCAATCCACGATGAGCCTGATGGAACATCACTGGGCTCCGCCCCAGCAGTACTGTCCGGCACCAGCTCAAGCAGACGGCGCGACCGGGGACCGCAGGCCGAGCCACTGCTCGGCGTCCCAGGCGTGGAACCGCTCCACCTCCACGAACCCGAGCTTTGCCGCAAGGCGCATCGAGCCGACGTTGGCGGTTTGGGTGGCGAGCACCACCGGATCGCCGGGGAGGACCCCGTCGAGCCAGTCGAGTGCCGCCGCGCACGCCTCGGCGGCGTACCCGAATCCCCACGCCTGTGGCAGGAACAGGTAGCCGAGGTCGACCTTCCCCATGGCAGCCGGGCGATGGTGGCCCGTTGCTCTCCTGAGCAGGATCTGGCCGATCATCGCCCCGTCGAGATCAACGACGAAGCTCCCGGGCCACCGCTCGGGCACTCCGGGCATCTCGCGCTCAAGCTCTCCAGGCAGGCGCGGACCACCGAGGTAGGTGTTCACCTTTGGCGACGCCAGCAGCTCGATGAACGCAGCGCGGTCCCGGGCCTCGGGCGCACGGAGCACGAGCCTCTCGGTCCTGATCGGAGCAGGCGGCCAATCGACCGCTCCCAGGTCTGCCATGCGCGTCATCGGTCGAGACTGGCACACCTGGGTCATGGAAACCCGACCCAGCCAGCCGGGTTGTCAATGTCAACAGTCACTCACGCGGCGCGGCCCGAAGGGCACAGCAGCCCCAGCGTCATCCCCTGGTGCGGTATGCGCTCGAGGCCCACGGCCGGCGACGGCGTCCGCGAGGGACGCAGTCAGGTTTCTGCTCCCGGTAACGTGCGGAAATGACAAGAAGCGAGCGAATCGCGGACCAGCTGGACCGGCACTGGCACAAGAACCTGCGGCCGCGGCTGCACGGTCTCGCCGATGAGGAGTACTTCTGGGAGCCGGTGCGTGGCTGCTGGAGCATCCGCCCACGTGGCACGTCGGCCGCACCGATGGCAGCGGGTTCGGGGGAATGGGCGATGGACTTCGCGTCCCCAGATCCGGTGCCGTCGCCGGTGACCACGATTGCCTGGCGGCTGGCGCACATCATCGTCTCCTGCCTGGGCTACCGGGTCGGATGGCACTTCGGCGGCCAGGACGTCGACTCCCAGACGTTCGCCTACGCGGGGACCGCCGACGAGGCGCTGAAACAGCTCGACGAGATGTATGGGAGATGGAACGCGGGGGTCCGCGAACTCTCGGACGCCGACCTGGAGAATCCGCCCGCTGTGGGTCCCGAGCGGTTTCCCATGGAGGGCATCGTCCTGCACGTCAACAGGGAGCTGATCCATCACGGCGCCGAGGTCTCCCTGCTGCGCGACCTCTACCGCTGGCAGGACGGAGCCGCGCCGCGCCGTGTATGACTCTCGGTATCCGGCGACCACTTCGGAAACCTGAGGGTGGTCCGCTGGTGGTCCGCCGGCACGGCCTGGTCGTGGTGGTGAACCGCACGGGCCTCCGTCAGGCCGGCTCGCCCGCCGATGCCGATCTCGTTGCCGTCCGGGTCGCGGAAGGTGGCCTTGCGGACGCCGTTGTCGTAGGTCTCGCGCCCGGCCGGCTCCAGGCCGCGCTCGGCGATCTGCGCGATGCGGGCGTCGAAGTCGCTGACGAAGACGGTGTGCATGGCGTGCCCGGCATGGTCGGGCCGCACCTCGATGAACACGTACCGGTGCTCGGCGAGTTCCCACAGGTGCGGCACCCGACCTTCCGGCGATGCCGGCCCTCCGTTCGGCCCGTATCCGCCGCTGGTGCCCGAGCGGGGCGGCACCAGCCCTAACGGCCTCATAAGCTCCACGGGCTCCACTGATCAATCCCACGGAGGAACCCGGTAATGCCCAAGCAACTCGCCCGGCGCTGGCTTGCCGGGTTCGGGGTCGTAGGCGCGCTCATCGCCGTCTCCGCGATCCCCGCCTTCGCCGCCCCTGCCGCCGACGACCTCGATTTCTACGCCAGGGATGTGGTTGTCGCCCCCGGTGGCCCTGCTAAAGGATCGAACCTCTTTGCCCGTACCCGCACCAGCACCATGGAGTGGGGCGAATACACGGTCAAGGTGGACCGGAGCAAGGTCGCTGGCTTCGCCGACGTGAGGAACGACGGCAGTACTGACTCCTGTACCGAGTCTGGTGCGATCCTCACCTGCAAGGTGGTGGCAGAGGAAAACGACTACTACACGTACATGACCATGGTCAACCTGGTCGTGCGGGCGAAGAAGAGCGCCACGCCCGACCAGCAGGGCGATATCAAGTTCACCGTCACCGATGGCGACGGCGGTTCGGCCACCTACCACTCGAGCGTCAGCATCGGTGAGGGCGTGGATCTCGCCGGCATCGAGCAGGGGCTCCAGCTGACAGGCGTCCTCGGCGGCACGCTCGACGTCCCGCTCACAGTGGCGAACCGTGGCGAGAAAGCCGTCCACAGCGTGGTGCTGTTCTTCGAAGGCGGCTACGGTCTCGGCCCGTCGAAGCGGTACAAGAACTGCGAGTACAGCCCTGCCGACTCCTTCCGCCACGCCTTCGCCTGCCGGTTCCCCAACACCATCGCGCCGGGCGGCGCCGCACGGCTGGACTCCAGCTTCGGTTTCACAGTGCCGACCGACGATCCGGCCCCGAACGGACACACCGGCGTGGCGCACTGGTACACGCCGGCAGACTGGGAGGAGTCCCAGTCCTTCAACCCAGCGCGACTTGGGCAGCAGGGCACCGAGGGGGAGCTGAGGCTTGAGCCGGTTGGTCTACAAAGCAGGTCGCGGCAGACAGACGTCAACGACCAGAACGGCACTACGGTGATGAGACTCCAGGTCAGCGGTGACCAGGGGGCTGAGGTGGCGGCGCTCGGGACGCCGGCGACCGTGACCGGAAAGGTCGGCGCCACGGTGCCGTTGAAGGTCGGCTACGTCAACAACGGCCCGGCGGCTGTCAACGTTGACGGAGCCAAGGATCTGCGGGCCCGTACCGTACTCTCGCTGCCGACTGGCGTCACGGCCGTACGCGTTCCGATGACCTGCTCGAGCTACGGCGACTGGGTGCCTGGAAAGCTCGGCGCGAAGGAGTACCGCTGCGGCGAGAACAGACGCCTGGCGCAGGGCGAGAAAATCGAGTACGAGTTCGAGCTGCGCCTCGACGAGGCCGGCGCCCGGGCCGCCCAGGTGCGGCTGACCTTCGACACAGGCGTGGACCTCAACCCAGCCAACGACAGTGCGACGATCACCATCATCGCGAGCGCTGACGGTGGGAGCGAGAATCCCGGCGGGGATGACGGCCAGGGAGGCGGGGACACCGATGGCTCGCTGCCGATCACCGGTGCCAAGGCCGGCCTGACCGCCGGCATCGGTGGCGTACTGCTCGCCGCCGGCGCCGCGGGCTTCGTGGTGGCCCGCCGCCGCAAGACCCGCTTCGTCGCCTGATCTACTCCCCTGCACCAACCGTGCCCCGTCGACCTCAGGTCGGCGGGGCACGGGTTCGCTCTCATGACCTGACGTGACTCCGCACGGTCGTCGTCCTGGCGCTCAGGAGCACCTGGGCCCTGAGGTCGTGCGGCCTGCCGCAGCAGTTAGTGACCTCGGTCCGGGCGGAGGAAGCACGACAGCAGTTGCCTGAACTCCTGCGGGTGCTCGATCGACGGCACGTGCCCGCATCGGCCGAACACGTGCAGACGGACGTCGGCCAGGTGGTCGAGCAGGGGCTGGGCTGCCGTCTCGGGCGGGGTGACCCGGTCCTCGGCGCCGTGAACGAGCAGCACGGGCGCGCGCACCGCTGCGAGCGTTTGCGCCGAGAGGGTGAGCTCGTCGACCCATCGTGCCCTGGGCGGCGGGAACAACGACGCGAATGCGGCCTCCCCCGCTCGCATCGCGGCTGCACGGGCCTCGACGGCCGAGTCGGTCACGAGAGCCTGGTCGAGGACGAGGCGACTCAGCATGTCCCGTGCCCCGATCGGGCCGGCGGGGGCGGCCCAGACCGCGTCGAGTTCGGCGGACAGCGGCGCCCCCGGGGCGCCCATCGTCGAGACCGCCACGACACGGGTGACCTGCTGGGGGCGCGCGGCCGCCAACGCCAGCGCCACAGCACCGCCCATCGAGTGACCCACCACGGCGTAGTGCTCAATACCGAGAGCATCCATCAGGCCCGCGGCCTGCTCCGTCCACAGCCGGAGCCCACCCCTGGCGCCCGCCGGGATGGGTGTACGGCCGAACCCCGCCTGGTCAGGAGCCACCAGGTGCCAGGACGCGCCCAGCGCCTGCGCCGTCGTCGCCCAGGCGCCGGACCCGGTCGTGCCGGGTCCGGAGCCGTGCAGCATCAGCACCGCGGGCCCCGTGCCGCTCTCCAGGACGTGGACGGGGGAACCGTCGACTGTGACGGTCCGAAGTGCCGTCACCGGGGCAGGCCAGGTGTGCTCATGCCGATGCGGGGTCGACAGACTTCGAAAAGAGCTCCATCATCGCCCTGCCGAATTGCGGCATGTCGGGCCACCCCCGGCAGGAGACGAGATTGCCGTCCACGACGTCGGGAGCGTCGATGACCGTCGCGCCCGCGTTCTCCATGTCACCGGTGATCGGGGGGAAGCACGCCGTCTTTCGACCCTTCAGCAGCCCATACACCGCTGGCACCTGCGCGCCGTGGCACACCAGCGCGATGGGAAGGTTGCGCGCGAAGAAGTGCTCGGTGATGCGCCTGACGTCGGCGTCGACGCGGATCCACTCGGGGGCGCGTCCCCCAGGAATGATGAGGGCGTCATAGCGCTCGACGTCGACCTGCGCCCATGGCACGTCGACCGGCAGCTTGCGGCCGTTCTTCTCGACGTAGGCGTCGGAGTTGGGGTCGAACTCGTGGATGACCAGTTGCACGTCGCGCATCGTCCGTGACGAGACGTCGACGTCCCAGCCGCCCTCCTGCACGCGGTAGTAGGGATACATGGTGTCGAGCTCCTCGGCGGCGTCGCCGGTCAGGAGCAGCGCTCTGGGCACCTGCTTCTCCTCGCATCTGGGGGCGGGTGAGGTGGATCCAATCCGATCCGATCAGGATTGAGTCAGCATTCCTGGGCACAGCGCGCCCGTCAAGCCTCTACCGCCATTGCGCCCGCGCCTTCGATCTCGTCGAACAACCGTCGAAAACGCTCGCCGGACCGCAGGATGTGCCGACGCATCGCGTAGGCGGCGGCGTCGGGGTCACGCGCGGCGATCGCGGCGACAACTTCCTCGTGCTCGGCCATGGCGAGGTGGGTGACCTGGGTGTCGTGGTGCAGCCGGAAGAGGTGCACGTGGCTGTGCAGGCGAGCGAGCGCTTCACGGATGACCTGGTTCTCCGCGCTCAGGGCGACGAGATCGTGAAAGGCGGCGTCGCGTAGCCCGAAGGCGCCATAGGCCATGGGCCCGTTGCCCCCCTCCAGCTCCGCCATCTCCTCCAGCATCCGTCGCAGACCGGCCACCTGCTCCGAGGATGCGCGTTCAGCGGATCTGCGCGCCGCCGCCGGCTCGAGGAGCAGGCGGACCTCGAGCATGTCCTCGAATCGGTGGCGGGTTATTTGAGGGGGAATGCGGTAGCCAGCATGGGGTACGCGCACGACCAGGCCCTCGGCCTCCATGCGGTTCAGAGCGTCTCGGATCGGCGTCTGCGAGACCCCCAACTCCCGAGCCAGGACGTCGATCGTGACGCGGGAGCCAGGCTCGATCCGTAGCGACATCAGCTGTTCGAGCAGCGTGTCGTACACCTCGTCGGCAAGCCGGCCGCCAGATTTTCCCGGCAGCGTTGCGCCCGTCACGGCCCTGCGGCCCCGCGCGATCATCGCTTCGTCGTCCATCGTGACGTGAGGTCCCTTCTTGCACCTTCGGGAATCTGTTGACATCAGTCACAAGGCTGCGACATGCTGACGCCCCAACTCGATCGTATAGGAAAAGTGCCGGATGCTCGCCGTCCGGCACGATCGCGGAACCGCCCGCGATCGCTCCACTTCGATCACCTGGAGCTCCCATGAGCGTGCTCGAGCCGGTCCGCAGGTCGGCCCCCGCGCCAGCCCGGCGACACGCCTGAACAACCCAGCAACTGCTCGGCGAAGCACATAGCGAGGTTCTAGAAGTCCCCACCGAGAAAGCAGGCTTGAAATGCGCCATCCGAAGCGAATAGGAAGAATGTCCGCTCCCGGCCGAAAGGTACGGCTGGCGTCGGCGGCCATGCTGCTGGTGGCCACGACCATGACGGCTTGCGGCGAGGGCAAGGACGACGGCGAGAAGGCGAGCGCCCCCAAGGCGCCGGCGACCATCCCGGAGCTCACCAAGGATCCGCTGACCCTCAGCTTCATCTGGTTCGACTGGCCGCCCGCCAAGGCACTGGAAGCCTTCGCGAACGCGGAGTACAAGAAGGAACGGCCGAACGCGACCATCAAGGTCAACACCGTGCCGAACGCGAACTGGCACGACGCGATGTTCACCCAGTTCGCGGCGCGCAAGACCGACTTCGACATCGCGATCCTGGACTCGCAACACATCGGCGAGGCCGTGACGAACGGCAACATCCTCGACCTCACCGACTTCGTCAAGGAGAACATCGACGTCGCGGCCTACAACCCGTACCTCCTGGCGGCCTACGGCCAGTTCCCCCAGGCGGAGACCGGCAAGCGCGACGAGAACGCCAGCCTGTACGGACTGCCGCTGCTCGGCGACACCTGGACGATGATCTACCGCAAGGACCTGATCGGCGACAAGCCGCCGCAGACCTGGGACCAGATGATCGCAGCCGCCGAGAAGTGCCAGGCGGACAACCCTGGCGTCAGCGGGCTGGCTTTCCACCAGGCCAACGGCTCCGACGCCGCGGCCGTCACCTACAACACTGTCAACGGCGTCTACGGCGGCAACCTCTGGGACTCCAAGACGCGCAAGATCGATGGCGTCATCAACGACGCAGCGGGCCAGGAGGCGATGGACGTCCTGGTCAACAAGATGAAGCCGCTGACCGCCAAGGGCTCCGGCAACTGGTTCATCGACGAGGTGAACGCGGCTGTCGCCCAGGGCAAGGCCTGCATCGCGTTCAACTGGATCGCCGCGAGCGGCGGCCTGCTCGATCCGAAGCAGTCGACGCTCGGCACCAGCCGGGAGCAGATCCTCGACAAGCTGGGTTTTGCCACCCTGCCGAGCCAGAAGACGAACCTGGTCCCTCTCGGCGGTATGGGGATGCACGTGTCGGCCTACTCCGCCACGGCGAACCAGACCGAGGCCCTGAACTTCATGAAGTGGTTCGAGCGGGCTGACATCCAGAAGAAGTGGGCCGCGGCCGGTGGCGTGCCATCGCGTACGGACGCCCTGGAGTCGCCCGAGTTCCTCAATGCCGGGCCGTTCAACCAGGTGTACACCGACTCGGTTCCGCGGATGCGGGACATGTGGAACGTGCCCGAGTACGCGCGCCTCGTCGACATCGAGAACACCAACGTGAACGCGGCTCTCAACGGCGCGAAGAAGCCGAAGGATGCGCTCGACGACATCGCCAAGGAGCAGCAGGGCGTTCTCGACTCGAGCAGCCGCAAGGGTGGCGGCGGACTGTGAGTGACCCCGTCCCTCTGACGACCGACGATCCCGGGCAGGTGGCGTCCGCGACGCCACCTGCCCGGGGCAGGTCCCCTCGGCTGGGCGACCGAGGGCTCGCCGTGGCCTTCATCTCCCCCGCGATGCTGCTGTTGCTCGCCATGTCGGTGTTTCCGTTGCTGTGGGCGTTGTACCTGTCTTTCACGGACTACTCGGCCACCCGCGGGGGGCCCGCCAATTTCATCGGATTCGGGAACTACACCGCCATCCTGACGTCGGCGCAGGTCCACACGAGGGCTCTGACGACGTTGATCTACGTGGTCGGCGCGGTCGGCCTGCAGACAGTGCTCGGATTCGGCATCGCCTACCTGATCTCACGGCGCACACATGGGCGAGGAGTGCTGACCACTCTGTTCCTGGTTCCGATGATGCTGTCGCCGGTCGTGGTCGGGCTGTTCTGGCGATTCATGCTCGACGCGCAGTTCGGCGTGGTCAACAGCATGCTCGGCTCGGTCGGCCTGGGGCAGGTGGAGTGGCTCACCCGGCAGCGGACGGCACTGCTTTCCCTGATCGTGGTCGACACCTGGCAGTGGACGCCGTTCATCATGCTCATCGCGCTCGCGGGCCTCACCGCGGTTCCCAAGTACCTCTACGAGGCCGCCTCGATCGACCGGGCGTCCGAGTGGTTCCGGTTCCGCACCATCACGCTTCCGCTGGTATGGCCGCTGCTTCTCATTGCCGTGATGTTCAGGGCCATCGAGGCGTTCCGGCTGTTCGACCTCGTCTACATCCTCACCAACGGAGGCCCGGGTGTCTCCACCGAGACGTTGTCGTTCCACATCTACAAGGTCGCGTTCCTGGGCTTCAACACCGGAACCGCTTCGGCGTACGGGATTCTCATGGTCCTCGTCGTCATCGTCCTCACGCAGTTCTACCTGCGCTACCTGAACAAGCTCAAGGAGGGCTGATGGCCGTCTCCGTCGACGAGGCCGTGTCCACAGGTCCTACCCGGGACCACACGCCCCCCGCGCGCCGCCTGGGCGGTCGAGGCCGCTCGGTGCTGGAGGTCGCGCTGCTGACCGTGCTGGCCGTCGTGATGCTCTTTCCGGTGCTGTGGATGATCGAGACGTCCATCAAGGAGAACCGGGACGTCTACGCCATCCCGGCCAAGTTCTTCGACTTCAAGATAACTCTGGAGCATTACAAGGACGTGTTCGTCGACCCCGACGGCGGTCGCTCGGCCTTGTCCGTCGCGTTCCTCAACTCCGTCGTGGTAGCCGGGGTCTCCACGGTGCTGGCCACCGTGCTGGGGGTCCCGGCGGCCTGGGCCTACTCACGCTTCGCCGTGAAGGCCAAGAAGGACCAACTGTTCTTCATCCTGTCCACGCGCTTCATGCCGCCCGTGGTGGTCGTGGTCCCGATCTTCCTCATGTACCGCCAGGTCGGGCTCATCGACAACAAGCTCGGCCTGATCCTCATCTACACCGCGTTCAACGTCCCGTTCACGATCTGGATGATGAAGGGGTTCGTCGACGAGGTGCCCGCCGAGTACGAGGATGCCGCCATGCTCGACGGCTACACCCGTTTGCAGGCGTTCCGGCTCTTCACCCTTCCCCTGCTCGTGCCCGGCATCGCCGCGACGGCGGTCTTCGCACTCATCTTCTCGTGGAACGAGTTCGTGTTCGCCACCTTCCTCACCTCCAGCGACGACGTCCGGACGGCCCCGCCCGCCATCGCCGGTCTCATCGGCGGCACCACTACGGACTGGGGCCTCGTGGCCGCCGCCTCCGTGGTGTTCGCCCTACCGGTGCTGGTCTTCGCGTACCTGGTGCGCAAGCACCTCATCGCCGGCGTGACGCTCGGGGCGGTGCGACGCTGATGGCGGGCATCGAGGTGACCGCCCTGCACAAGCGCTACCCGGACGGGACGGTCGCGGTTGAGCACGTGAACCTGTCCATCGGCCACGGCGAGTTGTTCGTGATGCTCGGCCCCTCGGGTTGCGGCAAGACGACCACGCTGCGGGCCATAGCCGGCCTGGAGAGGCAGACGACGGGCGACATCCGCATCGGCGACACGCTGGTCAACGACCTGCCGCCCGCCGAGCGCGACATCGCCATGGTGTTCCAGTTCTACGCCCTCTACCCGCATCTGAAGACCCGCGACAACCTGGCGTTCCCGCTGCGGGCAGAGGGACTGCCCAAGCCCGAGGTGCACGAGCGGGTCACCGAGGCCGCCCGGCTGATGCGGCTTGGTTCGCTCCTGGACCGGCGACCGCGTCAGCTGTCCGGCGGGGAGCAGCAGCGCGTCGCGCTCGCTCGCGCCCTGGTGCGACGACCGCGCGCCTTCCTCATGGACGAGCCTCTCACCAATCTGGACGCGGAGCTGAGGGCGGACATGCGCACGGAGATCAAGCACCTGCAGGGGGAACTGGGGGCGACGATGGTCTACGTCACCCACGACCAGGTCGAGGCGATGTCGCTCGGTCACCGAATCGCCATCCTCAACAAGGGCCGCGTCGAGCAGATCGGCACGCCGCTGGAGGTCTACGACCGCCCGGCGAGTCTCTTCTGCGCCGCTTTCATCGGCTCCCCGCCGATGAACCTCATCGAGGTGGAAGTGGCTGACGGGAAGCTGCGCGGTCAGGGCGGGCTGGCCCTCGCGCCACCGCCGGGCCTGCCGCGCGACCGTCGCCTGATCGCAGGCGTCCGGCCGGAAGCGCTGGAAGTCACCGAAGCAGGGGCGGAACGTTCGGTCCCGGCCCGCGTGGTCTCGGCGGAGTGGCTGGGCGACGAGATCATCTACGTGGTCGACCACGGCGGCCAGCGCGACGTACGGGTTCGGATGCCACCGACTGTCCGTTTCGCCGCTGACGCAACGGTCGGGCTACGGCACACCGGCGGGACGCCGGCGGTCTACGACGTGAGCACGGAAGAGCTGGTGGCCTGATGGGAACCGTTGCCGCGCACGGGCTGCGCAAGTCCTTCGGAAAAGTCCAGGCCCTCGACGGGGTGACGCTGGACGTGCCGGACGGCTCGTTCTTCGTCGTGCTCGGGCCCTCCGGGGCGGGCAAGACGACGACCCTGCGAGCGATAGCCGGCCTTGACAAGCTTGACGCCGGGTCGGTGCATCTGGACGGCAGGGACGCGACCGGTGACACCCCGGCCGCACGCGACCTGGCCATGGTCTTCCAGAGCTACGCGCTCTACCCGCGACACACGGTGTACGAGAACATCGCGTCGCCGCTGCGGGCACGCCGCTGCTCTTCGGGCGAGATCGCCACTGCCGTGGAGCAGATGTCGAGCCTGTTGCACATCGAACGTCTGCTGCAGCGTCGTCCCGCGCAGTTGTCGGGCGGTGAGATGCAGCGCGTCGCCCTCGCCCGGGCGCTGGTCCGTCGCCCGCGCGCGTTTCTCATGGACGAGCCGCTGACGAACCTCGACCTCAAGCTCCGCGTCGAGATGCGCACCGAACTCACCCGCATCCACCGCAGCCTCGGAGCGACCTTCGTCTACGTGACAAACGACCAGGTCGAGGCCCTGTCCATGGCCGACCAGGTCGCAGTCCTCAAGGAGGGGAAGGTGCAACAGGTCGGGACGCCGACCGAGGTGTACGAGCGTCCCGCCAACCAGTGGGTCGCAGGATTCGTCGGGAGCCCCCCGATCAGCCTGCTCGCCTGCCACACCGAGGGAGATCGTCTGGTCGGTGCGGCAGGCTGGACGCTGCCGCGGCCCCGCTGGACCACGGCTGAGGACGGTCGTGAGCTGCTGCTGGGCCTGCGGGCGGAGGACCTCTCCGTCGAGCAGCGTGGGAACGCGTCGTTGTCGGGTGAGCTCTACGGGCTTGAGCCGCTCGGTGACCGAACGGTGGTCGACGTCCGAGTGGGGACGGAGATCCTCAAGGTCAAGGCACGACCCACCGTCACCGGTACGCCGGGCGAGCGGCTGCTCGTCACTGTCGATCTGGATCGTGCGCACCTGTTCGATGCGGGCACCGGGCTGTCGCTGTCCGAGGCGGGGCGGTAACGGCGCCCGGCGGCGACGGCGACATGCGCCAGCACATGGCAATCGAGCCTCGGCGGACCGTCACCAGTGCCAACGGCCTGACGACGCGGGGACGGCCGTGGCCCGCGAAGGCGATCGGCGGCGCGGGGCGTCGCCCCGCGGACCGGGCCGAGGCCACATTCGACCCGCCCGGCAACCTCGCCCCCCGACGAGGGCGTGTGACCCGTCCGTCTCCGCGCGCAGCGCGACCGCTGAGGCACGCCGGACATCACGAAGAAGATCACAGGAGGCGACGCGATGAGTGACCCGATGAACGTGCTGGCCCCCGAGCATCGGCGGCTGCGGATCGGCGACGCCTGGCGCGACGCCGCAAGCGGAGCCACCTTTGCCGTCGAGGACCCGGCCACCGGCAAGACCATCGCCGAGGTGGCGGACGCCGATGTCGTTGACGGGCTCGCCGCCCTGGACGCGGCGAGCACGGCGATGGCGCAGTGGGCGGCGACCCCGCCGCGGAAACGGTCAGAGTTGTTGACCGCGACGTACCGGGCACTGACCGAGCGATCCGAGGAGGTCGCCCGGCTGATCACGCTCGAGATGGGCAAGCCGCTCGCCGAGGCTCGTGGAGAGGTGGCCTACGGCGCCGAGTTCTTCCGTTGGTTCGCCGAGGAGGCGGTGCGCGTCGAGGGGCGCTACAGCACCGCTCCCTCAGGTGGATACCGCATCCTCACCGTGCCGAAGCCGGTCGGACCGTGCGTCTTCGTGACGCCCTGGAACTTTCCGTTGGCCATGGGTGCCCGCAAGATCGCTCCTGCGCTGGCCGCGGGCTGTACGACGATCACCAAGCCAGCAGGCCAGACGCCACTCACCATGCTGTTCCTGGCCCGCATCATGGAGGAGGTCGGCGTTCCCCCGGGCGTCGTCAACGTGGTGACCACCAAGCGTTCCGGCGAGGTCATCTCCGCACTGCTGGCCGACGGTCGGACCCGCAAGCTCTCGTTCACCGGGTCGACCGAGGTCGGGCGCGTACTGCTACGACAGGCTGCGGACAACGTGCTGCGCACGTCCATGGAACTGGGCGGCAACGCGGCCCTGATCGTGTGTGCCGACGCTGACCTGGACGTCGCGCTCGACGGTGCCATGGTGGCCAAGATGCGCAACATCGGGGAGTCCTGCATCGCGGCCAACCGGATCTACGTCGAGGAGCCCGTACGCGAGGAGTTCGCGGCGCGCTTCGCCGAGCGGATGGGCGCGCTGTCGGTGGGCCATGGTCTCGACGACGGCGTGAACGTCGGGGCGTTGATCGACGAGGCCTCGGTCACCAAGATCGGCGAACTGGTCGCCGACGCGGTCGATCGCGGCGCCCGGGTCCTGGTGGGCGGCGAGCGTCCGGACGGGCCGGGCCACTTCTACCCGCCTACCGTCCTCGTCGACGTGCCCGACGATGCGCGGATGCTGAAGGCGGAGATCTTCGGCCCGGTGGCGCCGATCATCTCGTTCACGTCCGACGACGAGGTGATGGCGAAGGCCAACGACACCGAGCACGGCCTGGCCGGATACGTCTTCACCCGTGACCTCCAGCGGGCGCTCCGGTTCGCCGAGGGGCTGGACACGGGGATGCTCGGCATCAACCGTGGTCTGATATCGGATCCGTCAGCTCCGTTCGGAGGCGTGAAGCAGTCCGGGATCGGCAAGGAGGGGTCGCACGAGGGCATCCTCGAATACCTCGACCTCACCTACGTGGCGATCGACCTACCGTGACGGGCCTGCTGCTCCGGGCGCCCGCCGAGCATCACCGCGCCACCAGGGCGGCCAACCTCGCCGACGCCGTCCCGGTCTCGCAGGTGACCTGGTCGTCCGCCCAGCACATCGCCGCCGACGTTCCGGAGAGGCACTGACATGCTTGAGACCGTCCGCGGACCACGCCAGCTGATAGTGGGCGAAGGGGTCGCGCAGAACATCCCACGAGTGGTGGCCGAGAGCGGCTCGCGAGTCCTCATCGTGACCGACCAGGTTCTCCTGGGGCAGCCGGGCGTGGCCGAGATCGTGGCCGCCGTGCGGGAAAAGGTCGAGGTCGTCGAGGTGTTCTCCGACGCGACTCCAGACGTGCCACTCTCCGATGTCGCAGTGGCCGTCTCGGCCGCCGCCGAGGTGGACGCCGACGTGATCCTCGCCATCGGGGGCGGCACGGTGATCGACCTCGCCAAAATCGTCGGCGTCATCCGGCGCCACGGTGGGAGCCCGCGCGACTTCTACGGCGAGTCGAGGGTGCCGGGGCCGACGCTTCCCCTCGTCGCGGTCCCGACGACGTCAGGCACCGGCTCCGAGCTCACACCCGTCTCGGTGTTGACCGACCCGGACCGCGAGCTGAAGGTGGGGGTTTCCAGCGTCCACATCGTGCCCGACTTCGCCATCGTCGACCCCGAACTCACCTACACCTGCCCCGCGACCGTCACCGCCCACTCCGGCATCGACGCGTTCTGTCACGCGGTGGAGAGCTACACCGCGCGACCCCGGGCCCACGGACCGCGCGACCCGGTGGAGCAGGTGTTCCTCGGCCGCAACCCGATCACCGATCACTACGCGCTCCGGGCCGCGGAGCGAATCGCCCGTAGTTTGCGTCGTGCTGTCACTGACGGAGGCGACACGGACGCGCGCGCGGACATGTCCTACGGGTCCATGCTCGCCGGGCTCGCCTTTTCCCACGCGGGCAACGCGGCCCCGCACGCTCTCCAGTACCCGATCGGCGCAGCCACGCACACGCCGCACGGCCTGGGCGTCGGGCTGCTACTGCCCTACGCGCTGGACGCGGCCAGGGATGCCATCGGCGACCGGTTGGCCATCCTCGCCCGGGTGTGCGGGCTCGACGTGACCGACGCCTCCGATGCCGAGGCCGCCGACACGTTCCTCACCTGGCTCGACGGGCTCCTTGCCGACATCGGCATCCCTCGCACCTTGGCGGACATCGGCGTGGCACGCGCCGACCTCCCGCGCTTCGCGGAAATGGCCAGTGGCGTCACCCGCCTGATCCAGAACCATCCAGGCCCGACCGACACCGCCAGCCTGACCGCGATCCTCGAAGCGGCCTGGACCGGGGACCGGACCCGAGACGCCCTGACTCCGAGCAGAGACAGTGACCGGCCTTTCACATGACGACGGCTGAGCCGAGCATTCCGACGCCCAGGGTGCGTGCCCCGCCGGGCAGTCGGGTCACCGCTCCGGATCGGCCGGGAGCCGATGCCGGCGGATCAGCCGCTGCCCGATGAAGGTTCGCCAGACCCGGTCCGCGACAGTCGGTTCGACGATCCAGAGCCGACGCTGCGCCTCGGCGAGGGTGAGCGGCGCGCTGAAGAGATCCAGGAACAGGCGGCTGCTGCGGTTGAGTGCGAACACCTGGCCGTCGACCCGGCGGAACAGGTGCCGGTCCGCCGGCAGGTCGCCGGGGACGCCTTCCTGCTCGTCGGATCGGATTCGCCGGTATGCGTCCCAGACCTGCTCGTCGTCGCGATCCACGAAGGCGCCGTTGGCGAGGAACTCGGTCTGGTCGTCGGTGTCGTGGCGTACCCGGTCGTGGGCGAGGACGCCGCGTACCGCGGTGCCGTACCGGTCGTGGTAGAAGAACGTGTGCGGGGTGTCGGTGGCGCCCAGCCACGGACGGTGGTAGTGCCCGGGGTTCAGTCCAGCCTTTGCCTGGGCGACCTCGGCCTGCGCCGCCGCGGTGACCGGCTCGTCGTACTTGAGCATCCGGACGATGTCCGATCCCTCCACCGGCCGCACGTTGGTGATGCCGAACCGGTCCGGCTCCTTGGCGACGATGGCGCCCGGCGTCAGCATGAAGTCGCCGAGCCCGCCGAGGGTCCACAGGTCCGGGTTGTCACGCAGGAAATTGACGCTGTCCAGTGCCTCTTCGCGGGTCTCGGTGGGGAAACCAGTGAAGCCCATCATCTGCACACCAATGTTCGCCTTGGTCATCGCCATCATGGTGCGTCGTGCCTGCTCCGGCTTCGTGCCCTTGTCGATCAGATCGAGGACGCGCTGGTTACCGGACTCGAAGCCGACTGAGATGGCCACGCAGCCGCTGCGCCTCAGTAAGTCGCAGCGCTCGTCCGACCAGTACTTCTCCAGCCGGATCTCGGCACCCCAGCGGAAGTCCAGCCCTCGCTCGACGACCTGCTCGGCGAAGCGCAGGATGGTCGCGGGAGCGAGCACATCGACCGAGAAGTAGATGAACTTGGCGAACTTCGACAGTTCGGTGACATCCGCGATCATGGTGCTCACCGTGTCCTGCCGCCATGGGCTGGTGGGACCGTCGGTGTTCAGTCCGTAGTCGCAGAACGTGCACTTGTTCCAGTAGCAGCCTCGGGTCGGCGAATAGTAGACGAACCGCTCCGGGCTGAGGTAGAGGTCCCAGGGCAGGCCGGAGAAGTCCGGGACCGGCACCTGCGCCAGGCGTTCATAGCGCAGGGGCAGTTGACGCTGGCGGCCGTACTTGGGGTGCAGCCGGACGTTGGGGTGCCCGGCTGGCAGCGTGCCCGCCGCCACCGCGTCCAGGATCTCGGTGTAGGCGCTTTCCCCCTCCCCGACCACGATCGCGTCGAAGTCGGCCAGCACCTGGAAGACGTACTCGGGTTTGCTGGCGCACTTCCAGACGTCGGAGATCTCCGTGCCACCCGCGATGAGGAAGACGTCCGGGCAGGCCTGCCGGACGAGTCGGGCGATCCAGAGCGCGAACGGCAGCTGCCACTGGTAGGTGGCGCTGATGCCGATCACCTGGTGCCCGCCAGCGGCCAGCCGTGGGATCAGCACGTCCTCGTAGTACGGCAGGAAGGGTCGGTTGAGCCGAGCGAGCAGCGCCTCGTCCGTCAGCGCGGCCACCGAGCCGATCGAGATCATCGGCGGTGGGTGGAGCCGGAAGCCGGCGTGGAACTGCCCGGGGAACCCGACCGTGCCGAGCGCGTCCATCCAGGAGATGACGCCCTCGACGGCGTCCTGGTAGTGCCGGTAGTCGTAGAACAGGGTCGGATCCTGCAGCACCCCGATCGACCGGCGCAGCCGCTCCGGATCGGGGTCGGGCAGGCCGAGCTGGTTCGCCCGGGCCATCAGCGCGTCCGGGCCGCTGAGGTTGTCGATCGAGAGCCGGGACAGCTCCCGCCGAAGCCAGTCGTACGCCGACGGGGTGTACGAGTGGTGGAACGCCTCGATGTTGGCGTCGATGATCTCCGCCGGCTGGTGTCCCTGTGCCCGGGCGTACGAATCGAGGTAGTTCAGGGAGTGGTATCCCGAGGTGGGATCGGTCAGCGGGGGGTAGATCAGTGCTGCCTTCACCGTGCCGCTCATCGACTCCTCCTCAGCCGACCCGGGCCGCGGAACCGGCCAGGGTGTCCTGCGTGCGCGTGCCCACCGCGGGCAGTCGCGGGCCACCGAACGCCTTGATGTACGCGACCAACGGTTCGGCGGCGTACCGGAACGCCGCAAGGTCGACGAAGCCCCGGTCCCACGCCGCCGCTTCCAGCCCGTCGGCGGCGCAGCCCCACAGCCTCGCGAAGCACGCGTCGACGATCTCGGTGCGGAAGTGCAGCCGAGCACCCGGTCGGCGATGCCCCGTCGTGCGCGGGACGAGCGTCTCGTTCAGCGACGCCGCGGTCGCCGCGACCTGCCGTGCCGCGGTGAGTAACGCGGGGGTACGCAACGGCGGCGCGACCATCCACAGAGCCAGGCTGCGGTGTGGCGTGGTGCCGAACGCCCGCACCAACACCCGCAGCACCGCCTCGCGGTCGTCGAGACCCCGTTCCCGGTCGGTCAGCCAGTCCCACCCGCTCGGCGGCGCACCGGTCAGCCCTCGCCGGTGGGCCACCTCGCCGGCGCGCTCCTCGACCATCGGGTCGTCGATGTCGACCTCTGCCAGCCCGGCCAGCACCCCTCGCCGGTGCCAGGTCGCCGACTCGGGATGTAGCAGCATCAGCACCGCGGCGGCCTCCCGGTCGCTGGCCCAGTGCCCGCCGACCGACTCGCCGGCGAACCGGGCGCGCCAGCTGTCGAGAAAGCGGGTGTGCAGGTTGTCGAGCGGCTGGTCGCCGGCGTGCGCCGGGCACAGCTCGGGCGCGTTGTCCGCCGCCATCGACAGCAGCATCCGCGCGTCGGCGCCCTTGGCGTCGCAGGGGTCGCGCCGGTGCCAGGTCAGGAACCGGCCCACCACGGCCGCCGCCTCGGGTGGCGCGCTGCGCTCCAGCGCCTGGTACGACCGCCGCCGGAAGGGCAGGTCCCGGCCGATGTCCAGCAGCAGCACCGCCTCGGCGTCGCTGAGTACGCCGGCTGCGACGGCGCGGCGCAGCGCGACCCGGATGTTCACCAGCGGGACGCTCAGGGCGCGGTGGCCTTCCTCGGCGGGCCCGTGCACGACGGCCACCTCGTCGTCGCCCGTGACGACCCCGTCGCGGTAGAGCCGGAACACCTCGCCCACACCCCGCATCCCGAACGGCCACAGCTCGGCGGCGCGCAGTGCGCCCATGCTGGCGGCGCCGGCCACGGTCACGCCACGGTCGAGCAGGTCGAGGATCTCCCGGTGGCGGACCGGCGGGTGTTGCAGGAAGAACCCGTCGATGACGAGGACCCGGTCGCCGGGGGCAACGTCCAGGCGGAGCAGGTCGCCGTGCGCGACGGGCGGCAGCACCACCGCGTCGGGCAGCAGCCGACCGACCTCGTCGGCGGGGAGGCTCGGACCGATGAAGACGACGTCAGTCACGGGGCACTCCTGGTCGGGTACTCAGGGCCCGCTCGTCGAACATCCGCAGGCCGGGGGCGAACACCTTGCTCACCGCAATGCCGATGTCGTCGTGCGTCAGGTCGACGCTGAACGGCTCGACACCGGTGACCCGTTGCACCCGCGCCGCCAGCTCGCGCAGCACCTGGGTCACGTCCCCCACGGGTGGCGCATCCCGGCGGACCGGCCGGACGGGCCGGTCGACTGTGGGCGGCGGCACCGGCGGTGCGCCGACATCGTGGTAGGCGGTGGCGTCGATGTCGTCACGGGCTCCGGAGACCATGACCAGCCGCGATTGCGCTGCCTCCGCCATGGCCCGACCGACGGCGATCTCCGGGTCCACGTGGCAGCCGAAGCCGCCGAAGGTGACCGGCAGGTCCTCCGACCAGATCGAGGCGGCGTAGCAGGGCACGCCGACCGCGTTGGTGATGTCGCAGACCTCCACCCAGCAACCGGCCGCCACCAGCGCCTCGTGCACCGCGCGGGTCATCACGTTGGTGACGGTGCCCGGGTCGGCGTAGGTGCGCTCGGCCAACGGTGAGGTGCAGTACGGGGCGATGCAGTCGCGCTCGACGACCTCCAGCAAAGCGTGCAGGCTGGCCTCGGCGAAGGTGTTCCCGGTGGCCAGCCCGTTGCTGCTGGGGGTGAACAGGGCGCGGTCCCAGCCCCGCCGGATGGTGAAGTCGAGTTCGATGGTGGCGCGGGGCACCAGGCAGTCCGCACCGGTCACCAGCCCTCGGCCAGCCACCCAGTCGAGCTCGACGGCGGGGGTCAGGGGTGACCGTTCCGCCAGGTGCAGCCACCGGACGTCGTAGGGCAGGTCGAGCGCCTCGGCCGGGGACCGGACGACGGTCCCCGGCCGGAGGTTCTCGGCATGCCAGGACTCGATGCTCTCCATGACCGCGCTGACCCGGGCCTGCGTCGCCGTGGCGCCGGTGCCGACGCTCACCGCCATGGTGGCTCCCACCGGCCGGTAGGCGACGTGCACCGGTAGGCCGATCTCGTCGAGCCGGGTGATGTCGGCGACCCGGGTGATCCGGAACCGGTCGAGCAGGCCCCCGATCCGCTCCCAGGTCTGCTCCACGGTGGCCGTCCGGTAGGTGCCGGATCGGAACGCGATGGTCTCGGTCGTGTCAGTCATCGAGGCTCCCGGCGAGGGGTGGGGAACTCAGAGGATGAGGACGGCGATGATGTTGACGTTGTTGTCGGCGATCGGGGCCACGCCGCCGGCGACCGTCTCCAACTCGGCCTCGGTCAGCTCGTTGAGGTCGACCAGCGGCACCTCGGGCACGTGCAGCACGTGCAGGCCGGGCGTGCCAGCCCAGTCGGCGACGACCTGGTCCTTGGTGTAGAGCGTGGCGGGCTGGGCGCGGTCGACCTCGACCCGGGAGCCGGCGGCTACCGGCAGGCCGGCCGCCGTCGCGTAGCCGGTCGGGTCGGCGAGCAGGCGCTGCAGTTCCTCGTCGCTGCGCCACACTGCGGTGACCAGTTCCGAGTACTTCGTCACGAACCTCGCGCCATATTCCTGTTCGTCGTTGCTCATCGTTCGGTCCTTTCCTCGGGTCGCTGCAAGACGGGGGGTGATCGCCGTGGCGAGAACGCTACGAAAATCGAGCTTCGACAATCAATGATTCGCTGTGACTGCCATCAGAATCTGCCGCGCCAGCTCATGCGCGGCAGACTTCGGTGTCAGGTGCAGCAGCACGGGCAGCAGCAGGCACAGCTGGGGTCTAGGCCGGCGACGACGCTGTCCAGTTCGTCCTCGGCCAACTCCGCCTGAGCCACCGGCAGCAGCGACGGCACGAAGAGCACGAAGGTGCCGCTGGTGCCCGCCTGCTGCCAGGACTCGACCTGCACCTCCAGATCCGGATCGGCGTCGGCGACGTCCCGGACTACCCGGACCTGCACATCCTCGGACAGTTGGAGCCCGTAGCCGGCGAGGAACCCCCGCGGGTCCCGGTCGAGCGCCTGCTCCTTGACCGGGTCGGCCCAGACGTCGGCGACCAGCCGGCTGTACGCGGCCACGAAGACCGCTCGATCGACAGGTGTCACACCCTGCTCCCTTCGATGGTCGGCCGCCGGAGGCGGCGACAGGCAGCGCGGGAGGTTCCGGGCCGCCGGTTTCACTTCATCGTGGGTCACCGGTGGATCCGGTCCGCCCGGAGAGCGGGAATTTCATCGAATGTGGCCGCGAAAAGGTCGCGCTGCGGCGAAAGCCGGGTAATTGGGAATCAGCGACTTGTGGCGGATGGCGATCCTAATCAATGTCACCACTGTGGACAAGTAGTAATTCCTCGCCTTTTACCCGCCCGGTGCCCACACCTACGCTGCGATCGGCGGACCGCACAGCGTGACAGCGGTTCGACGGGGTTGCCGTGTTCCGCTCACCGAGTGCTGCCGGAGGCCACCGTGACCATCGACGAGGTGACGACGACGCCCGGCGGCCCGATCGGGTACAGCGTGGACGAGCTCGCCCGCAAGGTGGGGATGTCGCCTCGCAACATCCGAGCCCACCAGGCCCGGCGGCTGCTGCCCCCGCCGGTGCGCCACGGTCGGGCCGCGCTCTACGACGACTCCCACGTCCGCCGACTGGACGCGATCCTCGCCCTGCAACGGCAGGGTTTCAACCTGGTGTCCATCGAGGCGATGCTCGGGGTCCGGGCCAGTGACGAGGCGCCCGACGGGCTCACCGCGATGCTGCAACGCCTGACCGCCGACCGTCCCGCGCTGGCCCACGCGCTGACCCGGCACGGCGTGATCGGCCGGACCACCGACGGCACCGTCCGCACCGTCCGGCCACGCCCGCTGCGCGCGGCCCTGGATCTGCACCGGGTACGGGTGGGCACGGTGCCGGCACTGCAGACCCTCAGCGAGGTGCTGGACAGCCTCCGGCCGGTGGCCGACGAGCTGGTCGCCGCCGTCACCGCCCGGCTGCTGACCCTCGCCCCAGAGCTGGTACGCGGCGGCGCCCGGTCGTCCTGGGCCGACCTCGACCGGGAGACCCTGTTGCTGACCCAGGGCGTGGTCAACGTGCTCACCGAGGCGTTCCGGCTCGCCGTGGAGAACCAGTCGGAGGCGCACATCGCCGAGCTGCTGGAGAACCACCTCGACGCGGACGTGTGTCTGGAGGACAGCACGGTCATCGACAACGGCTGACCGGGTCGTCAGCTTGACGCGGGCTGCCCGTTCGCCTGTCGGCTCTGCGGCACGGTGTCGGAGGGTTCCGGATCGGTGAGCAGTTGCCGCCGCGCCAACCGGTGGAACAGCCCTTCCGGGTGCTCCATCAACTCGTCGAAGCTGCCCCGCTGGACGATCTGCCCTGCTTCGAGGACCACGATGGTGTCCGCCGCCCGGACCGTGGACAACCGGTGGGCGATGACCACCCGGGTCGCGGCCAGGGCCGCGGTGCTCCGGCTGACCACCTCCTGGGTCCGGTTGTCCAGAGCGCTCGTCGCCTCGTCGAGGAAGATGATCCGGGGTAACGGGGCCAGCGCGCGGGCGATCAGCACTCGCTGACGCTGCCCGACGGAGAGCGTCCCGCCGCCGAACGGCACCATCGTGCTCATCCCCATCGGCAGCGCCTCCAGGTCATCGGCGAGGCCCGCCATCCGGGCCGCCTCCCAGACCTGGTCGAGTGGGAAGCTGCCGGCGCCGCAGATGTTGTCGCGTACCGAGCCGGCGAAGAGCTGACCATCCTGCAGCACCACTCCGCACTGCCGGCGGACCGCGTGGACGTCGAGTTCGGAGAGGTCCTGGCCGTCGTAGAGCACCGCGCCCTGCTGCTGGCGTTCAAAGCCGAGCAGCAACCGGAGCAGTGTGGATTTTCCGCAGCCACTCGGTCCGACGATGGCGACGAACTCACCCGGGCGGACGTGCAGGTCGATGTCGACGAGCACCGGTGGCTCGTCCGGCTGGTAGGCGAAGGTGAGCCGATGCAGCGCGATCTCGCCGCGCAACTCGCCCGGATCCACCCGGTCCGGCCGCGCCTCGGGCTCGGCGCGCAGGATCTCCCGCAGGCTGCCCAGCCGGGGCACTGCCGCGATCACTTCGACCCCGGCCGAGACCAGCACCAGCAGCGCGCCGAGCAGCATCGCGAAACCGACGTTGAGGATGAAGAAGTCGGCCGGCGTGACGCGGCCGGTCAGCGGCCCCATCAGCACGGCGAACAGGACCAGTTGGCCGGCGACCGGCAGCACGGTGCCGAAGGCGACCAGGCCCGCCTGACTCTGGCGGACCCGTTGCAGCGCCGCCCGGGCCGTCGCGGCCACCTCCGACCAGCGTGCGTGGGCGCGGGTTTCGGCCGCCGCCAGTTTGATCTTGACGATGCCGCCGAGCAGTTGATTGGTCATCGCCGCCGCCCGGTGCTCGGCCGGCAGCGCGGACCGTTGCTGACGGACGATGAGCACGGCGAACGCGCCGAAGGTCAGCATGGTGACGGCGACGATCCCCGCTCCCCACAGCCCGAGCACGGGCTCGACCACCAGGAGCATGCCGAGGGTCACCGCGACGGTCGCGGCCGCCGAGACGAGCTGCGGCAGCAGCGCGCTCAGCGCCTCACCGACGAACGAGATCCCCAACATCGAGTTGGCGATCTCACCGCTGCTGCGACCGGCGAAGAACCGGGCCGGTAGCCGCATCAGCCGGTCCCAGATCGCCAGCTGCGCGCCGGACTGCATCCGGCCGTCCAACCGCAGCAGACGCAGGTTCTGCACCACACCCACCAGCCCCGCGACCACCGCAGCGCTGAGCATCAGCGCGAGGAAGCCGCCAAGGCCGTTCACCTCGCCCTGCCGGGCCAGTTGGCCGAGCACCTCGCCGGTGGCCAACGGCACGCCCAGGCCCAGCAGTGCCACGCAGGTGGCGGCGAACAGCAGACCCCGCACGTCGCGGGACGCACCGACCAGCCCGGCCCGCAGCAGGTGGCGCATCCGAGCGGTCGGCGGCAGCGGCGCCTGCACCTCGGTCGCCTCGGCGGCGAACGTCGCAGCCACGGTCGCGTCGATCGGCGCGTACGCTCGGGTGTCCGGGTCGACGTGGTGGTAACGGCCCCGGCGGAACACCAGCGGCACCGCGACGGCGCGCTCCGGATCATCGCCGGCCCGCCACCCCACCAGTGGCCCCAGGTCCCGCCGCCACCATCGGTCCGGCAGCCGCACCTCACGTAAGAACAGGCTGGAAGCTCGGGTCACCGCGTGCACCGCCGCCCGGTCGTCCAGCGGCGCGCGGCTGCGGTCGGCCGGCTCGTTGATCGGGCTGCCCATCCCCTCGGTGACCACCCGGAGCACCGAGGCCGCCCGCCCGTACCGGTCGAAGCCGGCCTCGCCGTCGGGAACCGGAACCGCTCCGCCGGCGCCGATCACCCCGATCGACCGGCGGGCCGCCGCGGCGAGCACCGCCGCGTCGGTCTCCCGGCGCCGCTGCACGGCGCTCAGCAACGCCGCGTCGGCCTCCTCGATCCGGGTCTCCACCATCCGCAGTAGCCGGGCCACATGCTGGTCGACGGCCGACCGGAGCTGACCGTTGACCAGCAGGTCCCAGCTGCCGTGACTCTCCACCGCGCATGGCGACTCGGCCACCACCCAGTCCCGCTCGGCGACCAGCAGCAGCTCCCGCTCCCCCGACATCTCCGCCGGGCCACCGTCGTTGCGTCGCAGTTGTCCACCGGCGCTGCGCAGCCACCAGGCGCCGCCGGTGGAGGTGAGGGCACTCCCCTGCGCCAGCGAAATGATCTCGCGTCCGCGAAGGGTTGACGCCTCCCGGGGCGCCTGCCCGCGGCGCAGCGCGTCGGCGACGGTGACCAGCACCAGGTCAACCGCCGCGACCAGCTCAGTCGCGGCGGTCCGCGCCCGCAGCGACGCCCCGTCGTCCGCCATCCGGCCGAGCCGAACATGCCGCTCCAGCAGGGACAGGTGACGCCGGGACAGCCCACGCAGCTCCGTGCCGGGCAGCGGCACCAGGATCAACTGCCACGCGCCGATCGCGGTGGACGTCGGCACCAGGCCACCCGCGGGCAGCCGGGCCACATGGTGACGACGCGAAGGGCTCATCCCGGCCCGGCGCACCGCGAACAGGTCGGCCTCGCCGCCGGTCACCAGCCAGCCGGCCGCCGGGCCGTCGAGGCGGCAGACCTGGCGTACGCCGTCCGCGCAGAAGCCGATCAGGCCGCCGGCCGGGGGATCCTCCACCGCGCCACTCATCAGCGTCTCCTCGGATCGTCGTGGTCAGTGGTCAGTGGTCCCGGACCAGGCGCGCGTACGCCCCGTCCCGGGCGACCAACTGCTCGTGGGTACCGCGCTCCACCTCCCGGCCGCCGTCCAGCACGACGATCAGGTCGCAGTCGCGGACGGTGGACAGGCGGTGGGCCACGATCAGGCAGGTCGCCCCCCGCCGGCGCAGGTGCAGGTCGATCCGACGTTCGGTCTCGGCGTCCAACGCGCTGGTGGCCTCGTCCAGCACCAGCACCCGGGGATTGCGTACGAGCGCTCGGGCGATCTCCAGCCGCTGCCGCTGCCCACCGGAGAAGTTGCGGGCGTTCTCCCGCACCGGACTGCCGAGGCCACCCGGACGGGCCGCGACCTCGTCGTAGAGGCACGCGTCGGTCAGCGCGGTGACGACGTCCTCATCGGCGACCGTAAGGTCCCACATGGTGACGTTGTCCCGGACCGTCCCCTCGAACAGCCGTTGGTCCTGGTCCACCATGGCGACGGTGGCCGCCCAGAGCCCGTCGTCGGCCGCGGCCCGCTCAAGTCCGTCCACGGTGACCCGTCCGGTCCAGGGGCGGTAGAGCCCGGCGACCAGCCGGCCGACCGTCGACTTGCCACTGCCCGAGCGCCCGACCAGCGCCACCCGGGCACCCGGCGGCAGGTCCAGGCTGAAATTCTCCAGCAGCGGACGGCCCAACGGGTTGTAGCCGAAGGTGACCTCCTCGATGCGCAGGTGCCCCTCCATCGGCGTCATCGGTCGGGCGGGTCGGTCCTGGGCCGACGGCAGTGGATACCGTTCCACGTCACGCAGCCGGTTGAGGTCGGCGCTCATGTCCTGCAACCGCGAGCCCAGCGCGGTCAGGTTGCCCAGCGGGCGGTTCATCGCCGCGGCCAGGCTCTGCATGCCGACCAGCACGCCGACGCTCATCGCCTCCGCCACGACCTGCCGGCTGCCCAGCCCCAGCAGCACCGCGGTGGTCCCGGAGGCGAGCAGCGCCGGCAGGACGGAGAGCACCGCGGTGGGCACGCCCAGCCGTTGCTGACGGGTGGCGACGGTGGCGTGGCGTGCCGCGAACCGGGCCACGGCGCGTTCCTCCTCGCCGCCGGCCTTCACCGTCTCGATCATCTGGACGGTGGTGTACACCGTCGTCACCAGCTTGCTGCGGTCCGCCTGAAGACCGGCGACAGCGGTGGACCGGGTCGAGGCGACATAGCGCAGCACGCTGACGTTCAGCCCGGCCAGGACCACCGCACACAGTCCGAGCAGCAGGTCGTAATGGCAGAGCAGAGCCCCGTACGCCAGCACCAGGCCGGTGTCCACCACCGTGGTGGCCGTCCTGCGGGTGAGCACCTCGGCGACCACCTCGTTGCCGCGGACCCGCTGGCTGAGGTCGGCGGCCTGCCGCTGGTCGAAGAAGGTCGGCGGCAGCCGCAGCAGATGTCGGAAGAACCGGGCGGCGCTGGCGAGGGCGAGCGCCGTCTCCGCACGTACGGTCAGGCGTTGCTGCAGCAGGCTGGCCAGGAAGGTCAACACGGTGGCCACCGCCACCGCCGCCACCAGACCGGCGAACGCGGCCCGATCCTCCTGCAACAGCACCCGGTCGACGAAGACCTTGGCCATCACCGGGATGGTCAGACCGACCACGGCGATCAGCAGGCCGAGCAGCAGCATCTGCGCGATCGCCGAGCCCGGCCCACGCCACCGCTCGGCCAGCGCTCGCAGCAGCCGGTAGCGGGTGCCGCCGGGCCGAAACTCGGGGCCGGGCTCCATGGTGAGCACGATGCCGGTGAAGGCGCCGTCGAACTCCTCCCAGCTCACCGCACGGGGACCGGTGGCCGGATCGTTGATGAAGACCTTGCGGCCGAGCCCTTCCAGCACCACGAAGTGCTCGAAGCGCCAGAACAGCACCGCCGGTAACGCCACGGTGGCCAGGCCAGCCAGGTCCATCTGGAAACCCTTGGCCACCATGCCGTAGCGGCGGGCACCCTTGAGCACGGTGGCCGCGGTGGAGCCGTCCCGGCTGACGCCGCACACCCGGCGCAACTCTTCAAGGGGCACGTGCCGACCGTGGTGCGCGAGCAGGATCCCCAGCGCGGCGGCGCCGCACTCCACCGCCTCCATCTGGATCAGGGTGGGCGTACGGACCCGTCGACGCCGAATCCTGGGCAGCGCCGTGCCGCTGACGGCGGTCGTCGGCGCGCTCATCGGCGCAGCAACCAGTCGATCGGGTGTTCCTGGTCCACGGTGAACCAGGCGGTGACCTCGCTGGCCGAGTTGAGCTGGAACGGCGGCGGAGACTTGGTCCAGCGCAGGCCGCCCGGGGCGGCCGGGTCGGGCTCCAGGGCGACAGTCACCCGGACCACGCTGCCGCGGGCGAGCAGCCGCCGGACGTCCGACCCGGTGCCCAGGAAGGCGCGCAGCGAAGCCTCGGTCTCCGGGAAGGCGCCGACCGTGGTCACCTGGCCGGCCAGGGTGCCGAACACGTTGCGCGGCGCGGCTGCGGCGGCCACCTCGACGGTCACACCGGGTTGCAGCAGCGGGGCGGCGACCGCGGGGGCGTAGACGACTGCCTGCAACGCGTCCCCGGCGGTGTCGAGCCGTTCCAGGTCGGCCAGGTGCGTACCCGGGGTGACGATCTCGCCTTCCGAGACCAGCCAGGCGACGACGTAGGCGTCACCCGGCGCGGTCTCCACCCGCACCTTGCCGTCCGCCGTGCGCAGGCTGTAGAGGGGCGTGCCCTTCGGTACCCGCTGGTGCGGTGCCGCCCACACCTTGGTGACCTGGCCGCTGTCGAGCGCGTCAAGGGCCGAGATCCCGTTCGAGTGGATCAGCACCCCGGCCGCCTCGACGGTCCGGGGCACCACCGTGCGTACCGACCAGACACCTGCGGCGACGACGACGATGACCAGCGCGGTGGTGGCCAGCCAGTTCGGCACTGTGGTCAGCCGGACCGCCCGGTCCAGTTGCTCGGGCGCTTCCAACTGGCGTAGCGCCTGCCGCCGGAACTTCATGGCCGGCCCTGCGCCGCGGCCGGGCCGGGAGCGCGGCGGGAGCCGAGCAGGAAGTCGGCCACGCTCGGCTCGACCAGCGGGTCGAGCCCGGACAACTCGGCGAAGGCCTGGGAGTCCCCGGCGCCGAGGGCGCAGGGCGCCAGCCCCATGGCGGTGGCGACGAGGTACATCTGCTGGGTCAGCACACCCGCGTCCTTGAGAATCATGGCGTAGCTCATCCCTTCGTACTTCCACATGAGCCGCTGGACCCGGGCGGTGACCACCAGGACCGTCTGCGGCGGCCGAGGCAGGGCGCCGGACGCCCGGGCGTACGCCAGCAGCCGGTCCGCGGCCGGTCCCCAGCCGGCGACCGGCTCCAGCCGGTGCCCGACGGCGTCGTAGTGGTAGAGCCCGGGGTCGAGCCCGGCGCAGCGCGCGACCAGTGGGTAGATCTCCAGCTCGTAGACACCGCCGCCGCCCGGGTAGGGCCGGTGGCCGATCTCCTGCCCGCCGGCCTCGCCGACGGCGCTGGTGTGCTGCGACCGGTGCAGGAACTCCGCCAGCCGCTCCAGCGGCAGCGGCGCCGTGTCGTCGTGTTCGCGCACGCTGCGCCGGTCCGTGACGACCTGACTGAACGCGGGGTCCGCTTTGGCGATCGTCGCCAGGTCCGGCAGTGGCAGGTCCACCGCCCGACCCCCGTCGTACGGGCGTCGCAGCGGTTGCGGAGTGAAGCTCCCCCGCATCCGGTAGGTTCCGCCCACCGGCAGCGCGTGTCGGCCGGCCCGGGATCGGTGGTGCAGCCGCAACTCCTCCGGCGACCAGTAGGCCAGCGGCGCGTCGTCGCACTCCGCCTCGAACTCGACGTCGGTGACCAGGATCCGGGCGGTGGCCAGCTCGTCGAGCACCCGTCCGGCGACGTCCGGCGGCACGCCCAGCGTGCGGGCCACCGTCTCGGGTCCGACGCCCGGCGCGGCGGCGGCCAGTACCGCGCCGAGGGCGGCGTCGGCGCAGCCGACAACGAGGGTGCTCAGCGGTGATGCCGCCACCAGCATGCCCCGTTCGTGCTGAAGGGCGGCGAAGCGGGAGAGCCGGTAGCGGACCCCGGGGGTGTGTGGGCGACCCTCCGGCAGACTGCCCCGGCCCAGGCCGGTGGGAACCAGGTCGAGCAGCGGCCGATCGTCGACCTGTACGCGGCGCTCCAGCCAGGAGTGGGCGAGCAGCCGGCGCAACAACAACTGCGCGGGCAACACCCGGTTCTCTCCCTCCAGGCCGCTGATCAGCCGGCCGACCTCGACGTCGTTGACCCAGTCGGCGGCGAGCCGCAGCAGCAGCGCCCGCCGGCCCATGCCCGGTTGCTCCAGGGTGAGCTGGAAGCGGGTCTGCCGCAGCGTCAGCGAGCCGTCCTCGCCGAGCCGCAGCTCAGCGTCCCGGCGCAGCCGGTACGACTCCTGAATCGGCGGACCGCCGACGGAGCCGCTCACGATGACCGCCGAGCGACCGGGTCCACCACGGTGGTCATCCCCACATCCTTCCCACGGTCCCGGTGGCCCGGGAGCGCCGGCTAGAAGAAGACGTTCAGCGGATTGGCCGATGTCTCGTCGACGGCCAGTGGGCCCCGACCGAGGCGGGCCGGCACGTCCCACAGCCGGCCGGGACCGAGCCGGCGCCAGAAGTGCCGCAGGCCCGGCACGACGACTTTCACCACCGCCAGGTCGACATCCGGACGGGACTGGTCGACGACGATCACCTCCAGGCCGGCCCGTTCCACCCGGCGTACACAACGACGCACGTCATCCCCGACGTCGCCGGTGGTCAGCGTCGGGTGGTCGGCCGCGGTGCGCGACGGCCGGGTGGGATCCGGGGTCAGCCAGGGCTGGTCGGCCACCCGCACGGTGCCGAACCAACGCGCGGTGTCCGGGTCGTCGACGCCGTACCGGTTGCGGGCGGAGGTGGGACCGGCGACAGCGGGCAGGAACTGGTTCACCTCGGTGAGCGCCCGGGTCAGCGCGACCCGCGCGTCCAGGTGCGCGCCGAAGCCGACCAGGACGTCCTCCGGCCCTCGGTCGACCCGCCGGGACACCGCGGCGAACGTGGGTACGCCGAGGTCGGCGGTCAGGTCGAGGGCCCACAGTTCGCGGCCCAGCGCGGTGGTGTGATGGTCGACGCAGGCGGCCGTCCACGGGTCACCGAACGAGGCGAGGTCCACCCCGGGCATCCGGGATCGGTGGTACCACCACAGGGCCACGCTGTCCCGCTCCACGAGTTCGCAGATGCCCTGCATGATTGCCTCGGACAGGTTGCCGCCGGCCGCGCAGCCGTTGGAGTCGGCCGAGCACACCCCCAGCCCGGTCAGCTCCGGATGCCCGTACCAGCAGTGCGCGGCGGGCAGCTCGCGCGGTGTCTGCCGGGTCAGCGACCACCCCGTGGTCCAGTCCAGCTCCACCTCGTCGGGCAGCGGGCGGGGAATGCGGTGCAGGTGGCCGAGGTCGCGGTTGAGCCGGTGCCGGTCGGCGTACTGGCGTTCCGAGAAGAGCAGCAGCTCCCGCAGGTGTACCGCGCGGTCCGGACCGAGCTGGCGGTAGGTCGCCCGGTGCACCGGGCGGTCGCCGCGCCACACCCCGCAGTAGCGTTCCACCGCCTCCCCGACCGCGCTCATCCGGGCCTGCAGGTCGGTCCGGCCCTTGCCGCCGCTCTGCCCGCGCAGATTGCGGCGCAGCGCGGCGAGCTGACGGGGCTGGGCGAAGTTGTGCCCGGCCGAGTAGGTGTGGGTGACGCCGTTGTCGGTCCTCTCCAGCGGGGTCAGCCGGCTCACCACGCCCAGATACCGGCTGACATGGTGGACGAGCGCGGCGTACGCCTCGGCGGGTTCCCGGACACGGGAGTCCCCGGCCCGACTGGGCTGGGCGCCACTCGGTGGCAGGTCGATCCGTGGCTCGGCCTTGCGGACGAGGTCCGGGTTACCGCAGGCGGGGCACTGCGGCTGGCGTACCAGTTGGTGGCTCTCCGTGCTCAGGTCCCGGGTGTCCAGGGCGACCATCCGGCCGGTGAGACGGGGTGACGCGCCCCGGACGGCGAGCACGGCGAGCTCCGCAGCGAGCAGCCCGGCCGCCATGGTGGCCAGTCCGGGCAGGACCGCGCGGCCGGGCTGCGGCAGCGGAGCGGCCAGGTCCTGCCCGTCGAGGAAGGCGTTCACCTGTTCGTTCTCCTGCCAGCGTTGGCGCAGGCAGGCCCAGCAGCCGGTACGGCCCGGCACGAGGTGCGGGCCGAGGAAGACGACGTTGCCGTGTGGCCGGGCCAGCGTCCACGCGCGACCGGCGGCCAGGTGGCGGTCGTTGATCAGCGCCAGCCGGGAGTCGAGCATCGACGACGGCAGCACCAGCACCTGGGCGTTGCCCGGGCCCGGGTCCGGTGCGTCCGGCCCGACCACTGTCGGGGCGAGGCCTAGGGCACGCAGCGCGTCGGCGGTCTCGGCCACCCGGGGCGCCCCGAGGTCCACGATGGTGACCCGTCCCCCGGCCATCCACCGCCGCCCGACGTCGGGCGGCACACCCCGGGCGTCCCAGCCGGCGGCCTCGGCTGCCGAGGTGTGCGCCGGACCGGACACCAGAAGGCCGTGGTCGCGCAGCCGGGCGAGGGCTGCGGCGACGGCGGTGACCGGGTGTCGGGTGGCCAGCCGGGCCACCACGTCGGCCAACGGGGCGGCACCGTCGAGCTGGTCGGCCAGGTCCGCGGCGACCGGGTCGTCGATGAGTAGGCTGCGGGTCTCCCCCAGCACCACGAGCGGACCGTCGGGCAGCCGCACCGGCACGTAGTCCGATCGGAAGCGCGGACGCCACATGGGTTCCTCCCGAGCGTCGTGGCCGGACCGCGGCACCGCCGGCCCCGCCGGCGATCACGGCTGCTGTCATCGTCGCGGTCCGGTGGCGTCCAATCCGAGTGATGCCACCGGTTTCAGCCGTCGCCGACGCCGTGGACGCTCGGCGGCAGGGTCAGTCGGCGGTGACGGTCAGCGCGGTGTCGTTGAGCCCCAGCACTGATGTGCCGACGGTCTGTGCCGGCACAAGCAGCACGAAGGTCTCCACCCGGGTGACCCGGATCGACTTTCCGCTGATCGCCTTGAGGTGACCGGTGGCGATCAGGTCCGGGCTCTGCGGTTCCAATCGGACGGTGGCCGGACCGCCGGGCGCCGGGCGCAGCGTGTCGGTGGCGTGGATCGTCAAGAAGGTGAGTGTGCCGGTCGGCACCGCGACCGCGCAGTCGGACCACTCCGCCCGGTCCATCGTCCGCTGCACGGCCCCGCCGACACCGGCGAGCTGCTGCCCGTAGACCTCCCAACCGCCGGCGAACTGGCCGTCGAGCAGCGGGCTCGACACGACGAGGGACCGGTTGCCCGTCGTGGACCCGATGCTGCGGGCGAACACCTCGGCGGCGAGGGCCCGACGGCTGGTCTCGTCCAGGGCGGCGCCGCCCGCGGTAGCCGGCCGGCCGTCGATGCTCCGGGCGACCACCAGCGAAGGTTGGGTGACCTGAACGTTGTGGCTGAGCTTCCACTGGCCGTCAGCACTGAGCACGAACTGGCTGACGTCCGTGGGCGCAAGCTCCGAGCCGGTCAGCCGGAGAGTCGCCGTGGCGAGGAAACAGGCCGGGTCGGCGGGTGGCACCGCGAAGACCGGGTTTATGTGCTGGAAGGACGGTTGCGCACGCTGGTTGTACGCGGCCCGACGTACTGCGGCGATGCTGAGGTCCAGCGAGGGCGAAACCTCCTGCGCCCGCAGCGCCTCGACGTCACCGGCCACCGAGGCGGCCGAGTCGGCCTGGTCGAAGGCGGTGAGCACGAGCGCGGCCCGGTCCCGACCGAAAGTGGCCGAACCGTGGGGCGCCGGGGTGGCCGCGTCCACTGGCTCACCACCACAGCCGGTCAGCACGAGCAGCGCCACCGTGGCGGCGGCGAACGGCATCGCCGGCACCGGCGCGGCGAGGGTACGCGGGCTCCTGACGGATCTTCTGCCCAGCATCTCGTCCTCCATCCACCACCGGTCCACGGGAATCGCGCCCGATGCAGTCGAGTATGTGAGCGGCTGTCCGGCTACGACGGTGGCGGCGCGGCCTCGTGCTGCCCGGCCTGTCGACGTTGCACCGAACGACGTCATCCGGCCTGGATTGCAGTCATCGATCGGTGTCATCGAGACGAGCGACCCAGGCGGCCAGGCCCGACCGGGACGCGACGCCCGTCTTGCGGTAGAGGCGGGTCAGGTGCGCCTCAACCGTGCGGGGGCTGATGTTCAGCTGCCGCCCGATCAGTCGGCTGGTGGCCCCGGTCGCCGCCAGCCGCGCGATGTGCCACTCCCGGTCGGTCAGGGCGGCGACCTCGCGCGGGCCGACCGGACGGGCCAGTCGCAGGCCGACCCGTTCCGTTCCGCACCACCCGGCCAGTTCCAGCGCCCGGCGGCGGGCCCGCGCCGCCAGGCCGGCCTGGTCGGCGGCTTCGGCTGCCCGGGCCAGGGAGGCCAGGGCAAGGCTGCGCCGTAGCACCATCCCGCCGGCGCGGAACAGGTCGGCCGCGGTCTCCAGGTGCAGCAGCGCCGCCCGGACCTCGCCGCGGGCGAGCAGCACCTCGCCGTACGCCGACTCGGCGAAGCCCCGCTGCCCGGGCAGACCGACCTGATCCGCCTCGGCCAATGCCAGCCGCGCCTGCCGCTCGGCGTCGGCCACGTCGCCCGCGACGAGCGCGGCGGCGCAGAGCAGCTCGTACCACCTGGGCCGGAGGGACGTCTGGAGACGGCTCAGCCGGCTGTCGCCGCCGGCTGAGCGCACCAGTTCGGCACAGGTCGCCGGATCACCCGACAGCAGCGCCGCGGTCGCCAGCGCCGTCGCGGCGGTACGACCGCACCAGGTGGCGAGGTCGGTGGCGATTCCGGCGGCGCTGCGGGCCAGCGCCACCGCCCGATCGTCGTCCCGAAGGCCACCACGCCACGCCGTCGCCTCCGCCTCGAACGCCAGGGCGAAGCTCAGCAGGTCGCGACTGCCGATGCGCCGGGCAACGATGCCCGCCTCGGTAGCCAATCCGATGGCGGCGTTCAGCTGCCCGCCGTGGTAGGCCACTTGACTACGACCGAGCAGCAGCTGGCACAGTCCGTCGTCGCGGTGCGAGGCGCGGACGAGCGTCAGCCCTCGGTCGAGGTGCCGCACCGCGTCGGCCTGCCGTTCGAGGTACAACTCGCTCAGGCCGAGTGCGGTGAAGCAGTCGGGGTGGTCCCGCACGTCCCGATCCGGCAGCGAGTCGACGATCCGGGCGCTGGCATCGAGCAAGCCCTGGGCGGCGTCGAGTGCGCCGTCGAGGGCGGCGGCCAGACTACGCACCGCCAGCAGGCTGGCCCGGTCCGCGCCGGAGCCGCCGAGATCTCCGCTGAGCACGTCGGGCAGCCCGGTCACGGGGCGGCCGGCCAGGATGCCGGCGACGCCGATCTCGGTGGCGAGGCGGTAGCCGTCGCTAGGTCCAGCATCGGCTGGCAGGGCGGACAACTCCCGCCGGCTGATGGCCACCGCCTCCGCGTAGTTGCCGAGCAGACGTTCCACACGCGCCCAGAGAGCTACTGCCTGCGCCCGCCGTCCCTCCGGGTCGGCGGAGAACAGCGGCACGATCTCCTGGAGCAGGGCCCGGCTCTCGGCCAGATTCCCCGCCTCCCCGGTGATCTCGGCCAGCGCGAGCGAGACGTCCTGACGACGTTGCGTCAGACCGGCCGTCGGCCGCAGCGCACGCAGCGCCAGCCGCAGCCAGCGGATGGCCAGGTCCGGCGTCTCGCGCCGGACCTCCTGAGCGGCCCGGCAGAGCACGTTGACGCAGCGGTCGACCCAGCCGCCGTTTGGCAGGGCGAGCAGGCGCTCCGCGTAGCGGGCCCGTTCCGCGGGTGGCGCGCCCAGATCGACCAGCGCGGTGAGCGCCCGCACACTCGCCTCCACCTGCCACTGCGTGTCGGTGTCCTGAGCGACCGCCATCCGCAGCACCGGGTGTCGGGAGGCGAACCGTCCAGTGCCGGGGACGCGGCGGATCAGGTCAAGCCGGGCCAGCCGCCAGCAGGCCTCGACCGCCAGTGACGTCGGGACCTGCGCAACCTCGGCGAGCAGGTCCGCGGTGAAGGGCGCATCGACGATCGCCCCGGCCCGCAGACAGGCCAGCTCGACGGGGGGTAGGTCCGTCCACTCGCGGCGCAGCACGGCCACCGCCGCGTCGGACAGCCGGCCACCCTGTGCTTCACGGATCGGGTCTGCGCTGTTCGAGGTGGGGTCGCTCGGCAGTATCGCCAGGTAACCGGGGTTGCCCTCGGTCAGGTCGTACCGGGCGCGCAGCTCCACTTGGTCGGTGTGGGGGTGCAGGAGCGCGACCTCGGCGAGGCTGAGAGGGCGAAGTTCGATCCGGTCGTGTGACGTCGGTTCCGCATCGGCGTGCTTGTCGGGATCCGGTAGTCCGAACGGCATCGGAGTCGCCATCTGCCGCGGGCGGTAGACGAGCACGAGCAGCAGCGGGGCGGGCACCGGATACCGCAGCAGGTGGGCGATCAGACCGGTGGAGGAGGCATCTGCCCAGTGCAGGTCGTCGAGGACCAGCACCAGACCGTCCCGTGCCGCCAGGCCGATCAGCCGGCGGGCCAGCTGGTAAGTCCGGAACCGCCGGGCGTCCGATGCCCGCGCCGGCGCCGCTGGCACCGCGGCGACAGACTCCGCCCAGCTCTCCCCAGTGGGCCGTCCAGCACGCACCCCGCGTCGGAGTGACTGCCCCTCGGTGAAGGCATGTCGAAACACATGGAAGGGGACTCCTCGCTCATCCGGCGAACAGGTCCCGACGGCCCAGGGGACGGTGGAGTCGCACCGCTCCAGGGCCTCGCGGACGAACCGGGTCTTGCCGATGCCCGGCTCTCCGACCACCTCGCAAACCATCTGCCAGCCACGGCTCAGCACGGTGGCCCGGGCTCTCCCGATACGTGCCAACTGTGGTCGTCGCCCGACGAAGCGCGGGCTCGATGATGCGCTTTCCAGCCCAGGTGTCATCACGCAGACCAGACGCCTTCCGGCACACTCAATGGGAATTGGTCGCACTATACCGGAGCACCGCCAATTGTCGAAACAAACCGGCGCGGCCAACCCCTATTTGACAGGTGGCGTCGAGATGCAGTTCTTTCCGACATCGCACCACAACCGGCAGAAAAGGACCGGTAGCCAGAAGCGCGGAATGATGTCCATGAAACCCAATAAATCACCTGTCATCTACTGCGCCAGGGCTATCGCCAACGAGCCTCGGGCCGCTGCCGAGCTCCGCGGCTACGCCCAGCCCACCTGGGCAATCATCGGAGGGTCGCGCCTAATCTGATATCGCCAAGATAATGGCCGTCTATATCGAATCGCCCGAAGCGGTCATATTCCCACCTTTGCCCCTCAGTCGTGACGCTCATCCCACACTATGGGCCGACGGCAAAGGATTCCCACAGCGCAATTGACTGGAATCCCACCGCCAGAACTGGCCCCCTGACGCCAATTTTCAACATGCGAACAGCAACATGCAGACGCAACAAGCGCATAAGAGACGAGCACAGAAAGCCGCAGGCATCCAGCCGACGGAATCGGGCCGAGCGCCTGCCCCCTGCGCTACGCCCCCGTGACGAACCAGACGGCCTGAGCCGCCGCTTGCTGTCAGGGTGACCGGAGTTGCCCCATCACGGCCCACCTACGCCGCCGGCTGGTCCTGCCGATGTGAATCGCTGCCACAGAGCCCTCTGGCGATGCGAGCTGTCGTCGGCGCGTGAAGACTTTTCGGCCGTCGTTGACAATGAGCCGCGGCAGTCGCCGAGGGGGATCGATCGAGAGCTATTGAGCGACGTACGGCGGTACTCCGTCGACCTCCGGGACCAGGTCGGACATTAGCAACCGAGGCCGGCTCGGAAGGCGGACCAGCCCGGCCTCGTGGAGGGTGAGCGCCAACAGAGATGTCGCCCATGCCCATCCGATGCCTCCGCCGCTGGTGACGACGGTGCCGTCGTGCGGCGAAGTCGAACGCTGGCCCGACGACCACACCGACGCGGAGCGCTGAGCCCACGACCCGACCTGAACTACCCGTCGGCACCTGCGGCAAGATCCGCATTCAGAAGCTGGGGCCCAATCGGTTCCGCGGTTCAAAACCCCATAGACAAACTTAAAGCCCTGACCAGCGTTTCCGCCGGTCAGGGCTTTTTGTTTGTCGGGACGGCCGGATTCGAACCGACGACCCCTTGTTACCGACAGTAGCCGAATGAAGCTTGTCATTGCCTGCCAAAAGTGGTTGCTGAGCTGCAGAGACACCACCATGCGCTCATCGCTCCTTGTCACCCTTCGCCAACGGTTGGGCGGGATTTTCGGGGGGTAAAAGGGGGTCCCTCACAGACCCCGCCAGGTCTGATCGCCCCCGGCTGGCCCTGCCACAGTGCTGCCGCCCGCCTCACGGCATGCGTACTGGCCGAACCTGTGGCAGCCCTTCCTCAGCCAGTACAACCGTCACCGGAACCTCACCCGACGGCGGCCTCTCGATGCTGTCCTGCAACGACCGGTGCACGAGGCACTCGCACAACGGACGCAAGGGATCCGGACACCGGGCAAGAGCAGGCTTCAACCGTTGAACCCCGTCAACGGCGACCGGCCACGACCAGTCCATGTCCCACGGCTCCTCCCCGGGCTGGTGGAAACAATCATGATCGAAGTGCACGAGGAGGCCGGACTCACACAAGGGACAAGCGGACAGACTGCTCCAGCGGTAGTTGACCTGATGCCCGGGAGTACCGTGGGGCACGCCCCAACTGCCGATACGAACAACGGTGCCGTGGGTCGCCCGGCAGGCGATACAGATGCGCATGGCTAACTCTCCCCCGCCGTCTGGCGACATCCACCGTAGAGATCGACGCAATCACGGCCACCGTCCAGCAGCAACGCACAACGCGTCAAGGGACCGTCGTGAAGCCATAGTTTGCCGGCCGACATCAACTGCCCGAATCCAGAAGCCTGGAACAGGCTCCGCAGTTGCTTGTGCTGGCGGGCGGTGAGCCCGCCGTGCTCGGCCAGCCAGGTCAGCAGCGCCGACGTGATCCCATCTCGGGCGAGTTGTTCCGGCCGGCCGGCAAGATACTGGTCGGCGACCGCCCGGTCCGATGTGACTTTGAAAAGGGCAAGCGTCGCACCTTGCGTGGGGTACTGCCTCGGCAGCGCTGCCGCGGCTCCCGCTGTGGGGTCACGACGGCCGCCGGCCCCGGCAAGGCGGGGAACAGCGAAAGCTAGCCTTCTCGGAGGCCGCTCCAAAGGGCCGGGTGGACTCGCCCAGTATTGGGCGCTCAACACACCGTCCAGTCCTCGACGGCCAGGACCAGTTCTTCAGCGCGGGCGGACGAGATGCTGTGCTGGTCGGCGATATTTGCCAGCACGGCTTCTTCGCTGACGTCGACGTCGTCTTCGGTTGCCTGGTTGAACTCGGCGTTGAGCACATAGGCCTGCTCCGTCGGCACCTGGCACTTGTCAGGCTGCGTCAGCTTGTCGCGGACGACAGCCTGATGGAGCCGGTAGCCCTGCCAGGAAGCAGGGTCTCCATCGGCGGCGTCCGTCCAGCGCCCCTCGGGCGCCC
>NZ_JBEYUF010000013.1:0-193582 GCF_040643355.1 Micromonospora sp. NPDC047187
GAATTTCCGATGACCCTTCCCTCGTTCATGAAGCACGTGCAGACGCTCGAATCGAACGGACTGATCCACACGACCAAGTCCGGCCCGGTGCCGCGCTGCCGGGGCGGAACCTGGCCGCGAGATTCAGGCCGTGGCCGGGCCGTGCCGTGGCGCGGGTGACTAGACGAAGGCCGTCGCGCCCTCGTACTCCGCCACCGGGGCGGCGCCGACATGCTCGTACTCGAGCAGGAGCAGGCCCTTCGCCGTCGCTTCGTGATGAACCAGCCGGAGGCCGACGGATGCGTTCGGATGGTCGAGCAGCCGCCGCCCGGAACCGGCCACGGTGGGGGCCACGACGAGTCGGAGTGTGTCGACGAGGCCGGCTGACAACAGAGCCTTGCCAAGTCGTGCGCTGCCGTGGATCTGGAGCTCCCGTCCTGGCTGTGCCTTGAGCTCCCCGACGGTGTGGAGCGGGTCGCCGTGGAGCACCGTCGTCGGGTGCCAGCTACCTTCCGCCAGGGTGTTGGTCACGACGTACTTCGGTAGTGAGTTCATCCGTTCGGTGAACGGATCGTCCGGGTCGGTGATCCGCGGCCAGTCGCGAGCGAACGCCTCGTAGGTCCGCCGTCCGAGCAGCAGACCGTCGGCGAGACCCAACCAGTCAGAGGTCCGGCGGACGAAGACCTCGTCCAGGTAGGGCACGAGCCAGCCGCCCCGGGTGAAGTCGCCGCTGGTGTCCTCGGTCGGCGAGCCGGGCCCCTGGCTGACGCCGTCGAGAGTGACGAACTCGGTAAGGACGATCTTCACAGCGCCCCCTGGCTCTCGGCGAGCCCGGCGAGTTGTTCGGTGACCGAGCCCCAGCCGTCCGCGAAGCCGATCTTCTCGTGAAGGTCACGAGCGGCGGGATCACCGTGGCGGACGATGATCCGGTAGTCCGTGCCGTCCGGATGGTCCTTCATGGTGATCTCCGCGGTCATCGGGACCGGGGTTGGGTGTGCAGGCCGCCAGGCGCTGTCGATCACGTTGGTGAACACGATCCGTTCCAGGTCGTCGACGACGAGGAAGCACGCGTCGAGGTGCGGGACGAACTCCACCCCGTCCTCGCTCAGCCGGGTCACTAGCGCCCCACCGGGCCGGACGTCCAAACGATCGACGCGGCACAGGGCCGGTGCCGGTATCCACCACTTCTCGAAGCGGGACGGGTCGGTCCAGGCGCTCCACACGGCGGCGCGAGGGGCGCGGATGACCCGCGCCATGGTCAGGTCCAGGTCGGGATTCATTGCTGGTTCTCCTGCTGATCGGTGACGAGGCGTTCCAGGCGATCCGTGCGCTCTTCCCAGATCCGGCGCTGCTCCGCGAGCCAGTCGTCGACGACGGCGAGGCGCTCGCGGTTGAGCACGCAGGTGCGCACCCGGCCGGACTTGGTCGTGTGGATCAGTCCGTTCGATTCGAGCGTCTGCACGTGCTTCATGAACGAGGGAAGGGTCATCGGAAATTCGCGGGCGAGGTCGCCGACGCTCGTCGGACCGTGGCCGAGGCGTCGGATGACCCAGCGCCGGGTCGGGTCAGCGAGGGCGACGAACACGCCGTCGAGCTGCGCCGAATACTGTGCCATAAGGCTAAGTGTTACCCCGGGTGACACTTAGCGCAAGGGCAAAGTATTTGCGGGCCTCAGGGGGTGGCTGCCGTAGCGGCGGCGGCTGGTCCGACGCGCCTCAGGAAAGCAGCGGGGCCCCGGCCACCCGAGGGTGGCCGGGGCCCCGGTCGCGTACGGATCAGGACTGCTGCTCGACCTGGCCCCGGATCGTGATGAACTCGGCCTTCGCCTGGTCGGCGGACTTGAAGTACATCACCACCATGCCAAGGCTGCCCCGGTCGGCCCAGACGCAGATGCCCAGCGGCACGGTATCGGCCTTGCCGTCGCCGCAGCGCGCCTCACCGCCGAGCGGGCCGGCGTCGACGGCCGTCATCTTGTCCACAGTCAGCTGCTTGGACAGCCCGTCCACATAGGCGTCGAGCTCCTTCTTCGGGTCCGACAGCAGCCCGGACACGCCCGCGATCATGACGAGGTCCTGCTTGGTCGGGTCGCCGTAGAAGGCGGCGACCGTGCTGGTCTCGTTCCCCGCCGCCGTCTTCATCCCGGCGACCGCCTGCTCGGCGGCCGTCAGGAGTTCCGGGTTGGTGAGCTTCGGCCGGTCGGCGAGGGTGGCCGGCGCGACCACCCGGGTCTTGCTGGCGTCCACCACGGCACCCACGTCGTCCTTGACGACGAGCCAGGTGATCGCCGCGCCGCCGACGCAGAGCACCAGCACCACGGCCAACACGATCAGCACGATCTTGCCGACGTTCGACTTCTTCGCCGGCGGAGGGCCGCCGGCCAGGTTCGGGTCACCGTACGGCTGACCCGGTTGTGCCGGTGGGAAGCCCGGCTGCGCGGGTGGGAAGCCCGGCTGCGCGGGTGGGAAGCCCGGCTGCGCGGGTGGGAAACCACCGGGCTGCTGCGGCTGTCCCTGCTGCTGCGGCGGCGGCCAACCGCCAGGCTGCTGGCCCGGCTGCTGCGACGGGTCGGGGGAATCGTGCGGCGGGCCGTAGGGATTGGCCGGCGGCTGGGACATCAGTCAGCTCCAAGATGGGTGTGCAAAACGCGTGATCCTAACCCGGTGCGGAGCCCGCCGTTGTCCCTGCGGAGAGCCCCACCCGGCGATCGACCGATCACAAACGGTCGCGGTGGCCGGCCCGTCCACGAGGGACGGCCCGACCACCGCGACGGTGGTACTGCGCTTTTCTCAGGCCGGCAGGCTCGCCGCGCCGCGCGGCAGGAACCGCTGACCGGTGACCCGCTCGGAGGTGCCGGTCCGGTCCAGGTACGGCGTGACGCCGCCCAGGTGGAACGGCCAGCCGGCGCCCAGGATCATGCACAGGTCGATGTCCTGTGCCTCGGCGACCACACCCTCGTCCAGCATCAGCCGGATCTCCTGCGCGAGCGCGTCGAGGGCGTTCTGGCGTACCTGCTCGGCGGTCAGCGGCTGGTCACCGACCACGAGCAGCTTGGCGACCTCCTCGTTGACCTGGTCGTCGACCACGAGCGGCTGGCCCGAGTCGGCGATCCGCCTGAGGTTCTCGCTGACGGAGAACCGGTCCGGGTACACGGCGTGCAGGGTGCCGCCCACGTGGTACGCGACGGCCGGCCCGACCAACTGGAGCAGGGCGAGCGGACGCATCGGCAGGCCCAGTGGGTCCAGTGCGCTGTTCGCCACGTCCAGCGGAGTCCCCGCGTCGACGGCGGCGAAGACGGTGCCCAGGAAGCGGGTGAGCAGCCGGTTCACCACGAACGCCGGAGCGTCCTTGACCAGCACGCTCGACTTCTTGAGCTGCTTGCCCACGGCGAACGCGGTCGCCAGGGTGACGTCGTCGGTGCGCTCGCCCCGGACGATCTCCAGCAGCGGCAGCACCGCCACCGGGTTGAAGAAGTGGAAGCCGACCACCCGCTCCGGGTGCTCCAACTCGGCGGCCATCTCGGTGATCGACAGCGAGCTGGTGTTGGTGGCGAGCACCGCCTCCGGAGAGACGATCTTCTCCAACTCGGCCCAGACCTGCTTCTTGACGCCCAGGTCCTCGAAGACTGCCTCGATGACGAAGTCCGCGTCGGCGAAGGCGCTCTTGTCGACAGTGCCGCTGACCAGGCCGTACAGCTTGGCGGCGGTGCCCTTGTCCATCCGGCCCTTGGTGACGGCCTTCTCGATCTGGGTGTGCACGTAGCCGACGCCCTTGTCCACCCGGGACTGGTCGAGGTCGGTCATCACCACCGGCACCTGGAGGCGGCGGGCGAACAGCAGCGCCAGCTGGCTGGCCATCAGGCCCGCGCCGACGATGCCGACCTTGGTAATTGTGCGAGCCAGGCCCTTGTCCGGTGCGCCGGCCGGGCGCTTGGCCCGCCGCTGCACCAGGTCGAACGCGTACAGGCCGCTGCGCAGCTCCTCGGAGAAGACCAGGTCCGCGAGGGCCTCGTCCTCGGCGGCGGTGCCGGCGGCGAAGTCGCCGTCCTTCGCCGTCTCCAGCAGGTCGAGCGCCTTGTACGCGGCCGGGACCGCGCCGTGCAGCCGCTGGTTCAGCGTCTCGCGGGCGAAGTAGAGCACGCCCGCCCACATGTCCTTGTCGACCTCGGGTCGGGTCACTGTGACCTGACCCCGGACCACGCCGGCAGCCCACTCCAGGGACCGCTCCAGGAAGTCCGCCGGCTCCAGCAGGATGTCCGCGATGCCCAGCTCGGCCGCCTGCTTCGGCTTGAGCATCTTGTTCTGCATCAGCGGGTTCTGGATGATCACCTGGGTCGCGGCGGGGATGCCGATCAGGTTCGGCAGCAGCTGGGTGCCGCCCCAGCCGGGCACCAGACCGAGGGAGACCTCAGGCAGCGCGAGGGCCGCCGCACCGCCGGAGAGCGTCCGGTAGTGGCAGTGCAGCGCCAGCTCCAGGCCACCGCCCATCGCCGCGCCGTTGACGAACGCGAAGGTGGGAACGCTGCTGTCCTTGAGCCGGGCGAAGACCCGGTGGCCGAGCCGGCCGATCTCCAGCGCCTGCGCGCGGTCGGCGAGCTGCGGCAGACCCACGATGTCCGCGCCCACACAGAAGATGTACGGCTTGCCGGTGACCGCGATGAACGCCGGGTCGGCGGCGAGCGCGGCGGTGATCGCCTCGTCCAGGCTGGCCAACCCACCCGGGCCGAAGGTGTTCGGCTTGGTGTGGTCGAAGCCGTTGTCCAGCGTGATCAGGGCGGCGGGCCGGTCCAGCCCCGGCACGTTCACCTGGCGCAGCAGCGCCCGGGTGACGACCTCGTTCGGTGCCTTCACTTGTTGCCACCCTCCCAGTGCGGGTTCTCCCAGATGACCGTGCCGCCCATGCCGATGCCGATGCACATCGCCGTGAGGCCGTACCGGACCTCGGGGTGCTCGGCGAACTGGCGGGCCAGCTGCGTCATCAGCCGTACGCCGGAGGAGGCCAGCGGGTGACCGATGGCGATCGCACCGCCCCACGGGTTGACCCGCGCGTCGTCGTCGGCGATGCCGAAGTGGTCGAGGAAGGCGAGCACCTGCACGGCGAACGCCTCGTTCAGCTCGAACAGGCCGATGTCGTCGATGCTGAGCCCGGCGAGGCGCAGCGCCTTCTCCGTCGACGGGATCGGGCCGACGCCCATCACCTCCGGCTCGACTCCGACGAAGCCGAACGACACCAGCCGCATGGCGACCGGCAGGCCCAGCTCGCGGGCGGTGGCCTCGTCGGCCAGCAGACTCGCTGTGGCGCCGTCGTTCAGGCCGGCCGCGTTACCCGCGGTGACCTTGCCGTGCGGGCGGAACGGGGTCTTCAGGGTGGCCAGCTTCTCCAGCGAGGTGTCCCGCGGGGCCTCGTCCACAGTGGCCAGACCCCACCCGCCCTCCGCGTCGCGGATCGACATCGGCACCAGGTCGTCCTGGAGCTTGCCGTTGGCGTACGCCTTGGCGGTCTTCTGCTGCGAGGCGAGCGCGAACGCGTCGGTGCGTGCCTTGGTGATGTGCGGGACCAGGTCGTGCAGGTTCTCCGCGGTGGAGCCCATCACCAGCGCGGACGGGTCGACCAGCTTCTCCGCGATGATGCGCGGGTTGGGGTCGACGCCCTCACCCATCGGGTGGCGGCCCATGTGCTCGACGCCACCGGCGATGGCGATGTCGTACGCGCCCATGGCGATGCCGCTGGCCACCGTGGTGACCGCGGTCATCGCCCCCGCGCACATCCGGTCGATGGCGAAGCCGGGAACGGTCTTGGGCAGCCCGGCCAGCAGGGCGGCGGTGCGGCCGATGGTGAGGCCCTGGTCGCCGATCTGGGTGGTGGCCGCGATGGCGACCTCCTCGACCCGCTCCGGGGGCAGCTGCGGGTTGCGACGCAGCAGTTCCCGGATGCAGCGGATCACCAGGTCGTCGGCGCGGGTGTTGGCGTACATGCCACCCGCCTTGCCGAACGGGGTACGGACGCCGTCGACGAAGACGACGTCGCGAACTTCACGGGGCACTTGAGCCTCCTATTCGACCGTGATTCGGCCTTCGCGCCGGGCGGCACGTCGGACCGAACAAGGGTCGCCGACACGGGCACGTTCCCTCGGATGCTACTCGCCAGTAACCAACCCCGTCCCCACCCCCGCCTGTGGCCCACCCCACACCCGCCTACGGTCGATCATGAAGTTATTGCCGAGACACGCCGGTGCGTGCGGCAATTACTTCATGATCAACAGCGGGAGGGGCGGATCAGGAGAGGGTTGGGGTTTTTGGGGTCAGGGCTTCGGTGAGGTCGGGGGTGAGGAGGCCGATCTGCCACTCGCGGGCGTTGAGGCCACGCAGGGTCTCCGCCACCGACTCCTCGGTGATCTCCTCGGGCGGGGTCCAGGCCAGCCGGCGGACCGAATCCGGAGTGATCAGGTTTTCCGGCGGAAGGTTGTGCTCGCCGGCGATGCGGATCACGACCTCCCGGCAGCGGGCCAGCCGACCGGCCGCCACCGGGTCCCGCTCGGCCCATCGGTGCGGCGGGGGCGGGCCCTCCACCGCCGGCGAAACCGGCAGCGAATCCTCCGGCAGCTGCCGCGCGTCGTCGAGCGCGGCGAGCCAGGTGCGGGCCAGCCGACGGACCGACCGACCACCGAAACCGGGCAGGGTCAGCAGGGTCTTCTCGTCCTTCGGGTCCAACTCGGCCGCGGCGATGATCGCCGAGTCGGGCAGCACCCGACCCGGAGCGGCGTCCCGCCGGGAAGCGATCTGGTCCCGGGCATACCACATCGAGCGGACCCGGGCCTGCGCCCGCGCCCCCCGCAGCCGGTGGATGCCCGAGGTACGCCGCCACGGCTCCGCCCGAACCCGGGGCGGGCGTGCCCCGGTGCGGACCAGCGCGGCGAACTCCTCCGCGGCCCAGGCCGACTTGCCCTGCCGGGTCAACTCGGCGTCGAGCGCGTCGCGCAGGTCGGTGAGCAGCTCCACGTCGAGGGCGGCGTACGTCAACCACGACTCGGGCAGCGGTCGGCTCGACCAGTCGGCCGCCGAGTGGTGCTTCTCCAGGGTGAACCCGAGCAGCTGCTCGGTGAGCGCGGCCAGCCCGACGCGTTCGAAGCCGGCCAGCCGAGCCGCCAGCTCGGTGTCGAACAAGCGGCGTGGACGCAACCCCACCTCCGCCAGGCAGGGCAGATCCTGGCTGGCCGCGTGGAGGACCCACTCGGCCTCACCGATCACCGCGTCCAGCGCGCTGAGGTCGGGCAGGGGCAGCGGGTCGATCAGTGCCGTGCCCGCACCGGCCCGGCGCAGTTGCACCAGGTACGCGCGTTGGCTGTAGCGGTAGCCGGAAGCCCGTTCGGCGTCCAGGGCGACAGGGCCGGTGCCCGCCGCGAAGCGGGCCACGACCTCGGCAAGCTCGGCCGGGGCGGCCACCGGATCGGGGGTGCCGTCACGCGGGGCGATCAGCGGAACGGGCCCACCGTCGGCCGGGTCGGCCCCCTCGCCCGCCGGCTGCGGCTGGGCCGACGGCGGGTGCTGGGGTGCGTTTCCCGGAAGTTCTTCGGTGGGCCGACGGCGCAGGGGTGGTTCGTCGGTCACCTGCCAACCCTAGTGCGCGCGGAGATCCGGCGGGTGCAGCCGGTCCGGCGTGTGTCGATCAGGTGTCCGCAAAGTGTCCTCCCGAGGGCCGAACGTCAGGCTGCGCCGGCCGGGCGGCGGTCGGAGAGGGCGGTGACGCCGGGTGGGGGGAGGCCGGCGGTCGAGGCGAGCAACGCGCACCAGCCGAGCAGGTGTGGGGTCAGGTCGTCGTCGATCGGCGTCCAGGACGCGCGGATCTCGATGTCACCGATTGTCGGTGGCCCGGCGAGATCGCCGAACCGGGTCGACATGGTCTGCGTCACCGTTCCGCCGATCGCCCGGTGACCGGCGTCCTGGGCGTCCAACGCGTCGGTCAGCCACGTCCAGCCGACCCCGGGCAGCAGCGGGTCGGCGGCCAGATCGACCTCCAACTCGGCGGTCACGTAGGTGACCAGCCGCAGGGTGCCCTGCCACGCCTCGTGCCCGACCGGGTTGTGCAGCAGGATCAGTCGGCCGGTCGCCACCTCGTCGTCGTCGCGCAGCACCGTCGCGGCGAGCGCGAACGCGTACGGGGCCAGCCGCTGGGGGGCGCCGACCTCCTCCAGGGTGATCTCCGGCCGCGGGGCGGCCGACCGCAGCCCGGCGACCGCGCGGGCGAACGTCTCCGGGAGCGCGATCGGGGGGGCCATGTCGGCAGCCTATGCCGCCGTCCGTCGCCCGCTTCGACGGCGCGCCGACGCTCACGAAGGGCACCGGGGCGTAAGGAACGGTGCCCTTCCTCTCACCCCCACCCGGTTGGGGGTGGCGGGCGTGGCACGATTGCGGCGATGACCACGGACACCACGGGCACTGTCGCCCGAGACGGAGATTCCCGCCCCGGCGGACCGGCCGACTCGCCCTTCATCAGGGCCTGCCGACGTCGGCCCGTCCCGCACACCCCGGTCTGGTTCATGCGCCAGGCCGGCCGTTCCCTCCCGGAGTACCGGGAGATCCGGGCGAGCGTGCCGATGCTGGAGTCCTGCCGCCGCCCGGATCTGGTCACCGAGATCACCCTCCAGCCGGTGCGCCGGCACGGCGTGGACGCGGCGATCCTGTTCAGCGACATCGTGGTGCCCGTCGCCGCGGCCGGGATCGACCTGGACATCGTGCCGGGCACCGGCCCGGTGGTGGCCGAGCCGATCCGCACCGCCGCCGACGTGGAACGGATCCGCCAGATCACCCGCGACGACGTCTCGTACGTGGACGAGGCCGTCCGGCAGTTGGTGGTCGAGTTGGGCGACACCCCGCTGATCGGTTTCGCCGGCGCGCCGTTCACGCTGGCCAGCTACCTGGTCGAGGGCGGGCCGTCGCGCACCCACGCGAAGACCAAGGCCCTGATGTACGGCGACCCGGAGCTGTGGCACGCGCTCTGCGCCCGGCTGGCCGAGGTGACCTTGGCCTTCCTGCGGGTGCAGATCGAGGCCGGCGTCTCCGCCGTGCAACTGTTCGACTCGTGGGCCGGCGCGCTCTCCGAGGCCGACTACCGCCGTTTCGTGTTGCCGCACTCGACAGCCGTGCTGAGTGGGCTGGTCGACGATCGCTCCGGGTCGGGGCGCGGCGACGGACGCGCCGAGCCGGAGCCGTCGCATGCCGGGGTGCCCCGGATCCACTTCGGGGTGGGCACCGCCGAGCTGCTCGGCGCGATGGGCGAGGCCGGGGCCGACGTGGTCGGCGTCGACTGGCGTACGCCACTGGACGTGGCCACCGGCCGGATCGGCGCGGACAAGGCGGTGCAGGGCAACCTGGACCCGTGCGTGCTGCTCGCGCCGTGGCCGGTCGTCGAGGCCGAGGTGCGCCGCATCCTGGAGCAGGGCCGGGCGGCTCCCGGGCACGTGTTCAACCTCGGCCACGGGGTGCTGCCGGAGACCGACCCGGAGGTGCTGACCCGGGTGGTCGCGCTGGTGCACGAGCTGTCCAGCCGCCGAGCCGACCAGGGCTGACCGGGAATGCGGCGGCCCTGGCGGGTGGCGGTGGTCGGCGGTGGGATCGCCGGTCTGGCCGCCGCGGTCCGCCTGCGCGACCGCGCGCCGGCCGGCACCGAGATCACTGTGTACGAGCAGTCCGGCGTGCTGGGCGGGAAGCTGCGCACCAGGGAGCTGGCTGGTCAGCCGGTCGAGTTCGGCGCGGAGTCGTTCCTGATGCGCGACCCGACCGGCGCCGAGAGCGCGGCGGTGGCGTTGGCCCGCCGGCTCGGATTGGCCGAGAAGATCGTGCACCCCACTGTGGGGCAGGCCGCGCTGGTCATCGACGGGGGGCTGCGCCCCATCCCGGGCGGCACCCTGGTGGGCGTACCCGGGGATCTGGATCGGGTGGCCACTGTCGCCCGCCCGGCCGCGGACGCCGACACCGACGGTGGTCGGCCGCTGGTCGGGCCGGACGCGGACGTCTCGGTGGGCGCGCTGGTCCGGTCCCGCTTCGGCAACGAGGTGGTCGAGCGGCTGGTCGACCCGATGCTGGGCGGCGTGTACGCGGGCCGCGCCGACGATCTCTCACTGGTCACGACGATGCCGGCGCTGGCCCGCACGGCCCGGGTGGAGCACACCCTGGTCGGCGCGGTCCGGGCCGCGCAGGCCGCCGCGCCGCGTGCGCCCGGCGCCCCGGTCTTCGGCACCCTCGTCGGTGGGCTCAGCACCCTGGTCGAGGCGGCCGTGACGGCCAGCGGCGCGACGGTACGGCGGGACGCCGCAGTGCGCGAGTTGACAGCGACCGACACGGGTTGGCGGCTCACCGTCGGCCCGACCCGTGACCCTGACGACGGCTCCAGGTCGCGGCGCGGCGCCAGACGCGCCGAGCTGGAGTCGTCGATGGTGGACGTGGACGCCGTGGTGCTGGCGGTGCCGGCGCGACCGGCGGCGCGTCTGCTCGCCGGCCCCGCGCCGGCGGTGGCGGCGGGCGTCGGCGCGCTGGACTACGCGAGCGTCGCGCTGGTCACCATGGCGTTGCCGCACCCGCGACTGCCCGAGCTGTCCGGCTTCCTGGTGCCGAGCACCGAGGGCCTGCTGATCAAGGCGGCGACCTTCTTCACCACCAAGTGGGGGCACCTGCGCCGGCCGGACGGGTTGGCGCTGGTGCGCGCCTCGGTGGGCAGGTACGGCGAGGAGACGCACCTTCAGCGCCCCGACGCGGACCTGGCGGCCACCGTGCACCGGGAGTTGTCGGCGGTGCTCGGCACCCCGCTGCCCGCCCCGGTCGACGGGCACGTGCAGCGGTGGGGCGGTGCGCTGCCGCAGTACGCGCCGGGGCACGCAGACCGGCTCGACGCCGCGCGGACGGCGCTGCGGGCCGCGCACCCCACACTGGTCCTCGCCGGCGCCGGCTACGACGGCGTCGGCATCCCGGTCTGCGTCCGTTCCGGCGAGACGGCGGCCGAAGAGATCATCACAGCACTGGGAGGATCGGCGAGATGACCGAGCAGACCAACGCGGCCCGGTTGCGGGAGCTGAACGACAGCATCCGCTACACCATGTGGTCGGTGTTCCGGGCCAGCTCCCCGCTGCCGTCGCTGCGGGACAACGTCACCGGCGAGGTGGTGTCCCTCTTCGACGAGCTGGCCGGCAAGGACGTGGTGGTCCGGGGCGTGTACGACGTCTCCGGGCTGCGCGCCGACGCGGACGTGATGATCTGGTGGCACTCCGCGTCCCCCGACGCGCTCCAGGACGCTTACCTGCGGTTCCGCCGCACCACCCTGGGGCGGGCGCTGACCCCGGTGTGGTCGCAGATGGCGCTGCACCGGCCGGCGGAGTTCAACAAGAGCCACATCCCGGCGTTCCTGGCCGGTGAGGAGGCTCGCCCCTACATCTGTGTGTACCCGTTCGTCCGCTCCTACGAGTGGTACCTGCTGCCCGACGCCGAGCGGCGCGAGATGCTGGCCGAGCACGGCAAGATGGCCCGCGGCTACCCGGACGTGCGGGCCAACACTGTCGCCTCGTTCGCGCTCGGCGACTACGAGTGGATGCTCGCCTTCGAGGCCGACGAGCTGCACCGGATCGTCGACCTGATGCGGGACCTGCGCGCCTCCGGCGCCCGCCGGCACGTCCGCGAAGAGGTCCCGTTCTACACCGGCCGCCGCCGTTCGGTGGCCGAGATCGTCAATTGCCTGGTCTGACCCCCGCCGGCCGGCGCCGCACCCCCGCCCGGGTGCGGCGCCGGACGGGGATCAACTGGTCGTCGTACAGGAGACCAGCGGAACCGGGTTGCTGCCGTTCCACGAGCCGAGGAAACCGAACGTGGTGCTCGCTCCGGCGGCAAGGGTGCCGTTGTTGTTGGTGTTACGTGCGGTGACCAGCGTGCCGTTGGTGCTGACCGTCGCGTTCCACGACGAGGTGACCCGCTGGCCGTTGCCGTAGTTCCAGCTCACCGACCAGCCCTGGGTGGGTGAGCCACCCGCGGTCACCTTCACGTCGGCCTGGAAGCCGCCGGACCACTGACCGGTCACCTGGTACGTAGCCGTGCAGGCACCGGCCGGCGGCGGGGTGGTCGGCGGGGGAGTGGTGGGCGGCGGGGTCGTCGGCGGGGGATCGGTGGGTGGGGTGGTCGACCCGCCGCCGAAGTCGACGTCGCTGCACAGGTAGTACGACTGGTCCAGGTGGCTGGCCTGCCAGACGGTGTAGACGATGTGCCGTCCGGTGCGGCCCGGCGCGCTCACCGGGATCTGGATCGAGACACCACTGGGGTCCGGGCTCCACTGGGAGGCGGGGGTGTTGCCGATCTGTCCCGCCAACTCCAGGTTGCCCCAGCCGAGTGGTTGGGTGGCGGCGTTGAAGCCCTGCTTGGTCACGTACACCCGGATGTAGTCGGCGCCGTGACGGGCCTGGTCGACGAAGCGGAGCCGGAAGTTGTTCGACACCGCTGTGGTCTTCCAGGCGCCGATGGTGTCCAGCGCGTTGTAGCGCGGGCTCTGGGTGCGTCCGCCGCTGCAGAGTTGGCCGTCGGGGACGGCGGCCTGGTGGTTGCCTCCCACACCCTCGCGGTACAGGCCGTTCCAGTTCCACATGGCGGCGGGGTCGGCCTGCCAGGCCTGCCAGCACATCGGGTCCTCGGTGGCCATCCGCGGGTTCTGGAAGTCGCTGCCCCAACGTTGCCAGCAGCCGTAGTTACGCGAGGCCGGGTCGACGACCGAACCGTGCGCAGAGGCGGGATCGGCCCGCATGGTGGTCACTGCGGTCGTCAAAAGGAGCGTGGTGGTCGCCACGATGGCGAACAGCCAGAGCACGCGTGGTGATCGGGTGAGAGTGGACATGGAGCCCCCGGGGGGATGAGGTCGGACGTCGACACCCGGATCGCCGGGAGTGCCCACTCCCGTGCCTGATCGCTGGCTCCCGCGATGGCTCTACCCGGGCACGATGCCAGTTCGATCGTCAGCCGTCAATGGCTTTGCGCCGCATCGGGGTGTGCGGGATGCCGTCCTCGACGTACTCGGGGCCGCTGACCGTGAAGCCGTGCCGGGTGTAGAACGCGACCAGGTGCGACTGGGCGTCCAGCACGCACGGCCGGTTGCCCACCACCTCGAGCGCCGCTGTCATCAGCCGGCCGGCGTGTCCGCCGCCGCGCGCCGTCGGGGCCACCACGACCCGACCGATCCGGGCGACACCGTCCGGGTCGGCCAGAATCCGCAGGTACGCAAGCGGCGCGCCGCCGTCGGTGAGCCAGACGTGCCGGGTGCCCGGCTCGACGTCCCGCCCGTCCAGCTCCGGGTACGGGCAGTTCTGTTCCACCACGAACACGTCGATGCGCAGTTTGAGCAGGTCGTGGAGGGTGCGGGCGTTCAGGTCGGCGAAGGAGGCCGTCCGGAGCTCGGTGGTCTGCTGGGGCATCCACCGATGGTAGGTCGGGCGGGTTCACCTGGGGTTCGCCCGGTCGGGTGCGAGGTAGGTGGCGGCGGCCGGGCGGGCGCGGTCAGGCCGGGCGGGCGCCGACGGCGTCGCGGATCTCGGCGCCCACCGCGCCCTCGACAGCGCGGGCGCAGTGCGCGCAGCAGAAGAAGCGGCCGTTGACCTCGACGCCGTGCCCGACGATCTTGACCTGGCAGTGCTCGCAGATCGGTGCCATGCGCTGGATCGCGCACTCGAACGAGTCGAAGGTGTGCACATCGCCGCTGACGGTGTGCACCTCGAACGCCATCCAGTAGTCGTTGCCGCAGACCTCGCAGGTTGCCACCGAAAACCCTCCGTTATATGGACAAGTGCTTACAGAATCCCTCAGATGGCCTCGACGTGGGAGCGGAACGTCGATGTCTGGCCACGGTGGCGGCGTGTCGGCGTCGGCGTGTTGCCCGTTATGCCTGGTGAACCGCCGCAACCCCCGGAGGATCACCGTGATCAAGCGCAACAGGCTCTTCGGCAACCAGACCCGGGTCACCTTCTGTCTGCCCCGCGACGTCCCGCCCGGCCCGGTGAGCGTCGTCGGCTCCTTCAACGGCTGGCAGCCGGGTCGACACGAGTTGGTGGCCCGTCGCGACGGCACCAGGACGGTGACAGTGAAGCTGCCGCCGGGGGAGTACCGGTTCCGGTACCTCGGCGCCGGCGGCGTCTGGTTGGACGACGAGTCGGCCGACCAGGTCGACGACCGGGGCAGCCTGCTCCGGCTCTGAGAAGAAAACTGCCGCCATCGATGGATTTATCGATGAGAGTCTTTACTGTTAACAATGTTTAAATTACCTTGGGGGCACCTCACCGGACCTGGAGAAGGAGCTGCCCCCATGCGTCGAAGAATCACCGTCCCGCTGGTGGCGGCGGGCGCCGTCGCCGCCACCCTCACCGTCGCCGCCCCCGCGCAGGCGCACGGCTACGTCTCCGCCCCACCGAGCCGGCAGGCGCTCTGCGCGCAGGGCCGGGTGCCCGACTGCGGGCAGATCAAGTACGAGCCGCAGAGCGTCGAAGGGCCCAAGGGCCTGCGCAGCTGCAACGCCGGAATCGCCCAGTTCGCCGTCCTCAACGACGACGGTCGGGGCTGGCCGGCCACCTCGGTGGGCAGCTCGCTGACCTTCACCTGGGTGAACACCGCCCGGCACGCCACCAGCAACTGGGAGTACTGGATCGGCAACACCCGGGTCGGCGTCGTCAACGGCAACGGCCAGCAGCCGGGCGCCACCGTGTCGCACAACGTCAATCTCGGCGGCTTCTCCGGCCGGCAGAAGATCCTCGCGGTGTGGAACATCTCCGACACGGCGAACGCCTTCTACTCCTGCGTCGACGTGCAGATCGGCGGCGGAGGATCGAACCCGACGCCCACCCCCACCACCTCACCCACCCCACGGCCCACCCCGACCACCACGCCGACCACTCCGCCCGCGCCGGGCGGCAGCTGGACGACGGGCCGGGCGTACCAGGTCGGCGACCAGGTCACCTACGGCGGAGCGACGTACCGCTGCCGGCAGGCGCACACCGCGATCCCGGGCTGGGAGCCGCCGAACGTGCCGGCGCTCTGGCTCCAGGTCTGACCGCACGGGTGCGGCCTCCTGGTCGCACCCGTGTCGCCGCCCTCGCGTGAACGGAGCAACCGGCATGTCCCGCCGTACCCCGCTGGCGTCCCTCGTTGCGGCCCTGCTGCTCACCGGAGCCTGCGCCGGACCGCCCACGTCGACCCCGTCGGCCCTGCCGCAGCCGGCCCCCGCGTCCCCGGCCGGCTCGGCGGCGGCCGGGGACGCGGCGGCCGGCTCCGGGGGCGTCGGGTCCGCGACCGAGGCGGACGCGATGAGCGGGATCGACGTGGTGTTCCTGAGCACCATGGTCGGGCACAGCGAACGCACCCTGCAGATCGTCCGGCTGGCCCGGGACCGGGTGCGCGACGACGCGCTGCGCACCCTGGCCGCCGCCGTCGAGGCGACCGAGGCCGACGAACTGGCCGCCATGCGCGGCTGGTTGCCCACGACCGGGCCGGGTGCCAGCGCGGCCGCACACCACGACGGGCACGGCGACGACGCCGCGCTCGACCGGCTGCGGACCGCGCCGGACGCGGACGTCGACCGAGTGCTGCGCGACGTGCTCGCCGACCACCAGCGATCGGCCGCCGACCTGGCCCGATCCCACGTCGGCGTCGGCCGCAACGAGCGGGTCCGCGACCTGGCCCGGCGGATCGAACAGTCCCGGACCGCCGAGGTCGAGTTGCTCAGGGGTACGGGTACGCCCTGAGCACTGTCACGCCGTCACGCGGGTCAGCGGGGTTCCAGCTTGATGGAGACCGAGTTGACGCAGTGCCGGGTGTCCTTGGGCGTGAAGCCCTCGCCGTGGAAGACGTGCCCGAGGTGACTGTCGCAGCGGGCGCAGCGGATCTCCGTACGGGCCATGCCGAGGGTGCGGTCCTCGATTTCCTTGACCCGGCCCGGGATGGCGTCGTCGAAGCTCGGCCAGCCGCAGTGCGAGTCGAATTTCGTGTCGCTGGAGAACAGCTCCAGCCCGCAGGCGCGACAGTGGTAGACCCCCTGGGTCTTCGTGTCCACGTACTCGCCCGTCCATGGGCGTTCGGTGCCGGCCTCCCGTAGAACGTGGAACTCCTCGGGGGTCAGTCGGACCCGCCACTCTTCGTCGGTACGGGGCAGCTCGTTGTCGTCAAGACTCACCCGTCAACGGTACGTCGAACGTCGGGGGCGTGGCATAAGGTCGCGGGATGGGTGGCACCAAGGCTGCGGCCGCAGAGGTCGAGGTGGCCGGGCACACCGTCCGGCTGAGCAGTCCGGATCGGGTGATCTTCCCGCAGCGGGGGTTCACCAAGGCGGACGTCTTCCACTACTACCTCGCGGTGGGCGACGGGATCATGCGCGCCCTGCGGGACCGACCGACCACCCTGCAACGCTTCCCCGAGGGCGTCGAAGGCGAGGCGTTCTTCCAGAAGCGGGTGCCCACCCGGGGGGTGCCGCCCTGGGTGACGACCGCGCAGATCACCTTCCCGAGCGGTCGGAACGCGGCCGAGCTCTGCCCGACCGATCTGGCGCACGTGGCCTGGGCGGCGCAGATGGGCACCATCGTCTTCCACCCGTGGCCCGTGCGGGCCGCCGACGTCGACCGCCCCGACGAGCTGCGCATCGACCTGGACCCGCAGCCCGGCACCGACTTCGCCGACGCCGCGCGGGCCGCCGGCCAGGTCCGCGCGCTCCTCGACGAGCTGGGCGCGACCGGCTGGCCGAAGACCTCCGGCGGCCGGGGTGTGCACGTCTACCTGCGCATCCAACCCCGCTGGACGTTCACCGAGGTGCGCCGGGCCACCATCGCGCTGGCCCGGGAGGTGGAGCGCCGCAACCCCGACCTGGTCACCACCGCCTGGTGGAAGGAGGAGCGCGGCCGCCGGGTCTTCGTCGACTTCAACCAGATGGCGCGGGACCGCACCATCGCCTGCGCGTACTCGCTGCGGGCCAACGCGCGGGCCACCGTCTCGACCCCGGTCACCTGGGACGAGCTACCCGACGTCGACCCGGACGACTTCGACCTGCGCACCGTGCCGGCCCGGCTCGCCGAGCGAGGTGATCCGCACGCCGGCATCGACGACGCACCGTGGGACATCACCCCGCTGTTGGAGTGGGCCGAGCGGGACGCCGCCGCCGGCCAGGGCGACCTGCCGTACCCGCCGGACCACCCGAAGATGCCCGGCGAACCCAAGCGGGTGCAGCCGAGCCGAGCCAAGCGCACCCCTGGCGACGAGAGCGCCTGAGCGCCGAGCCATCTGTGCTCGCCGAGCATCACAGGCACGACCCCGGGTCCACCGCCGTGCCGATGATCGCGAACAGCATTCGGCGGAACGTGTCGACGCGTCGGTCTGGCCCGGGCCGACCAGCGGAGCCGCGGTGTCGGCGCCAGCGGTTAGCCTGCCGTCATGGCGAGCACCGAGCTGGATGAGTTGATCGTCGCGGACGCCGACGCCCTGCGCGCGTGGTTGTCGGCCAACCACGCCACGTCGCCCGGCGTCTGGCTCGCCCTGACCAGGAAGGGTGGCACGGTCACGACGCTGACCTGGCAACAGGCGGTCGACGAGGGTCTGTGCGTCGGCTGGATCGACGGGCAGGCGCGCAAGCGGGATGAGGAGTCGTCCTGGATCCGGTTCACCCCGCGTCGGCCCCGCAGTTCCTGGTCCCAGCGCAACGTCGGGCACGTGGCCCGGCTGGAGGAGCAGGGGCGGATGTTGCCGGCCGGCCGTGCCGCCGTGGACGCCGCGAAGGCGGACGGGCGGTGGGCGGCCGCCTACGCCCCGCCGTCGGAGGCGGAGGTGCCGGCCGACCTGCTCGCCGCCATCGCCGCCGAGCCCGCCGCCCAGGCCATGCTCGACGTGCTCACCAAGGCCAACCGGTTCGCTCTCATCCATCGCCTCAATGCCGTCAAGCGGGCGGAGACCCGCGAGCGCAAGATCGGCGAATTCGTCGCCATGCTGGCCCGTCACGAGACGTTCCATCCCCAGAAGGCAAGGCCGGCACCCGGGCCGACGTCGTCGTGAGCGGGCGCCAACGTCCCGGTGACCGATTGACTTTCGATAGCTAACGAGCGAAACTCGATGCATGGTTACGGAGCATCGAGCGGTTGCCGCTCTCAGAGTTTTCCTCGTGGTGCTGTTCGGGGTCCTGGTCCTGTTTCAGACCTTCTCCCTGCCCGGACAGTTCGCCCACATGGCCGCGGAATCGCCGCAGGACGCCTACCTCCGGTGGCCGGCCACCGTCGTGGCGGTGTTCTGGGTGCTGTGCGTCCAGGTCGTCATCGTCGCGACCTGGAAGTTGCTCAGCCTGGTCAAGAGTGACCGCATCTTCACCGAAGCGTCCCTGAGGTGGGTGGACGCGATCGTGTGGGCCATCGCCGCCGCGTGGGTGGTGCTCGTGGGTGTCTTCCTCTACGTGGGGTTCAACGCGGACGACCCGGGGCTGCCGCTGTTGCTGTTCCTGCTGACGGTGGGAGTCAGCGTGCTGGGGCTCCTCATGGTGGTGATGCGGGCGCTGTTGCGGCAGGCCACCACCCTGCGGACCGACATGGAAGCGGTGATCTGATGCCCATCGTCGTCCGCATCGACGTGGAGTTGGCCAAGCGCAAGATGAGCGTCGGCGAGTTCGCCGAGCGCGTCGGGCTCACCCCCGCCAACGTGGCGGTGCTGAAGAACGGCCGCGCCAAGGCGGTCCGCTTCAGCACCCTCGAAGCGATGTGCCGAGTGCTCGACTGCCAACCCGGAGACCTGCTGGAGTGGGTCGAGGAGGAAACCCCATGAAGTACGTCCTGACCGTCGTCGCCGTTCTCGTGGTCGCCCTCGGCGTCGCCGGAATCGTGCACGGGGAGGCCGACGACTCGCCGGGCCTTCAACTCCTGGGCGTCGTGCTCGTACTCGGCGCTGTGGTGTTCGGCATCCGCAACCTCCGCGGCGGCAGTTAGCCGCCCAGGCGCGCTGGCCGGCCCGAGCTGACCCCTCCCGTAATAACGATCATGTAACGGGCGCGAACCTTTCCCGGTAGGTGGCCTGTCTTGATGGTCGTCGGCCCGCCAGGGCCAGGGGAGGCGTCGGATGAAGCTGGTGTGGAGGCGGGCCCGCGAGGCGCGAGGGTTGCTGGTCGCGGCGGTGATCGCTGCCCTCGTCGCCGTCGCGTTGGTCACTGGGCTGTCCGACTACAACCGTCGGGCGGTGGACGCCGGGCAGCGCGCACTGGTCGCCGCCTCGCCCGCCGAGGAGCGCGGCCTTCTGGTCAGTGGTTCGGGTGGGCGGGACGCGGCCGAGTTCGCAACCCGGGACAAGGCGGTCCGAGCCGAGTTCGCCACCGGGCTCGGCGGCGTCCCGGTCAGTGTCACCGCCGCCCGCTACGGCACCGGCCGGGAACTGACCGGCGACCTCGGGCAGATCCCGCGTACGGCCGACGAACCGGTCTTCGCGAACCTCGCCACGTTCACCGACCTCGCCAGCCACGCGGAGCTGACCAGCGGAGCCTGGCCCGCCCCCGGAGCGAACCCCGTCCAGGTGAGCCTGCCCGAGCGGGTCGCCGGCACCCTCGGCCTGACCGTCGGCGAACGCGTCCCGGTGCGCGACCGGGCCACCGAACGACGCGGGGAACTGGTGCTCGCCGGCACCTGGCGGCCCCGCGACCCGGCGGACGCGTACTGGCTGCTGGCCCCCGGCGTGGGGACGGGCAGCGCCGGTTCCGGCACCTCGTACGGGCCGTTCACGCTCGACCCGGCCGACTTCGCGGCCACCTTCCCGGGCTCGGTGTCGGCGTCCTGGCTGGCCCAACCGGACCTCGGCGCCGTCGACACCGCCGACCTGCCCGCCGTTCGGAAAGCCCTCACCGAGGCGGTCACGGCCGTGCCCGAGGCCGCCCAACTGGGCAGCTCCGGGCAGACGGCGACCAAGATGCCGCAGTTGCTGGACCGCATCGGCCGCGCCGACCTGGTGGGTCGCTCGTCGCTGGCCACCCCGCTGCTGCTCATCCTGGTGCTCGCCGGGTACGCGCTGGTGCTGGTCGCCGCGCTGCTGCACGAGGACCGCCGCCCACAGACCGCGCTGCTGCGCGCCCGCGGCGCCGCCCGTCGGCAGTTGGCCGGCCTGGCCGCCCGTGAGGCGACCCTGGTGGTCGCCCCGGCCGCCGTGCTCGGTCCACTGATCGCCGGTGAGGCGCTGCGGTACATCCGACCCGGCGGGTCGGGTGACCTCTACACCGCCGGAGGCAACACCACACTGGTCTGGGCGGCGGCAGCGGCCACCGCGGCCGGCTGCCTCGTCGCCATGGTCCTTCCGACGCTGCGTGGCGCCGGGACGTACGTCGCCGACATGGCGGCCCGATCCCGGCCGAACCGGGCCGCGAGCGTCCAACGTGCCAGCGTCGACCTGGTGCTCGTGGCGCTCGCCGTGCTCGCCTGGGTGCAGCTACGCCGGTACGCCTCCCCGCTGGCCGGCTCGGGTGGTCAGCTCGGGCTCGACCCGCTGCTGGTCGCCGCCCCGACGCTCGGCGTGCTGGCCGGTGCCGTACTGGCGTTGCGGGTGCTCCCGCCGCTCACCCGGTTCGCGGAGCGGTTCGTCGACCGACGTCCCTGGACCGCCACCATGTTCGGCATGTGGCAGGCCGGCCGGCGTCCCCACGCCGGCCCGGTGCTGCTGCTCGCCCTCGCCGTCGGCGGCAGCACCCTGGCCTGGTCGCTGATCAGCACCGGCGAGCGGTCCCAGGTCGAGCAGGCCGGCCACACTGTCGGCGCCGACCTCCGGGTGACCGAACGGACCGGAGGCGCCCCCCCGAACCGGGCCGGTGAACTCGCCGCGCTGCCGAGCGTGGACCGGGTACTGCCGGCGTGGCGCGACGAGATCCGGGTCGGACGGGAGAACCTGCCGGCGACCGTGATCGGTGTCGACCCGGCCAGCGCCCCGGGCGTCGTCCGGCTCGCCGACCGCCTCGGCGACGGATCGGCGTCGGAGCAGTACCAGCGCATGATCGATGAGCGCGGGGCCCCCGCCGGTGTCGAACTGCCCGCCGGGGCGCGTGAGATCACCGGCACGGTCCGTACCCCGGTGAGCAACGCCGCCCGGTCGCTGAAGGTCGCGGTGACGCTGCTGGTCACCACCCCCGACGGGCTTGCCCTGCGGCTGCCGGCGGCCAACGCCGACGGTGACGGCCGGGCCACCCGGTTCTCCGTACAACTGCCCGACCTGGGCGGTGCGCGACTGCGGCTGGCCGGGTTCGAAGCCGACGGCGGGCTGGCGGCCGGCAACGCCTACCGACTCCAGTTGGACGGGTTGGCGGTGGTCAACGGCGACGGCACGACCCGACCCGCCGAGCTGAGCGGCGACTGGGCGCTGACGGCCCCCGGCGTGAAGTCCACGCCGGTGCAGACCACCGGGGCCGGGTTCGCGGCGGTCCACGCCGTGGAGGTGATTCCCGGCGGGCAGTTCGCGTACCAGCCGCCCACCCGGTTCGCTGTCGTGGCGGGCGGAGACAACAAGCCCGTACCGGTGTTGATGACCTCCGGGGTCCGCAACGCGCTGAGCCTGCGCGTCGGCGACACCGTCGACCTGACCCTGTCCGGGGCGACGCTGCCGGTGCACCTGGTCGGCGAGCTGGACGCCGTGCCGGCCACCACCGGCGAAGGCGTCCTGCTGGACCTGCCGGCCGCTGTCGACGCGATGATCCGGAGCAGCGGCGCGGTGCGACCCGTACCGGAATGGTGGGTCGGCGCCGCCGACGCGAACGCCGCCGCCCAGGCTGTCAGCGCGCTCCCGGGCGTCACAGTGCTCAACCGGGAGGCGGCCATCGAGGCGGCCGCCGACGACCCGTATTGGCGCGGCTCGCGTACCGGCATGCTGGCCGCCGCGCTCGGCGCGGTGCTGCTCGCCCTCGTCGGCCTGATGGTGGACGTGTGGGCCACCGCCCGGCGTCGGCTCGGCGAGTTCGCGGTCCTGCACACCCTCGGCGCCACGCCCCGGCTGATGGCCCGGGCGCTGCTGGCCGAACAGACGTTCCTCGCCGGCATCGGCGTGGGCGTCGGGCTGTTACTCGGCACCGCGGTCGGCGCGACGATGGCCCCACTGGTCATCCTCACCCCGGCCGCCGGCCGGCCGACACCCCCGGCGGCGTTCGTGCTGCCCTGGGTGCCGATCGGTCTGACCGCTGTCGGTCTGCTGCTGGCGGCGCTCGCCTTCAGCGCGTTCATCGCCACCGGCATCCGTCAGCGGGTGGCGGCGGTACAGCTGCGAATCGGGGGAGAACGATGAGCGTCGGGGCGGCCGTCCGGCGGGTCCGGGCGTACGGGGGGCAGTTCCTGCTGCTGGCGGTGCTGACCCTGGTGGTCACGCTGCTGATCAGTGGAGTGCCCCGGCTGGTCAACCGGCTCGCCGAACAGGGGCTGCGAGCACAACTCAACAGCGAGCCGGCCGCCCGCCGGGACATCTCGTACACCACCAGCCTTGAGCCCGCGACGTCGCGGCGGACGGCGATGGGCGACGCCGCCGAACGGTTCGACGCCCTGGCCGCGGAGATGCCGCCGCCGGTGCGAACGGCTGTGACCGAGCGGTGGTACAGCGTCGAGACCGCCGAGGCCCGCGTGGTCGGACCGGACCTGGCGGCCCGCAACCTGCTGGTCGACATGGGCCTGCGGGCCATGCCCGACATACAGGGCGCCAGCACCCTCGTCGAGGGGGCGTGGCCGAGCGAGACCTACGTTCCCGACCGGCCGATCGAGGTGGCGCTCGACGTCGACGTGGCCCGCAAGCTCAACCTGCGCGCCGGCAGCCAACTGCGCATCGGCAATACCGATGACAAGGGCAGACTCATCAACGGTGTGCCGCTGGTGGTGACCGGGCTGTTCCGCCCCGTCGACCGCGCCAACGGCATCTGGGACGGGCTCCCACAGCTGCTGCGGATCATCGAACCGCAGGGTGACGGCCAGCCGTTCGTCATCGTCGGCGTCGTCGCGCAGTCGCCCCTCAACAAGCGGGCCGCGGAGGGCTGGCCGATCCAGTCCAACTGGCGGTACCGACTGGGCGTCGACCGGATCGACGCCCGCGAGCTGGACAAGATGATCGACGGCCTTCAGGTGATGCAGCGCAACCAGCCGGCGGGGATCACCCTGACCCAGGGCGCCGACGTTCCGTTGCGCGCGTTCGCCGCCCAGATGGACGCCGTCCGGACCCTGCTCGCGGTGATCGCGGCTGGCGTCCTGGCCACCCTGGCGGGGCTCATCGTGCTCGCGGCCAGCCTCGCCATCAGACGACGTCGCTCGGAGTTCGCGCTGTTGCGCGCCCGGGGCGGCGGGGCCACCGCCGGCGCCCGGCGTAGCCTCGCCGAGTCGGTACTGGTGGTGCCGGTCGCCGCCGTGCTGGGCTGGTGGCTGGGCACCCTGTTCCCCGGTGCCCCGGACCCGACCACGCCGTACGTCGTCGGCGTGACCGTGCTGGTCACGCTGGCACTGCCGTTGGCGACGCTGGCCGTACCGGCCGGCGGAGCGGGGCGCCGGGACCTGATCCGGGTGCGGCCGTCGGCCCGTCGGCTCACCGTCGAGGTCTCCCTGCTGCTCCTGGCCGGGCTCGCCGCGGTGCTGCTGCGTCGGCGTGGCCTGACCCTCGGCGAGGTGGACCCGCTGCTCGTGTCGGTGCCGGTGCTCCTCGCGGTCGCGGCGGCGGTGCTGGCGCTGCGCGCGTACCCCTGGCCGTTGTTGCTGGTCAGCCGGCTTGCCGCGCGGACCCGGGGCAGCGTGGCCTTCCTCGGCACGGCCCGCGCCGGCCGCGCGGCGGTCGCCGCCCCGCTGGTCGTGGTGGTGCTGGCGATCGGCACCGCGGCGTTCTGCGCGGTCGTGGCCGCCGGCGTCGACGCGAGCCGGGAACGGGCCGCCGCGCAAATCGTGCCCGCCGACGCGGTGATCCGCGGGGAGCGCTTCGCACCCGACACCATCGACGAGCTGGGCCGTCTGCCGGGGGTCCGGGCCGTCACCCGGGTGTTGTACGAGGACGATGAGCGGTTGGCGTCCGACGCTGTCGGCACCGACGCCTTCATCGGGCAGACGGACGTGCTGCTGGTCGACGGCCCGGGGTTGGACAAGGTGGCCCGCGATTCCCAGGTGGACCTGTCGATTCCGGCCGCGCTGCGCACCGCCGGGCCCGGCCCGTTGCCGCTGCCGGCGATCGTCTCACCGGCGGTCGCCGCCGACCTGGCCAAGGCCGGGCTGGACGACTCCGCCTTCATCTCCGTGCAGGGCCAGCGGTACGAGTTCCGGGTGGCCGGCACGGAGGACGGTTTCCCGATGCTGGCGGCGAACGCCAGCCGGTTCGTGATCCTGCCCTGGCAGGCCCTGCCGACGCGTACCACCACACCCGTGCCGACCAGCCTGCTGATCGCCGGGGACTCGCTGGACGCCGAGGCGCTGCGCGTCGCCGGCGACCAGGGGCAGGAGCGCTACCAGCGGGACGGCACTGTCACCGGTCGGGAACGGATCATCGGGGTCACCGTCGACACCCGGGCGGACGTCCGCCGGGATCTCGGCGAGGGCGGGGCGAACGGGGTGCTGGCCTTCGGATTCGTGGCCGGCGCCGCCGGGGGCACAGTGCTCGGGCTGTTGGCCATCGCGTTCACCGTGTTGGCCGGCGCGCGGGCCCGGGGCCAGGTGCTGTCCCGGCTGCGCACCCTCGGCCTGTCCCGCCGGCAGTGGCGAGGGCTGCTGCTGGTCGAGTTGACCCCGCTGGTCGCGGTGTCGGTGCTGACCGGCGCGCTGGTCGGTGCGGTGCTGCCCCTGCTGCTCAACCCGGTGCTCGGCCTGTCCGCGTTCACCAGTGGCGTGCCGGTCCGGGTGGCTTTCGAGCCCAGCCTGGTCGCCGCGGTGCTCGCGCTCGGGGCGGTCGCCCTCGGCTTCGCGGTCGCCGTCGAAGCCCTGAACAACCGCCGGTTGCGCCTCGGAGAGGTGCTTCGGCTCGGAGAGGAGAGCTGAGATGACCGCTACCGCCCAGACTCCACTGGTGCCTGACCTGGCCGCCCTGCAACAGCGGGCAGCGCAACGCGCCGCCGAGCGGGCCGGCGGGCAGGACCGCCTACGCGGGCACATCGTCTGCGACGGCCTGGTGCGCATCTTCAAGACCGAGGGGGTGGAGGTGGTCGCCCTGCAGGGGCTCGACCTGGTCATCGACCGGGGTGAGCTGGTGGCGATCGTCGGTGCCTCCGGTTCGGGCAAGTCGACCCTGCTCAACATCCTCTCCGGCCTGGACACCCCGACCGCCGGGATCGCCCGGGTGGCCGACTACGACCTGCTCTCGCTCTCCGCGAAGCGACGGCTGAGCTACCGCCGGCAGTTGGTCGGGTTCGTCTGGCAGCAGACCGGCCGCAACCTGCTGCCGTACCTCAGCGCGCTGGAGAACGTCGAGCTGCCGATGCAGTTGGCCGGCAAGCGCAGCGGCAAGGCCCGCCGGGAGCGGGCCCGGGAACTGCTCGACCTGGTCGGTGTGGGCTACTGCGCAGACCGGCGCCCGGGGCAGCTCAGCGGCGGCGAACAGCAACGGGTCGCGGTGGCGGTGGCGGTGGCCAACGACCCGGAGGTGCTCTTCGCCGACGAGCCGACCGGTGAGCTGGACGAGGCGACCGGCGCGGAGGTCTTCGCGGCGCTGCGCACCATCAACGCGGAACTGGGCGTGACCATCGTGGTCGTCACCCACGACCACGCCGTGGCCACACAGGTCCGCCGGACCGTCGCGATCCGCGACGGCCGGACCGCCTCCGAGGTACGCCGGACCGCGCGGATCGACGCGGACGGCAACACCGAACTGGTCAGCGAGGAGTACGCGGTGCTGGACCGCAACGGTCGGATGCAGCTGCCCGCCGCGTTCGTCGACGCGCTCTCGCTGAAGGAGCGGGTCCGGCTCGACCTGGAGCCGGACCATGTGCAGGTACGGCCCGGCAACCGGGCCTCGGACGAGCGGGGGGCGCGGGCATGAGCCGGCAGAACATGGTGGTGACCGGCGCGGCCGGCTTCGGCGGTGCACCCTCGGTGCACCCCGACGAGGTGGTCCGGGTCAGTGGGGTCAGCCGGACCTTCGGTCGTGGTGAGCACGCCGTGCACGCCGTGCGGGACGTGTCGTTCACTGCCAACCGGGGCGAGTTGGTCGCCATCCGAGGTCGGTCCGGGGCCGGCAAGACCACTCTGCTGAACCTGATCGGCGGGCTGGACCGGCCGGACACCGGCCAGGTGGTGGTGGCCGGGCACGAGGTCACCTCGGCCGGGGAGGCGGAGCTGCTGCGGCTGCGCCGGGGCACCGTCGGGTTCGTGTTCCAGACCTTCGGGCTGGTGCCGATCCTCTCCGCCGCCGAGAACGTGGGCGTGCCGTTGCGGCTGGCGCAGGTGCCGGCCGCGCAGCGGGAGGAGCGCGTGGCGGTGCTGCTGGAACTGGTCGGCCTGGGCGGGCACGCCGCGCAGCGCCCGTACGAGCTTTCCGGTGGCCAGCAGCAGCGGGTCGCGGTGGCCCGTGCGTTGGCCAACGAGCCGGACCTGCTCATCGCCGACGAACCAACCGGTCAGCTCGACTCGGAGACCGGCCGATCCATCATGGACCTGCTGCGCGCGGTGGTGCACGCCCGCGGCATGACGGCCCTGGTGGCCACGCACGACCCGGCCCTGATCGACCTCGCCGACCGGGTGCTCGTCCTGCGCGACGGCCGCCTGGTCGACGGCTGACCCCGCCGGAGGGCGGGCTGTCGACGGTGCCCCGCGACGGCCGGAGCCTACAACTGTGACGTAGGGCGCCGGCTCCCTTCGGGACGCTGGGCGGCCGATGGCGGTCCGCGCTCGCTTTGGAGCTGATGTCGTGAACGAATCGCCGGACGGGTGACTCGTCTGCGACATCAGCTCCAAAGCGTCCGTCCAGCAGTAGCGGAGGCCGCCCGAGACGTCAGCGCCGCTGGTCAGAGTGCGAGCTTCATGCCCTCGTGGCTGGCCGTGAAGCCAAGGCCCAGGTAGAAGCGGTGCGCGTCCTCGCGGGTCTTGTCGGTGGTGAGCTGCACCAGCGCGCAGCCACGCTGGCGAGCCTGGTCGATGGCCCAGGTCATCAGCTCCCGGCCCAGCCCCTGACCACGCTGGTCGGAGCGGACCCGGACCGACTCGATCAGGGACCGTTCGGCGCCGTGCCGACCGAGGCCGGGGATGTAGGTGATCTGCAGGCAGCCGACCATCACGCCATCCTGCTCGGCCACGATGAGCTGGTTGCGCGGATCGGCGCTGATGTCCGCGAACGCCCTCTCGTAGGCCTCGTCGACCTCGGTGAAGTCGCGGGCCTTGCCCAGGACGTCGTCGGCGAGCAGGGCGATGACGGCGGGCAGGTCAGCCCGGACCGCCTCCCGGTAGGTCACGTCGCTCATGCCGGTGATCCTGGCACAGCGAAACCGGCGAATGGGCCTGTGCCGGTTGCGGGCAGCGGGCAGCATGGGGCGGCATGGAGCTAGTGCTACTGCCGTTCCGCTGGGTGTACCAGGCGTTGGTGTGGTTCGCCAACTCGCCCCGCACGCTGATCACCTCGTACCTGTTGATGATCGTGGTCGCCGGGGTCATCTACGGGGAGGTCGAGCAGCGCAGCCCGGCCGACGCCGTCTGGTGGGCTGTGGTGACCGCCTCCACCGTCGGATACGGCGACATCTCGCCGACCACCTGGGCGGGCCGCACACTGGCCGCGCTGCTCATCTCGACAATGGTGCTGCTGGTCATCCCGCTGATCACCGCGCACTTCGCGAGCCGGCTCATCGTCGACGACAACGCCTTCGAGCATGAGGAGCAGGAGCAGCTCAAGGCCGACGTGCGCCGGATGCGGGCGCTGCTGGAGGAGTTGGCCGCCCGGCAGGGGATCGATCTGCCCCCACTGCCGCCGACCCAGCCGGTCAGCGGGCCGGGCAGCGCTGCCCCTCCGGTGGCACCGTCAGGTCGATCAGGTACGCGTCGACGGCGTTGGTGATGCAGGACGTCTGCGGGTAGGCGGTGTGTCCCTCGCCCTCCCAGGTGAGCACCCGACCGACACCCAGCATCGAGGCGAGCCGCGGGGTCTGCTCGTACGGTGTCGCCGGGTCGCCGGTGGTGCCCACCACCACGATCGGCGGTGCGCCGTTCGCCTTCCCGGTCGGGTACGGGTCACGCCCGCCCGGCCATTCGACGCAGCTCAGCATGCCGACCGCCAACGCCGGCCCGAACAGCGGGTATTTTCCGCGCCACTCGGACTGCAACCGCCGGATCTGCTCCCGGCTCGGCTTCTCCGTCTCGTCGGCGCAGTTGATGGCCAGGTTGGCGTCGAACAGGTTCGAGTAGTGGCCGTCGTCCTCCCGGCCGGCGTACGCGTCGGCGAGTCGGAACACGTCCTTCGGGTCGCCCTCGGCAAGCTTGTCGATCGCCTGGGCCAGCTCCTGCCAGCCTGATTCGGTGTAGAGCGAGGAGATGACGGCGTAGAACACCCAGCCGGCGGTGGCCTCCCGCCCGTCGTCGCCGCGTACCGGGGAGACCTTGGCCTTGTCGATGGCCGAGGTGACAGCGGCGCGGGCGTCCGGGGCGATCGGGCAGCGGCCGGCGTTCGCCGCGCACCAGCGGGTGAAGTTGGAGAAGGCCCGTTCGAAGCCGCGGGCCTGGCTCTCCGAGCCCTCGACCAGTCGCTGCTGCGGGTCGACAGCGCCGTCGAGCACCAGCGCCCGCACCCGCTGCGGGTAGAGCTGGGCGTACGTGGCGCCGAGCAGGGTGCCGTACGAGTAGCCCAGGTAGGTGAGCTTGTCGTCGCCCACGGCGGCGCGTACCGCGTCCATGTCGCGGGCGGCCTGCTCGGTGCCGTACAGCGGCAACTGGTCGCCGTAGCGGTCGCCGCAGCCGCGCCCGATCCGCTGGCTCAGGCCGACGAAGCCGTCGAATGCCGACTGGCTCGTCGGGTCCGGGTCGAAACCGAAGCTGGCGTCCAGGTCGGCGTCGGAGATGCACTTGACCGGGCTGGACCGGGAGACCCCGCGCGGGTCGAAGCCGACGATGTCGAAGCGCTCGGTGATCGAGGCGGGCAGCCCGCCGAACTGGGAGCCGAAGGAGAGGTAGACGGCGGTGTCGACACCGGAACCGCCCGGACCGCCCGGGTTGATCACCAAGGAGCCCACCCGGTCGCGCTGCTTGGTGGACCGGGCGCGCAGCAGGGCGATCTCGAAGGTCTGCCCGGCGCCCGGGCCGGCGCTCGCCCCGCCGCCGGTTCCCCAGTCACGGGGCACCGCGATCCGGGTGCACTCGTAGCGCATGTTCGGTGCGCTCCGCCCGACCAACTCGTCGGGCACCTCCGGGCAGGGCCGCCAGTTCGGTGCGCTGCCGGTCGGGGCGGCCGCGCCCTCCACCTCGGTGCGCGGCGCGAACGCCGGCAGCGTGCAACCGGCGGTGAGCAGCGCGGCGACGACGAAGGCGGCCAGAGTGCGACGGACCCGGCGGCTGGACGCCATCCGAGGCTGGTCGGCGGTGCGGGTCACGTGGTCCTCCGGAATCGGGTCGACGGCCAGGCTACGCCGAGCCGGTGGCGGCTCGGTCCACGGTGGCCGCCGGGTCGCCGCGCAACACCTGGTCCACGTCGAAGCGGATCGGCCGGTCGAGCTGGTCGTAGCGGCAGGATCGGGGGTCGCGGTCCGGGCGCCACCGAACGAACTGCGCGGTGTGCCGGAACCGCTCGCCCTCCATGGCGTCGTAGCCCACCTCGACCACCAACTCGGGGCGCACCGGCTCCCACTCCAGGTTCTTCGTGCCGGTCCACCGGCTGACCCCACCGGGGATGCGTTGGCCACGCTCGTGGTCGCCGTGCACCCACGGGTGCTCGCCGCCGGTGTCCCGATAGGGCGCCAACTCGTCGAGCAACTCGGCGCGGCGGGTCATGCTGAACGACGCGCTCACGCCCACGTGGTGCAGGACCCCGGCGTCGTCGTACAGGCCGAGCAGCAGCGAGCCCACCACTGGGCCGGACTTGTGCCAGCGGAAGCCGGCCACCACCGCGTCCGCGGTGCGGGCATGCTTGACCTTGAACATCAGTCGCTTGCCCGGCTCGTACGGCAGGTCGGCCGGCTTGACGATCAAACCGTCCAGCCCGGCGCCCTCGAAGACGTCGAACCAGCGCCGCGCGGTGTCCGGGTCGGTGGTGACCTGGGTGACGTGCACCGGCGGGCGCACCCCGGCCAGCGCCTCGACCAGCCGCTCCCGGCGGCGCGGGTAGGGCTGGTCGAGCAGGGCCTCGTCACCGATCGCCAGCAGGTCGAACGCGACGAAGTCGGCCGGGGTGGTCTCGGCCAGCATCTTCACCCGGGACGCGGCCGGGTGGACGCGCTGGGCCAGCAGCTCGAAATCCAGCCGGGGCTGGCCGCTCGGCCCGTCGCGTCGAATCACGATCAACTCCCCGTCGACAGCGCAGCGCTCCGGCAACTGCCGGCGGGCCTGCTCGACCACCTCGGGGAAGTAGCGGGTCATCGACTTGCCGCCCCGGCTGGCCAACTCGACCTCGTCGCCGTCGCGGAACACGATGCACCGGAACCCGTCCCACTTGGGCTCGTAGGTCACCCCGGGCGTGGTGGGCAGCTTGGGAACGCTCTTGGCCAGCATCGGCTCGACCGGAGGGTTGATCGGCAGGTCCACGCCGACCAGTCAATCAGACGGTGCCGACAGTCGTGAGGCAGATCACCGTGGATGGCGGGGCGGCGTGTCGCCCTCCGCGTCGCTCGTCCCCACCGGGCGAATCGAACAACCCCAGGTCAGAGCTACTTTCGCGAGGTGTCCGAGTGGGTCTGTGACTGCTGCGGGCGGTGGCGGGTGAGCGTCGAGCTGATCCGGGGCCGCTACCGCTTCCGGCTGACCCGCCGCTACCCGGAGCGGTTCGGCGGCGGCCGGAACGTGCTCGGCGAGGTCGGCTCGGTGCCCGAGCTGGAGGAGCTGTTGCGTCGGCGTACCCCGCTCACCCTGGCCGACCTGCGCGAGGCCGCCTGATCGGCGCGGGCGGCGTCGTGCGGCCGGGAACTACCGGGTGCCGGGCCCGGGTGCCTCCACTGAGGAGGGACGGACGGCGCTGAACGCCGGTGTCACAATGCTCCCGGCGGCCTCGTCTGCACCCGTGGCGGTGCCGAGCGGCGCCGCGGGGGAGGGGACACCATGCGGTTCGAGGCCGATACCGAGATCGCCGCGGATGCCGAGCAGGTCTGGGCGGTGCTTGTCGACGTGCCCCGCTGGCCCGAGTGGACGGACTCGGCGACCCGGGCCGAGCGGGGGGAGCCGGGGCCGCTGACCGTCGGCGCTACCGCACGACTGACCCAGCCGAAGCTGCGGCCGGCGGTCTGGCGGGTCACCGAGCTGACCGAGCGGCGGGAGTTCGTCTGGGTCTCCGACGCGCCGGGTGTGCGGACCACCGCAGAGCACCGGCTGCTGCCGCTGCCCGACGGGCGTACCCGCGTCGAGTTGGCCTTCAGCCAGTCCGGCCCGCTGGCCGGCCTGATCGGCTGGCTGTACGGCGGACGGTTCCGCCGCTATGTGCGGATGGAGGCCGACGGGCTCAGGCGTCGCTGCGAGCGGGGCTGACCGCGCCGGTCGTACCCTGACCCGTGTCCGGTCGAGGTCGAGGGGGCAACGGTGGCCGAGCTGACGTACCCGGAGGTGGGGTCGACCCGGCACGGGCCGCTGCCCGGCGGGTACCACCACCTGCGCCACCGGTATCCGTTGCCCGGCGGCTGCTTCGAGACCGCCGCCGACGCGGTGCTGAGCTGGCGGCTGCACCGCGCCGCCGGCGTCCGGATCCGCACCGACGCGCCGAGAGCCACCGCCGGTGTGCTGGTGACCTCCGGCCTCGGTGTCGGCCCGGCCCGCGTCTGGGGGCCGTGCCAGGTGGTCTGGAGTGCGGACTCGCCCACGCTCGCCGGTTTCGGCTACGGCACCCTGCCCGGGCACCCGGAGCGGGGCGAGGAGGCGTTCGAGGTCGTCCGTGACGACAGCGGCGCGGTCTGGTTCGAGGTCCGCGCGTTCAGCCTGCCGGACCGCTGGTTCACCCGCGTCGGAGGCCCGGCGGTCCGGGCCGTGCAGCACACGTACGCCTGGTGGCTCGGCCGCACCCTGCGTCGGCTCTGTGCGGGTCGCTGAACACCTGGCGCCGGAGCGACTCAGAACCGGGCGAACGAGCGGATCGGGGCGCGCGGGCCGTACTTCGGTGCCCGGATGCCGGCCGCCTCCAGCAGCAGACACACCCGGCCCCGGTGGCCTCGGAACGGCTCCAGCAGGGCCATCATCCGGCCGTCGTCGCCCCTCGGTTCGCCGGCGAGCGCCCAGGCCACGGTGTTCGGGATGTGGTAGTCGCCCACGCTGACCGCGTCCGGGTCGCCGTACGCGATCCGGACCACCTCGGCGGCCGTCCACGGCCCGATGCCGGGGATCGCGGTCAGCCGGCGGGTGGCGTCGGCGGCGTCGGTGCTGCGCTCCAGGCGGTCGGCGAGCGCCGCGGCGCGACGGAGCGTGTCGGCTCGGCGCTGCTCGACCCCGAACGGGTGGAACACCCAGTACGGGGCCGCGGCGACGGTGGCTGCCTCGGGCGGCAGGAGCAGCGGCTGTAACGGGCCGGGAGCCGGCTCCCGGAAGTGCCGCACCATCGCCGAGTACGCCCGGTAGGCCTCCTTGCCGGTGACCTTCTGCTCGAAGACCGCGCGCAGCAGTCGGGGGAAGACCTCCCCGGTGGCGGGCATCCGGAGGCCCCGGTGCTCCCGGGCCAGCCGGGCGACCAGCGGGTGCGCCGCGGCCAGTTCGGTGAAGCCGGTCAGGTCGTCGCGCAGCCCGGCGATCGCGTCGGCGCGGGCGAGGACGTGCTCCGCGCCGGGGCCGTACCCCTCCGCGAGCAACTCGCCGCCAGTCGGTCGCAGCGCGAGCGTGGCCGGACCGTCCGGGGTGCGGGTGGCCCACCAGAAGGTGCCGGCCGCCACCCGGGCGCACGGATCGTACGGGCTGAAGGTGAGCGCGCGGACCGAGGCGGACAGCCGGTAGCCGACCGGCGGGCGCAGCACCCTGGTCGCGGCGGGTTCGGTAGCGGTCACCCCGCCACTCTGCCAGGTCACCGTGGGGGCTGGCGACCGCCGTACCGGTCCGGCCTGGGAACCCACCCCGGACACGACGGTGGCCGGTCGCGCCCTCCCCGGCGACGACCGACCACCGTGCCCTCGTGGGCGACCAGGCTCAGTACGAGTAGCCCGCGCCGCCGGCGTCGTTCGAGCCGCTGTCCGCCGGCGGTGCGACCGCCTTCGGCGTGCCCTTGGGCAGGCAGCTCAGGTTCTTCTTGCCGTCCGGCTGGACCACGAACCAGGTGCCACCGACGGCCTGGCCCTTCCACTGGCCGGGCTTCTTGTCACCGATGTAGCGGTAGACCGGCCAGCCAGCGATGGTGAGCTGACGGGTGCCGTCCTGCCGGGTCACGCTGCCGACCTTGTCGTCCGAGACGCCGGTGAGCTCCGGGTTGCCGTCGGTCAGTGCCGGGGGCCACACCTCGGCGCACTTGTCGACGCAGTTCGACGACGGCGGGTCGGCGGTGTCCTTGTCGAAGCGGTACAGGATCCAGCCGTCCTGGTCGGTGACCACCTTGCCCATCCGGGCGACACTCTTACCGACCAACTTCTCCGTCAGGTCGACGTCCGCGGGCGGGGCGTCGGCGGCGGGCGCCTCCGCGGAAGCCGATGCCTCAGGTTCAACCGTCGCGGTGGGCTCGGCCGCGGCGACGGCGACCGGCTCGGCCGCGCTCGAGTTCGCCCCGTCGTAACCCGCGGGAGCGCAGGCCGTTAGTGCGACCATCGCGCTCGCGACGATGACGGTCCGCTTCATCTGTGCCACGTGCCCTCCTCATTCTTGACAGTTCACCCATAGGTACGGCGGGCAGGCTGTCAAGGTTGAAGTAGTAACAGTGGTCAATTTCACGTAAACCGATTGAACCGTTTCCGGCCGCCATGCGTACGCCCCCGCGAGGGATCCTGCGCCCAACGACAGATCGGCGCCGGTCATTGTCACAATGACCGGCGCCGATGCGGTAGGCACTCTTACATGGGTACGGTGACCAGCGGACTCGCCACGCCGTTGGCATCCACCGACTGCACCTGGAGCTGCTTGATGTCCTTCGGTAGAGCCGACGTCGAGGCGCTCAGCTCAAGACCCTGCGGCCGGGTGTTGGTGCCATAGCCGCCCTCCGGCACCGACCAGGTCGAGATGACCTCGGTGGTGGCGTTCTTGCGTACCACCACCAGTCGGCAGATACGTGGGCCGGGCAGCTTCCGCAGGCTGAAATTGATCCGGGTGCCATAGTCCTTGGTCACCAGGAACATGGTGGTCTGCACACCGGTGGTCGGGTCGGTCGCCTCGACCTGGTCGCCCTCCACCTCGGTGCCGCCCACACCCGGGCCGCTCGGCGCGGCCGTCGGCACGCTCGTCGGCGGGTCGTTCGGCGCGCTCGGCGTCGACTCGGCGAGCACCCCCGGCGCTTGCCCGTTGCCGGTCACGCTGACGAAGCCGTACCCGGTCAGACCGCCGAAGACCACCACCGCGGCGGCCGTCGCGAGCATGTGACGAAACCGGGTACGCCGCCGGTCGGCCCGGACCGCGCCGAGCGTCCGGTCCAGCAGGGCCGGGTCGGTCGCCGTCTGCTCCAGCGCCATCATCGTCTCGCCGTCGATGTCGGACAGCAGCCCGACCACCGGCACCATCGTCTCCAACTCGGCCGCGCACGCCCAGCAGGTGGCGAGATGCTCCTCGAACCGCTCAGTGTCCTGCTCGTCGAGCACACCGAGCGCGTACGCCGCGACGTCCATGTGGTCCGGCCGGCTCATTCTGTCACCCCCCGCTCCTGCAGAGCCGTGCGCAGCGCGCGCAGCGCGTAGTAGACCCTCGACTTGGCGGTGCCGAGCGGCAGGCCCAACTCCTCGGCGGCCTCCGGCACCGTCCGCCCCCGGAAGTACGTCGAGATCAGAATCTCCCGGTGCGACTGACTGAGCGTCCGCAGCGCGTCCGCCACCGTCATGGTCCGCAGCACCCGGTCGGTGCTGTCCGCCTCGGCGAACGCGGTGAGGTCCCGGTCGTACGTCTCCGGCGGCCGGGCCTCCTGGCTGCGGTGCTCGTCGATGGCGATGCGGCGGGCCACAGTGACCAGCCACGGCCGCAGCGAACCCTGCCCCTGGGTGCCCAGACGGTGCGCGTTGCGCCAGGCCCGCAGCAGCGTCTCCTGGACGATGTCCTCCGCGCGCTGCCGGTCCCCCCCGGTGAGGCGCATGACGAACATCAGCAACGGGCCGGCGTGCTCGGCATAGAGCTGACGGATCAACTGGTCGGAGTGGCTGGCCTCGGTCGTCGTCGCCTGATGGCGCCCGGGCGCCGGTCGCGGCGTCACCGGACCATTCTGGCGAGGCGTCGCCCGCGCGTCGACCCCCCGGGCAGACGAGGTTGACCGTGACGAGGGCCGCGCCGACAACCAGTCAGCGCGTACCGCGTCGCCATGCCAACCGGCCGCCACCGCGTGCATGCAGACCTCCGGGATGTCCGTGACCAACGCCGGCCCACGAGGTGGGCCGCCCGGTGGTACGCAGCGCCGACCCCAGCGGATCAACGAACGACGAAAAAACTTCCCCGCCGCTGTCGAGTGGACGGTCAGCGGCGAACCGAGAACAGCCCCGGCGGTGGCGGATCGGAGCCGGTCGCGTCGGTGTCCCGCACCACCTGCGCGCCACCGACGAAACGGTCCAGGTCGTCGCCGGCCACCACCCGGCCGGGGAACCAGTCGCCGGCAGCGCGTCTGGTCAGCTCCGGCACCGGTGGTGTGGACCGCCCGGCGACCAGCACCAGATTGCCGTACCGGCGCCCCCGCAGCACCGCCGCGTCCCCGACCAGACAGGCCTGCGGCAGCACCGAACGGACAGTGGCTACCTGCCCACGGGCGTGCCGCAGCGGCGGACCGTCGGCCAGGTTCGCCAGGTACCAACCGCCGGGGCGAAGCACCCGGGCCACCTCGGCCGCGTACTCCACCGACGTGAGGTGGGCCGGCGTACGCGCACCGGCGAACACGTCGGCGACCACCACGTCGTAGCTGGCCTCCCGGGTGGACGCCAGCACCGCCCGGGCGTCCTCCACCCGTACCCGCAAACGGGCGTCGGACGGCCACGGCAGCGCCCGTCGAACCAGTTCCACCAGCGCACCGTCCACCTCGGACACCCGCTGGGTAGACAGGGGTCGGGTGGCGGAGACGTACCGGGGCAGGGTCAGCGCGCCGCCACCCAGATGCAGCACCCGCAGCGGCGCACCGGCCGGTGCGATCAGATCCACGGCGGCGGCCAACCGTCGCACGTACTCGAACTCGAGGTGAGTGGGGTCATTCAGGTCGACGTGCGACTGCGGCGCGCCGTCCAGCAGCAGCGTCCACGAGCCGGCCCGGTCCGGGTCCGGCACCAACTCCGCCAGCCCGGTGTCCACCTGCTCGACCACCCGGTCACCCGCCCGTTTACGCCCCACCGGAACCAGTATCCGCGCTCATCGGGCGGCGCGGGCCGCGGCGGTCAACGCACGGTGCAGCAGCCGGGAGTCGCCGAGCAGGGCCCGCAGTCGGCGCTCCAGGCCGGCGATCGGGATCAGGTTCTGCGGGGCCCGCGGATCCTTGTACGGGGTGGAAGCGAAGCGGGGCAGGGTCACCAGGGACAGGTCGGCCAGCTCGATCGCCGCCTCGACGGGCAGGTCGGCGGAGCACTCCACCCGAACGACGCCCGCCCACGGCGCGCCGATCGCCACCGGCAGCCGCAAATACCACGACCAACCACCCCAGGCGGTGCCGAGCCGGAACACCGGGGACCGCTCACCCGACGCCATACCCGTCACCACAGCGGTCAGCCGGGCATCCAGGTACTGACTGTGCTGCGTCTTGATGTAGCCCAGGGTGCGCGGCAACTGCCGACGACTGCGCAGCGGGCCGTCCACCACCAACAGGTCACCGTCGACCCGGGCGGCGTCGGACACCGCCACCTCCAACGCGGTCAGCGGGCCCTGCACGGCGGCCGGCAACTTCGCCAGCTCACCGGTGCCACCCACCCGGTGCACCGGGTAACGGATGGCTCCCGCCACCACGTCCTGCGCCGACGGGCTCGCCGTGAACAGGCCCCGACCGACCCGGGTGCCCGCCAACTGCGCCGCACCCCGCCCCAGGTCACACCGGACGACCCCGGCCGCGTACGAGGCGGCCAATCCGGGGAACGACAGGCCGTCGGTCTCCGCCGTCCAGATGCTCGCGTCGATGCGGCGAACCCCGTCGACAAGCAACACCACGTCGGGCGCCCGCACCCCGGGGCGTACCCCGATCGCCCGCCAGTCCACGGCGGGCACCTCCACGTCCGCGTCGACCTGCGCGCTGCTCGGCGCGGCCGGCCCGGCGGCGGACGCCTCGAACGACGCCCCGTACGCCGGATCCCACGAATCCACGAAGAACGCGGCGTCACTCACCGGCCGGACCGTCCCATCCGCGCTGCACCCCTCGCGCTCACCGGGCTGGCCCTTCGTTCGCGACTGCGGGGCTCCGCTGCGCTGCACTCCTCGCGCTCACCGGCCCGTCCGCTCCACGCGCGCGGACCGGGCATCCTTGCGCACCTCGAAGCGGACCGGGATCCGCTCGGCCAACGCCGGCACGTGGGTGACCACGCCGACCATCCGATCGCCCCGGGCCGCCAGGTTCTCCAGGGTCGCCGCCACCGTGTCCAGGGTGGCGGCGTCGAGCGTGCCGAAACCCTCGTCCAGGACGATCGACTCCAGGCTCGCCGCCGTGGTGGACATCCCCGCCAACTGCTCGGAGAGCGCCAACGCCAGCGCCAGCGACGCCTGGAACGTCTCACCCCCGGACAGGGTGCGCACGCCGCGACGCAGCCCCGCGTCATGGTGGTCGACCACCACGAACTCGCCCTTGTCGTGCACCAGCTCGTACTGCCCGGAGGACAACTCGCGCAGGATCCCCGACGCGCCGTCGACCAACAGGTCCAGCGCCTCGGCCAGCAACCACCGCTCGAAGTTGTTGGCCCGCAGGTGCCCGGCGAGCGCGCGCGCCACCTGCGCCTCCCGCTCGTGCCCCGCCCGCTGCTCGCGCAACGTCCCGGCCTGCTCGCGACGCTCGTGCAGCCGACGCCGGTCGGCGTCGGCCCGCTCCACCGCCACCGTCGCCGCGTGCACCGGGTCGTCCCCGACCGGCACGTCGGCGGCGGCGAAGATGCCCGTGATGGCCCGCTGCACGCCGTCGGCCACCGACTCGGCCTGCGCCACGGCGGCGGCCCGACCGGCCCGCTCGGCGCGGCGGCGGTCCGCCTCGGTGGTCGCCCACTCGGTCAGCGCCGCCCACGCGGCAGCCACGTCGTCCCGATCGGTCGCCGGTGGGCCGAACCGGGCCAACCCGTCCCGGGCGGTGTCAAAGGCCCGCCACGCCGCCCGCAGCCGCTCCTCGGCGGCGTCCACAGCGGCCCGGGCCTGCCGAGCGGCCTCGCGGCCGGCCCGGACCGCTGTCGCCGCCTCCTCCAACGCGCGTCGCAGCCGGGCGTGCTCCGCCAACTCCCGGCGCAAGACGGCCGGCTCGGCCGCACCGGAGAGCTGCCCGTTCAGCTCGGCCAGCCGGGCCTCCATCTGCTCCTGCCGGGCGCGCGCCTGCACCAGCAGCCGCTCCAGCTCCCGCGCCGCCGTGTCCCGCTCCTGCACCGTCGCCTGCGCGGCCTTTGTCGCGGCCCGCGCGGCCTTGCCCGCCGCCGTCGCGGCGGCCACCGCCGAATCGGCCGGCACCGCCGGCACCACGGCCACCGGCTGCTCACACACCGGGCACGCGGCACCGGCATGCAGGTGTACCCGCAGACTCACCGCCAGGTCGGTGGCCTTCGCCTCCTCGTGCGCCCGGAAGGCCGCCTCCAGCTCGACGTCGGCCCGCTCGGCGACCACCCGCGCGGCGGCCAACGCCGCCACCGCGGCCGCGTGCTCGTCACTCGCCGCGCGTACCGTCGCCCGGACCGTGTCGGCCTCGCCGGACAGCCGATCCCGATCGTCGTACGCCCGCAGTTGCAGTCGCAGCGCGCTCTCGTCACCGGCGGCGGCCAGCTCGCCGCGCAGCTTGTCCTCCCGCTCCTCGGCCAGCGACACCCCCGCCGCAGCCGCCTCGGCGTCGGCCCGCGCCGCCGCGACCGCGCGAGCGACAGCGGTCACCCCAGCCGGCGCGCGCACCCCGGTCAGCACTGTCAGCTCGTCGTCCAGCGCGGTCAGCGCCGCCGCGGCCTCCCGTGCGGTGACCCGGGCCGCAGCCAGCTCCGGCACCGCCTCGGCCACCGCGGCCGCCAGCTCGGCCATCCGCTCCACCCGGGCGTCGGCCTCGGCCAACGCCTCGTCGTCCACGCCGGTCAACCCGGCGAGCACCTGATCGACCGCCTCCAGCCGGGCCTCCGCCTGCGCGGCGCGCGCCGTCGCCTTCTTCTGCACGTCCTCGTAGACGCCGAGGCCGAGCAGGTTGACCAGGATCTGTTGCCGAGTCGCCGGCTTGGCGTGCAGGAAGTCGGCGAACTGCCCCTGTGGCAGCACCACGCAACTGGTGAACTGCTCGTACGGCAGCCCGACCGCCTCCAGCACCGCCTGCTCCATCTCGGCGGGGGTGCCGGCCACCACCTCGCCGAGATCGTCCGGGCTCAACCCGGTGTCCAGTTTGGTCACGTCGAAGCCGGCCGGCATCAGCTGCAACCCGGCGTTCGCGGTCTTCACGTTGCCCCGGCCGTCCCGGCGGACCACCCGGGTCGCCACGTACCGGGCGCCGCCGGACTCGAAGACCAACCGCACCCGCGCCTCGGTCGCGGACGGCGCGAGCGCGTTCGCCAACCCCCGGGCGCCACCCCAGCGGGGCACCATGCCGTAGAGGGCGAAGCAGATCGCGTCCAGCACCGTCGACTTGCCCGAACCGGTCGGGCCGATCAGCGCGAAGAAGTCGGCGTCGGTGAAGTCGACTGTGGTCTCGTCCCGGAAGACCGTGAACCCGGCCATGTCCAACCGCATCGGACGCATCAGTGCTCGACCTCCTCGAAAAGCTCGTCGAAGAGCTCCCGGACACCCTCGTCGGCGTGGCCCCGGCTGTCCAGGTAGTCGGCGAACAACTCCCGGGGCGAACGCCCCGACCGCTGGGCGATGCGCGCGCCGCTGCCCGGCGCGGCCAACAGCTCCGGGTCGATCCGGATCTCCAGGGCCCGGGGGAGCAGCTCCTGAACCTCCTCGCGCAGGCCGGCGCGGGGTTGCTCCCGCACGTACACCCGCAACCACGCGTCCGGTGCCTCGATCTCGGCGAGCTGGGCCAGGGTGCCCCGCACCGTCCGCAGCGCGCTCGCCGCCGTCACCGGCACCTCCCGCACCCGGGCGGCGGTGCTGGCCGTCACCTCGACCATCGTCACCGAGGGGATGTTCTCCTGCTCACCGAAGTCCACAGCGAGCGGACTGCCGCTGTACCGCACCGGGCAGGGGCCCGCGACCCGCTGCGCCCGGTGCAGGTGACCCAGCGCCACGTAGTGCGCGGTGGCCGGGAAGACGGTGGCCGGAACGGCGTAGCCCAACACGGTGTGCGCGTCGCGCTCGCCACCACCGGTCGCCGCGCCGGTCACCGTCAGGTGCGCGGTGACCAGGTGCACCCGGTCCGGTTCGGTGAAACCCTCGGTCAGTCGCCCCAGCACCCGGCCCAGGTGGTCGGCGTACGTCTGGTTGGTCTCCGCGGCGGTCAGCTCGTACATCTCCAACGCGCGCACCGCGTACCGCTGGGACAGGAACGGCAACGCGGCCAGCCGCCACCGCTCGCCACCGGCGGTGGTGCCGTCGATGACGTGCTCGTCCGGATTTTCCCGCACCCCGCCGCGCAGGGTGATGCCGGCGGCGTCGGCCCACGGGCGCAGCGCGTCCAGCGCCGGGCCGTTGTCGTGGTTGCCCCCGATCGCCACCACGTCCGCGCCGGTCCGCCGCAGCGCCGTCAACGCCCTGGTGACCAGGCGGGTCGCCTCCGAGCTGGGCGCGGCGGTGTCGTAGAGGTCACCGGCGACGATCACCAGATCCGGCTGTTCGGCACGGGCGATCTCGATCACCCCGGCCAGCACGGCCTTGTGCTCGTCGGCCCGGGACTGCCCCTTGAGCACCTTTCCCACGTGCCAGTCGGAGGTGTGCAGGATCTTCATCGCTGTGCCGGCCCCTAGCTAGAACGGGATGTCGTCGTCGGTGCCGCCGCCGGAGCCCACCACGGCGAACGGGTCGGCGGACTGGGTGATCGAGCGCAGCGTCTCCGATGGTGCCCGGCCCGCCTCGGAGACCCGGGTGGCCCAGGCCGGGAACGGGAACTCCAGGCAGAGCGGCACCGGGATGTCCGGCTGGTTGACGAACATGGTGCCCGGCTTGGCCAGCAACGCCCGCTGACGCTGCGCGGGCGGGAGGAAGCCGTACTCCGGGCGGGACGCCTCGGCCGGGTCGAGCCGGCCGACCACCCGGATCGCCGAGTTGGTGACGATCCGCCGCTCCACCTCGCTCGCCGTCTGCTGCGCGCCGATCAGGATCACCCCGAGCGAACGGCCCCGTTCGGCGATGTCCAGCAGGACCTCCTTGATCGGCGAGGAGCCCTCCCGGGGGGCGTACTTGTTGAGCTCGTCGAGGACGACGAAGAGCAGCGGCTTGGCGGTGCCGGACTTCTCCTTGCGCTCGAACTCGCTCTTGAGCGTCACACCGACCACGAACCGCTGCGCGCGGTCCGGAAGGTTGTGCAGGTCGACCACGGTGACCTGGGCCGACTCGCTCGTGTTGATCGAGTGGGGCCGGCGGGTGGCGAGGTCGCCACGGATCAGCCGGGCCAGGTCCTTCTTACTGCCGATCAACCGCCGGGCGAACGCGTTGACGGTGCCCAGCCCCACCGCGCTGCCCGCCCAGTCGGAGCGGGTCTCGTCGTCGTTGAGCTGATCGACGATGTGGTCGACCAGATCGCCGTAGGAGCCGAGCCGGACCCCGTCGATGCTCACCCCGCCGTCTGCGGGCTGGGCGTAACGGGCCAGGTGCGCGGCCACCGAGTGGACCACCATCGTGTACTGCTGGCGCTCGTCGTCGGCGTCGGCGAAGACGTACGGCAGCAGGCGGTCGGTGCAGAACTCGCTCAGCGTCCAGTAGAAGCTGTCGACGCCGGTGAGCCGGCTGCTCACATCCGGCGTGCCGGCCGAGTCGCCGGGGCGCGGCGGGGCGTACACCCGCACGTCGGGGAACGCGCCGGCGCTCAACCCGAGCTTCGCGTACGCCGCGCGGGTGGGCTCGTCGAGGCGGGTGTTGGGGTGGTCCAGGAAGAGCAGATCCTCACCCTTGACGTTGAAGATCAGCGCCTTGGCGTTGACCGCGTCGCCGCCCAGCACGCCGGAGCGGAACACCGAGTAGAGCAGGAACGTGGCGAAGCTGGTCTTGGTGGCCACCCCGGAGATGCCGGAGATGGAGACGTGCGCACCCCGACTGCCGTCGAGGAAGTCGGCGTTGAGGTAGACCGGGACCCCGTCGCGACCCATCCCCATCGGGATGCGCCGCTCCATCCGGTCGAAGTGCAGCGCGCGGGCCCGGGCGTCCCCCTCGGCCCGGTGCACCACCGCGCCCGGGGTCGGCGGCACGTACAGCTCGGGATCGACCCGGGTGGTGGTCACCTCGGCCGCCTCCTGCACCTGCGCGGGCAGCGTGCCGTCGGCGATGGCGAACACGTCGGACTCGAACTGCGCGCCCTCGTGCCGAGCGCGGACCTGGGTGACCACCCCGGCGATCGTCACCGGCTCCCGGTCCGGCAGCTCCCGTCGCGTGACCACGACGTCGTCGAGCTGGAGGTAACTGCCGGGCGCCACGGCCGTCCAGAACTGCAACGGGGTGGCGTCGGCGGTGCCCAGCACCCGCCCGACCACCTCGCCCGGGCTGTCGAGCTCGGCGTCGGTCATCGGGCGGCTCGGGTCGGTCGGGCATCACGGTCGGCGCGCATGCCCTGCATCCTGCCCGAGGAGTACGACAGGTCGCCACGCGACGCGGCGGACGACACCATGCGCCGTCACACTGACGACGGTGGGTGTGCGACCGGGCGACGGCGGGTCACGGACGGGCGTGGCGGAGCAGGAGGACGCCGTCCTCGGCGGCGAGCACGTGGCGCAGTGGCAGGTGCCGGGGAGGTGCGGCGTCTCCCGCGGTGATCCGGCCGGGGCCGGGCCCGGCCAGTAGCGGCGAGACGGTGAGGCACAGCTCGTCCACCAGGTCGGCGGCGGTGAGTGCGCCGAACAGGTGTGGGCCGCCCTCGCAGAGCAGTTGGGTGAGCCCGCGGCGGTGCAGCTCGGCGAGGCCGGCGGCCAGGTCGACCCGCTCGGCGCCGCAGCGCAGCACGTCGGCGACGTCGGTCAGCCCGGGCGGCGGATCGGCGGCGCTGTGGGTGAGCACCACCGGGCGGGTCGGCGCGTCGGCGAAGGCGGCCTGTGCCGGATCCAGGTCGAGCGAACCGGAGACGACCACCAGCGTCGGGTACTCGGTCAGCCCGTTCTCGCGACGCCAGGCGCGGCGGCGCTCGTTGAGCCGGACCGCCCGGTACCCCTCGTGGCGGAGTGTGCCGGCGGCCACGACCAGGGCGTCGCAGGTCATCCGCAGGAGGCCGAACACCCGCTTGTCCGGTTCGCCGGAGAGCCCGGCCGAGTAGCCGTCCACGGTGACCGCGCCGTCCAGGCTGGTCACGAAGTTCATCCGCAGTCGGGGCTCGTCGGCACGGCCGTAGAGGGCGGTCAGCGTGGCGTCGTCGAGCGGCTGCGTCGACGGCTCGGGCCAGAGCCGTCGGATCGGAATTCCGACGGTCATTCGCCGGCCGGACCGGTGACCGGAGGGGTGGGTTCGGCGGTACGGTGCTGGCAGTCGCACCAGTTCCGGCCCGGGCAGTCGTCGTGTCGCCGGGCCCGGCACGCTCGGCAGATCATGCTGGCAGCCTAAGCCGCGGGAGGACAGGACAGCATGTCGCGTCAGATCTTCCAGCTGAAGATGTCCCTCGCCGGGACCCGCCCGCCGGTGTGGCGCCGGGTGCTCGTGCCGGCCGGCTACACGCTGGACCGGCTGCACCGGGTGGTGCAGCACGCGATGGGTTGGCGGGACTGCCACCTGCACTCGTTCGAGATCGACGCGATGCAGTACGGCGAGCCGGACCCGGACGGGGAGTTGGCGTTGCACGACGAGCTGGACGTGCGGCTCGACGCGGTGCTCGGCAAGGGCAGCCGGTTCTCCTACACGTACGACTTCGGCGACTGGTGGGAACACGACCTGGTCGTGGAGGACGCGTTGACCGCCGACCCCGACGAGCGGTATCCGGTCTGCCTGACCGGCGAGCGGGCCTGCCCGCCGGAGGGTGTCGGCGGGCCGTTGGGCTACCAGGCGCTCCTGGAAGCCCTGGACGACCAGGACGCCACGGCCGACCCCGCCAGTTCCCGCCACGCGATGCTGCGCGACTGGGCGGGTTCGACCTTCGACCCGTCCCGATTCGACCCCACCCGCGCAACCACCCTCCTGCGCCGCTTCTGCTGACCGCCCCCGCCCGGCCCTCCGGGGCCGGGTGTTGTTGATCAAGAAGTTTGCGTCAGCGGCGCCACCTTTCCTGACCGAAACCTCTTGATCACCGAGGTAGGACGGGGGGTGTGGTTGGGGTTGGTGCGGTGGGAGTGGTCAGCGGTAACGATCTGGGAACGCTCCCAACGCCCTATTGACACTCCCGTTACCCGCCGGCAATCTCATGGGAGCGCTCCCGGAGGTGGTGTGTGTCACTCACGGACCCCGGCCCGGCGCGATGAGCACCCCCCACCACACACATCAGCCTCACCACCGGAAAGAGGGGTCAGCGAATGAGTGTCACCACGCGGCGTACCCGCCTGGCGGCCGCTGCCCTGGCCGCGATCACCGCGGTCAGCGGTCTCGCAGCCTGCGGCAACGACGACGACAAGCCGGCGGCCGGCGAGAAGCCGGCCAAGCTGGTCGTCGACACCTTCGGCGAGATGGGCTACGACGAGCTCGTCAAGCAGTACGAGAAGGACACCGGCATCAAGGTCGAGCTGCGCAAGACCGCGCAGCTCGGTGAGTACCGGCCGAAGCTGGTCCGCTACCTGGCCACCGGCAAGGGCGCGGCGGACGTCACCGCCCTGGAAGAGGGCATCCTCAACGAGTTCAAGCCCAACGCGCGCAACTGGGCCGACCTCACTCCGCTGGTCGCCGACCACTCGAAGGAATTCCTGCCCTGGAAGTGGGAGCTGGGCAAGGCGCCGGACGGCCGGCTGATCGGCCTGCCGACCGACGTCGGCAGCCTCGCCGTCTGCTACCGCAAGGACCTGTTCCAGGCGGCCGGCCTGCCCGCCGAGCGCGACCAGGTGTCGGCGCTCTGGCCGGACTGGAAGGGCTTCCACGACGCCGGTCTGAAGTACAAGCAGGGCAGCGGCGGCAAGGCGTTCATCGACTCGATCACCGCCGTCTCCAACGGGGTGCTCTTCCAGGGCAACGGTGACCTGTTCTACGACAAGGAAGACAACATCATCGCGGACACCAGCCCCGCGGTGAAGAACGCCTGGGACACCGCCACCTCGATGGCGGACATCTCCGCCAAGGCGTCCACCTGGTCGCCGGAGTGGTCGGGTGGCTTCAAGCAGGGCACCTTCGCGGCGACCTTCTGCCCGTCCTGGATGCTCGGCATCGTGTCGGACAACTCCGGTCCGGCCAACAAGGGCAAGTGGGATGTCGCGTCCGTGCCGGGCGGCGGCGGTAACTGGGGCGGCTCGTGGCTCGCGGTTCCGGCGCAGAGCAAGTACCCGAGCGAGGCGGCGAAGCTCGCCGAGTACCTGACCAACGCGAAGAGCCAGGTCGAGGCCTTCAAGCTCAAGGGCCCGCTGCCCACCAACCTGGAGGCGCTGAAGAACGACGCCTTCCTCAGCTACACCAACGAGTACTTCAGCAACGCGCCGACCGGCAAGATCTTCGGGGAGAGCGTCGCCAAGATCCAGCCGATCCACCTGGGCCCGAAGCACCAGGCGGTGAAGGAGAACGCGCTCGAGCCGGCCCTGCGGGCGTTCGAGAACGGGCAGGCCGACAAGGCCAAGGCCTGGGAGCAGTTCACGAAGGACGCCAAGACTCAGGGTGCCTTCTGAGTGATTCCCTGCCGGTGGCGTTCGGGGCTTCCCGGACGCCACCGGCCGGTCCCCTCCGCGTAGCGCCCTGCGCGAGGGCCCCCGGGCCTCGCCGGAAAAGGAAACTCGCATGAGCCTGTCGGCCACGACGGCACGGCCGTCGCCAGCAGCACCGCCTTCTCCCGACGTCGACCGCCGACGTCGACGGGGAAGGTTACTCAACCGCCTCGATGTCAAGTACTCGCCGTACCTCTACATCGCCCCGTTCTTCCTGATCTTCGGCTTATTCGGGCTGTACCCGATGCTGCGTACCGCCTGGATGTCGCTGCACGACTGGGACATGATCGGCGAGCACACGTTCATCGGCTTCGACAACTACACCCGGCTGGTGTCCGACGAGTACTTCTGGAACGCGCTGGTCAACACGTTCGGCATCTTCGCCCTGTCGACCATCCCGCAGTTGTTGCTCGCCCTCTTCCTGGCGAACCTACTCAACCGGACCCTCCTGCGCGCCAAGACCTTCTTCCGGATGGCCATCTTCATGCCGAACGTGGTGTCGGTGGCCGCGGTCGCGATCGTCTTCGGGATGTTGTTCCAGCGGGAGTTCGGCCTGTTCAACTGGCTGCTCAGCTTCGTCGGTGTCGACCCGGTCGACTGGGACGGGCACCGGTGGAGCTCCTGGACGGCCATCTCTTCCATGGTCAACTGGCGGTGGACCGGGTACAACACCCTGATCCTGCTCGCCGGCATGCAGGCGATCCCGAAGGACCTCTACGAGGCCGCGGAGATCGATGGCGCCAGCCCGTGGCGACAGTTCTGGCAGATCACCCTGCCCATGCTCAAGCCCACCTTCATCTTCGTGGTCATCCTGTCCACGATCGGCGGCATGCAGCTCTTCACCGAGCCCCTGCTCTTCGGCAACGGCAACATCATCGGCGGCAACCAGCGGGAGTTCCAGACGCTGGCCATGTACATGTACGAGATGGGCATCGTGAACCTGAACACCGCCGGCTACGGAGCAGCGGTTGCCTGGGCGATCTTCATGATCATCATCGTGGTGTCGCTGTTCAACTTCCTACTCGTCCGCCGCTCGGCGAAGTGAGGAGAGATCGATGATCTCGGCTTCCCAGCGCCTGTGGCGCACCAGCCCGCTGACCTACCTGGCGCTCGTCCTGGCGGCGCTGCTGTCGATCTACCCGTTCTACTACATGCTGGTGATCGGCAGTCGCAGCCTGGACAACATCAACGACGTGCCGCCGCCGCTGACCCCCGGTGGCGCGTTCGGTGACAACTTCGGGCGGGTGCTCGACAACGACGCCGCCAACTTCCTCACCGGCATGATGAACTCGATCATCGTCTCCTCGGTGGTCACCGTGTCGGTGGTGCTCACCGGTTCACTGGCGGGGTTCGCCTTCGCCAAGCTGAAGTTCCGGGGCAGCAACGCCCTCCTGCTGGCGATCATCGTCACCATGATGATCCCGACCCAGATGGGCCTCATCCCGCTCTGGTCCATGATGCAGGACCTGGGATGGTACGACACCCTCTACGCGGTCACCGTGCCGTTCCTGGTCAGCGCCTTCGGCGTGTTCATGATGCGGCAGTACGCCAGCCAGGCCATCTCCGACGAGCTGATCGAGGCCGGCCGCGTCGACGGGGCGAGCACGTTCCGGATCTACTGGAGCATCGTGCTGCCCGCGCTACGTCCCGCCGCCGGCGTGCTCGGTCTGCTGACCTTCATGGAGACCTGGAACTCGTTCATCTGGCCGTACGCCATCCTCACCCCGGAGAACCCGACCCTCCAGGTCTCGCTCTCCTTCCTCTCGTACGCCTACTACACCGACTACTCCCAGGTGTTCGCCGCCACGGCGATCGGCACCATCCCCCTGGTAATCGTCTTTCTCGTGTTCGGCCGCCAGATCATCGGCGGGATCATGGAAGGTGCCGTCAAGTCGTGAGCAACCCCGCCAGCCCACCCGCCGTCGACGTCCTCGACGAGCGCCCCGGGCTGACCTTTCCACCCGGATTTCTCTGGGGGGCCGCGACGGCGGCGTACCAGATCGAGGGGGCGGCGGCCGTGGACGGCCGCGCCCCGTCGATCTGGGACACCTTCAGCCACACCGAGGGTCGGGTCGTCGCCGGGCACACCGGGGACGTCGCGTGCGACCACTACCACCGCCTCGGCGACGACGTCGCGCTGATGGCCGAGCTGGGCCTGAAGTCGTACCGTTTCTCGGTCTCCTGGTCCCGGGTGCAGCCCACCGGCACCGGCGCGGCCAACCCGGGCGGCCTGGACTTCTACCGGCGACTGGTGGACGAGCTGCTGGCCAACGGCATCGAGCCGTGGCTCACCCTCTACCACTGGGACCTGCCGCAGCCGTTGGAAGACGCCGGCGGCTGGCCGGCGCGGGACACCGCCGCCCGGTTCGCCGACTACACGACGCTGGTGGCCGACGCGCTCGGTGACCGGGTGCGCTACTGGACCACGCTGAACGAGCCGTGGTGCTCGGCGTTCCTCGGCTACGGCTCCGGCGTGCACGCCCCCGGCCGCACCGACGGAGCGGACGCGGTGCGTGCCGGACACCACCTGATGCTCGGTCACGGCCTGGCCGTGCAGGCACTGCGGGCCGCCCGCCCGGCCGCCGAGGTGGGCGTGACCGTCAACCTCTACCCGGTCGACCCGGCCAGTGACAGTCCCGCCGACTCCGACGCCGCCCGGCGGATCGACGGCTTGGCCAACCGGTTCTTCCTGGATCCGCTATTGCGCGGGTCGTACCCGGAGGACCTGGTGGCCGACCTCAGCACGGTGACCGACTTCGAGCACGTGCGCGACGGCGACCTGGCGACCATCTCCACGCCGCTGGACCTGGTCGGGGTCAACTACTACAGCCGCCACGTGGTCGCCGCGCCGGTCGAGGGCGTGGCGGCCGACCCGGCCCCCTCGTGCTGGCCGGGCAGCGAGGACGTCCGGTTCGTCACCCGTGGCGTTCCGGTCACCGACATGGGCTGGGAGATCGACGCCCCGGGTCTGACCGAGACGCTGCGTCGGGTGAACGGCTACACCGACCTGCCCCTGTACGTCACCGAAAACGGTTCCGCGTTCGTCGACTCGGTGGTCGACGGGCAGGTCGACGACGTCGACCGGCTGGCCTACTTCGACGCCCACCTGCGCGCCGCCCACGAGGCGATCGACGCCGGAGTGCCTCTGCGGGGATACTTTGCCTGGTCGCTGATGGATAATTTCGAATGGGCCTGGGGTTACACCAAGCGGTTCGGCATGATCCACGTCGACTACGACAGCCAGGTTCGCACCCCCAAGTCCAGCGCCAAGTGGTACGCCTCGGTGATCCGGCGCAACGGTCTGGCCGCACAATAGGCTCGGGCCAGCCATCAGGACGGCCCCGGCGTCCACCTCTCGCAGGTGGCGCCGGGTCCGCCCGCCGTCGGAGGAGCAGACGATGACAACGCAGCGCACCCGGTCGCTCGGGCGCCCGACCCTCGACGCGGTCGCGGCGCGTGCCGGCGTCGGTCGGGGCACGGTCTCCCGCGTGGTCAACGGCTCGCCCCAGGTCAGCCCGGAGGCCCGGGCCGCGGTCCAACAGGCCATCGCAGAGCTGGGGTACGTGCCGAACCGGGCCGCCCGTGCGCTCGTCACCCAGCGGACCGACTCCGTCGCGCTGGTGGTGTCCGAATCCGGCGAGCGGGTCTTCACCGAGCCGTTCTTCGCCAGCATCGTGCGGGGGATCAGCTCCGGGCTGCTGGAGACGCCGATGCAGCTCTGGCTGGCCATGGCCCAGTCGCCGGTGGAACGGGAGCGGGTCGAGCACCACCTCACCAACCAGCACGTCGACGGCGTACTGCTGCTGTCGTTGCACGACTCCGACCCGCTGCCGACGTTGCTGGAGGAGCGCGGCCTGCCGGCCGTGCTCGGCGGTCGGCCCGCCCGGATGCTGCAACCCGGCGCCCAACCGGCCTGGTTTGTCGACGTGGACAACGTTGGCGGGGCCCGGCAGGCGGTGGAGTACCTGGCCCGGCAGGGGCGGCGGCGCATCGCCACCATCGCCGGAACGCAGGACATGGGCGTCGGCCTGGCCCGGCTGACCGGCTACACCGAGGCGGTCAAGGCCACCGGGGCCGGCGTCAACCCCGACCTGATCGCGTACGGCGACTTCAGCGAGGGCAGCGGCGCGGCCGCCATGCGTCGCCTGCTGGACGCCTGTCCGGACCTGGACGCGGTCTTCGTCGCCTCCGACCTCATGGCGTTCGGTGCGCTGCGTACCCTGCGCGAGGCCGGCCGGCGGGTGCCGCAGGACGTCGCGGTGATCGGCTTCGACGACGCGACGATCGCCCTGCGGGCGGAGCCGCCGTTGACCACTGTGTTCCAGCCGGTGGAGGAGATGGGCCGGCAGATGGCCCGCCTGCTGGTGGCCCGGATCCGTGGCGAGGAGCTACCCGCCTCCCACATCCTCCTGGACACCCAACTGGTCCATCGAGCCTCCGCCTAACCCACCACCACCCCCACACGGGAAGGGGGTTACGGGGTCCAGCGGCGGAGTTCGCGCTTGGCCAGGGAGTTGCGGTGCACCTCGTCGGGGCCGTCGGCGAGGCGCAGGGTGCGGGTTTGCGCCCAGAGGGCGGCCAGTGGCGTGTCCTGGCTGACACCGGCGCCGCCGTAGGCCTGGATGGCCTTGTCGATCACCCACTCCGCCATGGCCGGCGTGCCGATCTTGATGGCCTGGATCTCGGTGTGCGCGCCCTTGTTGCCGACGGTGTCCATCAACCAGGCCGTCTTGAGCACCAGCAGCCGGGCCTGCTCGATGCGGACCCGGGACTCGGCGATCCACTCCCGGACCACGCCCTGCTCGGCCAGCGGCCGGCCGAACGCGATCCGTTCGTTGGCGCGGCGGCAGAGCAGCTCCAATGCCCGCTCCGCCATTCCGATCAATCGCATGCAGTGGTGGATCCGGCCGGGCCCCAGCCGGGCCTGGGCGATGGCGAAGCCGGTGCCCTCGGCGCCGATCAGGTTCTCCGCTGGCACCCGGACCTCGGTGAAGTCGATCTCGGCGTGCCCGCCGTGAGAACCGTCGGTGTAGCCGAAGACGGTCATGCCCCGGCGCACTGTCACCCCGGGGGTGTCCCGGGGGACCAGCACCATGCTCTGCTGGCGGTGCCGGTCGGCGGCGGGGTCGGTCTTGCCCATCACGATGAAGATCTCGCAGCGCGGGTCCATGGCCCCGGACGACCACCACTTCCGTCCGTTGATCACGTACTCGTCGCCGTCGCGGGTGATCCGGGTGGCGATGTTCGTGGCGTCGGAGGACGCGACGTCGGGCTCGGTCATGCAGAACGCCGAGCGGATCTCACCCTCCAGCAGCGGCATCAGCCAGCGCTTCTGCTGCGCCTCCGAACCGAACTCGGCCAGCAGCTCCATGTTGCCGGTGTCCGGTGCCGCGCAGTTGACCGCCTCCGGCGCGAGGTGCGGGCTGCGCCCGGTCAGCTCGGCCAGGGGAGCGTACTGGAGGTTGGTCAGACCGGCGCCGTAGCGCGGGTCGGGCAGGAAGAGGTTCCACAGGCCGCGCTTGCGGGCCTCCGCCTTCAGCTCGGCCAACACCGGGGTACGCGACCACGGGTCCCCGGTGGCCACCTGCTCGGCGTGCACGGCCTCGGCCGGGTAGACGTGCTCGGTCAGGAACCGGGTCAGCTCGGCGCGCAGTTCCTCGGTCCGGCTGTCGTATGAGAAGTCCATCACCGCTCCCTGGCGGCGGTCAGCCCGTGCGCGACCAGCGGTGCCACCATCTCGCCGATCCGGTCGAAGCCCTCGCCGAGCGTCTGCCCGAGCGTGTGGCGGTAGTGGATGCCCTCGCAGATGACAGCGAGCTTGAAGCAGCCCAGCGCCACGTGCCAGTGCAGCGGCCCGACGTCGACATCGCTGCGACCGGCGTACCTGTCGATCAGCTCGCCGCCGGTGGGAAAGCCGGCGCGCGGGCCGAGCCCGTCGGCGACGGGGTTGCCCGCGGCGGTGTCGCTGCCACCGAGCACGTCCCAGTACGTCAGTAGTAGCCCCAGGTCGGCGAGGGGGTCGCCGAGGGTGGCCATCTCCCAGTCGAGCACCGCGTGCACGGCGACCGGGTCGGCCGAGGCGAGGAGGTTGTCCAGTCGGTAGTCGCCGTGCACGATCCGGCCGGCGTTCGCGCCCTCCGGGGCGGTCGCCGCGAGCAGGTCACGCAGCTCGTCGATGCCGGGCAGCGGGCGGCTGCGGGAGCGGTCGAGCTGCCCGGCCCAGCGGCGGACCTGCCGGGCGAGGTAGCCCTCGGGGCGGCCGAAGTCAGCCAACCCGACGCTGGACGGGTCGACGCTGTGCAGCGCGGCGAGCGTGTCCATCATCGCCATGGCGAGGGCCGGGCGACGCTCGTCGCCCAGTGGGTCGGTTTGCGCGCGGGTGCGGAACACCTCGCCGGGCATCCGCTCCATGAGGTAGAACGGCGCGCCGATCACCTCGGGGTCGGTGCAGAGCAGCAGCGCGCCCGGGACCGGCACCTCGGTCGGCGCCAGCGCCGAGATGACCCGGAACTCGCGTGCCATGTCGTGCGCGGTCGCCAGCACGTGCCCCAGCGGTGGGCGGCGCAGCACCACCTCGCGGTCGCCGAGGCGCAGCAGGTAGGTGAGGTTGGACTTGCCGCCCGCGATCAGCTGGGCGCGCAGCGGCCCGACGGCCAGCTCGGGTCGGTGCGTTGCCAGATGGTCGGCGAGACGGTCCAGGGCCAGCCCCGCCGGGGAGACGGAATCGGCCCTCGGCCGTGACGCGTCGACGGCCGGATCGCTCATCCGACTAGTTGATGGCAGCCCGCTCACGTTGTCAAGGTCAGAATTTCCGCTCGGGACATGCCCCTGCAACAGGGACGAAATGGTCAACTACCAGGCTGGGGTCAGCCTGCCGGCCGCTCTTTTTGCCGGCCCGCCGAGCGGAGGGACAGACATGTTGCTGCGAGTTCGGGTCACCCTGCCGGACCGTCCGGGCACCCTCGGTCAGGTCGCCCGCACCTTGGGCGTCTCCGGGGCGGACATCGTCCAGGTGGTGGTCCTCGAACGGCTCGGCGGGCGTGCCGTGGACGACTTCACTGTCGTCTGGCCGGGCGCGGCGCGGGTGGAGCGGCTGCTGGCTGGCCTCGCGGCGATCCCCGGAGTGCGGGTGGACGGTGTGTGGCGGGCGATCGGCGCGCCCACCACCACCGGCCAGGACGCGGAGCTGTTGGCCCAGGTCGCGGCCAACCCGGCCGACGGGTTGGCCACCCTGGTCGACGCGGTGCCGGGGCTGCTGGCCGCCGACTGGGCCGTGGCCGCCGTGGTGCCGGTCGACTGGGCCTCGCGGAGCGGGGGCGGTGGGGCGACAGTGGGGCACGCGAGCTGGCGTGCCCCCGTACCCCCGCGGTTGCCGGAGGTGACCCCGCTGCGCGGCCGGTCGATGACCACACCCGACGGCACCCACCACGCGATCGCGCCGTTCGGCCGGGCGGGCCTGGTGCTGGTGGTGGCCCGTGAACGCAGCGAGACCCTCTCCGCCGCGGCGTTCCACAGCACCGAGGTGGATCGGCTCACCCAGCTCGTCCGCGCCTGCGCGGTGATCCTCGGTGACCGACTCGATCTCGTCGGCGCGCCGCCGGTGGTCGCCGGCCCCTGAGCGACCCGAGGAGTTCCCGGGCCGACACCGCCGGGCAACCGGGCGGCAACAGGCGGGGATGAGGCTCTTACCGGGGAAGGGAGCCAACCATGACGTTGTGGCGGATCCGAGCGACTGTGGACGACCGACCGGGTTACCTGTCGGTGCTCACGGCGAGCCTCGCGCTGCGTGGGGTCAACATCCTCACCGTGCAGGTGCAGCCCACCGAGCAGGGCGCGGTGGACGATTTCCTGGTCGACGCGCCGGACGCGCTCGACGAGGCCGAGCTGATCGCCGCGGTCGAGCGTGGTCGGGGCCGGGACTGCTGGGTGGCGCGCAGTGAGGCGCGTGGTCTGGCCGACCAGCCCACCCGGGTGCTCGGGCTGGCCAACCGGCTGGTGCGTGACCCGGACGCGACGGGCGAGGCGTTGCAGACCCTGCTCGCCGCCGACGTCGTCAGTTGGCGACCGGCGTCGGTGGGCGGCGAGCGGGGGATCACCGGGGCCGCCATGCTGTTGGCCGACCCGGCGGGCGGTTCGTTCGCGCTGCGCCGGGCCGCGCCCGACTTCACCCCGGCGGAGTACGCGCGGGCGCAGGCCCTTGTCGAGCTGGCCGCCACAGTGGCGCGCCGGGCCGCCGAGCAGGTCACAGTGGTGCTGCCCGACGGCGCGGAGGTTGCCGTCCGGCCAGCCAGCGCCCACGATCTGTCCGGCGTGGCGGAGCTGCACGAGGCGTGCTCACCCCGTACGCGGCAGCGGCGTTACCTGGGCGGCGCGGCGCTGCCGCAGCCGGCCCGCCTGCGTCGACTGCTGGAGCCGAGCCGAGGGCTGACGCTGATCGCCAGCACCACCGGCGCCGACGGCACTGCCGAGTCGGTGGTCGCCATGGCGAACCTGCTCGGCGAGGGCGACGAGGCCGAGGTGGCGCTGCTGGTGCGAGACGACTGGCAGCGGCGCGGGCTCGGCTCGGCGTTGCTGCGCCGGGTGGTCCAGCACGCCGACCGGTCCGGGTACGCGGCGCTGGTGTTGCACGTGCAGGCCACCAACGACCCGATGCTGCGTACGCTGCACCGGCTGGGCCGGCCCGCCGCGACGGAGCGCGACGGCGGGCTGCTCACCCTCACCGTCCCGCTCGCTGTCGCCGCGCCGGCGGACCGGAAGGCCGCGTTCGTCACGCCGGGCGTCTAGGGCCCGACGAGGGCCCCTTGTGCGCGCCAGCGTCCACAAGGGGGCCTCTCCCGTTGCGGTGCTCAGGTGGTGGGGTAGCTGTTGTAGTCGGGGAAGTTGCCGTAGAGCCGCCTGTCGCCGCCGACGGTGACTGCCTGCACCAGCAGGTCGCCGCCGACGAACGCGCCCTTCCAGGAGGCGCCCCGGCCGCCGAACGGTTCGTCCCGGTCACCGCGTGAGCGTGGTTTGTTGATGCCCACCTTGAACGCCTGAAGGTCCACGGCGAGCTTGCCGGCCTCGTCGGTGTCGTCGCAGGCCAGCGACGCCACCAGCGCGCCGTTGGAGGCGTTCATGGCGGCCAGCAGCTCGTCGGTGGTGTCCACCACGACGATCGTGTCGACCGGACCGAACGGCTCGGCGTGCATCAGCCGGGACCGTCCGGGCGGGGCGAGCAGCACCGACGGTGCCACGTACGCCGAGGTGTCCTGCCCGGGCAGGAACGGCGCGCCGGTGAGCTTGCCCCGGTGCAGTGGGATCGCCCCGCCGCGGACCGCCTCGTCGACAGTGCGGCGTAGCTCGTCGGCCTTGGCGGCGCTGATCAGCGGACCGAAGTCCAGCTCGGGCAGCGGGTCACCGGTGGCCCAGTCGTCGCCGACGGCGAGCGGGTGACCGAAGCGGACCGAGCGGACGACCGGCAGGTACATGTCGAGGAATTCGTCGACCAGGTCGCGTTGCACCACGAACCGGGGGTACGCGGTGCAGCGCTGCTTGCCGTACTCGAAGCCCTTCCTGAGGTGCGTGGCGAGTAGGTCCCACTGGGAGAAGTTCCAGATGCCCCAGGCGTTGAGACCTTCCTGCTCGATGAAGTGCCGCTTGTCGCTGTCGAGCAGCGCGGCGGCCACCTTGCCGCCGTTGGACCGACCGCCGACGAACGCCACAGCGCCGATCTCGGGTGCCCGGACCAGCACCTCGGACAGCTCCCCGCCGCTGCCGGAGACGAGTGTGGCGGGCAGCCCGGCCCGGCGCATCAGCGCGTGCGCGACGGTCAGGCACACCGCGCCGCCCTGGGACGGAGTCTTGGCGATGACCGCGTTGCCGGCCAGGAGCTGCACCAGCTCGGCGTGCACCAGCACGCTCATCGGGTAGTTCCACGACGCGATGTTGCTGACCGGGCCGGGCAGCGGCTCGCGGCCGTCGGCGAGCATCCGGTCGATCTCGCCCGCGTACCAGCGGACGCCGTCGAGCGCCCGGTCCACGTCGGCGCAGGCCAGCCGCCACGGCTTGCCGATCTCCCACACCAGCAGCAGGGCGAGCAGGTCGCGGTGGGCGGTGAGCGAGTCCAGGGCCTCGGCGACCCGGGCCTTGCGGTCGGCCAGCGGGGTCTGGGCCCAGGCCCGGTGCGCGGCGGCGGCGTGGGCGACCGCGGCGCGCGCGGTGGTCGCGTCGACCCGGGGCAGGTTGATGAGGACGGTGTTGTCCACCGGGGTGCGGACCGGGGTGGGCTGGCCGACCGCCCGCCATTCGCCCTCGACCAGGTTGTGCAGTGTGGTGACGCCGTCTACCTCGGCGCCGAACGCCTCCGGGGTGGCGGCCACCGCGCGGGTCAGGATGTCGGTCCAGGCGGTGTCGTCGGCGAGTCGTGGTGCCATCGCTTCTCCTCAGGGTTGACCAGGGAGCGGCGGCGTCGACGGCACCGCTGGTGAGCGGTACTGTCTCGCGCTTGGTAGTGGGTCAGCAACAGTACGTTCGTCTGGCTGGCCGCCGGAGCGCTCGAACACCGCGACAGTCTTCGCGGAGGCTCCCGTCGTGAGCTGCGCAAACGGCGAGCACTAATCGAAGTGCGTCGATGGTGTGAAATGGTCCGCACTGGTTACTCGCGAGTACGGAAGCGGCGTCGCACGCACCGGCCCCGGTTGGCAGGCTTCCCAACCAGCGACCCGCCCATTACATTGTCGGTTATCCATGGGAGCGCTTCCATGACCCGTGGTCACACCGCCACCCCGCTGTCGCCGGTGGCCGTGCCGCCCGTACGCCGTCCCGCGTCGGTGCGACCGCCGGCGGCGCCTCCGACAGGAGTCCGCCATGCGCCACCTGACCCGGCCGTTCAGCGGCCAGCCCGGCCGGTCGCCGGCCGCCGACCAGCCCTGGCCGCGGCGGCTGCTGGCCCTCGGCGTCGCGCTGCTCACCGGCGCGTCCCTCGCGGTGACCGCGCCACCGTCCGGGCCCGCCGCTGCCGCGCCGGCGGCGACCTACAACTACGCCGAGGCGTTGCAGAAGTCGCTGCTCTTCTACGAGGCGCAGCAGTCCGGTCGACTGCCCGACTGGAACCGGGTCTCCTGGCGCGGAGACAGCGCCCTCACCGACGGCGCCAGCGCGGGTGTGGACCTCACCGGCGGCTGGTACGACGCCGGCGACCACGTCAAGTTCGGTTTCCCGATGGCGTTCAGCGCCACGATGCTCGCCTGGGGCGCTGTCGAGTACCGCAGCGGCTACACCTCCTCCGGGCAACTGCCGCACCTGCTCAACAACCTGCGCTTCGTCAACGACTACTTCATCAAGGCACACCCGTCGGCAAACGTCCTCTACGGACAGGTCGGCAAGGGCGACGACGACCACAAGTGGTGGGGTCCGGCCGAGGTGATGCCGATGGCGCGGCCCGCGTACAAGATCGATGCGAGCTGTGGCGGCGCGGACCTGGCGGGGGAGACGGCGGCCGCGATGGCCGCCTCCTCGATGGTGTTCCGGCCCACCGACGCCGCCTACGCGGACAAGCTGCTCGGGCACGCCCGGCAGCTTTACACCTTCGCCGACACGGTGCGGAAGGCCTACCACGAGTGCATCACCGACGCCACCAGCTTCTACCGCTCGTGGAGCGGCTGGCAGGACGAGCTGGTCTGGGCCGCGATCTGGCTGCACCGGGCCACCGGCGAGGCCAGCTACCTGACCAAGGCCGAGAGTGAGTACGACAAGCTCGGCACGGAGAACCAGTCCACCACCCGCTCCTACAAGTGGACCATCGCCTGGGACAACAAGCAGTTCGGCGCGTACGTGCTGCTGGCCAACCTGACCGGCAAGCAGAAGTACGTCGACGACGCCAACCGGTGGCTGGACTACTGGACCGTCGGCGTGAACGGGCAGCGGGTTCCGTATTCGCCCGGCGGGATGGCGGTGCTCGACTCCTGGGGCGCGCTGCGCTACGCCGCGAACACCTCCTTCGCCGCGCTGGTCTACAGCGACAAGACCACCGACACCACCCGCAAGGCGCGCTACCACGACTTCGCCGTCCGGCAGATCAACTACGCGCTCGGCGACAACCCCCGTAACTCCAGCTACGTCATCGGGTTCGGCGCCAACGCACCGAAGAACCCGCACCACCGCACCGCACACGGCTCCTGGTGGGACAGCCAGACCGTGCCGGTGGAGACCCGGCACACCCTCTACGGCGCGCTGGTCGGCGGCCCGTCCTCGGCCAACGACGCGTACAGCGACAGCCGCTCGGACTACGTGATGAACGAGGTGGCCACCGACTACAACGCCGGCTTCACGTCCGCGCTGGTTCGGCTGACCTCCGAGTACGGCGGCACGCCGCTGGCGAACTTCCCGGTCGCCGAGACGCCGGACATCGACGAGCTGACAGTCGAGACCACTGTGACGCAGGCCGAACCTCGGGCCACCGGGCTCAAGGTGATGGTCTACAACAAGTCCGCGTTCCCGGCCCGCGCGCTGACCGACGGCCGGTTCCGGTACTACTTCCGGCCCGACGGCACCGGCCCGGTGCAGGTCACCGCCGGCTACACCCAGGGCTGCCCGTCCCCGACCACTGCCAAGCAGTTCAGCGGCGACATCTGGTACGTCGAGGTGGACTGCGCCGGGCACACCATCGCCCCGGCGGGTCAGTCGCAGCACCGGATGGAGGTCCAGTTCAAGATCGGTGTGCCGGAGGGCGGCACCTGGGACCCGACAAACGACCCGTCGTACCAGGCCACCGCCGGGCCCAACCGGAAGGTGCCGCTCTACTCCGGCGCCACCCGCGTCTGGGGCGAGGAGCCGGGCCCGGTCGTACCGGACACCACCAAGCCGACCGTCCCCGGCACCCCGGTGGCGTCCAACCTCGGCCCCCGCACTGTCACCCTGACCTGGGCGCCGTCCACTGACAGCGGCGGCAGCGGCCTCGCCGGGTACGACGTCCGCGAGTTCATGGTCGGTAACGACGTGGTGGCGACCCGACGGGTCACCGAGAACTCGATCACCATCACCACGCTGCTGCCGGAGCGGACGTTCGAGTACACCATCGTGGCTCGCGACGGCGCGGGCAACGAGTCGGCCGCCTCGCCGAAGCTCAGCGTGACCACGCCACCGACCGGCACCGCCGACACCACACCGCCGAGCACCCCCGGCACGCCGGTCGCCTCGGCCGTCACCGCCACCGGGCTCACACTGGCCTGGACCCCGTCGACCGACAACGTGGGCGTCACCGGTTACCGGGTCTACCGCGAGGCCGGCGCCACCGACGCGCTGGTCGGCTCGCCGACCGGCACCACCCAGGCGGTGTCCGGATTGACCGCCTCGACCGCGTACCAGTTCTACGTGGTGGCCGTGGACGCGGCGGGCAACACCTCTGCGGCGTCCACGCCGGTCGCGGTGACCACAGCGGCCCCGCCGGTCGGCGGCACCTGCACGGTCGGGTACGCCACCACCGACTGGGGCAGCGGCTTCACCGCCAACGTGTCGATCACCAACACCGGCACCACCGCGATCAACGGTTGGACCCTACGGTTCAGCTTCCCCGGTGGGCAGAGCGTCAGTCAGGGCTGGTCGGCGACGATCAGCCAGAGCGGGGCGGCGGTCACCGCCACGAACCTGTCCTACAACGGCACGATCGCCCCGGGCGCGTCGGTGAGCTTCGGCTTCAACGGCACGTACAGCGGCGCCAACCCGAAACCGACAGCCTTCACCGTCAACAACACCCAGTGCGCCATCGCCTGACCGACACCGCGACGAGATCTTGGACAGTTACCGCTCGCGGGCTCGCGGGCGGCAACTGTCCAAGATCCGCGGCGCCCGGCCGTCGCGGGCGGACTCGGGTGGGATAGGTCGGCGGAATTCCGGGCAAGCCAACACCGTGCGGGAGTTGCTGACCGTCGGGCACGGCGGCGCCGATCGGGGCCGGCTGGGAGAGTTGCTGACCGGAGCCGGGATCGCCCAGGTGGTGGACGTGCGGCGATACCCAGCCAGCCGCACCAACCCGGACGTCCGCCGCGAGGAACTCGAACGGTGGCTGCCCGAGTGGGGCGTCGACTACCGCTGGGAGCCGCGGCTCGGCGGACGACGCCACGTCCCCGCCGGGGAGCCGGAGCCGGACACCTGGTGGACGGTCGCGGCGTTCCGGGCGTACGCCGCCCACACGCGGACGGCCGAGTTCGACGACGCGCTCGCCGAGGTGCTCGCCGGGGTGGACCGTCGGACCACCGCGATCATGTGCAGCGAGAGCGTGTGGTGGCGCTGCCACCGGCGGTTGATCGCCGACGTCGCGACGCTGGGCGGCGGAGTCCCCGTGGCGCACCTGATGCCGGACGGCCGCATCAGCCCGCACCGGCCGGCCGAGGGCGCCCGCCGACTGCCCGACGGCCACCTGCTGTGGGACGCCTGAGTCACTCCACCAGGTCGTCGGCGAGCAGGTCCATCAACAGGCCGTCGTGCCAGCGGCCGTCCGCGCCACGCTCGTAGCGGCGCAGCACCCCCACCGGGCGGAAACCAACCTTCGCGTACGCCCGGATGGCGGCGCTGTTCGCCGCGGCCGGGTCGATGGTGAAGCGGTGGTGGCCGTACTCGTCGATCAGGTGTCGGGCCAGGGTGCGGATGGCGTCACCGCCGAGGCCGGCGCCGCGCTCCTCCGGGTCGAGGAAGACGTCCAGGCTGGCGTGCCGGTAGTCCGGGTCCGCCTCGGCGTACCACTGGATCGCGCCGATCACCCGGCCGTCGTGCTCGATCGCGTACACGTGCAGGTCGTCGTCGGCGAGGTCGGCGCGCACGGAGTCGGCCAGGTCGTCGCCGCCCCGCCACCACCTGCGTACCTCCGGGTCGGCCCGGATCGCCGCGAGGGCCGGCACGTCCGCGACCGTCGCCGGTCGTAGTGTCACCGCCCGCCCCCGCAGCACCGGCTCAGCCCCGGATCTCGCCGTGCTCGACGCAGACCGCCGCCCAGCCCACCGGCAGCACCTGCACCTTCATCCGGCGACGGCAGCGTGGGCAGAACCGGGGCGGCTCCAACTGACGGGCCGACGCGCAGGCCGGATGGGCGGTGGCCGTCGCCGACTCACCGCACCGGTCACACCACAGCTCCGTCGTCGTCATTGTCGTCACAGCGTGGCGGACAGCGCCTTGACCGGCATCTTCAACTCGTCCAGCAGCTCCAGGTCTGCCGTCGCCGGTCGACCCAGCGTGGTCAGGTAGTTGCCGACGATCACCGCGTTGATGCCGCCGAGCAGACCGTCACGGGTGCCGAGGTCGCCGAGGGTGATCTCGCGACCACCGGCGTACCGCAGGATGGTGCGCGGCATGGCCAGCCGGAACGCGGCGATGGCCCGCAGTGCGTCCTTGCCCTCCACCACCGGACGGTCACCGAGCGGAGTGCCGGGACGCGGGTTGAGGAAGTTGAGCGGCACCTCGTGCGGGTTCAGCTCGGCGAGCTGCGCGGCGAACTCGGCCCGCTGCTCGACGGTCTCGCCGAGGCCGAGGATGCCACCGCAGCACACCTCCATGCCGGAGTCGCGCACCATCCGCAGCGTCTCCCAGCGCTCCTCCCACGAGTGCGTGGTGACCACGTTGGGGAAGTACGACTTACAGGTCTCCAGATTGTGGTTGTAGCGGTGCACGCCCATGTCGACCAGGTCGTCGACCTGCTCCTTGCTGAGCATGCCCAGCGACGCGGCGACCTGGATGTCGACAGCCGCCTTGATGGCGGCGACGCCCTCGCGCATCTGCTTCATCAGCCGGGCGTCCGGACCGCGGACCGCGGCGACGATGCAGAACTCGGTCGCCCCGGTCGCGGCGGTCTGCTTCGCCGCCTCGACCAGCGACGGGATGTCCAGCCAGACCGAGCGCACCGGCGAGGTGAACAGGCCCGACTGCGAGCAGAAGTGGCAGTCTTCCGGGCAGCCGCCGGTCTTGAGCGAGACGATCCCCTCGACCTCGACCTCCGGGCCGCACCAGCGCATCCGCACGTCGTGAGCGAGCTGGAGGGCGGCGGGCAGGTGCTCGTCGGGCAGGTTCAGCACGGCGAGGATGCCGGCCTGATCGAGGCCGACACCGTCACCCAGGACCTGGGTCCGGGCCTGGTCGAGGATCTCTGACATGGCTCGTACCCTACTAGGCCTGCGCGAGAGTCCCCGGTCGAGCCGAGACGGAGTCCAGGCGGCGGTCCGGCAAGGCGGATGTTCGTCTGGATACCGGTGTTGTATCCAGACGAACATCCAACGCGGCCGGTCGTTGTCTGGGTCCGTCGTAGGCCGGCCGGGGACTCTCGCACAGGCCTGGGGCCGCCCGATCAGCCGGAATGCCCTGGCGGCCCGGTCGGCACTCGCACCGAGTGGAATCGTCGGGCTGGTGGCGGCGGGTGGTAATTTCGCCCGGCGGGTGTCGGGCTGACCGGCACGCACAGCGGGGGAGGGTGACGGTGGCGGACTGGCTGGCGGCGCTCGACCGCCGCGCGGAGCTGCGGGCGAAGGCCGGGCTCACCAGGCGACTGCATCCGCGTCCGGCCGACGATCAGATGACCGATCTGGCCGGCAACGACTACCTCGGCCTGGCCACCCACCCGGACGTCATCGCCGCGGCCACGGCGGCCCTGTCGGCGTACGGGCTGGGGGCTACCGGGTCGCGACTGGTCCGGGGCTCCACCGACGCGCACCGGGCGCTGGAGGAGGACCTGGCCCGCTGGTTGGGCACCGATGGCGCCCTGGTCTTCTCCTCCGGCTATCTGGCCAACCTCGGCGCGCTGCGGGCGCTCGTCCAACCTCGGACGCTGCTCGTCTCCGACGCGCACAACCACGCGTCGCTGATCGACGGCTGCCGCATCTCGGGTGCGGAGACGGTGGTCACCCCGCACGCCGACGTCGACGCGGTGGCCGCCGCGCTCGCCGCCGCTCCCGGCCGCCCGGCGGTGGTGGTGACCGAGTCGGTCTTCTCGGTCGACGGTGACCTCGCCCCGCTGGCTCGGCTGCACGCCGTGGCCCGCCGTCACGGCGCGCTGCTGCTGGTCGACGACGCGCACGCGCTGGGCCTGACCGGCCCGGCCGGCGCGGGCGCGGTGGCGGCCACCGCGCTGGCCGGCGAGCCGGACGTGGTGGTCACCGCCACCCTGTCCAAGGCGCTCGGTGGCGCGGGTGGCGTTGTCGCCGGCCCGGCCGAGTTCGTCCGGCATCTGGTCGAGACCGGGCGCACGTTCATCTTCGACACGGCACTGCCGCCGGCGGTCGCCGCCGGTGTGCACGCGGCGCTGCGGCTCGCCCAGGCCGGCGACGACCTGCGCGCCGAACTCTCCGACCGGGTGGGACTGGCGGTCGGTCGGCTGCGGGCGGCCGGGCTGACCGTCTCCGCCCCGGACGCGGCGGTGATCTCGGTGACCGCCCCGGGGCCGGAGGCGGCGACCGCGTGGGCCGCGGACTGCCGGGACCGGGGCGTCGCGGTGGGCTGTTTCCGGCCACCATCCACCCCGGACAGCCGCTCCCGCCTGCGCCTCACGGTCAGCGCGGGGGTGCCCCGGGCGGAGTTCGAGCGGGCGCTGGACGTCATAGTGGACACCGCGCCGTGAGCGCGAGGAGTGAGCGGGGTTTGCGAGCCCCGCAGTCGCGAACCGAGGTGGCGCCGTGACCGGGTGGGCGGGGTCGGTGCTCGTCACCGGGACGGACACCGAGGTCGGCAAGACGGTGGTGACCGCGGCGATCGCGGCCGCCGCGCAGGCCGCCGGGCTGCGGGTGGCGGTGGTCAAACCCGGTCAGACCGGTACGGCCGGCGGTGAGCCCGGCGATGTGGACGCGGTGAATCGGCTGGCTGCGCCGCTGACCGGTCGGACCCTGGCCAGCTACCCGGATCCGCTCGCCCCGTTGGCCGCCGCGCGGGTGGCCGACCTGCCGCCGTTGGAGTTGTACGCGGCGGTGGACGCCGTCCGCGCGGAGGCCGACAAGCACGACCTCGTGTTGATCGAGGGCGCGGGCGGGTTGCTGGTTCCGATGGGGCTGCGACCGTCGGGGGAGCCGTGGACGATGGCCGACCTGGCGGTGTCGCTCGGCGCGCCAGCGGTGGTGGTCGCCCGCGCCGGGTTGGGCACGCTCAACCACACGGCGTTGACCCTGGAGGCGTTGGACCGTAGGGCGGTGCCGGCCGGTGTGGTGATCGGAGCCTGGCCGGCCCGGCCGGAGTTGGTGCACTGGACCAACCTCACCGACCTGGTACCGAATCTGCTCGGCGCGCTGCCGGACGGCGCCGGCGCGATGGACCCGGGCGTGTTCCGGCGGTCCGCGCCGGGTTGGCTCACCCCGGCCCTGCACGGCGTGCTTGACGACTGGCGGGTCTGGGCCGAGGAGAGCGGCTGAACACCTGACTTTCGTCGGTGTCCGCGCAGGTCGGGCGTGGGTAGCCTGACCGCCGTGCGGATCCTCGACTCCCCGCCGCCGGCTTGGCTGCACCGGCGGCGTCGCCTGCTGCTGGACGTGCTGCTCTGGGCGGTGGTGGCCGCCCCGGTCGGCTACGCCGAGGCCAGCCCGCCCTATACGCGGTACACGTTTCCGCTGTTGGTCGGCAAGCTGCTGCTGCTCGGTGTGGCGGTGGTGGCGAGTCGACGTCAACCGTTGGTCGCCCTGGTGCTGGCGGTGCTCGGGTCGTTGGTCGACGGCAACTTCGTGTTCGCCATTCCGGTCTTCAGCTATCTCGCCGGGCGGCGCAGCGCCACAGTGGGTCCGGCGATCATGGTCTTCGTGCTGATCACGGCCGGTGGCACGGCGCTCAACCTGGGGTTGCTCGGCGCCGGCGCGGCAACCTGGTTCCTACTCGCCTCGGTGCTGCTCTTCGCCGCCGTGTTCCCCTGGTTGGTCGGCCGGTACCGGCGCCAGCAGCAGGAGTTGACCGACGCCGGTCGCCGGCACGTCGACGCGCTGACCCGCGAGCAGCGGGGTGCCGCCGAGCGGATCCGACTGCGTGAGCGGGCCCGGATCGCCGGGGAGATGCACGACTCGCTCGGTCACGACCTCAGCCTGATCGCGTTGCGCGCCGCAGCCCTGGAGGTCGCCGCCGACCTGGACGACAGGCACCGGGCCGCGGCGGGGGAGTTGCGGGCCAGCGTCTCCGCCGCCACCGAGCGACTGCACGAGATCATCGGGGTGCTCCGCGAGGAGGCTGGCGCGTCGCTGCGTCCGAGCGGCGAGACCGTGGCCGACCTGGTCGACGGTGCCCGGGAGGCTGGCATGGCGGTACGGCTGGACGCCGCCCCGGCGGTCGCGGACCTACCGGCGATGACCGGTCACGCGGCGCACCGGATCGTCCGGGAGGCGCTGACCAACGCCGCCCGGTACGCGCCGGGCGCCCCGGTCGACGTACGCCTCACCCGCGACGGTGACCGGGTCGAGGTGACAGTCGTCAACGAGGCTCCGCCGGCCGGGCCGCTGCCCGCTCCGCCCTCGCAGGGCAGTGGGCTGCTCGCCCTCGCCGAGCGGGTCCGCCTCGCCGGCGGGACGCTCGACGCCGGCCACCGGGCCGACGGCGGGTTCGCCGTACGGGCGGTGTTGCCGGCCACCGCGGCGGCGTCCGAGGCGATCGGGTCGGCGGCCGAGGCCGGGCTTGCGTCCTGGTCCGACGAGCGCCCGGGTCCGGCGGAGCGGCCGGTGGACGCCGAGCGGCGGCTGCACGACGCCCGGCGGCGGGTTCGGCGCAGCCTGCTGGTGGCGCTCGTCGCCCCGGTCGGTTTCGCCCTGGTGCTCTCGTTCGTCTACTACCCGGTGGCGACCGCCGGGACGGTGCTGGACCGGGCCACCTTCGACCAGATGCGCGTCGGCGCGGCCCGGTCCGAGCTGGTCGGGCTGCCCCGGCGGCAGTTGGATCGCCAGACACCGATCGACCGGGCCGGCTGCGAGTACTACACCGACGGCAACTTCCCCCTCGCGGCGCCGACCTGGCGACTCTGTTTCACCGATGGCCGGCTGGTCAGCAAGGAGTGGATCGCGTAGTGGACACCGACACGACCGGGGCACCGCCGATCCGGGTGGTGCTGGCCGACGACGAGGCGATGATCCGGGCCGGCGTTCGGGCCATCCTCGCCAGCGATCCCGGCATCGAGGTGGTCGCCGAGGCCGGCGACGGGCACGCGGCGGTGGAGCTGGTCCGGGCCCACCGACCCCGGGTCGCGTTGCTGGACATCCGGATGCCGCGGCTGGACGGGCTGGCCGCCGCCGCCGAGATCCGTCGGGTCGTGCCGGACACCGCGACGATCATGCTGACCACCTTCGGCGAGGACGACCACGTGGCCCGGGCGCTCGGGCACGGCGCCAGCGGGTTCCTGCTCAAGGCCGGCGACCCACGTGAGCTGATCGCGGGCGTGCACGCCGTCGCCGACGGTGGTGCGTACCTGTCGCCGAGGGTGGCCCGCCGGGTGATCGAGCTGGGGGCTGGCCGGCTGGCCCGCCGACCCGCCGCCCGGGACCGGACGGCCGGGCTGACCGAGCGGGAACGGGAGGTGCTGGCCCTGGTCGGGGCGGGCCTCTCCAACGCCGAGATCGCCCGCCGGCTGCACCTCGTGGAGGGCACCGTGAAGAGCTACCTGACCAGCATCTTCACCCGGCTGGACGTACGTAACCGGGTGCAGGCGGCGATCCTCGCGTACGAGGCGGGGCTGGTCGACGGCTGAGCGGGGGCCGACCGGCCCCCGCCCAGCTCGCCGGCCCTACGCGTCGCGGCGGCGCAGGGCGGCCCGGCCCAGCAGCAGCGCGGCGGCGGCCCACCCGGCGAGCAGGAGCAGCCCGACCACGCTCGGGTACGGCTCGGTGTCGCCGGCCAGGAAGTGCCCGCCGGCCACGCCGGGGAACACGTCGGCGATCCGGTTCAGCACGTCGATGTCCGGCTCCTGGAGGGAGAGCGGCACGATCATCAGGGTGGCGAGGAGCACGGTGAGGGTGAGCACCGCGCTGCGCAACGCGGCACCGAGGCCCAGGGCGAGCACACCGACCAGCGCCAGGTAGGTCGCCACCGCCACGATGTCGCCGATCGTGTCGGCGGCCGGGGCGCTGCCCCACTCGCCGAGCACCGGTCGGGCCACCAGGGTGCCGACGCCGCCGAGCACCAGCCCGAGGACGAAGGTGACCGCCCCTGCGACCGCGGCCTTGGCCAGCAGCACCCGACCGCGCGACGGGGTGCACTGCAACGTGGTCCGGATGGTGCCACTGGTGAACTCGGCGGTGATCGCGAGCAGGCCCAGCGCCAGCACCACGTACTGGGTCAGCTCGACCGAGTCGATCAGCACGCTGCCGACGGTGACGATCCCCCGGTCGTCGGTCGGGTCGTCGTTGGTGTTGTCGTTGGCGACGTAGATGGCCAGTTGGCCGGCGCTCGCGAACATCACCAGCAGCCCGGCCAGTGCCGTCCACCAGGTGCTCCGCACCGAGGAGAGCTTGGTCCACTCGGCGGCCACCGCCCCCCGGAAGGTGGCCGGCGCACCTGCGGCCGGCGTGCTGGCGGGGCGGGTGCCCGCGTCGGTCTGCGTGCTCATCGTTGCCCACCCTCGGTCGGACCGCCGTCGTACTCGACGCTGTCGGCGGTCAACTCCATGAACGCCTGCTCCAGCGACGCGGCGTGCGCGCTCAGCTCGTGCAGTCGTACTCCCAGTTCGTGGGCCAGGTCGCCGACCTGGTCGGCGGTGACGCCGGTGACGGTCAGCTCGTTGCGGTCGGCGGTCTCGACGCTCGCCCCGGCGGCGGTGAGGCGCGCGGCGAGCGCGGCCAGCCCGTCCGGGTGTGGGCTGCGGACCCGGACCGCTACCGTGCTGCGGGCGATCACCTCGCCGATCGGCGAGTCGGCGAGCAGTCGTCCCCGGCCGATCACCACGAGCTGGTCGGCGGTGAGCTGCATCTCGCTCATCAGGTGGCTGGAGACGAAGACCGTCCGTCCCTCGTCGGCCAGTGAGCGCGTCAGCTGCCGCACCCAGCGCACCCCGTCCGGGTCGAGGCCGTTCACCGGCTCGTCGAACATCAGCACCGGCGGGTCACCGAGCAGCGCCCCGGCGATGCCGAGTCGTTGGCCCATGCCGAGGGAGAGGGCCCGGCCGGGCTTGCCGGCGGCCCGTCCGTCCAGCCCGACGGTGTCCAGCACCTCGTCGACCCGGCGGGCGGGGATGCCGTTGCTGTGCGCCATGGCGCGCAGGTGCGCCCGGCCGGACCGGGCCGGGTGGATGGCCCGGGCGTCGAGCAGCGCGCCCACCTCGTGCAGCGGCCGGCGCAACTCCCGGTACGCGCGCCCGCCCACCAGGGCCTGCCCGGCGGTGGGTCGGTCCAGCCCGAGGATCATGCGCATGGTGGTGGACTTGCCGGCGCCGTTCGGGCCGAGGAAGCCGGTGACCCGGCCGGGCGCGATGTCGACTGTCAACGCGTCGACCGCGACTGTCGGCCCGAACCGTTTCGTCAACCCACGTAATGTGATCATGCACTGACGCTAGGCGAGCGACCTGCCACCCCACCGCGCCCGAACGGCACCACCCACCCCTGACTTTCGTCAGGTCGGCGACGGGCCGATCACCGTACGTACTGCTCCAGCAGTGCCGGGGTGAGCCCGGCCCGGTGGATCGCCCTCAACGCCGCGAGCAGGTCGTCCATCAGCGCCGGTCGAAAGTGCATCAGCAGCACGTCGCCGGGTTGGACCACCTTCTCCGGGGTCTGGTAGCGCACCTTCCCCTCGTGGACGGTCTCGGTCCAGTGGAAGACCGCCTTCGCGCCGCAGTCGTGCGCGGCCCGCAGCGTGGTGCTGTCATGTTCGCCGAACGGTGGGCGGAACAGGGTGGGTCGCTTGCCGAACAGTTCCTCCAGCTTGTCGGCGGCGCCGCAGATCTCCTGCTTCTGGTAGTCGTACGACCGGCCGGCCAGCGAGTTGTGCCTGATGGTGTGGTTCTCCACGACCCCGCCCACCGCCTCGATCTGCCGGAAGTAGTCGGTGTGCTCCGCCGCCGCCGGCGAGTTGAGGAACATGGTCACCGGGATACGCGCCTCCCAGATGAAGTCGATCACTTCCGGCGGGCGGGCCAGCCCACCGTCGTCGATGGTGATGAAGGCGACCTTCTGGTCGGTCGGCAGGCGATGCCAGAACGCCGCCGAACCGGTAGCGGGCAGCGTCACCGGTTGCGGCTGCGGTGCCTCGGGAAATGTCGGCACCTGGGACACGTACCAGGCCAGGCTCTTGAACGCGGGTTTCGCGGTCGGGGACGGCGAGGCCGAGGGGGTCGGCGCCGAGGCGGACGGAGTCGGCTGGGCCGCGGTGACCTGCCGAGCGTGCGCCGGGTGACCGGGACCGACCGTGCAGGCAGTCAACGTCAGCAGGACCAGAAGCGTTACGACGGCAGGGATCCGACGGGTGGGGATGGCTGACACGCCCGGAAACATACCGAGCGGATGTCAGGATCCGGTCAGCCCGGTGACCCCGGGCGAGCGGCGGACCACGAACGCGTCCGGCATCCGGAAGGTGAGATTGTCCGGGCACCAGGGCGGACGGAGCACCGTCACCCCGTCCAGCAGCGGCGCGGCCTCGGCCACCACCACGGCCGCCTCCATCCGGGCCAGCACGTCCCCGACGCAGCGGTGCGCCCCCGCCCCGAACGCCAGGTGCCGGCGTGATCCACGCTGACCCGGACGGAACTCGTCGGGCGACTCCACCACCGCCGGGTCCCGACCGGCGCGGCCCAGCCACAGCACGAGGCTGCTGCCCGCCGGCACCCGCGTGCCGCCCAGGGTGCTCTCCGTCGTCGCCACCCGCCGCCAGGTGACGATCGGTGGTTCCAGCCGCAACCCCTCCTCCACCACGTCGGCCACCGCGACCTCGCCGCTGCGCAGGCCGGCCCGGACCACTGGCTCGTTCGCCAGCCGGTGCAGGAGCAGGGTGAGGAACTGCGAGGTGGTCTCCTGCCCGGCGACCAACAGGAAGAAGAGCGCGCCGACCACCACGTCCGGCGGGTGCCCGGCCGCGCGCAGCTCAGCGGCCAGACCGCCACCGACGGCCGCGAAGTCCCGCAGTACCCGGTGGAACCGGCCCACCTCGGCGGCGAGCGCCACCTGCCGGTCGGCGTCCAGCGGTGCCCAGAACAACTCCAGCGCGGCGCGGGCGAACTCCTTGACCGCGCCGACCGGCGCGTCCGGCAACTCGACCAGCCGGGCCAGCACCAGCAGCGGCAGGTCGGCGGCGAGGTCCGCGTACAGGTCGACCGGTTCGCCGGCGTCGAGCGCGGCGCCGATCCGGGCGACCCGGTCCCGGACCAGCGCGGTGAGCCACTGCCGCTGGGCGGCCACCCGGGCGGGGTGCAACGCCTCCGCGACGATCGCCCGGATCTGCGGATGGCTGACACCCGAGTTGTTCGCCAGGGTCGGCGGCAACCGGAACCGGTGCCCGGCGAGCACCCGCAGCGCGGTCACCGGCATCGGCGTCACCGCGTCCAGCGCGTTGTCCGGCCGGTAGGTCACCGGGTCGGCGAGGACCTGGCGGACCAGCGGGTGCCGGGTCACGACCAGGTGGGTGCCGCCGACGTGGTCCGGCACCCGGGCCACGTCCGGCCATGCGGCGTCGGCCACCTGCGCCCAGCTGCGGAACAGCACCCGGACACGCTAGCCGGAGGCCCCCGGCAGCCCGGCCCGCAGCCGCCAGACGGTGGTGCGCTTCACCCGCACACTCTCCAGCGCCTCCGGCACCGGCACGTCGTACCCGGCCACCTCGTCGAAGCGGTCCCGGGGCAGGAACGCCCGGCCGGGGTCACCGACCAGCGCCGGCGCGCCGGCTCGGGCGGCGCGCAGCAGGAACCGCAGCACCCGGCGGGCCATCGCGTCGCTGTAGAAGACGTCTCCGGCGAGCACCACCTCGGCGTCCCCGGCGTCGCCGTCGAGGATGTCGCCGAACTCGGCGTCGACGCGTACCCCGTTGGCCTCCGCGTTGAGGGCGACCGCCGCCACCGCCAGCTCGTCCACCTCGACGGCCCGCACGGACGCCGCGCCGGCGCGGGCGGCGGCGATGGCGACCAGGCCGGAGCCGGAGGCGAGGTCGAGCACCCGCCGGCCGGCGACCAGCTCCGGGTGGTCGGTGACGTGGCGGGCGAGGGCCTGCCCGCCGGCCCAGGCGAACGCCCAGAACGGCGGCGGCCGGTCGCTGGAGAACTCGCCCTCGGTCAGCTCCCACAGGCCGATCGGCTCGTCCGCCTGGTGCAGCAGCACCTCGGGAACGAAGGGGACCGGGGCCAGCCGGGCGTGCAGCCGGACGAACGTGCTGGAGAGCTCGGACACGGCGCGATTCTCCCAGCGGCCCGACTCCCGGCGTGTCGCGGGGGAGCGGTGACCGGTTCACCACGGTCGGTGAAAAGCGACCCCGTCCTTGCCGTCCGGTGCGAACACACCCGTCTGGTCGGCGCGGTGCCCCGCTTCTAGCGTTGCGGGGTGGAGGCGACCGAACGGAGGACGGCGGTGGTGACGGTGTGGCGGTATGCGCTGAGGGCAGGGGTGGTGCTGGCCTGTCTGAGCGGGGTGGAGCTGGCGGTGGCCGCCCCGGCACAGGCGGCCTTCACCACCGAGATGAGCGGTTTGCCGGGACGGTTCACCGCCGGTGAGCAGGTGCGGACGATCTCCGCGGTGGTCTCCCAGACCGACCGGCGCGCCAGGTGCGCGAAGGTGCGCTGGTCGATGGTGCTCACCGTGCAGGGGGGCCTCCGGCTCGACCAGGTGAAGATGGACCGGGTGGAGGAGACCGGCGACTTTCCGCTGGAGATCCGTACCGAGGGTGACGTGGCCCGGTTGACCGACCGGCAGCTCGACCCGGGCACGCTCTGCCCGGGCCGCACTGTCACGGCCCGCTACCGGGTGGCCTTCGACGAGGACGTCACCCAGGGGCGGGTCACCCTCGCCGCCGAGGCGTACGACGCCAACCTGCGCCTGTTGGCCCGGCAGACCGCCACCCGCTCGGTGGTGGGGGTGGGCGGTGCCCCGACCAGCAAGCCGAAGCCGACGGCGACCCCGCCGGAGCCCACCGAATCCGCGAGCGCTCCGGCCGAGGGCGAGAGTACGGCGACGGAGGAGCCGGTCGCGGAGCAGGCCGCCGACGCCGCGCCACCGGCGGCCAACCGCCCGGTCTCCCAGTCCGGCGCGTTCGGCGTGGTGCAGGTCGCCTTCCTGCTCGGCGGTCTGCTGCTCTTCCTCGGGGTGGGGCTGCTGCTGCGGCTGCGACACCTGACCCGGGCCGTGGCCGGGGACGCCGACGAGGCCGACGACCCCCCGGTGGACCGGCGCTGGGAGCGCCCGGCCGTCGCCGACCCCTGGCGTCGGGCGCACCGCTGATCGAGCACGGTGGGGCCGGCGGACATCCGCCGGCCCCACTGTGTCACTTCGAGAACGCCTGGAACTCGGCGATCCTGACCTGGCTCCGGGCCGGGCTGGCAGTCGCGCAGTCCGTCGTCGTGGCCGGGTCGTCGTCCTGCTCGCCCGCGTAGTTCGGGCCGCCGGTGCACTGGCTCGCCAGCACCTCGAGGCGCAGGTGGGTGGCGAGGGTGGTGGGTACCGCGAACGTCCGGAGGTTGATGTCGCGGCTGTACGCCCGGTACGCCCCGCCGGGGAACGCGTCCCCCGCGCTGGTGTAGATGCGTTGCCAACGCGTCGGATCCGTGCAGTCGGTGGTCGTCGCGTTGCAGGCGGACACCGCGAACGAGCGCAGGGCACTGAGCGCGTTCTGGGCGCCGGTGTCGGCGTCACCGGTGATCGCCGGGCGCAGCATCGCGCTGACGTTCACCCGTTTGACCGTCTGCGGGGCGTCGCCCGGCAGCGCCACGGTGAGCTGCCGGCCGGCGACCCCGTCCAGGCTGGCCCAGTTCGTTGCCTCGGTGTCGTCGACGACCCGGTCCAGGTTGACCCCGTCGCCGGTGACTGTGGCGCCGGACGCGGTGGAGGCGAGGTTGCGGCTCATTCGCAGGTCGACGTACCCGTCCTGACCGGCCTTGGCGACCACGCTGAGCCGCTGGTGTCCGAACCCGGGGGCCACGGCGAGCAGGTCGTACGTGCCGGCCACCATCTCCACCGTGTCCGGGATCGGCGTCGCCGGGTCGGTGTCGGCCACCGGCACGGCCCGCGCCTCGTACGCGCCGACGTACACGCGGACAGGTGCTTCGGCGCTGTCCCCGCGCGGACGCAGGGTGAGCGTCGCGTTGCCACCGCGCGGCGAGGCGAAACTCGGCGTCGGGTCGGTGTCGCCGGCACCGTTGGTGGCGGCGTCCCGGCCCATCCCGGAGCGCGCGAACTCGGCCCAGATGAGGTCCTGGTTCGCGCCGCCGAAGCGGAGCAGGTCGGCGGTGAGCATGTTGTCGCGCATGTCGAGCATGCTGACCTGGCTGGCGGCCTGGAGCAGGAACGAGTCGAAGACCAGCTGTGACCAGCGCCGGTTGCCCGGGCACTGATCTGCCGCGACCTTGCCCAGCGCGCAGTCGAGCTGCCGTTGCGGGGTGCCGAGGCCGTACCGCTTCACCAGGGCGGAGCGGACCCGGAAGTTGGTGGCGCCCCAGATCTCCCCGTCGGCGTGCACCGCCGGGCCGGCGGTGTTGTAGCCGATGTCGGAGTAGTTGAGCGGGCTGCGGCTCAGGTCGTAGTTGCGGATGCCGCTGACCAGGTTGCCGGTGACGTAGCCGCCGGTGATGAAGGGCGTCTCGCCGGGCGCGCGCAGCCCGTGCTGGTAGAGGTATTCGGCGGCGAGCAGGTCGCCCCAGGACTCACCCATCGCCCCTCCCTGGTGGCCGCTGATCCCGCTGTCCGGGCCGGCGATCATCCGGTTGGTGATCGCGTGGGCGTACTCGTGACCGATCACCGTCATGTCGTAGTCGCCGTCCACGCACGGCGGGTACGGCCCGCCGGCCTGCGGCTGCCAGAGGTACATGTTTGTGGTCGGCGGCAGCCCGTCGCGCGGGGTGCCCTGGTTGGCGTTGTTCCGGTTGCCGCTCAGCGCGCCCTGCTGGGCGCGGCCCTGCTCGGCGTCACCGCCCAGGCCGGACGGGGTGAGGTTGACCGCCTGGAGGTTCCACGCCGACTCGGTGAAGCCCAGCTGGTACGACCAGTCGTGCATCCGGTTGTGCATGGCGAAGAGGTTGGCGATCGACGCGTCCGCGTCGTTGCGCTGGGCCGAGGTGAACACGCTCGGGTTGCACTTGGCCTGGTGCCACTGGTCGGTGAAGGGGTACTCGTAGCGGCGTTCCGGGCTGGTGGGGGCCGGCACGACCGGGGTGTTCGCACCCCAGGACAGCACCGTGTTGGCCGAGTTGCCGCGCGAGGTGAAGGTCGGCGTGCCGGTGGCTGCGTCGACGTCCCACGGTTGGCCGGTGGCCGGGTCACGCCAGGCGGCCTGGCAGCCGGGGGCCGGGTCGCCGCACCAGCGCACCCGGGGGTCCTGCCCGGGGCCGAGGTCGCGGGGCGGGGTGGCCGGGAAGACCGCCCAGCTCGGATTGTCGGAGTCGAAGTCGACGAGGTCCTCGCGGACCAGCACCTGCCCGGTGCTGCCGTCCACATAGCTGGTGAACGCGGCCGGGTGCTCGGTGTCCGCGCCGATCATGGTCACCTCGTAGGCGGCCCGTGGCCCGTCCAGCGGTGTGGGCACTGCCACCGACCGGATGGTGTGGCTGGCCACCGTGTCGGCGGTCAGCTTGGCGTCGGCGAGCGCGGCGGCGTACGCCTGCTCGGGGGTGCGGGTCGCCGGCGCTGGTGTGCCGGTGTTGCGGGCCAGTGAGGAGCTGACCGAGAGCACCGCGCCGTCGGCGACCGCGAGGGTGACGAGGCCGTCCGGCCCGGCGGGCAGGTCCCCGAAGCGTTGCCGCAGGGTGACCACTGTGCCGCTGCCGATCGGCCGGACCAGCACCCGTTCCATGCTGTCCACCGTCGCGGCGTCCATGCCGAACAGGTCGCGGTTGGCGGCCAGGTAGGCGCGGGCGGCGGCCTCCGGGTCGGCGGGCAGCCCGCTGGCGAGCGGAGTACGACCGGGGCCGAGCGCCTGCGGGGTGCCGAGCCGGTTCCACCGGACGTCGGGGTCCACGGCGCGGGCCAGGCCGCGTTGGCGGGCGTCGGGTGCCGCCGTACCGGTGCGGTTGTCGGCGTCGGCGGGCGTGTGTCCCTCGGCGAACGGCCCGGACCGGCGCTCGGTGGACGCCGCGCCGCCGGTGGGGGCCGCGGTGCTCACGCCGGTGGGGAGCAGCGCGGCGACCGTCGCCGTCGTCGCCAGGATGGCGATGAGCCGGCGTCGACGCCGGCTCATCGGGGGTGACCACTCCGGTTGTGGCACGGGACCTCCTCGTGGGAGCGAGATGGTCGGCCAGTCGCCGACCACAGATGCGCGGTGACGCATGCGCATCTGTGGATATCAGTCTCCCGAGGTCACGGCAAGGTCCCGAGCCGCTGTCGCACCAACAGATCGAGATCTGCTCAGTCGCTCGGCGCCCAGTCGGGGTCGCGGCCGAACGCGGCCAGCAGGTGGTCCTGCTCGTCGGCGTCGTCGGGGACCCGTACGCCGGTGTGGACGAGCTTGTTGCGCCGGTAGGCGTCGATCTGGCCGGCGAACCACTGGGCGGCGGCGTGCACCGCGTCCGGGTCGAGCCGGGGCTGTGCGCCGATCGCCACCGCCACGTCCCAGCCGTGCACGAGGTGCTCGGCGAGGAGTTGCTGGAGGTACTCGGTGGCCGGGGTGTCGCCGCCGGAGAGGTGCACTGTGCGATCGATCGTGCCGGGGTGGGTGGCGGCGATCTCGGCCTGCGCGGCGGCCTCCCGGGCCGTCGCGATCGGGTCGGCGCCGAGTTGGTCACCGTCGAGCCGGTCGCCGACCTCGTCGATGGTCCGGCCGGCGAGCAGCGGAACGCTCCACCGGTCCTCGGTCACCACATGGTTGACGAGCGTGCGGACGTCCCAGTCCGAGCAGGGTGTCGGGTCGGACCACTGGCCGGGCTCGATCTGATCCACCCGGTCGATGAATTCGGCCAGGCTCCGGCGGTACGCCTCCAGGAGGTCCATGCTGCCGATTGTTCCGGTCGACGGGGCGGACTGAGCCCGTTTTGCCCGGCCCGGTGCGGGGGGATCGGTGCTGGCTGCCCAGCTCAGTCCAGGTCGGCCGGGTCCAGGCCGAGCTCTCGGGAGGTGACCAGCCGGACCCACTCGCCGAACTGGCGGCGGGAGATCACCCGGTCGTGCACGGCGAGTTGGACGGCGAGGCCGTCCATCACCGCGCTGATCCGCCAGGCGGCCCCGTCGGGGTCGGCGCACTGGAAGGTGCCGTCGGCCACCCCGGCGGTGATCACCGCGGCCAGGTCCTGTCGCCAGCGCAGGTCGAGCCGCCGGGAGACCTTCTCCAACTCGGGGGTACGCAGCGACTCGGACCAGCCGTCGATCCACATGGACCAGGAGGTCGCCCGCCCGGCCGGGGTGTAGAGCTTGAGGATCCGGCGGAGCTTGGTCAGCGGTGTGGCCGAGGAGCGGGTCACCGCGTCCAGGCGGGCCAGATCCTGCTCGACCGCGTACGCGAAGGCCTGCGCGAGCAGCCGCTCCTTGGTGGCGAAGTGGTAGAAGACCAACGCCTGACTCACGCCCGCGGCATTCGCCACGTCCGCCGTCCGGGTGTTGGCCAGACCGCGCTCCACGATCACGTCGCAGGCGGTGCGCAGCAGGGCATCCAGGCGGATCTCGGCCGCACGTCTCGTCACGACCGTTACCGTAGCCCATCCGACCGAACACGAACAGTTACCACCACGCGCCGATTCACGCGGTGACAGTCGGAAGCCGGACACTTCTTTCGGGGGTCGTCGGTCGTTCCACGGAGAGTGTTCGTCGAGGTCCGCTGCCCGGTGTCGGGTAGTGGAGACGTCGACGGTCGGGCATGCGACGCGATGATGACGATCATTGCCGAGGAATGTCTGAGTGTGACGGTCAGTGCTGGATCCCGGCACCGGGCCAGCCACCTAGGAAGCCGGCCGAGAGTGACTCCGCTCCAGCCCCGGCCACCCGGGACGCGCCGAGGCGACCCCGAGTTGGCAGTCAAACACCCACTCGGCTAAAGTTCTCATCCGTCACCCGGGAACGTCCGGGGGCGTGCGGACGTAGCGCAGCTGGTAGCGCATCACCTTGCCAAGGTGAGGGTCGCGGGTTCGAATCCCGTCGTCCGCTCGGAGCTGCCGCCACGTATGACGGGGGCAACCTCGGTGGGGTGGCCGAGAGGCGAGGCAACGGCCTGCAAAGCCGTGTACGCGGGTTCAAATCCCGTCCCCACCTCGGCAACAAGCACGGGCGATTGGCGCAGTGGGAGCGCGCTTCCTTGACACGGAAGAGGTCACTGGTTCAAACCCAGTATCGCCCACCAGAGGAGAACGGCTCGTCACCGGAAGACCCGGTGACGAGCCGTTTCGCTTGTGGCGCCACGTCATCAGTCGACGCTGAGCCGGTAGCCGATGCCTCGCACGGTGTGCACACACAGGGCGTCGTCGACGGCGTGCAGTTTGCGCCGTAACCGCTTCACGGCCGAGTGCAGGATCGACGTGTCGCCGAGGAACGCGCAGCCCCAGACCGATTCGAAGAGCCGCTGGTACGTCCAGACTCCGACCGGTGCGGTGGCGAGTTGGGTGAGCAGGTTGCGCTCGAGTCGGGTCAGGGCCAGCGGTTCTTTGCGCCACGTCACCCGATGGTCGAGCGGGTCGATGGTGAGGTCACCGAGGTTGATCTGGCCGGCCACGCCGACGGCTGGAGCGGCTGGGGCTGGAGCGGGGGCGGACGCCGTGGTGGGGCTGGGGAGCCGTCCCGGTCCGCTGATGACCGGCCCGCCGATCATCGCCTGCAGCTCCGCGAGGTCGGTGCAGATGACCAGGGTGCCCAGTCCGTCCAGGCGTCGGACCATCCGTTCGCGCACCGACACGTCGGCGGTCACGCAGAACACGAGGGACACATCGTCGATCACTGTCGTACCTCCCCAGGCGCCAGTAAAAGACAACGCTGTCCGAACCCTGTAGTCAATGGTTTCCGGCGGACAGCCACCCCCGTGATCCACTCGGGCTCGCCGGGTAGCGCGCTCGCTCTCAGAAGGTCAACAGGCGGAACTCGCCCACCGGCCGGAAACCGAGGCCGCGGTAGACCGACTCGCCGACGGCCGACGAGGTGAGGGCGGCGGTGCGGGCGCCCCGCTCGCCAGCCAGATGGAGCGCGGCCCTGGTCATGGCCGCGCCGATGCCCCTGCGGCGCTGCTCCGGCTGGGTGCCGACGAAGTAGAGGGTGACCAGACCGTGGCTGATCCAGGCGACGGCCGTCGCGACGACCCGGCCGTCGTCGAGGCGACCGGCCAGCCGGAGCACGGTGCCGTCGCCGGTGAACGCCTTCTCCCGTTCGATCGTCGCCGCCACGCCGCCACGCCGTCCGCCGGGATTCCGGACACCCGGGCATAGGCCGGGACGAACGCGGCGAGGTCGGTGGTCTCGGCGATCTGCACGCCGGCCGGAGTCGGCGCCTCGGCCACCGACCCGATCCCCACGGTCATGATCGGCATGCGGGCGACCTGCACCGCGCCGAGGGAGACCAGGCCGTCCGCGGCGCCGGCGTCGCTGTCCGGGCCGACCCACCAGATCCGGGGTACGCCGTGCAGGCGCTTCCGGGCCTCGGTGAGCGCGTCCCACGGGGTGCGCCCGACCACCCGCAGCACGCCGTTGAGGGGTGCGTGCGGCACGTCACTGCGGTAGGTCGGGAGGTCCGGCCCGCCGGCGACACCGATGTTCCAACCGAGCAGGTACGCCCGGTGCGCGGCCAGCACCGTGTCGAGAGGCTCCATGATCTGGATCGTAACGCGGGGTCGGCACGCCCACGGCCAGCGGAAACGGCTCGGATCGGCGGCTGTGACCGGCGGTACTTTGTCGATCGTTCCAGATAGCGGGTAGCGTTCAGCCATGGCCCGCACCCGTGAGTTCGACCTCGACGCCGCGGTCGACGCTGCCATGGACGTGTTCCGGAGCAAGGGCTACGAGGGCACCTCCATGCGGGACCTCTCCGAGGCGACCGGCCTGGGCAGCGGCTCGATCTACGCGGCGTTCGGCAGCAAGGACGGCCTCTACCTGGCGGTGCTCGACCTGTACCGGCAGCGCTACGCCACACCGATGGTCGATCTGCTGCGCTCGGGCAACGACGCGCGGGCGGTGATCCGTGAGGTGTTCATCGGCACGGTGGACGACATCACCGGCGACGGCCGGCACCTCTCCTGCCTCATCGTCGGGGCGTCGATGGAACGGGCACACCAGGATGTGCGGGTCGCCGAGCGGCTTCGCTCGACCACCCAGTCCCTGGAGTTGGCGCTCTACGACCTGCTCGCCGAGGCGCAGTTGCGGGGTCAGATCACCACCGACCGCAGCGCCACCGACCTGGCCGGCTTCCTGGTCACCAGTCTCCAGGGCCTGCGGGTGATGGGTGCCATCAACCCGGACCGGGCGGCGCTGACGCGGTACGCCGAGGTCGCGCTCACCTGCCTGAACTGACCGCCGGACACGGTGGTCGGCCGGTCACCCGAATGAGGAGTCGAGCATGAGAGCGGTCGGACTGCTGCGCTACGGCGGGCCCGAGGTGCTGCGGGTGGTCGAGCTTCCGACGCCGCACGCCGGCCCCGGTGAGGTCCGCATCCGGGTACGCGCCGCGGCGGTCAACCCGGCGGACACGCTGATCCGGGCCGGTATGACGCCGGTGCGACTGCACGGCAGCGACCCGCTGTTGCCCGGCCAGGACATCGCCGGCACCATCGACGAGGTGGGCTCCGACACCAGTGGCGTACTCGCCCCGGGTGACCCGGTGATGGCCATGGTCAACCCGACGAGGGCGGCCGGTGGCGGGTACGCCGAATGGGTAGTGCTCCCGGAAGCCTGGGTGGTGCCCGCTCCGGCGGGCGTGTCACCCGCCGAGGCGGCCACCCTGCCGTTGAACGGGTTGACCGCCCTGCACGCCCTGGACCAGTTGCGGCTGCCGCCCGGCAGCACCCTCGCGGTGACCGGCGCGGCCGGTGCCGTCGGCGGGTACGCGGTACAGCTCGCCAAGGCCGCCGGTCACCGGGTGTTTGCCGACGCGGCGCCGGGTGACGCCGAACTGGTCGCCGCGCTCGGTGCCGACGTGACGGTGACCCGAGGTCCGGGCGTCGCCGACCGCTTCCGCGAGCATGCCCCGGACGGGGTGGACGCCGCTGTCGACACCGCGTTGCTCGGTGGCGCGTTGCTGCCCGCCGTGCGCGAGGGTGGTGCCGTGGCGCTGCTGCGCGGCGGGCCCGATCCGGTGCTGCGGGCGCAGGCCGACCAGCGGAGGATCACCATGGTTTCCGCGTACGTGCACGAGTACGACGGGCGCCGCGACAAGCTCGACCTGCTTCGGCGACTCGCCGAGGAGGGTGTGCTGACCCTGCGGGTCGCCGGCCGGTTCCCGCCGCAGGAGGCGGCCTGCGCGCATCAACTCCTGGAAGCGGGAGGGGTACGCGGCCGGTTGGTCATCGAGTTCTGATTCCGCCGCCGCCGGCACCGCCGGAGCACTGTGGTCCAATCGCCGACGGCGACGCCTGCCCGGCGTGGGGTTGTCGGTGCGAAAGGCCGGCCGCCTTCGGCGAGGCGGCCGGCCCGGAATCACGGTGGTCTGGCGGTTCCGCCAGCGGTGGAGCTGGCCGGGTCACAGCGGCGGTGCGATGTCCCGCCGCTCCTCGACCTGGCGGTACTCCACCGGCTGCTCGGTGGTGGTGACGACCTGGCGGCGGCGACCCCAGATCAGCGTGGTCATGATCAGGCCGAGCACGCCGGCGCCCATCAGGATCCAGCCGACCACGTCGAGGTTGATACCGCCGACGCTCGCGTCCAGTGCGAAGGTGAGGATCGCGCCGAGCGCGATCAGGAAGATGCTGGTGCCGATACCCACGACAGCCTCCTTAAGGGGGTGTGGTGCGCTGTCGAGCCCTTCAGTACCCCGGCGGGTACCAGCGCAACCGCGACCGGCCAGGGTGCCGTTCCAAGCGATCTTGGCATCGGGTAGAGTTCACCTGTCGCCGGCGCTTGCCGGGGACGTGCGGACGTAGCGCAGCTGGTAGCGCATCACCTTGCCAAGGTGAGGGTCGCGGGTTCGAATCCCGTCGTCCGCTCGCGATGCGCCCCACGGGGCCGCCACGGGCGATTGGCGCAGTGGGAGCGCGCTTCCTTGACACGGAAGAGGTCACTGGTTCAAACCCAGTATCGCCCACCATCCATGCAAGCGGATCAGATGACCCGTTACCGATATCGGTAACGGGTCTCGGCGTTTCTGCTTCCCGCACGGGCGGAGAGACCATCGGTCACTCCCCGGCGCGGAGCACCTCGCTCAGCCGGTCGCGGCGCCGCAGCGCCGACTCGACAGGTACGACGGTGGCGGCCGTCGCCAGCAGCGCCACGCTCACCAGGCCCAGCAGCCACCACGGCAGGACCGCCGTCGGGTCGGCGGCCTGGCCGGTGAGTCGCCGCAGGTCGAGCGGGCCGAGCGTCAGGCGTGCGAGCAGGGCCCCGAGTAGCGGGCCGTACACCGCGGTGACCACTACCGGCGGCAGCAGCTCTCCGGCGGCGACCCAGCGGGCGTCGCGTGGCCGCAGGCCGAGGGTCCGCAGTCGGGTCAGGGTCTGCCACCGCTCCGAGGCGCCGGCGGCGGCGGCGAGCGTGAGGCCGAGCAACCCCAGCGCCAGCAGCACCGCGGCGGTCGTCCACGCCAGCCGTACCAGCCCTGCCGTCAGCGGAGCCACCCGCTGCGCCCGCAGGACGTCCGCACGCAGCACGACGTCGGAGGTGACTCCGGTGTTCGACACGGCCCGCCCCGCGCCGGGGCCGGTCACCCAGACGGTGTTCGGAACGGCGGGCAGCCCGGCGTCGGCGAGGGCCGCGGCGTCCACGATGACGACGTCGTCGGCGCCGCCGACGGAGGGAGCGGTACCGACTGCGGCGAGCCGGATGGTCGGGGCGCCGTCCCGGGGTAGCTGCAGCCGCGTGCCGGTGCGCAGATCGCCGCCACTCGAGCGGACCAGCACCGGGACCTCCCCGGGGCCAGGACCGGGAGCCGTGAGCCGGGCCAACGCCGGCGCGTCGGGCAGCGGAGTGGTGGCCAGCAGGCGCTGGAACGCGGCGGTGTCCACGATGACCAGGCGTGGGGTGAGCAGCGTCGATTCGGCGAAGACGCGTGCCGAGTCGGTCACCTGTGCGACGACAACCCGCTCTACCCCTGGTGCGGCGGCGATGCGCTCGGCGAGTGCGGGCGTGGCGGCCTCGGCGTCGGCGCCGACGTCGAGGCGGGCGTCTGCGCCGACGGTGCTCCACGCGCCGTCGGTCAGCCCTCGGGTGACTGTGGCGCCGAGGATGAGCGCGAACGACGCGAGCGCCGTGGTGCTGACCAGAACAAGCAGCGGCAGCGCGCGTCCGGCCGTTGTGGTCGCCTGGGCGGCACTGAACACCGCCAGCGGACGGCGCGAGCGCAGGGCCTGGCGGAGCGCGAACCGCGCCCCGAGGGGCAGTAGCCGGAGCAGGACGAGCGCGCCGACGAGCGCACCCAGAGCGAGGGCGCTGACCGGCAGGACGAGATCGCCGGTCAGCTCACCGGTGTCAGCGTCGGAGGCGACGGGCAGGAGCCCGCGCTGGTGCAGTGTGACGAAGGCGGCGACCGCGGCGATCAGGACAGCGGCTTCCACTGCGGCGCGGCGCAACTGACCGGTGGCCCGGATCCAGCGCCGAGCGGCCGGGTTGGCGGGTTGGCGCCGGTCCCGGCTGGCGCGGGCGGCGGCGAGGATGCCGAACGCCGGCCCGGCGACGGCGCCGGCCAGGACCACGGGAACGGCCCAGGTCAAGGAGACGCCCGGAGCGGCCGCGCGGGCGAGCGTGAGCCCGACGGCGGCGGCCGACACCGACACCACTGTGGACTCGATGATCAGTTCCGCACCGAGGTCGGGTAGCGCCGCCCCACGCTGCCGGGTGGCGCTCAGCACCGGCGTACGGCGGCGGACCAGCAGGTCGGCGGCGAGCAGCAGGACCAGCACCGTGGCGGTCAGTACCCCGGCGAGCAGGACGGCGGCCTGTGTGGAAGCGGCGCTGTTGCGGGCACGGGCGTCGCGCAGGGCGGTGTCGAGTTGCGATTCCCACTTCAGGGACTGCTCGCGGTCGCTTGATGAGCCGGACGTCGCCTTGAGCTTGACCACCTGGCTGGCGAGCGCCGCGGTGGCGTCCCAGGTGAGCGCGCCGGGAACGGGTGCGAAGTGGACGGTGCGCCGCAGTTGGTCCTCGTCGATGGCGAGCCGGGCGTCCGGTAACGACTCGCGCGACAGCAGGCCGCCGAACCGGGTGGTTCCCATGCCGTCGGCGCCGGGCACGGGGCGCAGGAGCGCCGGGGCGAGCCGCCAGGCCGGGTCGGCGCTGTCCGTGGGTCGGTAGATTCCGCTGATCCGGACGTCCTTGTCGCGACCCTTGCCGTCAGTGACCGGGAATCGATCGCCGGGGCCGAGGTCGAGTGCGGCGGCGTCCGCCTCGGAGAGGCCGACCTGCACCGGCCAGGGCGGTCCGTCGTAGGGGACCTCGACGTAATCGTCGGAGACGGCGGGGCCGGGCGGGCTGCCGGCGACCCAGGTCACGTCCGGGCCGCCGGCGTCACCGGCCAGGTAGGTGAACTGGAAGGTACGTGGCGCGCTACCGTCGGTGATGTTGAGGATCGGGCCGTTGACAGCGGCGAGGGGCGGGAGCAGCGCGGCGTCCAGATCGGGCCCGAGCGCGGATGTCGCCCGGGCGCGCAAGTTGTCGAGGTCCTCGGCGAGGCTGGGCATCCGGACCCGCCCGCCGGTCGGCCCGTCGTCGCGTTCCCAGTTGGCGTGTACGAGGACGTTCGCGTCGTTGCCGGCGCGGCGGACCGTGTCCTGGACGGCGTTGTCGGCGGCGGCGCGGAGCAGCGCCGGTGCGGCCCCGGCGAGCAGCGCGACGGCCGCGATGACGGCGGCGGCGAGCAGCAGCGGACCGGCGTCGGTACGGCCACGGCCACGGATGCTGGGCCAGTGCAGCGCCGGCCACCGGCGGGTCAGCCACCGGTTCACGGGGCCACCCGCAGGTGCGCGGCGTCGGCCCGGCGGACCTGGACGGTGACCACGGCGGCGACCGCCAGCACGCATCCGGCCAGCAGTACGGCGAGCAGTGCGGCCTCGGCCGGCCACGGCCAGTGTGGCTGGGTGGCCGGGACGGGCGCGGCACCGGTTTCGGAGCGCACGAGCAGGGGAGCGACGACGCGGGTGGCGAGCGCGCCGACGGCCGCGCCCGCCGCGAGCAGGGGCAGCAGAACGCCGGCGTGCTGGCCGAGCAGCACGGCCCGGATGCCGCGCCGGGACATCCCCAGGCCGCGCAGCCGCGTCACCTCGACGGCGCGGACCTGGAGGTCACAGGTGACGTGCAGGACGACGCCGGCGAGCAGCAGCAGGGCCGCGGCCGGAACGATGAGGCGCAGCGCGGCCGGCAGCCCGGCGAGCAGCGGGCCGCCGGTGAGGCGGGCGGTCTCCGCCTCGCGGGTCGCGACGGTGCCCAGGTGCAGGGCGGTGGCCCGCTCGGCGGCACCGGGGCCGGCTGGGTGGCCGACCCACCAGGCGTCGACCGGGAACGTCAGGTCGCCGGTGACGGCACGTGCGCGCGACAGCGTGTCCAGGTCGGCAAGGACGGCGACGGCGCCGGGGGCGGACGGTACGGTCGGCACGACCTCGGTGACGACGACCGGGACGGGCGTGATGCCGACAGTGACGCTGAGCTTGCTGCCGTTCTCGGCTCCGACCTCGCTGGCGAAGCGGGCGGAGACGGCGACGGGCACCGGGCCGGGGTCCGGGAAGGCGGTGGCGACGAGGGTCCGGGCGGCGTCCTCGGCGCCGCCGAGGTCGACGGTCGCGGCCATTCGCAGCGTGGTCCCCGTCGGGGTGGCGGACACCGTGACGGTCGGGTCACTCAACCTGCTCGGGACCGGCGGCGCGGACGTGGCGGTCCACTCCGATCCGTCAGCGGGCCTCTCCGCCGACCCGGCGGGCGGCACGGTGAGTGTGACGGCGACGGCGACGGGTCCGCCGACCGCGTCGGCGGTGACCGGCAGGGCGACCGCGACGAGGCGCAGCCCGTCAGCCGTCGCGCAGGCGGGCAGCCGGAAGTCCTGGCCGTCGAGCGGTACGGCGGGACCGGTGCAGGACGTGCGTAGGCCGGTGGCGTCCTGCAGCATCAGCCGGGGCGTCACGGAGAGCGGGGTGTCGCCGGCGGCGGTCCCGGTCAGGACGAGTGGGGCGCCAGCCGGAACGGCGAGGCCGTCGACCCGGGTGCGTGGCGCCAGCGTGGCGCCCACGTCCGCCCATCCGCGGTCGTTGTCCAGCCGCCCGCGCAGCAGCGCGTCGGCGCGGGTGGTGTCGACGGCGACCAGGCGCGGCGCGTCGCCGGCGCTGCCGAGCCACTGACCGACGGCGGTGCCACGGTCGAGGGCCGGACTCACGGCCCCCGCGGTGGCCGCGCTGACGATCGCGCCGTCTCCGGCCACCGGCGCCGTGCCGAGGGTGAGTGCGAGGTCGGTGCCGACGGCGAGCGCGGCCTGGTCGCGCTGCGACTGGTGCCACGTGTCGTCGAAGGCGAGGCCGAAGGTTCCGGCCGCGCAGGCCAGTCCGACGAGCAGTCCGGCGGCGACCGCTTGTGGCCGGCGGGCGGCCTCGGAGACCGCCAGCGGAAGCGCCAGCCCGCGGGCGCGGTACGCCAGCCGGTCGGCGCCGCGAAGGGCGGGCAGTACCACCCGGAGAGCCAGGGCGGCGCCTGCGATGAGCAACAGCGCCGGCGCGAGCACCCGGACCGCGTCGGCGCGTGGGCTGGCGGCGGTGGACTGCGCGTACAGCTGCCACCAGCCGGCGGCGGCGAACACCGCGAGTATCAGGTCGGCGCCGGATCGGGCCAGCAGTTCGCGGCGGGTTCGTTGGTCGCCGGCTGCCGGGACGGGCCGGACGGCCAGGACGATGAGTACAGCGGCGAGCACCAGCGCGCCGCCGGCGACCGCGAGGACCTGGGCACCGGCGATCGCCGGCCGGACGGTCAGGCCGGCACCGTCCAGCGGCGGCAGGTGGGTCAGGCCGGCGTGCAGGGCCGACGAGGCCGGTATCGCGATCGCGGCGGCGACGGCGGCGACGAGCCCGGCCTCGAGTGTCGCGGTGGCGGCGAGTTGGCGACGGCTGGTGCCCAGGGCGGACCGCAGGGCAGTCTCGTCGGCACGTATGCCAGTGGTCAGACGACCGGCGAGGACGAGTGCCGTCGCGGCCAGGACACCGCCGAGGACGGCGATGGCCAGGACGACGGCGGCGGTGACGTGCCGTTGGTCGTCGGCGGCCCGCAGGGTCAGTGGCAGTTCGGAGGCGACACGTGCGAGCCGGACGCGGTCGCCGAGGGTGCCCGCCAGCCGGTCGTCGGCACTGCCGACGGCCCCGGCCACGGTTTCCAGGTCGTGGCGGTTGCTGTCGGACAGGTCCGGATGGGCGGTGACCTCCAGCCGGTCGACTGTGGCACCGGTGGTGACCAGGTCGGCGAGGTCGACGAGGAAGGGGCCGTAGGCGTTGACCGGCTGCTGGAAGCGTCCGTCCCGGTAGCCGGTGGCGGAGCCGGCCGCGGCCAGCGGGTCGCGGTCCCAGCCGCGCCCCGGCAGCGGGCGCGCCACACCGACGACGACCACGTCGACGGCCGGGACGGGCGCGTGGGCCAGTTCGGCGCCGAGGCGTACCCGGCGGCCGGGGGTGAGGCCGAGCAGTTGTGCGGTGGACTCCAGCAGCACCGCGTCGCCTGGGTGCTGTGGCCAGCGCCCGGTGACCAGCTCGGCTCGGGTCGGCAGGTCGTCCAGCCCGGACAGGTACGCCTGGGCCGGCACTGTGGTGCCAGCGGCGAGCGCGGGCGGCAGCGCCCGCAGCACCGTCGACGCCCGCGCGGTTGTCGTCACCGGAAACGGGGCGAGCGTGGAGGCCACCACGGTGCGGGTGTCGGCGGCGACGGACGACGTGTCCCGGCCCTCGACGGTGCCGGTGTAGACGGTCACGTCGACGGCGGCGGGGGCGGCGCGGGCCATGGCGACCTCCAGCGCCCGCTCGGCGGTGCGGGTGACCAACAGGGTGCAGGTACCCAGCAGTGTCGCGCCGATCGTGACGACCCCGAGGAGGGCTGCCAGCAGCGGCCACTGCGCGCGGGCGCGCCGGCTGACCAGCCTCATCGTCGCGTCATCCGGCGTCCGGCACTGGCGCGTACGGCTGCCCGGCCGCCTGTTCGTCGAGGTGCCCGTCGTGGATGCGGATCACCCGGTCGGCCAGGGCCATCATCACCGCGTCGTGCGTCGACACCAGTACGGTGACGCCCTCGGACTCCACTATCCCGCGTAGCAGGGCCATCACCGACAGGCCTGTCTCGGCGTCCAGTTGCCCGGTGGGCTCGTCGGCGAGCAGAAGCTGGGGTGAGGCGGCCAGCGCGCGGGCGATCGCCACCCGCTGCTGCTGGCCGCCGGACAGCTCGGCCGGCCGCTGCCGGGCGTGGTCGGCCAGGCCGATCAGCTCCAGCAGCAACTCGACCCGCCGCTCGCGCTCGGTGGGGGCGACGCGGGCCATCCGCAGCGGGGCCGCGACGTTCTCCGCGGCCGACAGCACCGGGATCAACCCGAAGCTCTGGAAGACGTACGACACCTTCTCGCGCCGCAGCCGGGACAGGCCATCCTCGTCGAGCGATGTGACGTCGGTGCCGTCGACGTGCACGGTGCCGGCGTCCGGGCGGTCCAGGCCGCCGATGACGTTGAGCAGGGTGGTCTTGCCCGAGCCGGACCGGCCGACGAGCGCCACCATCGAACCGGCGGCCACGTCGAACGACACGCCGTTCAGGGCGTGCACGACGGTCGGCCCGGTGCGAAAGCGCCGGTGTACGCCGCGCACACTCAGCAGTGGCTCGCTGCTCATTCGCCGCTTTCCGAGTCGGGGTGGATCGTGATGTGGTCGGGTTCCAGGGCCAGCCGGACCCGTCGGGTCAGCGCGAGCGCCTGGCGGAACTCGCGGGGCACCTGGACCCGCCCGGCCCGGTCCATCACGGCGTACTCCTCGGCGATCAGGTGGGTGTCGCCCTCCGCGTCGGTGGTGGTGCGGCGCAGCACCTCGCTGCTGGTGCGCCCGTCCCGGATCGCGACGGTCCGTTCGACCTGGCCGCTGACCTCCGGATCGTGGGTCACCACGACGACTGTGACGCCGTAGCGCCGGTTGACGTCCCGCAGCACACCGAAGACCTCCGCGGACGTGGCGGCGTCCAGCTCGCCGGTCGGCTCGTCGGCGAGCAGGACCCGCGGCTGGTTGGCCAGCGCCACAGCGATCGCGACCCGCATCTGCTGCCCTCCGGAGAGTTGCCCGGGGCGGCGGTCGGCGCAGTCGGCGACACCGAGGCTGTCCAGCAGCTCGGCCGCGCGCTCCCGGCGTTCCTGCTTGCCGGTACGGGCAGCCGTCATCGGCAGGTCCACCATCTCCCGTGCGGTCAGGTAAGGGATCAGGTTGCTCGCCGTCTGCTGCCGTACGAACCCGACGGTGTGCCGCCGGTAGTCCACCCGGTCCGCGCGGGACATCGCCAGCAGGTTCCACCGGTCGACCCGGACCCGCCCGGCGGTGGGGGCGTCGATGCCGGCCAGGATGGAGAGCAGTGTCGACTTGCCCGACCCGGAGGCACCGACGACGGCGACCAGCTCACCGCTCTGCACGGCCAGGTCCAGGCCCTGCAGTGCCTGCACCTCGATCGAACCGGTCTGGTAGATCCGCACCAGGTTCTCGCAGACGATGAGAGCGTCCCGGCCGAACTCGGGTGCCCGCGCGGATGGCTGCGGCAGGGACAGCGGTGTGCTGGACATTCCCTGCTCCGTCCGGGGTTGTGCTGACGCAGATTGAAGCAGTTTCGCAATCGGCGCCTCCGTTGACCATGCCCGGGGTGGCTTTCCTGCATTCTGGACGGGGTCCGCGTGAGCGTGAACGCCCGCACCCTCCCGCCCAGCGTCCGGTTCTGCCACTGGCAGATCCGCTGCCGGTGAACAGGGGTGCCCTTCGCCGGCCGGTGCCGGCAGGGTGGCGCGCATGAGACTGCTGGTGCTGGGCGGTACGGGCTTCGTGGGCGGGGCGACGGTCACCGAGGCGGTGCGCCGCGGCTGGTCGGTGACGGTGTTCAACCGAGGGCTGCACGGCACGGTGCCGTCCGGCGTACACCGGTTGCGGGGTGACCGCACCGCGCCGGACGGCCTGGCCGCGCTGGCCGGCGGTGAGTGGGACGTCGCGGTGGACACCTGGGACGGTGCGCCGCGGGCCGCCGGCGACGCCGCCCGCGCCCTGGTCGACTCGGTCGGCCACTACGTGTACGTGTCCAGCGGCTCGGTCTACACCGACCATGCCGCGGCGGGGTTGCATGAGGACTCCCCGGTGGTGGACGCCGACCCGGGCGCCGTCGACGGCGACTACCCGCAGCTCAAGGCCGGTGCCGAGCGTGCCGTGCGGGAGGTGTTCGATCAGCGTGCGCTGGTCGCCCGGGCCGGCCTGATCCTGGGCCCGGGCGAGGACATCGGTCGGCTGCCCTGGTGGCTGCGGCGCATCGAGCGGGGCGGGGACGTGCTCGCCCCCGCGCCGGCCGACCTGCCGGTGCAGTACGTCGACGTCCGCGACCTGGCAGGGTGGATGCTCGACGCGGGCGCCCGGAAGGTGGGCGGCACGTTCAACGCGGTCGGTCCTCCGGCGCAGACCACGATGGGCGAGCTGCTGCACGCGTGCGTGGCCGCCACCGGGTCCGACGCCCGGCTCCGCTGGACCGATCCGGCGTCGATTCTCGCCGCCGGGGTGCAGCCGTGGAGCGACCTGCCGATCTGGCTGCCGCGCGGCCACCCGTACCGGGGCCTGCTGGAGCAGGACGTGACCCGCGCCCTGGCCGCCGGGTTGACCTGTCGGCCGGTGGCCGAGACCGTCGGCGACACCTGGCGCTGGCTGCGCGAGGTCGGTGCGGTTCCGCCGCGCGCCGGACGACCGCAGCGCAGCTCCATCGGGCTGGACCCGACCCGGGAGGCGGCGGTGCTCGCCGCCCAGGAATCGGTGACGCCGGGTGCAGATTGAGTGATCATTAAGGGCTCTCGTCCCATTTGCCATAACGCATGGTCAACGGCATAGACAAACATGTGCGGCATCCCTACAGTTCGGCCGACTAGTTCTCATTGCCACGGGGGATTTTTGATGACTGCTAGCCGCTGGCTGCTGCCTGCGTTCCTTTCCAGACAATCTCGACCGGTTGTTGGTGCCGTGGTCGCGCTGCTCGGCGCGTCGAGCCTCGCGGTGCCAGCGCAGGCGGCACCGCCCGCCGCGGCACAGCCGCCCACCCGGGTCTCCGAGGCGGCCGACGCGGGGTCCGCCGCGGTTGCGGCGCGCCGCTCGGGCCAGCGGGTGGAGGTGGCGTCGGCCCGAACCGAGCTGACCCAGGTCTTCGCGAATCCGTCGGGTGACTTCACCGCCGAAATGGCGGTACAGCCGCAGCGTGTGCACCGACCCAACGGCTCCTGGGCTGACGTGGACCTCACGCTCATCGAGGATTCGGGTGGCTGGCGGCCCGCCGCGTCGGTCGCGGACGTGCGCTTCTCCGCCGGAGGAGCCGCCCCGGCGGTGATCCTGTCCCGGCAGGGCAGGTCGTTCTCCCTGTCGTGGCCCGGCGGCCTTCCGCGCCCGTCGGTGTCCGGCGACGCCGCGACCTACGTGGAGGTGCTGCCGGGCACGGACCTCGTGCTGCGCGCCACCCGGACGGGCTTCACGCACGTCTTCGTGGTCAAGACCCCCGAGGCGGCAGCGGATCCGCGCCTGCGCGAACTCCGCTTCGACCTGGGTGGAGACGCGCGGGTGGTACGAGGGCGCGACGGCAACCTGTCCGCCATGGCGGACGGCGAGGTCCTCGCCGCCGCGGAGAACGCCGTCATGTGGGACTCCCGTTCCGCTACCGGGCCGGCGGGCAGCCGCTCGGCGCAGACCTCGGCGGCGGATTCGGGCTCCGGTGGTGGGCCGTCGTCAGCGGCGGCGCCCGGTGACGCGGCACGGACCGCCGCCGTCGCTGTCGAGGTCGCCGACGGGGACCTGCTGCTGCGTCCGGACACCACGTTGCTCGCACCGGGGAACGCCACCTTCCCGGTCTACATCGACCCCGCCTGGTCCACCGGCAAGTCACGCTGGGCGTACTCGACGAACAACAACAGCAACAACACCGACACCTCGGTCGCCCGGGTGGGCAGAGACCCGGATTCGGGAAAACTGTACCGGTCCTACTTCGACTTCCCGTTGACCACTGTCCGGGGTAAGCACATCGAGTCGGCGTACGTGCAGATGAAGCTGGACCACTCCTGGTCCTGCGGCAACACCCCGACCTACCTCTACCACTCGGGGGTCATCGCCTCGACGCCGCGCACGAAGTGGGCACCGAAGTTGATCGGCCTGAAGTCCTCGGCCAGTTCGCACGCCAACGAGGGCTCCGGGTGTTCCGACTCCCCGCAACCCGACATGACCGTCAACTTCACCGGGTCCGCGGTGACCAGCGTGATCCAGTCGTCCGCGACGAGCAGCGCCACAAACATCACCTTCGGTTTCTGCGCCTGTAGCGCCACCGACGGCTCGGGTGAGAGCACCACCGACCGGTACAAGAAGTTCTTTCCTGGCAACGCCAAGCTGGTGGTCGACTTCGACTCGATCCCCGGCAAGCCGAACAACCTGCAGATCGCGGGTGTGGCCTGCCCGGCCAACACGACGCTCGTCATCGGCACGCTGAAGCCGACCTTCTCCGCGATCTTCCCGGACGCCGACGGCACGCAGGCGCTGACGACGGGGTACGAGTGGGTCCAGGTGCCCGCCAACGGTCTGATCGACGCCTCGACGCCCCGCCGGGCCGCTCCCGCCGGGGCGTCGGTCCCCGCCGGAGGGCGCTCGACCACGGCCGCGGTGACGGCCGGGGAGGGCGTCAAGTACGCGTTCCGTGCCAAGGCCACCGACCCCGCGCCGTACAGCCAGACCAGCGTCTGGTCCGACTGGTGCACCTTCCTGGCGGACACCAAGGTCCCACCGGTGACCGCCGTGCTGAGCGGCGGATCGACGGTGCCGGGCAGCACGGCCAACTTCACGATCCGGTCCACCGACCTCACGGTGACGAAGGTCGCGTACGGCTGGGCCAGCCCGGCCACCACGCAGCTCGCGGCGACCAGCGGCCTTGTGAACGTGCCACCGAACGCCCCGATCCGCGTGATGCAGGCGGTCGTCTCGCTCGTGGTGCCGAAGTACGGTTTGAACACCCTCTACGTCTCGGCCACCGACGGTGCCGGCAACGTCGGGCATGGCTCGCTGGAGTTCACCGCCGCGCGTGCGGCGCCGGCTGTCGCCCGCTGGGGTCTGGAGACGTACCCCGGCGTCACGGCGGCGAACGCGCTCGACGACATGCAGCAGTCCCCGCCGTCGGGCCGCACCCCGTTGTCCTCGGGGAGCGTCTCGTGGACGGGGGACCTACGGATGATCCGTGGCGAGACCGCCTCGTTCAACGGCACCTCGTCGGCCCTGGCGACGGCCGGACCGGTGCTGGACACCACCAGGTCGTTCAGCGTGGCGGGTTGGGTGCGACTGGGGGCGCTGCCGACCACGAGCGACATGGTCGTCGCCGCGCAGGCGGGCACCAGCACCACGGGGTTCCAGTTGGGGACCCGACTGGAGGGCTCCCCGGCGACGCCCCGCTGGTCGTTCATGATGAAGGACACCGACCTGACCACCAGCACCAGCCGACCCGCTGTCAGTACCGCCCTGACCGCCGCGGACGTCGGTCGGTGGACGCACCTCGCCGGCGTCTATGACAAGACCGCCGGAAAGGTCCGGCTGTACGTCAACGGCACGCTCACCGGCGAGGTGGACCGGACCGCGACGGCCTGGAGCGCGGGCGGCATCTTCACCGTCGGCCGCGGGTGGGCGGGCTCTCCGATCAACTGGTTCAAGGGCAACCTGGCCGACGTGCAGGTCTATGACCGGGTGCTGGTCGCGCACGACTTCATCGGTCAGCTCGCCGAGGACCCGGATTCCGGTGGCTTCGACGAGCCCGGGATGCTCGCGGCGATCAAGGTGGGTGACTGGAGCTTCGCCAACGGCATGGCCTGCTACGAGGAGTCGTCCGACCCCACGCTGTGCAGCGCGCCGGAGGACGGCCAGTTCGGCCGCCGACTGGCGCTGACCCAGGGCGTCGACTTCGGCTCGCTGTCCGATGACAAGTTCCTGGCGCTGGACCGGCAGGGCATCGAGGATCCCGCCCAGCAGACCGTGGAGTACGGGCGCTCACAGGACAATCTCGCCGAGCCGCAGAACCCGGTCTGGCAGGACGGCCGCGTGCTGCGGACCGATCAGTCCTTCAGCGTGTCGGTCTGGGTGCGACCCGACGCGGAGGCGTTGGGCACGATGACCGCCGTCAGCCAGGCCGGCAGTCAACAGTCGGCCTTCTACCTCGGCCAGCGGGCCTTCACGGTGGGCAGCACGACCGAATACCGGTGGTGTCTCAGCGTCTTCGGTGTCGACGACGACGTCATCTCGGGCCAGACCGTCGAGGTCCCGATGTCGTCGCGGGTCATAACGGAGGACGACCGGGCCAGGTGGACGCATCTGGTCGCCGTCTACGACGCGTCCCGGCGCGAGGTCCGGCTCTACGTCAACGGAAAGCAGGAGGGCATCAAGGGCTACGGCAGCGGCGCCTTCACCGGTGCCTTCAACGCGACCGGTCCGCTCGTCGTCGGTGCGGCCCGCTTCACCCCGGTGGGCGGGACGCCGCGGTGGGGCGACCTCTGGCAGGGCGACATCGACAAGCTCGGCCTCTATCAGGGGGCGCTGACCGACGTGGCGGTCAAGACGCTCTTCGACGCGGAGTCACCGGAGTCGGTGGAAGCACCCGAGGACTGACGCTCTCGTACCCCTCAGCTACCCGCAGCACGACACCTCGTGAGTGGAGGCATGGTGACTCGCTACCCCAAAAAACTGGCCAAAGTGACATATAAGCCGCATAATCGGATGCACGCGATCGTGGCAGGGATCCTCAGTGGGGCGCTCGTCGTCACCGGGCTGTCGGTCCCGGCGCAGGCCGCGCCGACCAGCCCCAAGCCCCAGACCGGTCAACGGGAGAAGCTCGACAAGGACGGCGCCACGGCCGACGGTCAGGCATGGCCCACCCGGCAGGTGCCGAGCGCGAAGCCGGCCGCGCCGGTGTGGCCGAAGCCGGGCAAGGCCACGGTGACGCTCCCGGCGGAGGCCCCGACTGGGCAGCGCCGGTCTGCGCCGGCGGCGGTACGGGTCGGTGCGCTGCCGCTGTCGGTCACCCGGGCGGCCGGTGCGGCGGGTGCCCGGACCTCTGCGGTCTCGGTCGAGCTGCTCAACCGGGCGACGGTGCCGGCGCGGTGGCGCGACGGGTTGATGCTGCGGGTCGACGAGGCCGGTCAGGGCTCGGCGACCACCTCGTCCGCAGCCCTCGGTCAGCCGGGTGCGGCCACCGTCTCGGTGGACTACCGGAGCTTCCGGGACGCCTTCGGCGGCGACTGGGCATCCCGGTTGCGGCTGTTCCAGGTGCCGGAGTGTGGACTGCGCACCCCGGAGCGGGCCGACTGTGCCGCCACGCCGTTGGTGTCCCACAACGACGGTGGCTCGGTCAGCGCCGAGGTGCCGGTCACCGCCGGCGCCTCGACGGCGCGTTCCACCGGGGCGGCGTCCACACTGGTCGCGCTCGCCGCGGGCAGTTCGGGTCCGGAGGGTGACTTCTCCGCCACGCCGATGGCGGCCAGCGCCACCTGGTCGGCGGGCACGTCGACCGGTGGTTTCTCCTGGTCGTACCCGATGCGGATGCCGCCGGCGATCGGCGGCCCGGCACCCAGCCTCGGCCTCTCCTACACCTCCGACGCCGTCGACGGACAGTCCGACGCGTCAAACAGTCAGCCGTCCTGGGCCGGCGAGGGCTTCAGCCTCTGGTCCGGCTACATCGAGCGCAGCTACGTGCCGTGCGCCGACGACATGAGCGGCGGAAACAACAGCACCAACCGTACCGGCGACCAGTGCTGGCGGTCGGACAACGCCACCATGTCGCTGAACGGCCGGGGCGGGGAGCTGATCTTCGAAACCGGCAAGGGCTGGCACAGCCGCAACGAGGACGGCTCGAAGATCGAGAAGAAGCTCAGTGCCGCCAACGGCGATGACGACGGCGAACACTGGAAGGTGACGACGCCCGACGGCATGCAGTACTTCTTCGGCCTCAACAGCCTGCCGGGGCAGAGCACCACGACGAACTCCGCGTGGAACGTCCCCGTCGCCGGCAACCACACCAACGAGCCGTGCAACGCGGGCACGTTCGCCTCGTCGTTCTGCAACCAGACCTGGCGGTGGAACCTCGACTACGTCGTCGACCCCCGTGGCAACACGCTGTCGTACTGGTACGAGAAAGAGGACAACTACTACGCCAAGAACGCCACGTCCACCAACAAGGCGCTCTACACCCGGGGCGGTTCGCTGCGGCGGATCGACTACGGCACCTGGGACCGTGGCAGCACCGATCGCTCGGTCCAGCCGCTGGCCCAGGTCGTCCTCGACATCGCGAACCGCTGCACCGTCGACTGCACGAACCGGGGCAACTGGAAGGACGTTCCCTGGGACCAGGAGTGCACGGCGGCGGCGGCGGACTGCAAGGAGAACTACGGCCCGACGTTCTGGACCACCAAGCGGCTGTCGGCGGTCACCACGAAGGTCTGGGACACCACCAAGACGCCCGACGACTGGCAGCCGGTCGACTCCTGGACGTTGGGCCACACCTACCCTTCGGTCGGTGACGGCAGCGACCACGCCGGGATGTGGCTGGACTCGTTGGTGCACAAGGGCCTGGTCGGGGGCACGGAGGTCATGCCGCCGGTGACCTTCGAGCCGATCTCGAAGCGGAACCGGGTGTTGAGCAAGAACAACACCAGCAACAACCGGATGCGGATCGGCAACATCATCACCGAGACCGGTGGGAAGATCCAGGTCACGTACAGCCAGGAGGACTGCAAGAGCAGCAGCCTGCCGTCCTCCCCGGAGAACAACACCCGCCTCTGCTACCCGGTGGTCGGACCGGACCCGTACGAACCGGGTAAGGAACTCACCGAGTACTGGCACAAGTACGTCGTCACACAGGTCTCCGAGTCCGACATCATGGTCAAGGTCGGCGGCACCGACCACGGCCAGCCGGTGCAGAACACGTACTACGACTACATCGGCAACCCGGCCTGGCACTACGCCGACGACAACGGCCTGGTCAAGCCGAAACGCAAGACGTGGAACCAGTTCCGCGGCTACGGCCAGGTGCAGGTACGCAAGGGCGACGCTCCGGCGCAGACCCTGACCGAGACGACCTTCCTGCGGGGCATGCACGGTGACCGGCTGAACGCGAACGGTGACACCCGCACCGTCACGGTGGGCGCCTCGCTCGGCGGTGAGACGGTGTACGACGAGGACCAGTTCGCCGGCATGGTCCGCGAGCAGGTCGTCTACAACGGCACCAAGACCAAGCCGGTCAGCAAGACGGTCAATGTGCCGTGGCGTTCGGATGCGACAGCGACCCGCACCATCAACAAGGACACGGTCACCGCCCGGTACGTCAACACGGCGATCACCTACAACGCCGTGGCGCTCGGAGTCAACGGCGCCTCCGGCTGGCGGACGTCACGCAGCGTGTCGAATTTCGACGGCACCTACGGCAGCACGAAGACGATCCAGTCCGACGGTGACGTGGCCAAGACCGGCGACGAGACGTGCACCACCTATCTCTACAACCGCAACACCGGTGCCAACCTGATCCAGACGGTCAAGCAGATCACCGTCAAGGCGGTGCCCTGCGCCACCGCGCCGGCCAGCCAGGACGACATCGTCGCCGACGAGCGCAAGTTCTACGACGGCGCGACGAGCGTCGACACCCCACCGAGCCGGGGTGAGGTCACCCGGATCGACCGGCTCCAGGACTGGTCGGTCGGCGGTGGCACCGTCTGGCAGACCCTGAGCCAGGCCACCTTCGACGTGTACGGGCGGCCGAAGACCGCCACCGACGCGCGTGGCCGTACGGTGACGACGGCGTACACCCCTGCGACCGGTGGGCCGGTCATGACGGTGACCACCAAGACCCCGGATCCGAACGGCGGCAGCGTCGACTGGGTCAACACCATCGAGACGCGGCCCTACTGGGGTCAGCCGATCCAGACCAAGGACTACAACGGTCGGCTCACCGACATGGAGTACGACCCGATGGGTCGCCTCGCCAAGGGCTGGGCGGTCGGCTGGCCGCGCACCGCCCACCCGACCAGCCCGTCGGTCGACTACACCTACTCGTACGCGCCCAACCGGGACGCCTACCCGTACACCAGAAGTCGGGTGCTCAACGCCGGCGGCGGCTACCTGACCTCGTACGACATCAAGGACGCCTTCCTGCGGCCCCGCCAGACACAGATTGCCGGGGTCGGCGGCGACCGGGTGGTCACCGACACGCTCTACGACGCGACCGGTCGGGCCGTGACCACCTACCAGGCGCATGCCGAGCCGGGCGCGCCCGCCGGCGCGCTCTGGTGGGAGCCGGAGTGGTCGGTGCCGGCCGTGTCGAAGGCCGTCTACGACAACGCCTCCCGCACGACCGACCAGGTGTTCTTCGGAACCGACGGGATCACCAACCTCGTCGAGAAGTGGCGCACCAGGACCGAGTACCTCGGCGATTCCACAGTGGTGACCCCGCCGGAGGGCGGCACCGTCACCACCACCAAGACCGACGTGCAGGGCCGGACGATCGAACTGCGGCAGCGGGCCGACAAGACCCAGGTCAAGCCGGACATCGTCACGACCTACACCTACAACCGCAAGAACCAGCTCACCCTCGTCCGGGACACCGGCGGAAACGAGTGGGTGAACGCGTACGACATCAAGGGTCGCCAGATCAGCGCGAAGGACCCGGACAAGGGCACCACCACCATGTCGTACACCCAGTACGACCAGGTGGAGAGGACCACCGACGCCGCCAACAACGTCCTGGTGAACGATTACGACGCCATGGGGCGGCGCAAGGGCCTCTACGCCGGCAGCGTCGCGGCCGGCAACAAGCTGGCCGAGTGGAAGTACGACAAGCTCTACAGCGGCAAGACGGTCCGCGGTCAACTGACCGAGAGCATCCGGTACGAGTCCGCAGGATCGGCCAACGCCTACAAGTGGCAGGTGAGCGACTTCACCGACCGCTACCAGCCGGACGGCGCGAACTACGTCATCCCCACCAACGAGGCTCAGAACCTCGCGGGCACCTGGTCCTACGCCTACGGATACTCCCCGTACAACGGCAGCCCGACGTCGATCACCTATCCCGGTGGCGGCGGTCTGACCACCGAGAAGGTGGAGACGAAGTACGACTCGACGACGGGTCTGCCCACGGAGCTGGCAACCAACCTGATCAACGTGGGCCGTTACGTGATCGGCCAGCAGTACACCCAGTACGGCGAGCCGACCCTCACCACCCGCAAGACCGACGGCGGCGTGTACGTCGAGGACAACACCTACTACGACCTGACCACCCGGCGCGTCGACCGGATGACGGTCAAGCCGGAGACCGGCGCCGGCACGGTGGTGGACGCCAACTACAAGCGTGACGCCATCGGAAACATCCTCTGGATCAAGGACACCCCGCAGGTCGGTACGGCGGACACCCAGTGCTTCCGCTACGACGACCTGCGTCGGATGACCAACGCCTGGACGCCCAAGACGGGTGTCGACTGCGCGGCGGATCCGAGCGTGCCCAACCTGGGCGGGCCGGCACCGTACTGGCACGAGTGGACCCTCGACGCGGTCGGCAACCGCAGCACGGAGAAGGTGCACACCGCGGCGGGCGACACCAAGCGCGACTACACGACGCCGACCAGCGGCAAGGACGTCGTACGGCCGCACGCCGTCACCTCGGTCGCCACGGAGGCGCCCGGCCAACCCGCCGTCACGACCCAGTACGCCTACGACAACGTCGGCAACATGACCTGCCGACCGGCGGCCACCACAGCGAACAACTGCGCGACGGCGGCGAACTCGCAGACCCTCACGTGGAACGCCGAGGGCAAGCTCGCCACGGTGAAGGTCGGCGGTCAGACCGTCGAGACCAACATCTACGACGCCGACGGCGCGCGCCTGATCCGGCGTGACGCCACCGGCAGCACGCTCTACCTGCCGGGCCAGGAGATCCGGCGGGACAACAACTCCGTCATCACCGGCACCCGCTACTACAGCTTCGCCGGCAAGATGGTCGCCAACCGTACGCCGAGCGCGCTGACCTGGCTCTACTCCGACCACCAGGGCACCCAGCAGACCGGCATCAACGCGGCGTCGCAGGCGGTCACCGTACGCCGCCAGACCCCGTACGGCGATCCTCGCGGCAGCCAGCCGCAGTGGACCAACAACAAGGGCTTCGTCGGAGGCGACAAGGACCCGACCGGCCTGACCAACATCGGAGCCAGGCAGTACGACACCGGTCTGGGGCGGTTCATCTCGGTCGACCCGGTGCAGGACCTGGCCGATCCGCAGCAGTGGAACGCCTATGCCTACAGCAACAACAGCCCGATCACGTTCTCCGACCCGAGCGGCCTCCGGTCCTGCTCGGACGACGCCTGCGGCCCGGGCGCCGACTACGAGGACATGTACGGCAATTACGTCGAGGTCGCGGGCGACAACGACGGTTGCGGCGGCAGTTGCGGCGACGACGACTGGGCAGAGGCGCACGCCGCGCATGATGCTGGTGGCGGCAACGGCGGCGGTGGCGACAAGGGCGGCAGGGGCGGCGGCAAGAACGGCGGCCCGACCAACGAGGAGATCAAGCGGGCCAAGGAAGTCAAGAAGCAGAACGCCATCTCGATCATCATCCAGGCCGGCGGAAAGCTTCTGCTCGACTTCTTCGGCATCAACGACATCCTGGACTGCATCCACGGCGATCTGATGGCCTGCGCCTTCTCACTCGCCGGAATGCTGCCGGCGACCAAGGCCCTCCAGTTCCTCCGCAAGGCCAAGCCGATGGCCAACACGATCGCCAGGGCCGGCAAGGCCCTGTTGAAATGGTCCGAGGACACGAAATGGGCCGACAACGTCCTGAAGGCAGCCGAGAGTTGCCTGGTCAAACGACACAGCTTCGCGCCGGGAACGAAGGTGGTGCTGGCCAGCGGTGGTTACGAAGCCATCGAGAAGTTGCAAGAAGGCGACCTGGTCCTGGCCACCGACCCGGAGACCGGCGAGACCGCGGCTCGTGAGGTCACCCGCACCCACCGCAACGAGGATGCGGACCTGACGGACCTGACGGTCGTGGCGGCCGGCGCCGAGCCTTCCGTCATCAAGACCACGCAGCACCACCCGTTCTGGAGCGAGGACCGGAAGGACTGGATCGATGCCGCGGATGTGCAGGTCGGCGAGTCGCTGCGGGCCCTGGATGGCAAGGCGGTAACCGTCCAGGCCGTCCGGTCGTATGCCGGCCTGAAGTCGATGCACGACCTCACGGTCGCGGACATCCACACGTACTATGTGGTGGCGGGCAAAACGCCGGTCCTGGTTCACAACTGCGGTGACGGCTTCACGCCCGCACCGTCGATGGCGGATCGACCATATGGCCCGGTCGATGCCAGGATCCCACTCGGCGACGATGGGCTTCCAATAGGTGGTCATATGTCCGGAACGGGTCGGCCCCCGTGGACCGGCGGGGAGCCGAATTCCGTTTACACCCGTACGGGCGGAGATGGAACCCCAGTGCAGAACACGATCTACAATGGGGATGGCGATGCATTTGGGCACTATGATTTCAAGGACCATGGAACAGGCGGTCCGCATGGCCACATCATTGACCCGCCCGGCACTCCCGGTGGTGGGCATGGTGCGGGTGCTCCGCATATTCCAGGTCCGGACCTTCCGCCCGGGTGGAATCTGAGGCCATGAGCTCACAGGAGGGTATTTAGGTGTCTGCGCGGCTCGAACAACGCGATGTCCAGTCATTCCTGGAGCGGTTTATTCGCTTCGAGGATGGCGTTATCACTGGAGTTCGCCTGCACCTACCTCGTGTTCCGATCGGTGATCGCACCGCTTCCGTTGAAATTCAGGCGATGGACGCAAGCGCTAACGAATGGCGACTCGTCCGCTTGATCGTCAAGGGAGTCAGTGAGTACCAGTTCGTTTCGAGCGCCAAGTACTCGTACACAGTTTTGTCGGATGGGTTGAATCTTGACTGTTCTTCCGGGCGATGCGTGGTTGACCTCGATCCCGGACCGGACGAATGGTTGCCGCAGAACATCGCGCAGGGAGGGGAATACTCGAAGCAATACCTGGTCGGTCTCTACTGTGAATACGATGTTCTTGACGGACCGTTAATCTAGTCGAAATTGATCTTGTTAATAAGGTTGTTCGGGAGCGTTTGTCGGCCCGATGACAGTGGGAGCGGCAGATGTCGAATAGGCGTTTGCCGCTCCCGTGTATGAACGCTTGGCTCGGCGAATAGCCGCAGAAGCCTGACCGCGAGGCCGATCTCGGGATTGGCTATCTTGAGCGATGAGGATTTCGGCCCGAGTTCGCGCCAGCACCAGGCGCCGCACGCTCATGGCCTGAGGCTCCGGTCAGCGTTCTCGGACGACCGCGACCGGGCAGTGGGAGTGCTGGATCACCTGTTGGCTGACCGAGCCGAGCAGCATCCCCGCGAGGCCGCCCCGGCCGCGGCTGCCGACCACCACCAGCCGCGCGTCCCGGCTCGCCTCGATCAGCATCGCGGCCGGGCTTGTCGACTCCAGGTCGACGGTCACCGCCAGCTCGGGGAATGTTCGCCGCCACGGCTCCAGCGCCTGTTCCACGGCGGCCCGCTCGGCGGGCACCCCGGCCGCCCCGCCGGGGCCCGGTGTCCAGGCGTGCAGGACGCGCAGCGGCAGCTGCCGCTGCGCCGCCCGTTCGGCCGCGAAGCCGAGCGCCACCAGCGAAGGCTGCGAACCGTCCACCCCGACCGCCACCGGGCGGCCCGACGTGTCGGTAGCGGCGCTGTCGGCCCCGTCCCGGACCACCACGACCGGGCAGTGGGCGTGTGCCGCGACCGAGACCGCCGTCGACCCGGCCAGCAGGCCGCCGAAGCCGCCGTGACCCCGGCTGCCCAGCACCAGCATCCCGGCCTCCGCCGAGCGTTCCTGCAACACCAGCGCGGGCGGCCCGTCGTACACCTCGCCGGTGATGGTCAGCCCAGGGTTTGCCGCGGTGGCGTCCGCCGCGGCCCTGCGGACCAGGTCCTCGACCTGCCGGCGGGCGGTGTCGTCCGGCCACACGCCGGGGGCCACGCCCGGGCCGACCCAACTGGCCACGGTCAGCCATTCGAAGACGTACGCCAGCCGCACCGGCTGGCCGCTGTGCCGCGCCTCCTCCACTGCCCAGTTCAGGGCTACCGAGGCGTCGGTGGAGCCGTCGTAGCCGACCAGGATCTCCGCGTCGCGCACGTCGTCCTCCTTCAGGGGGTGGTCGGGTCGGTTTCGCGGACCCAGCGCCATTCGGCGACCTGGGGGTCGTCCTCGCCGTACTGGCGGGTGTAGTCGCGGGCCGCCTGTCGGGCGTCGACCATCCGTTGGCGCAGGTGCGCGGCGCTGGCGGCCAGCCCGGGCACCCGGTCGATGACGTCGATGACCAGGTGGAAGCGGTCCAGGTCGTTGAGCATCACCATGTCGAACGGAGTGGTGGTGGTGCCCTCCTCCTTGTAACCGCGCACGTGCAGGTTCTCGTGGTTGGTGCGGCGGTAGGTGAGTCGGTGGATCAGCCACGGATAGCCGTGGTACGCGAAGATGACCGGCCGGTCCTGGGTGAAGATGGTGTCGAACTCGTTGTCGGTCAGGCCGTGTGGATGCTCGGTGTCCGGCTGGAGTCGCATCAGGTCGACCACGTTGACCAGGCGCACCTTCAACGTCGGCAGGTTCTGGCGCAGCAGCTCGACGGCGGCCAACGTCTCCAGGGTGGGCACGTCTCCGCAGCAGGCGAGCACCACGTCTGGTTCGGTGTCGCCGTCGTTGCTGGCCCACTCCCAGATGCCCAGGCCACGCCGGGTGTGCTGGATCGCCTCGGTCATCGTCAGCCAGTTCGGGGCGGCCTGCTTACCGGCCACCACCACGTTGATGTAGTGCCGGCTGCGCAGGCAGTGGTCCATCGTGGCGAGCAGGGTGTTGGCGTCCGGCGGCAGATAGACCCGCACCACCTCGGCCTTCTTGTTGACGACGTGGTCGATGAAGCCCGGGTCCTGGTGGGAGAAGCCGTTGTGGTCCTGCCGCCAGACGTGGCTGGACAGCAGGTAGTTCAGCGAGGCGATCGGCTGCCGCCAGGGGATGGCCCGGGTCACCTTCAGCCACTTGGCGTGCTGGTTGAGCATCGAGTCGACGATGTGGATGAACGCCTCGTAGCTGGTGAACACGCCGTGCCGGCCGGTCAGCAGGTAGCCCTCCAGCCAGCCCTGGCACAGGTGCTCGGAGAGCACCTCCATGACCCGCCCGTCCGGGGAGAGGTGGTCGTCGCCGGGCACTGTGGCGGCCACCCAGGCCCGGTCGGTCACCTCGAACGCCGCACCCAGTCGGTTGGACGCGACCTCGTCCGGGCCGAACAGCCGGAACGTCTCCGGGTTGGCGCTGATGACATCGCGGATCCAGGGGCCGAGCACCCCTGTCGCGCCGGCGATCGGCGTACCCGGTTCGGGTACCTCCACGCCGTAGTCGCGGAAGTCCGGCAGGGTCAGGTCGCGCAGCACCACGCCGCCGTTGGTGACCGGGTTGGCGCTCATCCGTCGGTCACCGCGCGGCGGCAGCGTCAGCAGTTCCTCCACCGGCGCGCCGGTCGCGTCGAACAGCTCCTCCGGCCGGTAGCTGCGCAGCCAGCGCTCCAGCTCGGCCCGGTGCGCCGGCTTGTCGCGTACGCTCGACAGCGGCACCTGGTGGGCGCGGTAGGTGCCCTCCACCTGGGTGCCGTCGACCTCACGCGGGCCGGTCCAGCCCTTCGGCGTGCGCAGAATGATCATCGGCCAGCGGGGGCGTTCGACGACGCCTCCGGAGCGGGCCCGCCGTTGGATCTCGGCGATCTCGCTCAGCACACGGTCCAGCGTCGCGGCGAGGGTCCGGTGCACCCGGGCGGGCTCGTCACCGGCCACCACGTACGGCTGGTAGCCGGATCCGCGCATGAGGTCGAGCAGGTCGCTCTCGGGGATCCGGGACAGCACTGTCGGGTTGGCGATCTTGTAGCCGTTGAGGTGCAGGATGGGCAGCACCGCGCCGTCGCGCGCCGGGTTGAGGAACACGTCGGAGAGCCAACTGCCGGCCAGCGGCCCGGTCTCCGCCTCGCCGTCGCCGATCACGCAGGCCACCAGCAGGTCCGGGTGGTCGAACGCGGCGCCGTAGGCGTGGCTCAACGCGTACCCGAGCTCGCCGCCCTCGTGGATCGAACCCGGCACGTCCGCCGCGACATGGCTGGGGATGCCGCCCGGGAAGGAGAACTGGCGGAAGAGTCGGGACATCCCGGCCTCGTCGCGGGCCACGTCGTGGTAGCGCTCCGACCAGGTGCCCTCCAGCCAGGTGTTGGCCACGATGGCCGGCCCGCCGTGACCGGGGCCGGTGACCAGCATGGCGTTGAGGTCGCGCGCCACGATCACCCGGTTGAGGTGGGCGTAGATCAGGTTGAGGCCGGGGCTGGTGCCCCAGTGCCCGAGCAGTCGGGGTTTGATGTCGTCGGGGGTCAGCGGCTCGCGCAGCAGCGGATTGTCCAGCAGGTAGATCTGCCCGACGGTGAGGTAGTTCGCGGCGCGCCAGTAGGCGTCCAGCCGGCGCAGCTCGTCGTCGGTGAGGGCGCGGTGCACGTCGAGAGCGGTCTCCATCATGCTGCCTCTCGCGGGTAGGAGTGGGCGTCCGGTGTCCAGCCTGGCCGCTGCGGACGCCCCGGGTCAGGGCCGTTGGTCTCGCGCCGGGTGGGCGTCGGGCCCGGTCAGCGGCGCCTCGGCCAGGCCGCGGACCACTACCACCGGGGCCGGGGAGTGGTAGAGCAGGGACTGGGCGACCGCGCCCAGCATGGCCCGCCCCGGTTCGTCGCCGCGGGCGGCGACCAGCGCCACCTGCGTGTTGCGGGAGGTGTCGATCAGCACCTCGGCGGGGTCGCCGCGTACCACGCGACACTCGGTCGGCACTGTGCTGTCGCGGCCGGTGTGCCGGGCCAGTGCCTCGGTGAGCTGCTCGGCGACCGCGTCGGTGTCCTCGTCGTACTCGACCACCCGCAGCGCCAGCAGTCGAGCGCCCCGGCGGGCCGCACACTGCACGGCCCACTGGAGGGCGAGGTGGGAGCTGGGCGAGCCGTCGACGCCCACCAGCACCGGGCCCTGCGGCGGTGGCTCACGTCGGACCACCAACAGGGGGCAGCCGGCGCGTGCGGCCAACTGCACGGCGGTCGTCTCGGCCGGAACGCACTGGCCGCTGCCCGCCATGCCGCTGTCGCCGACGGCCAGCAGGAAGGTGCCCTCCGAGCGGCGGATGAGGGTGGGCAGCATGGCGCTCTCGACGATCTCCCCGCGTACGGTCAGCCCCGGCTCGGTCTGGTGGGCGAGCTGGGCGGCGCGGGTGATCAGCTCTTCGGCCTGGTCGCGGGGTGCGGCGACGGTGTCCGCGGCGAAGGCCGCGCGCCAGTCGAAGGTGTGCAGCAGATGCAGCGGCCGGCCGTGTCCGGCGGCCTCCTGCGCGGCCTGTTCGACGACCGGGAGGTCGAGTTCCGACCCGAGGCCGACCAGCACCGCTGCGTCGGCGGGTGCGGCCATCCGATATCACCTCCCGGGCGTCGCGCCCGGCACGACCAAGCTGTCCCTGACCGAGGGTAGTCGGATGAGCGTGGCGGCGGGCGGGATCGGATGGCTCGGCCGGTCAGGTCGGTGCGGACCTGAGTGTGTCCACAACCGGACGCCGTGCGGCAACCATCGCGGGGATGGCGGTGAGCGCGGCGATGGCGAGCAGGACTCCGAGCGCGGTGGCGAGCAGGGAGGAACCGGGTGGGTACTGGACTTCGCCGGTGCTGACCAACGTAACGAGCCCGACGCCGGCCGGGATCCCCACTGCGACGCCGGGTATGGCTGGAAGCAGTTGCGCTACCGCCAGCCCCAGGCCTGCCTGCGCGGGCGTCGCACCGAGCGTCCGCGCGACGGCCAGTGGCTGCCGGGCGTCGAGGACCGCGCCCAAGGCGCTCACGACGGCGTTGATGAGCGCGAGAATGCACAGCACGACGGTGAGCACGAGCGTGGCCTGCTCGCCCCGTTCCACCCGGGGGTTGGCGAGTTCGGTGTAGCCGAGGTCGAAGTGCACCGCCTGGCTGTTGACCATGAAAACGCCGACGAGCGTGGTTGTGGTGATCAGGGCGTTCACGGTGACCAGCCGGGCGCGGCGCGGCCGGCGCGCGTTGATGCGTACCCCGATCAGCAGGGGGGTGGGCAGCCGCCGTGACAGCCAGATGCGCCACCGCCGACGCCGCGGTGGTGTTGCGGCGTCGGCGAGCGCGTGAACGGTGCTGGTGGTGGCGGCGCGCAACACCGGCACCAGAGTCGCCGCCACAGCGATCGCGAGGGCAAGGACCACGACGGCGACCACCATGCGTAGCGCAGGTGGCTGGGCGTTGACGGAGCCGATGAGCCCGGCGCTGGGGCGGATCAGCGCGGGTGCGGCGAACCAGCCCGCGGCCAAGCCCGCGGCGGCGGCCGCAAGCCCGATCACGAGGTACTCGGCGAGGTGGACGGCGGCGATCATGGCCGGGCCGGCGCCGACGGCCTTGAGCAGCCCCACCCGGCGACGTTGGCCGATGATCCGGCCCGCGACGATGCCGGCGACGCCGGCCAGCGCAAGGCCGTTGAGCAGCCAGCTGCCGACGAGCAGGGCGATCTGCGCGTCGCTGTACAGCCGACCGTTGAGGTAGCTGATCGCCTGCCAGGTGGTGAGCTGGTCGCCGATGGGGTATGTGCTGCTGGCCGCCGGGTCGGCGAGTTTGAGGTTGAGGGTGTACGACAGGGGCTGGCTGCCGGCGAGCGTGGCGATGTTGCTGTGGTCGACCCAGACCAGGCCGCCGCGCTCGACCAGGACGCTGCCGGGATAGTGCCACCCGGCGTACGGGTACGTCGCTCTCGCGGCGGTGACCGCGGTCCCGATCACGCGCAGCGGATGGCCGCCGATGTTGACCGTGTCGCCGATGCGGATGCCGAGGGCGTCGGCGAAGGCGCGCTCGACGACCACGCCGCCGGGGCGTACCCAGGTGCCGTCGGTCACGGCGGGCCGGTCGATCGATGCGGGTGCGGTGTCCCGGCCCGCCACGACGGTGTGCGCGGACTTGCCGTGGGCCGTCATCGTCAGGTAGGCGATCGGGAAGGGGCCGCTGTGATCGGTGACGCCGGCCCCGGTGCTAAGCGATGCGAGTTCGTCCAGTGCGGCCTGGCCGGTGGCCCGGGGTGTCACGATCACGTCCGGGCCGGCGGTGGCCGTCCGGGTCTGTTGGTACGGCCGGTCCGCGAGTTCGTTGAGGGTGAGGCCGACGGTCAGTGTGGCGGTGGCGGCGGTGATCGCGGTCAGAAGCAGGACGGTTTCGGTTCGGCGACGGCGCAGGTCGCGCATCAGTAGCCGGCAGACGAGCAGGAGGCGGCCGGCCATGTCAGCTCCGCCCGCCGTAGAGGGTGCCGGTGGCGGTGCTGGCAAGTCGGTTGTCGTCGACGAACGCGCCGTCACGCATGGCGATCACCCGGTCGGCGACCGCGGCGATGCGGGGGTCGTGGGTGACCACCACGAGGGTCTGTCCTGCGGTGCGTAGCTCCTCGAACAGCCGCAGCACGTCCAGGGTGGCGGCGCTGTCCAGGTTGCCGGTGGGTTCGTCGGCCAGCACGACCAGCGGCTCGTTGCTCAACGCGCGGGCGATGGCGACCCGCTGGCGCTGCCCACCGGACAGTGCCGAGGGCAGGTGCGTGGCGCGGTCGGCCAGCCCCACCCGGTCCAGCAGATACATCGCCCGCTTGCGGGCCCTGCCTGGTGAATGGCCGGCCAGCAGCGCGGCCAGCTCCACATTCTCGACCGCGGTGAGCTCGTCCATGAGGTGGAACGACTGGAAGACGAACCCGAGGCTGTCACGCCGCAGCCGGGCCAGGGCCCGTTCGCTCATCGTGTCGATCCGACGGTCGGCCAGCCACACCTCACCGCCGGTCGGGCGTTGCAGCCCGCCGAGCAGGTACAGCAGGGTGGACTTGCCGCAGCCGCTGGGCCCCATCACCGCCAGCGACTGCCCGGCCGGCACGTTCAGGTCGACCTCGTCGACCGCGCGGACCAGCGCGTGCTCGTCGCCGTAAAGCATGCTCAGGCCATGCGCCTGCAATACCGTCGACCCGGTCACGCCCCCGCCTTCCGTCCGGTCGGATCAAGTTCAGCCCATAGGCGTTCGCACGCCTCCAGCCATTCCAGGTCGGCCCGCAGCCGCAGCACGACACCCTCCAGCAGCAGCCCGGCAACCGGATCCACCGATCGCTCCAACGCGGCCCGTTGGGCGTCGCGCAGCCGGCGCAGCACCTCACGCCGCTGGGCGTCAACCAGGGCCACCGGATCGGCCAGCCGGGCTGTCGCGGCAGCGACCAGCTTGAGGTGAAACTCCGCGAGGTCCGGCTTCGGCCAGTTCACTTCGGCCAGCCAGGTGGCGACTCGCTGCTGCCCCTCCGGGGTCAGCGCGTACACCCGGCGTTCGGGCCGGTCCGGTAGGCCCTCGGCCCGCTGCGAGGTCACCAGCCCTGCCTTGCCGAGGCGGGTCAGCGTCACGTAGATCTGCCCGGCGTTCATCGCCTCGCCCAGCGGGCCCAGCGCGGCACGCAGCCGGCTGCGCAGCTGGTATCCGTGCGCCGGCTCCTTGGCCAGCATGGCCAGCACCACGTCCTGCACGGAGCACATCCTTCGTCTAGATCGTTAATGGATAACGGCTAGCTATAGCGCTGTCAAGTCGGTGGGTGGGGTGCGGCGGACGGAACAGGCAAGCGTTCGTCAACCAGGGTTGACACGAGACGCGCTGTCAACGTATGTTGACGGCATGAGTCAGGCGACAGAACTCGCGGCGGCAGCCGGCAGCACCGACCCCCGGGTCGGGCTGCGCGCCGTCCGCGCGCTACGCCGGCTGCTCGAGCGGCTCGAGGTGGTCCAGGTGGACAACGCCCGACGACAGGGTTGGTCCTGGCAGGAGATCGCCGACACGCTCGAGGTCAGCCGGCAGGCAGTGCACAAGAAGCACGCCGGGCGACCGGCGGTCAACTCATCCTGGGAGGCGTGATGTTCGAACGGTTCACCGACCGGGCGCGCGACGTGGTGCGGCGGGCGCTGGAGGAGGCACGGGTCGAGGGCCAGCGGCCGGTGGGCACCGAGCACCTGCTGCTCGCCCTGCTCGCCGACGAGGCCGGGCTGGCCAGCCGGGTGCTCGCCGACGCCGGGGTACGCGCCGACGACCTGCGCGAACGCGTCCGCCGGCACACCGCCAGCGGCGGCGCGGGCCTCGGCGACGCGGACGCCGCAGCGCTGCGGGAGATCGGCATCGACCTGGCCGCGATCGTGGCCCGCATCGAGCAGTCCTTCGGCCCGGACGCGCTACGGGAGGCGGTGCCGGCGCCACGCCGCCGCTGGGGGCGTAGGCGGTACCTCGGCGGCCCGTTCTCGCCCCGCTCGAAGAAGGTGCTGGAGCTGTCCCTGCGGGAGGCCCTGCGGCTGCGCCACCGGCACATCGGCACCGAGCACATCCTGCTCGGGGTGCTCCGGGAGGGCAACGGGCTGGGCGCGTTGGTGCTCACCGAGTCCGGTGTCGACCTCGACGATCTGCGCCGGCGGGTGGAGCTCGCACTGCGGGCGGCGGCCTGACGGGTGGGGCCGGGTTGAAACCTGTCTGTGGCACTTCCGACGTGCGCCGGTCGCCGGGTCGCTGAAGCCGTCCGGGTGCTGCACACTGGCGCCGTGGATGCTGGACAGGACAGGCGGCCCTCGGGCGGCGACGGCGGGTTGCGCTCCGCTGTGGTGGTCAACCCGGTCAAGGTCGACCATCTCGACGAGTTGCGCCGTACCGTCGACGACGCCCTGACCGCGGCCGGCTGGCCCGCGCCTCAGTGGTACGAGACGACAGTCGACGACCCGGGGCGTGGCCAGACCGAGCAGGCCGTCAAGGCCGGCGTCGACCTGGTCTTCGCCTGCGGGGGCGACGGCACAGTGATGTCCTGCGTCAGCGGGTTGGTCGGCACCGACGTGGCCCTCGCCGTGCTGCCGCAGGGCACCGGCAACCTGCTCGCCGCCAACCTGGGGCTCTCCACCGACCTCGCCGCCGGGTTGCAGGTCGCCGTCGAACGCGGCCGACGGCTGCTCGACGTCGGCGCCGTCGAGGACAGGTACTTCACAGTGATGGCCGGCATGGGCTTCGACGCCCAGATGCTCGAAGCCACAAACGAGACCACCAAGGCCCGCATCGGCTGGCCGGCGTACGTGATGGGTGCCGCCCGCCACCTACGGGACCGGCCGATGCGGGTGCAGATCCGCATCGACGACCGGCCTCCGCTACGCCGCCGGGCCCGTTCGGTCCTGATCGCCAACGTCGGCCGGCTGCAGGGCGGCGTGACCCTGTTGACCGAGGCCGAGCCGGACGACGGCTGGCTCGATGTCGCCGTGCTCACCCCGCGCAACCTGCGGCACTGGCTCGCGCTCGGCTGGGCGGTGGTCCGCCGCAGCGGCCAGGTGCCGCAGCTCGAGATCTTCCGGGGCCGGCGGGTGGTGGTCACCAGCAACCGGGCGCAACCTCGGGAGTTGGACGGCGACCTGATCTCCCCGGGCCGGCAGTTGCGGGCGGAGGTTCGGCCGCAGGCGCTCTGGCTCTGCGTCCCCCAGCCCGAGGACGCCCCCGACCTGGCCGTCGACGCGCAAGGTGCCGGGGAGCGGGGCGAGCAGCTGATCGAGGAAGCCCGCAGTGAGTAGTACCCGGATCGTGCCGGAGACCCGGCTGATGGCCGACGAGGAGCTGTCCGCCGACGACGCCTGGCACACACTGCGCGGACAGGGCGGTTGGCACCTGCTGCGGGACGCGTTCATCCGGTTCCGCTACGGCGACGGGTTCAGCCACTCCCGGGCCTTCGCGCTGCAACTCTGCCTCGCCGTGGTGCCGTTCCTGATCGCCCTCACCGGCCTGATCAGCGAGCTGGGCGTCGAGGAGGGCGGCCAGGTGGTCGCCGACACCGTCCTGGCGCTCACCCCGGGCCAGAGTTCGCAGATGGTCGGCGAGCTGCTCGGCGAGGGCGAGCGTGTCGAGGACGCCGGGGAGCTGGCGCTCACCCTCGGTCTGCTCACCGGCCTGTTCGCGCTCACCACCACGATGGCCCAGATCGAGCGGGGCGCCAACCGCATCTACGGCGTCGAGCGGGACCGCCCGGCGCTGCGCAAGTACCTGCGAGCCGCCGTGCTGGCCGTCACCGCCGGCCTGCCCGCGCTCGCCGGCTTCCTGATCCTGGTCGGCGGCGGCGCGATGGGCGACTCGGTCCGCGAACACTACGAGTGGGGCGAACTCGCCCACGGCATCTGGGACGTGATCCGCTTCCCGCTGAGTCTCGGGCTGACCGTGGTCGCCGTGGCCGTGCTGTTCCGACACGCGCCGCGCCGCAACCAGCCCGGCCTGTCCTGGCTGTTGTTCGGTGCCGGCATCGCCACGGCGCTGTGGTGGCTGGCCAGCCTGCTGCTCGCCGCGTACGTGCGGTTCAGTGACGGTTTCGGGCAGACCTACGGCGCCCTGACCGGCATGATGGCGCTGCTGCTCTGGGCCAACCTGACCGGGATGGCGCTCTTCGGCGGGCTGTCCTTCGCCGCCCAACTGGAGGCGCTGCGCATCGGTGCGCGCGAGCCCGCCCAACCGGATCTGTGGGAGCCCGACCCGGACCGCGCCGAGCTGTACGACACCGGGGACATGTCGGCGCTCTAGCAGCACCGGCGTGTACGACGGACGCGGATCGGGTAAAGCGCCTCGCCAGACACACAAGGGAGGTGCGGGGTGACCGCGGTCAAAGAGGTGGCGCACCGTCCGATCGGTCATTTCGCCGAACGGAGCATTGCCGGTCTGGTGGCCGTCACCGGTGCCGGGGTGGCCTTCGGGCTGCTGTTGTTGCTCGTCCGGGTGCAGTGGAGCCCGTTGCAGGATGTCGACCACGGGCTCGCCGAGTGGTTCAACGGGCTCGTCGCCCCGCACCACGCGCTGGTCACCGTCCTTCAGGCGGTGACGGACCTGGGCGGCCGACCGATCCTCATCTGGCTGGTCACCATCGCCGTGGTCGGGTTGCTGATCCGGCGGCAGCCCCGACTCGCCGTCTATCTGATCATCACGGGGGTCGGTGGCCTGATCCTGGACCCGTCACTGAAGACGCTTGTCGGCCGGCTCCGCCCGGTAGTGGACGTGCCGATCGCCAGCGCGCCCGGCAACAGCTTCCCGAGCGGGCACGCGCTCGGCTCGTTCGTCGCGTACGGAGCGCTGCTGCTGGTGTTCCTGCCGGCGATGGCGCCCCGCTGGCGCAAGCCGGCCATCGTCGGCGTCGGTGTGCTGGTGGCACTGGTCGGGCTGACCCGGATCGCGCTGGGCGTGCACTTCGTCTCCGACGTGCTGGCCGCCTGGCTGCTCGGGGCCGCCTGGCTGGGCGTCACCGCGTACGCCTTCCGACTGTGGCGGCGGGAGCGGGGGCGGCCGGTGCCGCCGCTGACCGAGGGCCTGGAGCCGGAGGCGGGGCACGACATCGCCCCCGCCCCGGCCGAGGAACACGTGCTGGCCCATCCCCGCTCGGCGGTGGCCGAGCTGCTGGTCGGCTGGGTGATCGTGTTCGGGGCGCTGTACGGCTTCGGCACGTACGTCAGCTACCACGCCAAGGGCACCTTCTTCGACACCCTCGACACGAAGGTGCCGCAGTGGTTCGCCGAGCGGCACACCGAGGTGCTGACCGACGTCAGCTGGTGGTGGAGCAAGTTCGGTGACACCCATGCCATCCTGCTGATCTCGCTGGTGTTCTGCCCGCTGGTGCTGGCGGTGTGGCGGCGCTGGCGCCCGGTGCTCTTCGTGGCGCTGGCGATGGTGGGGGAGTTGACCCTCTTCCTGGCGTCTGCCCGCGCGATCGACCGGCCACGTCCGCCGGTGGAGAACCTGGACGGGCAGATGCCCACCTCGTCGTTCCCGTCCGGGCACATCGCGGCCACGATCTGCGTCTGGCTGGCGATCACCCTCATCGTCTTCCCGCGTACCGACCGGTGGTGGCGTTGGATCTTCGTGGCGCTGGCAGTGCTCATGCCGGTCGGGGTGGCCACGTCCCGGATGTACCGGGGGATGCACCACCCGACCGACTTCATGGGCGCGATCCTGCTCTCCGCGCTCTGGATCGGCTTGCTCTACCTGGTGATCCGCCCCAACGAGGACCTGAAGGAAGGCAACCGGCCGGCCATCGAGTCGGAGGACGTGGACACCCTCGACGACGAGCTGGCGCGGGCCGGCCGAGCCGACTAGGCGCCGCCGTCGTGCTGCGGGTGATGACCTGGAACATCCGCACCGGCGGGCGGGATCGCGGCGGACTCGACCGGTTGGATCAGGTGGTCCAGGTCGTCGACGAGCAGGCGCCGGACGTGTTGGCCCTGCAGGAGTTGCGCGGCTTCGACCGGGACGGGCTGATGGCCAGCGTGGCGGGCCGGGTGGGAATGATTCCCCACCTGGCCCGGTCCTGCTTCGGGCAGCCGGTGGCGGTGCTGGTCCGGCCGCCGTACCGGGTCGTCGACGCGGGATCGGTGCGTCGTCCGTTCCACCACGCCGCCGCCCGCGTCGTGGTGGACACGTCCGCCGGCCCGTTCACAGTGCTGGGCACCCACCTCTACCCGTACTCCGGGGGTCGGCGGCGGATGGAGGTCGACTGGTTGGTCGCCGCGATGCGCCGTGACCAGGGGCCGCTGACGCTGGTCACCGGTGACCTCAACTCGCTCGACCCGACCGTCGACCACACCGCCCGCCTGGCCGGCATGCCCACCCTGTACCGGCGGCGGCACCTGCGTCGCTCCGGTGGCGCCGTGGACACCCGCGCGATCGGCCGGCTGCTCGCCGCCGGCCTTGTCGACCTGTGGCCGTCGGGCAATGTCGACGCACCGGAGGTCGCCGGTCACACCGTGCCCACCCGGCTCGGCGGGGCCGAGTTCGCCGGGATGCGGTTGGATTATCTGCTCGGCAGCCCGGCGGTGGCGCGACGCACGCACGACTGTCGGGTGATCCGCGACGGCGCGGCGGCCACCGCCTCCGACCACTATCCGCTGCTCGCCACGCTGGAGCTGTCTCCCGGCTGAGACGCGCGGGGCTCAGAGCACCAGATTCAGCAGGACGGTCAGCACCACCGAGGCCACGATCGAGAAGAGGATCATCAGGAGGCAGCCGAGGCCCCCGCCGAGCGGGCGGATCTCCGTGTTGCCGAAGCGCATGACGTTCACCTGTCCGTGAGTGCGGGATGAGGGGCGAGCAGGTGCCGGATCGCGTCCGCGACGGCAGTCGGGGCGGTCGTGACCACGTTGTGCGCGGCACCGGGAACGACCACCAGGGCCGCCTGCGGCACCAGCCGTGTCGCCTGGTCCCGCCACCGTCGCGGCACGACCGGGTCGCGGCCGCCGGTCACGACGACGGTCGGCGCGCTGACCCGGACGAGGTCCACCTCGATGGCGTTGCGGACCGAGTGCGACAGCGTGGCGAGGACCCGCCAGGGCCGGGCGTTCCAGACGTCCCGTACCAGGATCGGGGCCTGTAGCGGCGCCTCGCGCAGGCTGTCCACCAGCCAACGACCGAACTGGTCCCGTCGGGACCGGGCCGCCGGGTCGCTGGTCGGCCCGGCCAACACCAGCGCGCGTACCGCGTCGGGGCGGGTCGCGGCGACCGCGGCGGCCACCTCCGCGCCGAACGAGTGCCCGAGCAGGCAGACCGGCGGCAACCGGTACGCGGCCAGCCAGGCGGCCAGGTGGTCGGCGTGCCGGCGGACGTCGTACGCGCCCCGGGGGTGTTCGGTGAGCCCGAAGCCGGGCAGGTCCGGCACGTACACCTGATGGGTGGCGGCGAGCGCGCCGGCCAGCGGGGTGAGATACCGGTGCGAGACCGCCAGGCCGTGTACGAGCACCACTGGTGGCGCCCCGGTCCCCGGGTCGGCGCTGCGGCGGGTGTGGGTGTGTAGTCCGTCGACGACCCGCCACTCGCTGGTCAGCCCGCCGGCCGGCCGGGGCGCGGCCATGGCGAGCCGCAGCTCGGCCGGCCCGAACCGGCCGACGGCGCTGCTGCGGGTCGATCCGGGCGGCCGAGGTGCCGCACCTCGGTTCACAGCTCGCGCAGCCGGGGCAGCAGTTGCTCCTGCGCCCAGTCCAGGAACATCGGCTGCGTCTCCCCACCGACCTGGATGATCGCCACGTGCGTGAAGCCGGCGTCGACGAACTTGCGGAACGCCTCGACGTGCGCGTCCACCTCCGGACCGCAGGAGATGCCCTCGGCGACGTCCTCCTCGCGGACGAACTGGGTGGCGGCGGCGAAGGACTCCGGGCCGGGCAGGTCGGCGTTGACCTTCCAACCCATTCCGAACCAGCGGAACTGGTCGTGCACGATCTTGCGGCACTCCGCCTCGTCGGGGCCGTAGCAGATGGCCACCTGGCCGTAGCGCGGCTGGCCGGCGCCCCCGGCGTCGTCGTACATCTCGATGATGTGCCGGTCGGGTTCGGTGGAGATGAGGCCGTTGCCGTACTCGGCGGCCAGCGTCGCGGACTGTCGACCGGACGCGGCGATGGCCATCGGCACCGGCCGTTCCGGGCGGTCCCAGACGTACGCGTCGGGCACGTCGAAGTGGTTGCCGGAGAAGGTCAGCGTCTCCCCGTTGAGCAACGGGCGGATGATCTGCAACGCCTCCTCGAACATCTCGTGCCGCTGCTGGACGTGTGGCCAGCCGCCGACCACGTGCTCGTTCAGGTTCTCCCCGGCGCCCAGGCCGAGGGTGAAACGGCCGTCCGAGAGCGCCCCGATGGTGCTGGCCTTCTGCGCGACCACGGCCGGGTGGTAGCGGCGGATCGGGCAGGTCACGAACGACATCAGCTCCGCGCGGGAGGTGGCATGGGCGACCGCGCCGAGCACCGACCAGGCGTACGGGGAGTGGCCCTGGGAGTCCAGCCAGGGGTAGTAGTGGTCGGACATCACCAGTTGGTCGAAACCAGCCGCCTCGGCCCGTACGGCATGGTCCACCAGCTGCTTGGGCCCGGCCTGCTCGCTCATCAGGGTGTAGCCGACGCTGACCATCCTGGTATCCCCTCTCGCTGACGGATCGTTCCCGGGATACCCCGGTGCACGGCGGTCAACCCTCCCGTCCGGTTCGGCTGCCGTAGTGCTTGACGGATCCCGGCCGCCTGCCTACCGTCGCTCTTAACCGGTTAAGAGCCGGTGTGGCGCACATCCTGTGGTGGGGATGACCGCCCCGTGACGGCCTGCGTCCGCGTGGGCCGTTGCGGCTGTCCGGGCTGCGGGCCCGTCTACTGAACCGGTTGCGGGGACCAATCCATCGTCCTACGCTGATGCCTGCGCCGGAGCCGGGCGCGGCTGCCGGGCTGCAGCCGCCTTCCCCTGTCACGTCCCACCCCTGTCGGGCACCGGGGGTCCTCCCTGAGGAAGGCCATGAAGACTCGACTCTCCGCCGCCGGCGCGACACTTCTCGCGTTGCTCGTCACAGTGCTGGCGTTCGGCCAGCCGGCGCACGCCGCGGCTGGTTTCTCCGTCGCTGGCGGCAAGTTGTACGACGCCAACGGCGCCGAATTCATCATGCGCGGCGTCAACCACGCGCACACCTGGTACCCGCAGCAGACCAGCTCCTTCGCCGACGTCAAGGCCCTCGGCGCGAACACCGTGCGGGTGGTGCTCTCCAGCGGCGACCGGTGGACCCGCAACACCAACGCCGACGTCGCCAACGTCATCTCGCTCTGCAAGGCCAACCGGCTGATCTGCGTGCTGGAGGTGCACGACACCACCGGGTACGGCGAGCAGAGCGGCGCGATCACCCTCGACCGCGCCGTCGACTACTGGCTCAGCCTCGCCGACGTCCTCGCCGGCCAGGAGAGGTACGTCATCGTCAACATCGGCAACGAGCCGTACGGCAACCAGAACTACGCCTCGTGGGCCACCGACAGCGCCAATGCCATCAAGCGCCTGCGGGCCGGCGGGTTGACCCACACGATCATGGTGGACGCGCCGAACTGGGGGCAGGACTGGTCGTTCACCATGCGCGACAACGCCGCGTCGGTCTTCGCCGCCGACCCGGCCCGCAACACCGTGTTCTCCATCCACATGTACGGGGTGTTCGACACCGCCGCGGAGATCAGCGACTACCTGGGCCGGTTCCGTACCGCCGGGCTGCCCATCGTGGTCGGTGAGTTCGGCTTCAACCACTCCGACGGCAACCCGGACGAGGACGCCATCCTCGCCTACAGCCAGGCCAACGGGATCGGCTGGCTGGGCTGGTCGTGGAGCGGCAACGGCGGCGGCGTCGAGTATCTCGACCTGGCCACCAACTTCAATCCGGCGAGCCTGACCGACTGGGGCCAGCGCCTCTTCAACGGAGTCAACGGCATCCGGCAGACCTCCCGCGAGGCCAGCGTCTTCGGCGGCATCCCACCGCCGACGACGCCTCCGCCGACCACCCCACCCCCGACGACGCCGCCACCGACGACGCCCCCGCCGAACGGTGGCTGCACGGCGACGTTCACGGTGACCAACCAGTGGCAGGGCGGCTTCCAGGGTGAGGTACGGGTGACCGCCGGCGCGAGGGCGATCACCGGCTGGACCGCCGGGTGGACCTTCGCCAACGGCCAGCGCGTCACCCAGTCCTGGAATGTGGCCCTCACCAGCAGCGGAACCACGGTGACCGCCCGCAACACCGACTACAACGGACGGCTGGCCGCCGGTGCCAGCGCCAGCTTCGGCTTCCTCGGCAGTTGGACCGGCACCAACAGCCTGCCGGTGGTGAGCTGCACGGCGAGCTGACCGTCGGACCGGTGGTCGGGTCCGCGCCGGACCCGGCCACCGGACACCGTAGTGGTCAGTGCTCCCCGGCCAGGTTCACGATGACCACCCCGGCGATGATCAGTGCGATGCCGGTGAGCTTGGCGAGCCCCACCGACTCACCCAGGAACACCGCTCCGAGCTAGTGCCGGCGACGCCCCCGCCCGGCCGGCCCGCCCACGTCCGATCGACGTCGAGCCGACCCGTCGCGTGGTGTCCGTACGGCCCGTGAAGTGGCGTCCGTACGACCTCGGCAGCTATCACAGAACGCCTTTGGAGCTGATGTCACAAACGAATCGGTTGTGGCGACGAAGCGGACTTCGCCACGAATCAGACCCCGTTGACGAACCAGACTTCGCCATCGGACTGGCCGTGCGCCCGGCGCCCGGACCAGTGGATGAATCGTTTACGGCATCAGCTCCAAAGCCGGCCCAGCACACCACCCACCCACGCCGCCGCGGCGGGTCGCGCCGCTGTTCCCCGTGCTGCCGCCCCCGGTAGTGGCCCGGAAGAGGTCCGCAGGGGGGTGAAGCTGCCGGGGTCGCGCCGCGCGGGACCAGTTGGTCCCTGTCTTCACGGGAGATCTGCGGGCTCGGCGGCCAGTCGGGCAGCTCGCATGGTCAGGTAGAGCTGTTCGGGTCGGCTGCTCGTGCGGGCGGCGGCGATGCGGTAGTCGACGATCGCCTGGGCCTGGTCACCGGCCATCTCGTGCAGATGGGCGCGGGCGGCGGCCAGCCGGTGGTGTCCGGCCAACTGCGGGTCGTGGGCCAACGCGTCGAGGGCGGCCAGGCCGGCGGCCGGTCCGTGCACCATGGCCGTCGCCACGGCCCGGTTGAGGGCCACCACCGGGCTGCCGGCCAAGCGTTCCAGCACCTCGTACAGCGCCAGGATCTGCGGCCAGTCGGTCTGCTCGGTGCTCGACGCCTCGGCGTGCAGGGCGGCGATGGCGGCCTGTACCTGGTACGGACCGACCGGCCCGCGCGGCAGGGCCCGGGTGACCAGTGCGACGCCCTCGGCGATCGCCGTCGCGTCCCAGCGGCTGCGGTCCTGATCGGCCAGCGAGATCAGCTCGCCGGAGGACCCGGTCCGCGCCGGGCCGCGTGCCTCGGTGAGCAGCATCAACGCCAGCAGCCCGGCCGATTCGCTGTCGTTCGGCAGCAGCGTGTGCAGTGCGCGGGTCAGCCGGATCGCCTCCGCCGCGAGGTCGACGCGGCGCAGGTCCGGGCCGGTGGTGCTGGTGTGTCCCTCGGTGAAGACCAGGTAGAGCACCTGTCGTACGGCGACCAACCGGTCCGCCCGCTCCGCCGGCTCGGGCATCCGGAACGGCAGCCCGGATGCCCTGATGCGCTGCTTGGCCCGGCTGATCCGCTGCGCCATCGTCGCCTCGGGCACCAGGAACGCGCGGGCGATCTCGGCGGTGCTCAACCCACCGACGGCGCGCAGGGTCAGCGCCACCGCCGACGTCGGCGCGAGCGCCGGGTGGCAGCAGAGGAAGAGCAGGACCAGCGTGTCGTCCCGCTCGGCGGTCAACTCCTCGTCCGGGGCTGGCGCGTACCGCTGGTCGTCCGGATCCTGGCGGGCGACCAGGTCCTCCCGGCGGCGTCTGGCCTGCTCACCGCGGACCAGCTCGATCATCCGCCGGTAGCCGACCTGGATCAGCCAGCCACGGGGGTTCGCCGGTAGCCCCTCGGTCGGCCACTGGGTGGCGGCGGCCAGCAGTGCCTCCTGCACCGCGTCCTCCGCGGTGGCGAAGTCACCGAAGCGGCGGCTCAGCACGCCGAGGACCTGCGGCGCCAACTCGCGCAGCAGGTCCTCGATGCGGGGATCGGTGTTCAGCCCTCACAGCTCCTGTGCCGGGGCGGACATCACCGGGTGCACCTCGATCGGCATGTTCAGCGGCCGGCCGCCGGGTCCGGGCGCCGTGGAGATGTGCGCGGCCAGCTCCACGGCCCGCTGCGGGCTCTCGCAGTCGACGATCCAGAAGCCCGCCAGGAACTCCTTCGTCTCGGCGAACGGTCCCTCGGTGACCACCGGCGCCCCACCCTCGCCGGCGCGGACGATCCGGGCCTGCTGCGGGCCGCCGAGGCCCTGCCCGTCGACCCACTCGCCGGCGGCGGTGAGCTTGGCGTTTACCTCGCCCATGAACGCGATGTGCGCCCGGACCTCGTCCTGGGTCCAGGTGTCGATGCTCGGGAAGTCGGTCCCGGCGGCGCTGAACTGCATCAGCAGCATGTACTTCATGGTTGGCTCCTCACGCCTGCGCACCGTCGTCGGTGCTCTCACAGTGAGGTAGAGGCAGGCCCCGCCGTTCTCGACACCCCAGCCGAAGATTCTCCAGAATCTTTTCAGTCGACGGCGTCGACCTCCAGCACCAGGCTCTGCTCCGGGTGCAGGGCGGGCAGCTGCACACCCACCCGGGCCAGCGCCGCCCCGCTGAGGGTGAGACCACCCGCCAGCCAGGTGGGCGGGGACAGGTCGATGCTCGCCGGAGCCGGTACGCCCGACACCTGTCGCACCCGGTACCGCCGGCCCGGGTCGAGGCCGGGCAGCCGCACCGCGCCGGGCGCCTGCGTCACCGAGGTGGTCAGCCGGGCCACCGCGTACACCGCTCGGGTGTTGTCGTGATCGACCACGCCGTGCGCCCAGACGGCCGGATCCGGGTGATCGACCCGGACCACCCGACCAGCGTGCAGCAGCGGGCGCAGCCGCTTGTGCAGCGCCACCCAGGCGGCCAGCTCGGTCTGTTCGGCGGCGCTGATCGAGGCGATGTCCCACTCGATGCCGTGGTGGCCGAAGAGCGCCGTCGCCGCCCGGAAACCCAGGTCGTGTACGCGGTTGGTGGTGTGCGAGCGTTCCGGGCCGACGTGGGTGCCGATCAGCTCCGGTGGCAGCAGCAGCCCCGTCCAGCGTTGGACGCTGAGTCGCTCCAGGGCGTCGTTGCAGTCGCTGGCCCAGACCCGGTCGGTGCGCGCCAGGATGGCCAGATCCACCCGGGCACCGCCGGACGAGCAGCTCTCGATCTCCACACCCGGGTGCCGACCGCGCAACTCGTCGAAGAGCCGGTAGACCGCCAGCGTCTGCCCGTGCACCCCCGGGCGGCCGTGATGCCCGGCCTCGGTGAGGTCCCGGTTCTGGTCCCACTTGAGGTACCGGATGCCGGGGTGGTCGGTGAGCAGCGTGTCGAGACGTTCCAGCACATGGTCGTACGCCTCGGGGCGGCCCAGGTCGAGCACCTGCTGGTGACGCCAGGCCGGCGGTAGCCGCCCCGGCACGGCGAGCACCCAGTCGGGGTGCGCGCGGAACAGGTCCGAGTCGGGGTTGACCATCTCCGGCTCGACCCAGAGGCCGAACTGGAGGCCCCGGCCGGTGACGTGGTCGATCAGCGGTTGCAGGCCGTCCGGCCAGACGGCGTCGTCGACGTACCAGTCGCCGAGGCCGGCGGTGTCGTCGCGCCGGCCGCGGAACCAGCCGTCGTCGAGCACGAACCGCTCCACGCCGATCTGCGCGGCCCGGTCGGCGAGCGCCCGCAGCCGATCCAGGTCGTGGTCGAAGTAGACCGCCTCCCAGACGTTGAGGGTCACCGGGCGGGGGGAGCGCGGGTGCCCGGGGCGGGCCCGGAGGTGGGTGTGCAGCACGTCGCTGAGCCCGTCCAGCCCGGCGTCGGACCAGACCGCGTAGAGCAGGGGAGTCTCGTACGACTCACCGGGGTCGAGCCGGACCTCGCCGGGGGCCAGCAGCTCGCCGCCACCGAGGGTGGACTCGCCGGTGGGCCGACGTTCGGCGAACGTGACGTGGTCGCCGCTCCAGGCGGTGTGCACCGCCCAGACCTCGCCGTGGCCGAAACCGAACCCGGTGGTGCCGGCCACCAACAGCAGAGTGGCGTCGTGCCCGGTGCGGCCGTGCCGGCCCTCGCGGACCCAGGCGCCGTGCTGCCACGGGTGCCGCTGCGGGGACCGTTCCCGACACCACCGGCCGGTCAGGTCGAGCAGCTCGGTGGCGACCGCCGGCACCGGCAGCACCGGCGTCAGCTCCCGCAGCTCGTACGCGCCGTCGCCGTCGTTGCGCAGCCGGTGCCGAACGGTCAGCAGGCCGTACGGGTCGAGCGTGATCTCGATGGCCACCGTCAGCCCGGCGGCCGGGTCCGACGCCCGGACGGTCACCCGCGCCGGTCCGTCGGCGGGCTGGTCGACGTCGAGACCGTCCAGCCGGAACGCCGTGGACCAGTCGGCCCCGTCGCGGTGCCCGGCCAGGCCCGGCCGTCCACTCCAGCCGGCGCTCGCCTCCGGCAGCACCGACAGCACTGTCGGCTCGTCGAAGCTGCTCGGCACCACCGGCGGTACTGTCGCGTCGGTGAGTTGGCGCAGGCCGTCGTCGTCGAGGCCGCCGACGTCGCCGCCCCAGTGCACGACCCGGGGCAGCCCCGGGCCGCGCGCGTCGAGCACCAGGCTGGTCCGCGCGCGGCGCAGGTGCAGGATCGTCATCCTTTGGAGGCTCCCAAGGTCAGGCCCCGAACGAAGTGCCGCTGGAGCATAAAGAAGATCACCAGGGTGGGGACCGCGACGAGCACGCTGCCCGCCGAGACCAGGTTGTTGTCGGTGAAGAACTCACCGCGCAGGTTGTTGAGCGAGCTGGTCACCGGGAACTTGTCGCCGGTGCGCATGAGGACGGTGGCCCAGAAGAACTCGTTGTAGATCCAGGTCACCTCCAGCGTCGCCAGCGCGGCCAGGGCCGGCCGGCACAGCGGCATGGTGACCTGCCAGTACTGTCGCCAGATGCTCGCCCCGTCAACCATCGCCGCCTCGTACAGGTCACGGGGCAGCGCCTTCATGTAGTTGCTGAGCACGAAGACACAGAAGCCGCACTGGAAGGCCACGTTGATCAGGATCAGGCCCCAGTAGCTGTCGTAGAGCAGTTCCGAGTCACTCATGAACTCCGGCAGTGGCACCTCGGTGAACAGCCGGAACAGTGGGATGAGCAGCGCCTGCTGGGGCAGCAGGTTGGCCGCGGTGAAGATCCCGAGTAGGACGAGGTTGAGCTTCCAACTGAACCGGGCGATGACGAACGCCACGCAGGAGGCGAGGAAGAGGGTCAGCAGCACCGCCGGCACGGTGATGTACACCGAGTTGATGAAGTGCTGCCCGAACTCCGCCGTCCGCCAGGCGGTGACGTAGTTGTCGAAGGTCCAGCCGCCGAAGGAGACGTAGCCGTTCGCGGCGGTGTAGTCGTACGAGCGCAGCGAGGTCAGCACCGCCCAGGCGATCGGGAAGAGCCAGGCCAGCGAGACGACGATGAGGAAGCCGTGCAGCAGGATCCGTAACGGGGTCAGCTTGCGGCGGCGCGGCGGCGCGTCGGCCTCGCCCTCGGTACGCCGGGTGGCGGTCGCGGTGCTCATTCCCGGTTCTCCCTCATCACGGTCGCCAGGTAGATGGTGATGAAGACCAGCGAGACGACCAGCATGATCGTTGCCAGTGCCGAGCCGAAGCCGATCCGGCTCGCCTCACCCACCACGTTCTGGGTGACCAGCGCGGAGATCAGCTCCAACCCGTTGCGGCCCTTGTTGACCACCCAGACCAGGTCGAACGCGCGCAGCGACTCGATCACGGTCACCACCAGCACGATGATGTTGATGGGCCGCATGACCGGGAACACGACCCGGAAGAACGTCCGGCTCTCCGAGGCGCCGTCGACCGCCGCGGCCTCGCGCAGCGATGGATCGACGCCCTTCAGGCCGGCCAGGTAGAGCAACATGATGTACCCGACGTGCCGCCACCCGGAGGCGACCATCACCGCCCAGATGTTGACGTTCGAGTCGCCGTACCAGTCGATGCTGCTGCCGAAGACGGCGTTGATCAGCCCCTGGTCCCGGGAGTAGAGCAGTTGCCAGACGAAGCCGATGAGCGCCAGCGAGAGCACCACCGGCAGGTAGAGCGCGGTCTGGTAGAAGCGGCTGCCCCGCAACTCCTTGTCCAACAGCACGGCCAGGAACATGCCGAACGGGGTGGCGACCACGAACAGCGCCGCCAGCCAGAGCAGGTTGTGCTGGACCGCCGGCACGAACGGCGGGTAGATGTTCACCACGTCGCTGTAGTTGCGCGCGCCGACGAACTCGATCTCGTTGAGGGGGCCGATGCCGTCCCAGTTGGTGCCGGAGAGCAGCACGGTGGCCGCCGCCGGCATCCAGACGAACCCGGTGACGAGCAGCAGCGGGACGAGCACCATCAGCGTGATGACCACGCGGTCGGTGCGGGACAGGAGCCGTAGCCGCCGACGACGACCACCAGTGAAGGTGGTCGTGGCCGGCGGCGGCACGGCGCGATCCGCTTGGATCAGGGGCAGGTCGGACACGATGTCCTCCCCCTTCCGCCGTCAGTCAGTGAAGATCGACTTTTTCTGGTTTTCGATGGACGACGTGAGCCCGCCGATGTCCTTGGGGTCCTTGATGAACTGCTGGAGCGCCGGGATGATCACCGTCGAGGCGAAGTCCGGCCGGGTGTCCCGGTCGAGGAACTGGGCGATCTCGGTGGCCGACCCGACCAGCTCGGCGGCCTTCTTCTGCAATGCGGTGTAGCCGCTGACGTCGGCGCTGCCGTTGGCGACCAGGGTGGCCGGGTCGTTCTTGACAGTGATGTCGCCGGCTTCCTTGCCACCGAAGTACTCCAGCAGCTTGCGGGCGTTGTCCTCGTTCTTGGGCTTGCGGGCCATCATGTAGCCGTCGATCGGCGCGTCGAGCGCCTTGGCGCCGATGGCCGGGTCGATCTCGGGGAAGGTGAAGAAGTCGAGGTCGCTCTGCTCCTCGTTGCTGAACTGCTGACCGACGAAGAGGCCGAGCAGGTACATGCCGCTCTTCTTCTGCTGCAACGACTGCGCGGCCTCCTGCCAGGTGCGGCCGAGGCTGTCCGGCTGGTGCGCGGGGAGCAGGCCGGCCCAGGTGTCGAAGACCTTCTTGACCTTGTCGGAGGTCCAGGCCTCCTTGCCGGCCATCAGGTCGATGTGGAACTGGTAGCCGTTGATGCGCAGGTTGAGGATGTCGAAGGTGCCCATCGCCGGCCAGCCGTCCTTGTCGGCGAAGGCGATGGGGGTGAGGCCGTCCCTCTTCATCTGCGCGGTGAGCGCGGTGAGCTGGTCCAGGGTGGTGGGCACCTGGTAGCCGTACTGCTGCCACACCGACTTGCGGTAGAACATCGCCCAGGGGTAGTACGACGCCGGTACGAAGTACTGTTTGCCGTCGTCGCCGGTGGATGCCTTCTTGAAGGCGTCGGAGTAGCCGGAGAGCTTGCCCCACACGTCACTGATGTCGCTGGCCAGGCCCTTCTGCGCGAAGAAGCGCATCCGGTAGCCGGCGAACCAGGTGAACACGTCGTCCGGCTTGCCCTGTAGGTAATTGTTGATGTTCTCCTGGAACGTGTTGTGGTCGACCGTATTGACCGCGACCTGCACGCCGGACGAGGTCTTGAAGCCGTCGGTGACCTTGACCAGGACGTCCTTGGGCTTCGGGTCGGACTGGTTCGAGCCGAGCGACACGTCCTTGCTGGACCCCCCGGAGCCGGAGTCGTCGCCGCAGCCGGCGAGCAGGCCGGTGCCGAGCAGCGCGCCCGTGCCGGCCGCGCCGGCCAGCAACGATCGTCGGTTGATGCCGGCGACTGAGGGCGGTACGAGCCGAGCCAGGTACTCGGCTTGGGATTGGGGACGGGACATCTGTGCCTCCTGCGGATGAGAAGGAGCTACGCCCAAGGGCCTCAGGGGGTGGTGAAGGCAGGTCCAGCGCCGTGATCACACATTGAGATCCACCGAGAATCCACATTGGCGAACACGAACGGCCATTGGGGCCTCAAGCTACCCTGCGGTCGTGCGCTGTCAAGAGGGCAGTTCGCCTCTGATAACCCAGTCGTGACACGGCCGTTACCTGGTAAACGTTGGAAAGAAGCTCGATGTTGGAACCTGTTGACTTCGGTGGACCAGCGGGTGCACCCTCAGCTGTCATGCGGCGATGGCAGGGTGACAGCATCTATTTCGGCGGCGACTACAACCCCGAGCAGTGGCCCGAGGAAACCTGGTCCGAGGACGTCGACCTGATGCGCCAGGCCGGGGTCAACCTGGTCTCCGTCGGCATCTTCTCCTGGGCGTTGCTGGAGCCCGCCCCGGGGCGGTTCGAGTTCGGCTGGCTGGATCGGGTGCTGGACCTGCTGCACGACGGTGGCATCCAGGTCGACCTGGCCACCGCCACGGCCAGCCCACCGCCGTGGTTGGCCCACGAGCACCCGGAGACGCTGCCCCGCCGGGCCGACGGCGCGATCCTCTGGCCGGGGGGACGACAGGCGTACTGCCCCAGCTCACCGGTATTCCGCCAGCGGTCGCTGGAGTTGGTACGCGCGGTCGCCGGCCGGTACGCCGAGCATCCCGCCGTGGTCATGTGGCACGTCTCCAACGAGCTGGGCTGCCACAACGCGCACTGCTACTGCGACGTCAGCGCCGAGGCGTTCCGCGGCTGGCTGCGCGAGCGCTACGGCGACCTGGACCGGCTCAACGACGCCTGGGGCACCGCGTTCTGGAGTCAGCGCTACGGCGACTGGGCCGAGATCAACCCGCCGCGCACCGCGCTGACCTTCGCCAACCCGACGCAGCAGTTGGACTTCCTGCGCTTCTCCTCCGACGAGCTGCGCGCCCAACTGCGCGCCGAGCGCGAGGTACTGAAGGCGCTTGTCCACCAGCCGATCACCACCAATTTCATGATCGGCATGGGCGTCAAGCACATGGACTACCAGTCCTGGGCGAACGATGTGGACCTGGTCTCCAACGACCACTACCTGACCGCGGCCGACCCGCAGGCGCACCTCGGGCTGGCGCTCGCCGCCGATCACACCCGGGGCGTCGCCGGCGGCGACCCGTGGCTGCTGATGGAGCACTCCACCAGCGCCGTCCAGTGGCAGCCGCGCAACGCGGCCAAGCTGCCCGGGCAACTGCGCCGCAACAGCCTCGCGCACGTCGCCCGCGGCGCCGACGGGGTGCTCTTCTTCCAGTGGCGTGCCTCCCGGGCCGGCGCGGAGAAGTTCCACTCCGCGCTGGTGCCGCACGCCGGGCCGGACACCAAGGTGTTCCGCGAGGTCTGCCAGCTCGGCGCGGACCTCAAGGCCCTCGCGGAGGTACGCGGCAGTCGGGTGGACGCCGACGTGGCGATCCTGTTCGACTGGGAGGCGTGGTGGGGTGTCGAGTTGGATTCGCACCCCAGCGTCGACGTCACCTACGCCGACCGGCTGAACGCCCTGTACGGCTCGCTCTGGCGGGCCGGCGTGACCGCCGACATCGTCCACCCGTCGACCGACCTCAGCGGCTACCGGCTGGTCCTGGTGCCGACCCTCTACCTGGTCCGGGACGCCGACGTCGCCGCACTGCACCGGTACGTCGAGGCCGGGGGCACGGCGGCGGTCACCTACTTCAGCGGCATCGTCGACGCCAACGACCACATCCGGCTGGGCGGCTACCCGGGCGCGTTCCGGGAGTTGCTCGGCGTCCGGACCGAGGAGTTCTTCCCGCTGCGCGAGGGCGAGCAGGTCCGCCTCGACGACGGCAGCACCGCCGACGTGTGGACCGAGTGGGTGCACCCCGACGGCGCCGAGGTGCTCGCCTCGTACACCGATGGGCCCTTGCCGGGCGTGCCGGCGCTGACCCGCCACCGGGTGGGCGACGGCGCCGCCTGGTATGTCGGCACCCGGCTCGACGAGCCGGCCACCGACCGGCTGGTGACCCGGCTGCTCGCCGAGGCCGAGGTCCGCCCGGCGGCGTCGGCGCCGTCGGGAGTGGAGGTGGTCCGCCGCCGCGACGGCGACCGGACCTGGCTGTTCGCGATCAACCACACCGACACCGAGGTACGCCTGCCGGCGCACGGCGTCGAGCTGTTGACCGGAGGACACTGCGCCGGTGAGCTGGCACTGCCGGCCGGTGAGGTGGCGGTGGTCCGTGAGGATCGGACCTGATTCTGACGACGGTCACGGCGCGAAGGAGGTTCCCCACATGCTCGCCCAGCAGAGGCAGACCGCCATCCTCGATCTGATCCGCCAACGCGGCGGGGTGCGGGTGAGTCAGCTGGTCAGTCGATTCGGCGTGTCCGACATGACGATTAGGCGCGACCTGGAGGTGTTGGCCGAGCGCGGCCTGGTCGACAAGGTGCACGGCGGCGCGACCCTCGCCGGGCCCGGCTCGGCCGAGGAACCCGGCTTCGCCGCGAAGTCGATCCGCCAGCAGGCGGAGAAGCGGGCCATCGCCGAGCGGGCCGCGACGATGGTGGAGCCGGGGATGGCCATCGCGCTCTCCGCCGGCACCACCACCGCCGCGCTGGCCACGCTGCTCTCCGACGTACGCGGGCTGACCGTGGTGACCAACTCGATCCCGGTGGCCGACGCGCTCTACCAGAACCCGCGCGCCGACCAGACCGTCGTGTTGACCGGTGGCATCCGCACCCCGTCGGACGCGTTGACCGGGCCGGTGGCCGAGGCGGCGATCAGCGCGCTCAACGTCGACCTGCTGTTCCTCGGTGTGCACGGCCTCAGCCCACGGACCGGGTTCACCACGCCCAACCTGCTGGAGGCCGGCGTCAACCGCTGCCTCATCGGCGCGGCCCGCCGGCTCGTGGTGCTCGCCGACCACACCAAGTGGGAGACGATCGGCATCGCCACCATCGCCCCGCTGGAGGCCGCCGACGTGCTGATCACCGACCGGGGGCTGCCGCCGGAGGCACGCACCACGATCGGCGAACAGGTCGGCGAACTGGTGATCGTGGACACCGACTGATGCCGCGCCCCCGCGCCCCCGCGCCCCCGCGCCCCCGCGCCCCCGTGCCCCCCGCGCCCCCGCGCCCCCGCGCCCCCGCGCCCCCCGCGCCCCCGCGCTCTCCGCGCCGATCTTGCGGTTTCGGTTGCCGAAATGCGTGGATCGCCCCTTAGGTCGGGACAGAAAGTGCAAGATCGCGGAAGGTGGCGGTTCGGCTTAGGGGCCGTTGTTGGGTAGGCAGGCACCCACGTGGTCGGCCTGCCGCGCGCAGCGGCGGCGATCGGGCATGATCCGGTCGCAGAAAACCCAATGTCGTACGTGCTGCGCGTCCTCGGCCGACACTGTGATGCCGGCGACGTCGACCTGTGGCGTCGAGGCCAGCGACCGGGCGAGAGTACGGGCCAGATCCAGCGCTCCGGCCAGGTCGGTGACCGTCACCGGCAGGTGGATCACATGCCGAGGCCTCTCCGCGTGCGCCCCGACGGCGAACCGCGGCAACGGCGTGAAAAGACCGCTGTACTGGTGCTCCCATCCCGGGCTCACGGCTGACGCCGCTCGGACCAGGCGCTCTGCCAATCGCGCAGCGCGCGCTTGACACGGGCGTTCTCCTCGCTGAGCCGAGCCACATCGTGGTGCAGCGTCGCCAGGTCGAGCGCGACGCGGTGCAGGAACCGTCGTACCTCCCCGGGGTCCAGGCCTCGTCGGCCGAAACCGACGACGGTGAACTGCCGGTCCCGGACCTGGCTCGGGTGCAGCCGAGCCAGCCGACCGCCGTGGAGCGTGCCGTCGTAGAGAGTGCCTCGGGTCATTCATCACCTCGCGTGTCGTCGACAGATGGGCGGGTCAGGGTCGCGAAGGGGCCCTTTGCCGTGGTAGTTATTCGTCAAGTCGGTTCGGAGCCGGGATTCGCACATCCCGACGCTCTAGTTGAGACCCGACGAGAGCCGGTATGCGCCTGCCACTCGCGAGGCCGTCTCTCGTCACCTTCTCGGCTGTTGGCACAGCCGCGGTTGCCGTGTTTGCACCGGGCGTCCCCGGGGGCCGGCGATCACCCTCACCCGCAGGCCACGTTTCCAGTGGCCTCGGTGTTGGTGCAACGACACCAACGGAATTTGTCTTGAGGGTCCATGAGGAGAGGGGCACCATGCCCGCCAGGCGTGAATCGTTCGTGCAGACATTGCGTGCCCAATGGCTCGGTCAGCAGATGCGGCAGCTACGGGAGCAACGCGGCATCACTCTCAAGCAGGCCGCCGAGTTCCTGGAGCGCGACTTTTCGTCGATCGCCCGCTGGGAGCGCGCCGAGTGGCCGTTCCGGCGTGGCGTTGTCGTGTCGCTGCTTGACCTCTACGGCGAGCACGACGGGCGCGAGCGGAACCGCTTCATCCAGCTCGCCGAGGATGCCTGGCGAACGGACAGGTGGGACGACGACTACGACGAGTTGGTTGACGCCTCGTTCATCGATTTCCCTTGGCTCGAAAGCAGGGCAGAGCGAATCTGCTCCTGGGATGCCTTCCTCATGCCAGGTCTCATGCAGACACCGGCCTACGCGGAGGCGGTGATCCGTAACGCGGAGGGGGAGCAGGCGACAGATTTCTCGGTCGGCAAGTGGCTGCAACTCAGGATCGACCGTCAACGTGTTCTCACGCGAAATCCGACTGTCCGTGTCGCGGCGATCATCGATGAAAGCGTGCTACGCCGACCTGTTGGCGGCCCTGCCGTGATGCGCGGTCAACTCCACCATCTGGGCGAGCTGATCGGCCAGCCGAACATCGACGTCCGTGTGCTGCCATCAAGGGTCGGGCTGCATGCCGGTCTCGATGGCTCCTTCGTGCTCTTCGGGATGCCCAAGCCATACCCGGAGGTCGCGTATGCCGAGACACTGGGCGGGCGCCGCTTCATGGAATCGCCAAAGTCGAAGCGCTACGCGCTTGCGTACGATCAGCTTCGTGATGTCGCGTTGGATCAGCGCGAGGCGGCCAAGCTGATCTCGAAGATCAAGGAGGAACTGCCATGAGTGAAGCCCTGCCGGCGGTGGCCTGGCACATCAGCACCCGGAGCAACAGCAATGGTGGTAGCTGTGTTGAGGCGGGGCCGGTTCTGGACGGTTCCGGTCGAGTGGCGGTACGGGACAGCAAGGATCGTGCGGCGGCAACACTCGTCTACCCCGCCGAGGGGTGGACCGCGTTCGTCCTCGGCGTCAAGGTGGGCGAGTTCGGCTAGGAGTTGAGCAGTGCCTCGGCGGCCCGTTCGACCAGCCACCGCTCGGCCTCGTCGTACGACCAGCCGCCCTCGTCGACGAGCTGCGGCCAGGAGTGCAGCCCGAAGTAGAACCAGAGCACCTGGGTTGCCTGTTCGACGGTGAGGCCCGGCCGCAGGGCCGACAGCTCGTCGAGGCGGACCGCGCCGACCCGCAGGGCCTGCCGGTAGGCCGCCGCCGCGTCCCGCGCCACGGTTGCCGCGCTCGGGGTCATGCCGGCGGCCGCCTTCATGAGGGCTACCTGCTGGTGGTGGTTCTGGTGACCGTACCGGGTCCCGGCGCCGATCAGGCGCAGGACCTCCCGGGGGTCGGTGGCGACCGCGACGGCCGCCACGTTGCGGGTGGTCTCGGGGTCGTTGACGCCCGCCTCGATCAATGCTCGCAGCAGGGTCGGCTTGCCGCCGACGCTTGTGTAGACGGTCGCCACGGCTACTCGGGCGCGCGCGGCGATGTCGTTGATTGTTGTCGTGGCGTACCCCTGGGCGAGGAACAGGTGCTGGGCCGACTCCAAGATCAATTGTCGGGTCTGTTCGGCGCTCTCCTGACGCCGGCTGGCGCGGGGGTGAGCTGCGGTCATCAGGGCACTATACGGCGGCACTCATCAGAAGAGTATTCTGATGATCATGCGACTCCTCTTCTCAAACGTGCCCGCTTTTGGGCACTTCCTCCCTCTGCTGCCGCTGGCCCGCGCGTTTCGTCGCCAGGGTCACGACGTCGCCGTGATCACCGCCGCAGGCATGACTCCGCTCATCGCCCCCGAGGGGATCGAGCTGCTGCCGGCCGGTCCCATGCCGGACGTGCTCTTCGCCGAGGTGGGGCGCAAGCTCGGCCTCAACCCGGCGACCGAGCCCACCCCCGAGGCGGTCGCCGAGTTCTTCGCCGGCGTGCGGGTCGACCTGACCGCCGACGAGGCGTTGGCGCAGGCGAGAAGCTGGCGACCCGACCTGATCGTCAGCGAGATGGTCGACTTCGTGGGACCGCTGGTCGCCACCAGCCTCGGCGTACCCCTGGCCACCCTCGCCTTCGGGCCGTCGGTGCCGGCCGAGTTCACCGACGCGCTCACCGCCGTCGTCCGCTCCCGCTACGAGGAGCGCGGGCTGCCCGCACCCGAGCGCACCCCCGCCGGTCGTTGGCTGCTGGACACCTGCCCGCCCGGTCTCCAGTTCGAGAACTTCGCCGTACCGTCGGGAATGGAGCGGATCGCGCTGCGACCCGAACCCCACCAGGCGCCCGACGCCCCGAGCGGTGGCGGCACCCCGGCGGCCGGCGGCCGGCCCCGGGTCCTGGTGAGCTTCGGTACGGTCTTCGCCGACCCCGCCGTCGTCGGTCCGCTTCTGGGGGCCCTCACCGACGTCGACGTCGATGTGCTGGCAACGCTCGGCCTCGACGGCAAGCCGGAGGACTACCAGCTCGACTCCGACCGGGTCGAATTCAGCCCGTTCGTGCCGTTGGCGCAGCTGCTGGAAAACGCCGACGCGGTCATCACCCACGGCGGCGCCGGCACCACCCTCGGCACGCTGGCCCGCGGCATCCCCATGGTGGTCGTACCCCAGGGCGCTGACCAGTTCTTCCAGGCCGACCGGGTCGCGGCGTCCGGTGCGGGCCTCGCGCTGATGCCCGGCCAGGCCGACCCGGCGGCCGTCGCGGCGGCCCTGCGCCGGGTGCTCGACGAGCCGACGTTCGCCGAGGGGGCACGCCGGATCAGCGCCGAGATCGTCGCCATGCCGTCGCCCGACCAGGTCGCCGAGCGGCTGCGCGCCGAAGTCATCGGCTAACGCCCGCTGCTGGGGCTGATCGCGTGGCCAACGAACGTGGCGGCAGCGCGGCGCTTCACAGCCACCTCACAGGGGTGATGGATAGGGTGCCGTCCGAGTCACGTCCGACTCCAGCCTGGAGCGGTCGGCGTCGCACAGGAGTTCCGATGGTCTTCAAGAAGATGTTGAGCGCGTTCGGTGTGGGCGGTCCCAGCGTGGACACCGTGCTGACCAACCCCAACACCCGGCCCGGCCTGACCCTCGACGGGCAGGTCAACCTCGTCGGTGGCGACGCTGAGGCGGCCATCGAGCAGGTGGTGATCGGCCTGGTCACCCGGGTCGAGGTCGAGGGGCACGACACCGAGTACGCGGGCACGATGGAGTTCCACCGCATGGCGGTCAGCGGGTCGCTCGTACTCGCCCCGAAGCAGCAGCTCTCGATCCCGTTCCAGCTGCCGGTGCCGTGGGAGACCCCGATCACCGACGTGTACGGCCAGCGCCTGCACGGTATGACGATGGGTCTGCGTACCGAGTTGGCGATCGCCCGAGCGGTCGACAAGAGCGACCTGGACCAGGTGGCGGTGCACCCGCTGCCGGTGCACGAGCGGATCCTGGAGGCGTTCCAGCGGCTCGGCTTCCGGTTCAAGCACGCCGACCTGGAGCGTGGTCACATCCGGGGCGTGCAGCAGACGCTGCCGTTCTACCAGGAGATCGAGTTCTTCGCGTCTCCGCAGTACGCGAGCACCATCCGTGAGGTCGAGCTGACCTTCGTGACCAGCCAGCGTGGTGTGGAGGTCATCCTGGAGTGCGACAAGCGCGGCGGGTTCCTCAGCGCCGGGCACGACGCGTTCGGCCGCTACCAGGTGTCGCACACCGACGTTGACCGGGTGGACTGGGCGCAGGTCGTCGACGGCTGGCTGCGCGAGACCACGTCCCGCTACGGCAGCCTGCGCTCCCAGTACAGCCCGAGCCACGGCCACGGTCACAGCCGTGGGCACGGCATGGGCGGCATGGTGGCCGGCGCCGCGCTGGGTGTCGCCGGCGGCATGATCGCCGGCGAGATGATCGAGGAATCGTTCGAGGGTGACTTCGGCGACTTCGGTGGCGACGAGTAGCCCGTTACGAACATGACGGTGGCCTCCGGGAGGATCTCCCGGAGGCCACCGTGCACTGTGAACCGGTCAGTGCCGGGCCTTGCGCTCCTCGCCGCTGCGCCAGTTGCTGCCGGCCTTCGAGAGGCCACGGCTACCGAGGTAGCCAAGCGTCAGCAGGGTGATCAGGAACCAGGCGTTGTCGGCCCGGAAGATGTCCACCCCGGCGGAGTTCTTACCGACGACCTGCGACGCGCCCAGTACGGCGGCCACCGCGATCAGGTAGATCCAGAACTCGGTGGTCTTGAACGCCTGCTTGGTCTCCGTACCGGGTGCCTGCATGTCGTTGCGGCGCCCGTCATGCATGACCGGCATCTGCTGGGTCTGCATGTCCCGCATCTGAGCGGGATTCTGCGGGTCGTTCATGGGCCGGTTCATCGGCCGGGTGGAAGCAGCCTGCGTGCTCATCTGGTCCTCCTCAGGATGCGATGAGTCGTACCTGCATTCCCTCGCCCCGCTACCGCGTTTCGGCCACGGCACGGTTCGCTTTCGTGGCGGGGACAACCCCCGACTACCCGAGGCCACGGAGCAGGTAACACCGATCGCCGGCCGGAAAAGTCCGGCCGGCGATCGGGTGGTCGACGGGTCAGCGCAGGCCGTTGCGGGTCGCCACGCTCACCAGAAGGTCGGGGTCGTCGGTGATGATGCCGTCGACGCCCAGGTCGATGACCCGCTGCATCACCGCCGCGTCATCAACGGTGTACGGGATCACCTTCAGGTCGTAGCGCGTCTGCAGGGTCCGAACGTCCGGTCCGTGGAAGTACGCCGGGTTCTCCCGCAGGTACCAGTCGGTCGAGGCGACAGTGCCCTGCTTCGGGTCGTGCACCTGCCAGTTGGCGGACACCGTGCCAGCGCCCGCGGCCCGGGTCAGCTTGCCCAGGTCCTGGTACTTCCACCAGTCCAGCCCACCGGTCCACGGGCTCTTCACCGACGGGTTGCCGTAGACCGCCTGCAGCGAGCACTCGTCGGCGAGGGTCGCGCACTCGGCCGGGCCGTACTGCCAGACCAGGCCGACAGTGCCGATCCGCCGGTCGAGCTGCCGGGCGTACGTGATGGTGCGCCAGTCGAACGACTGGATGGTGGCCCGGCTGGTGAAGCCGGCCCGCTGGATCGCGTCGACGAGCTTGCGGGTGAAGCTGCGGTACGGCTCGGTGTCGTTCACCACCGGGCTGATCTTCGTTTCGATGTTCATTCCGATGTCGGTGCGGCCACTCGCCTTCACCAGGGCGAACACCTCGTCCAGGGTCGGAATCCGGGCACCGGGCGCGGGCACCTGGGCGGGCAGCTCGGGCAGCGTCTTCGTGCCGCAGTCCACGGTCTTGAGCTGCGCCAGTGTCAACTCGTGCACCGGCTTGCCCACGTACGGGAACTTCCGGTCTCCCGGGCGCACCGGGGCGGTGTCGACGCAGTGCGACCCGTTGACGGTGCGGTCGTGCAGCACCACGAGCTTGCCGTCGGCCGTCACGTTGGTGTCCAGCTCAAGGGTGGAGATGGCCCGGTTGGACAGCGCGTTCGCGAACGCCGGCAGGGTGTTCTCCGGTCGGGTGGCCCGACCGCCCCGGTGTGCCTGGATGTCGAACGGCGCGGTGTACGCCTTCGGCAACCGGTAACCGCGCTGCGCCAGCAGGCCACGCAGCCGGTCCGGGTAGTCGGTGATGATGCCGTCCACGCCGTCGTCGATCAGCTTGCTCATGGTCGGCACGTCGTCGACAGTCCACGGGATCACCTTGATCCCGTAGCGGTGCGCCTGGGCGACCATCTCCTTCGTGACGTACGGCTTGTAGCCCGGGTCGGTGACAGTGCCGTTCTGCGGGGACCCGTGCACCGGCGAGAAGGCGCTGACGCCGAAGCTGCGGATCGCCTTGATCGGGTCGCCGCCGAAGTCGTCGATGTCCAGCCCGCCCAGCCACGGTGACGCACCCGGCTGGCCGGTCTGGAGGAAGTCGTAGTTGGTCAGGGCGACCAGCGGCAGCTTCGGCTCGACCTGACGCATGCGCATCAGCGCGCCCCAGTCGAAGCTCTGGATGGTGACCTGCTTGAGCAGCCCGGCGGCGCGGATCTCGGCGGCGGCGACCCGGACGAACTGCTCGCGGGGGGCGGTCTCGGTCGGCGCGCCAGCCTCGACCTTGGTCTCGACGTTGAGCTTCACGTCCTTCGCCCGGTAGCGGTTGACCAGGGCGAAGACCTCACGCAGCAGCGGCATCCGGGCACCGGGGACGGCGAGCTGGCCGGGCTTGTCCGGCAGCGTCTTTGAGCCGCAGTCGAGCGAGCGCACCTGGGCCAGGCTGAGCGTGTTGATGTACTTCCCGACGTACGGGAACTCCGGGTCACCGGGCGTCACCGCTGTGGTGTCGACGCACTTGGTGCCGGTGACCTTGCGGTCGTGGGTGACGACGGCCTGGCCGTCCTCGGTGATCTGCACGTCCAGTTCGAGGGTGGTTACCCCGAGCTGGAGGGCGTTGCCGAAGGAGGCGAGAGTGTTTTCCACCCGCAGCCCGAGGCCACCCCGGTGGGCCTGCACGTCGAATGTCCGGTCCGGTCGTGGCTTCGCCTGGGCGGGCACCGCGAGCCCGGTCGTCACCGTCGCGGCCACCAGGGCCGCGACGGCGGTACGGCGTACTGTGCGCACGCTGTCATCCCCTCCTGCCGGCGGGCATCTCCCACCGGTCGCGGGACAGCATGGACATCTCGGGCTGCGGGAAGACGGCCGGCGGGCGGCGTGCTGGTGAACCGCCGTGGACGACCTTCCGGTCACGCCGGGTTTGGTCGGCCGGTGGCCGGGCACGCAGTCAGTTCCACAGCTTCTGCGAGGTGATGGACGTGCGTGAGGACGACATGCGGCAGGATGCCGCCCGCGAGGCCGAGGATCGGATCGCCGGCGGCGTGTACGGCAAGGGCGCCCTCGACGAGGTGACTGTGCCCCGCACCGATGTGGAGAGTCAGATCCAGCGCGACGACCCGTTCGATCCAGCGAAGGAACGGATCGACCCGCAGGTGCTGCGTGACGGCGGCCCCGTCGGCGGGCAGGGCGCGGTGACCACCACCGGTGGCACCGCCGGGCCGGCGAGCGTACGCCGGGTGGCCCGACAGCCGGAGCGACACCCGGGCACCGTCGCGCCGACCACCACCGGTGATGCCACCACCGGTGGCCTCAGCACCCCGATGGGCGGCGGCACCAGCGACCAGTCAACGTCGGCAACCGGCCCGGCAAAGTCCATCAGGGACAAATCAAACGACTAACCCGCACCCGCCGCCCCCGCCGAGTGACAACTCGGTGGGGACGGCGGGTTTCGTGGTCAGCTCGCCGGGCGGAGGACACCCAGGCGTTGGGTGGCGCGGGTCAGGGCTACGTACAGGTCGCTTCGTCCGCGGGGGGACTCGGCCACCATCCGGTCCGGGTCGACCACCAGCACCGAGTCGAACTCCAACCCCTTGGCCTGCGCGACGGTCAACACCACCACCCGGCTCTCCAGCTCCGGATGCTCACCGACGGCGGCCTCCGGCAGGGCGGCGGTCACCGCCGCACCCAGCTCGCCCACCCGGCCGGCCGGCACGAGCACCCCGAGCCGCCCCTCGGTCAGCCCGGCCGCCTCCCGGGTGGCCTCGGCGACCAACTCCGCCGCCAACCGGTCGTCGGGCACCGTCCGGTCCCACGGCGGTACGCCGCTCTCCCGCACCGAGCGCGGCGGCCGCAGTGCCGGGTCGATCTCGGCCAGCACCTCGGCGGCGACCGCCATGATCTCGGCGGGAGTGCGGTAGCTGACCGTCAGCTCGGTGAGCCGCCACCGCTGCTCGACGTACGGGGCGAGGGCGTCCGCCCAGGACGGCGTGCCGCTCAGCGCGCCGGTCTGTGCCACGTCCCCGACGATCGTCATCGACCGGCTCGGGCAGCGGCGCATCAGCAGTCGCCAGGCCATCGGCGAGAGCTCCTGCGCCTCGTCCACGATCACGTGGCCGAACGCCCAGGTGCGGTCGGCGGCGGCCCGCTGCGCGGTGGTCAGCCGGTCGGCCTCCTCCTGCCGCTCCAGCAGCCGATCCGCGTCGATGAGGTCGGTCACGCCCAGGATCTCACCGCCCTCGGCCTCGTCCTCGACGTCGATCGAGCGGGAACCCCGGGCGATCTCCAGCACGCCCTCGGCGTACTCCCGTTCCATCATCCGGATGCGGTCCCGCCGGGCGGCGGCGGCGCGTTCGTCCTCGCCGAGCAGTTCGGCGGCCTCGTCCAGCAGCGGGACGTCGGCCGGCGTCCAGCCACCGGGCTCGCGGCGCAGCAGCGCCCGCTCGTCCTCGCTGAGCATCGGCGCGGCGGCGGCGATCCGGTCCGGGTCGGCGTACAGGTCGGCGAGCAGCCGCTGTGGGGTCAGCACCGGCCACAGGCGGTCCAGGGCGGCCTGGATCTCCGTCTCCTCGCGCAGCTCGCGGCGGATCTCGGCCCGGTCCGCCTCGTCGAGGAGGTTGTCCCCGCCGAGCGGGTCGGCGCCGATCCGCTCGGCCACCTCGTCGGCGAGCGCGTGCACGATCTCCACGTCGAACAACGCGCGGGCCAGGTTGTGTGGTCGTTCGGCGCGGCGGACCCGATCCCGGGCCGCCCGCACGATCTCCGGGTCGAGGGTCAGCGTCTCCCGCTCGACCTCGATCTCCAGCGGCTCGTCCGGCACCCACTGCCGGTCCCGGACGGCCAGCGCCAACACCTCCGCCAGCACCGCCCGGCCCTTGAGCGCCGCGGTTCCGGCCGGCTCGGTCCGTTGGGCGCTCACTCCGGGAAAGAGATCACCCTGGGTACGCAGCAGCACGCCGGTCTCGGCCAGCGTCGGCAGCACCTGGGAGATGTAGCGCAGGAAGGTCGCGTTCGGGCCGACCAGCAGCACGCCACGGCTGGAGAGTTCCCGGCGGTGCGTGTAGAGCAGGTACGCCGCCCGGTGCAGCGCGACAGCGGTCTTGCCGGTGCCGGGGCCGCCCTGGACCACCATCACACCCGGGAGTTCCGCGCGGATGACCTCGTCCTGCTCGGCCTGGATGGTCTCGACGATGTCGCGCATCCGGCCGGTACGGCCCGCGTTGAGCGCGGCGAGCAGCGACGCCTCACCGGTCAGCTCCTCGTGGGCGCCGGGGGAGGCGGTGTCGATGTCGAGCACCTCGTCGTTGAGCCCGGTCACCTTGCGCTGCCGGGTACGCAGGTGCCGACGACGGCGTACGCCCTGCGGGTTCGCGGCGGTGGCGAGGTAGAACGGGCGGGCGGCGGGTGCCCGCCAGTCCATCAGCAGCGGGTCGTAGTCACCACTGGTGTCGAAGATGCCGATCCGGCCGATGTAGCGGCGGGAGTCGTCGTCGCCGTCGAGACGGCCGAAGCAGAGCCCGTTCTCCACGGCGGAGAACTGTTCGACCTGATCGGCGTACATCGCTACCGAGCTGTCGCGCTGCGAGCGGTCCTGGAGGGTGCCGCCGGTGTTGTGCAGCTCGGCGGTGAGCCGGTGGGCGGCCTGCTCACGCAGTTGGTCCAGCCGGTTGTAGAGCATCGAGACGTACTCCTGCTCGCGACCGATCTCGTCGTCGAGCGGCAATTCGCCGGAACCGCCGGAGTGCCTTGACAAGCCGTCTCCCTAAAGATTAGAATCCTTTGCAGGAACGGCTTTTAGCCGTTCTTTTTTGTGCCTTCGAACTGTTGAAGATAGCGCGTTCCGCCGGTTCTCACCAAGCCCGGCGGTCCGGCGCGCCGGTGATCGCGAGGTGGCGGCGGATGATCCTGCGGACCGGGCAACGGGTGGTCTTCATCGGGGACAGCATCACCGATTGTGGTCGACGCGACGTCGCCGCGCCCTACGGCAGCGGATATGTGAGTCTCGTGCGCGCCCTGGTCGACGCCCGGCACCCCGAGTTGGAGCTGGAGTGGGTCAACCGGGGTGTGGGCGGCGACACGGTGCGCGACCTGGCCGCCCGCTGGGACGACGACGCCATCGCCGAGCACCCCGACTGGCTCGCGGTGCTGATCGGCATCAACGACATCTGGCGGCACTACGGTGACCGGCCGGATGAGGCCGTCGGCATCGAGGAGTACGAGCGCACCCTGCGCGACCTGCTCCGTCGGGCGGTCGACGCCACCGGCTGCCGACTGATCCTCGGTGACCCGTTCTTCATCGAGGCCGACCGGAGCGTCCCGCAACGCGCCGACACCGACCGGTACGCGGCGGTCGTGGCGGGGCTGGCCACCGAGTTCGACGCGGTGCACGTGCCCAACCAGGCGGCGTTCGACCGGGTGCTGGCGGTGAGTCCGGCGACGCGTTGGGCCGACGACCGGGTCCATCCGTACCTGCCCGGCCACGCGGTCCTCGCCGACGCGTACCTCAGCGCCCTCGGCGTCTCCTGACCTCGGTCTTACCCACAGCGAAGCGCCGGGCCGACCGTCAGGTCGACCCGGCGCGAACACTGCGGAGATCAGCCGCGCGCGGCCTGGTAGAGCCGCTCCGGCGTCACCGCTCCGGCGAGCACCCGGCCGTCGTCGGTGAGCAGCACGCTGAACAGCTTGCTGGTGAAGAGCCGACCGCTGCCCCAGTCGCCACTGACCGCCGGCAGCCCGCCGAGCAGCTTCGACATGTCCAGGTCCGGTGCGGTGCCGGCCGGGGGAGCGGCCGGCTTCGTGGCGGGCTTCCGGCCGACACCGGCCCCGTCGAGGCGGCCGACCAGCACTGTCGTCCAGCCGTCGCCCACCGCGCGGACCTGCGGGTCGCCCGCCGGCTCGACGTGACCGGGCTTGCCCGTCGGGCGCTCGGCCTTCTCCTCGTTGACTGTCACGCCGGGCGGCGGGTTGAAGCGGAACTGGTCGGCGTCCGGGCGGCGGTAGTCGACCTGGGTGAAGGCCACCTCGAACGCCGGCCGGTCGCTGCCCTTCGCGAGCACCTCGAAGCGCAGCGGCACGTGCTGCTTGGCGTCGATGGCGATCCGCAGCTGGTGCACCAGGGAGTCCTGGTCGCGCGGCTGGAGCACCAACTCGTACGCGTCCCGGCCGGCGACGGTGGCCGACCGGCCCACGCTGACCTCGGTGCTCGGGTCGATCGCGCCCAACGCCAGGTCGGCGGCCTCCTGCGGGGTGGCCGGCAGGCTCGCTGCCGGTTCGGGGGCGGGCTTCCAGGCCCCGGCGTCGGCGCCCAGTGTGCGGTGGGTGGCGGTGTTGCTGCGGCTCTGCCACGTCCACAGGTCCCGGCCGTTGCGGATGATGTCCTGCTCGCCCAGCGTGTCCATCAGCGCGACCCGCTGCTGGTCCGGCCCGGAATACCAGACCCGCAGGGTGTGGGTGCCGGTCAGCAGGGTGGTCAGCTCGTTACCGGGAACCAGACCGACGAGTGGCGGCAGGCCGAGGTCGGCGCCTTGCACGACGGTCCCGGACAACCCCTCCAGCCGGGATGTCTGCAGGTCGACCAGGAGCTGAGCGGCGGTTCGGGGCGGCAGGCTCGGCTCGGCCTCGGCGGCGAACGTGCCGATCGCCGCGCCGCCGCCGATGACGGCGACGGCCGCGGTGGCCGGAACCAACCAGCGAAGGACGGGACGGCTTCTCAGGACGGACATGGTGGCACCTCCTGCGGCCATCTTGCCTCGTCTGTGCTGTGAGCGCGCTGAGGACACCGAACCGCGCCGATTGACCCGGGTGGCACCCTTGAGCTGTGCGGGTGCTGGTGGTGGAGGACGAGGCCCGGTTGGCGGCCGCCCTACAACGCGGTCTCCAGGCGGAGGGGTTCGCGGTGGACGTGGCGGCAACCGGCCCGGCGGGCCTGGACGCGGCCCGGCACGGCGGGTACGACGCCATGATCCTCGACGTGATGCTGCCCGGCCTCTCCGGGTACGAGTTGGTCCGGCGGCTGCGCGCGGAGCAGCACTGGTTGCCGGTGCTGATGCTCTCCGCCAAGGACGGCGAGTACGACCAGGCCGACGGCCTCGACTGCGGCGCCGACGACTACCTGACCAAACCCTTCTCGTACGTGGTGCTGCTGGCCCGGCTGCGGGCGCTGCTGCGTCGGGGCGCGCCGGAGCGCCCGACCGTGCTGGCGGTCGGTGACCTGCGGTTGGACCCGGCCCGCCGACGGGTGACCCGGGCGGACGCTGAGGTGGCGCTGACCGCGCGGGAGTTCGCGTTGCTGGACTACCTGATGCGCCGGCCGGGCCAGGTGATCTCCAAGGTTGAGTTGTTGGACCACGTCTGGGACGCGAGCCTGGAGACCGCGCCGAACGCCGTCGAGGTGTACGTCGGCTACCTGCGCCGCAAGCTCGGCCGGGACCGGCTGGAGACGGTCCGGGGCGCCGGCTACCGGCTGGCGACGTGACCGCCGACGGGCCGGCCGCCACCCGTCGGGGCAAGCCCGGCCGGATGCCGGTCCTCGGGCTGCGCGGGCGGCTCATGGCGATCGGTGTGGTCGGTCTCACCATCGGGCTGGCCCTGGGCGGGGTGGTGCTGCTCGGCGCGCTCGGCTTCGTGCTCCAACGCACTGTCGACACCGAGGCGTTCCGCACCGCCGACGCGGTCGCCCTGCTCGCCGCCGAGGACGCGCTGCCCGACCCGCTGCCGGTGGCGGGCGGGCAGGTCCGCGTGCAGGTCGTCGACGGGCAGGGACGAATCCGGGCGGCCTCGATCGACGCCGACCGTCTGGTGCCGATGGTCCGCCCGGAGCGACTGAACCGCGACGGTCGGCAGCGGCTCGAGGTGCCGGCCGAGCGGGTCGGGCTCGTCGGCCCGGTCCGGGTGGTCGCCGTACCCGCCGGCACCGCGGCCGACCCGCTCACCGTGCTGGTCGCCCGCTCGATGGCCGACGTGCGGCACAGCACCCATGTGGTCCGGACCATCCTGCTGGTGGCCTTCCCGTTGCTGGTGGCCGTGCTGGCCGGGGTGGCGTGGCGGGTGGTGGGCGCGACCCTGCGGCCGGTCGAGGCGTTACGTCGAGGCGCCGAGGAGATCACCGGGAGGGCCGGAGCCGGCCGGCTGCCGGTGCCGGCGTCGGCCGACGAGATCCACCGTCTGGCGGTCACCCTCAACGGCATGCTCGGCCGGCTGGAGTCCGCCCGCGTCCGGCAGCGGGCCTTCGTCTCCGACGCCGCGCACGAGTTGCGCAGCCCGTTGACCAACATCCGGACCGAGCTGGAGGTGGCCCAGCGCCTCGCCGACCGGACGGACTGGACGGCGGTGACCGCCAACCTGCTCGCCGACACCGACCGGCTGAGCCGCCTGGTCGACGATCTCCTGCTGCTGGCCCGCCTGGACGAGACTCCGCCGGCCCGGGGGACCGGCCCGGTGGAGCTGGGCGCGTTGCTGACCGAGGTCGCCGCCCGCTACCCGTCACCGCCGGTGCGGGTGACGCCGCCGGCGGGCCCGCTCTGGACGATCGGCACCGTCGAGGAGTTGCGTCGCGTGCTGGCCAACCTGGTCGACAACGCGGTACGCCACGCGCACGGCAGTGTCGTGCTCGCGGCGTCGACGGGGGCACCGACGGTGGGCTCTAGAGTCGGGCCTGACGTCGGGGCGTACCACCTGGTGACGGTGACCGACGACGGCCCGGGGGTCGCGGTGGCGGACCGGGAGCGGGTCTTCGACCGGTTCACCCGGCTGGATGACGGACGGGCCCGCGACGACGGGGGAGCCGGCCTGGGGCTGGCCATCGTCCGGGAGTTGGTTCGACGCGCGGGCGGCAGCATCACCCTGACCGACGCGCCGGAGCAGCGAGGGCTACGGGTGTGCCTGCTGCTGCCGGCGTTGCCAGCCGAGGACCCCCCAATTTAGACGGGCCGTGACGGCGACCTCCCCCCACCGACCACCGATGCCCCCTTTGCTCTGCACCCGCGGACGCGACAGCTACCCAACGTGATGCTCGCCGGTGCGTGTCGAAGCGACGGCCACGACGTTTCAGCTGGTCAGCCGAGGTGGTGCGTATAGATAAGCAGAGCAAAGCCTGGGGGTGAGTGTGGGCGGGGGCGCCGGGTGTGACGGTTTGTCACGGCAGGTTCGTCAACGGGTAGGCCCACGCTGAGTGAGGTCTGCGGGGTTAGCGGCAAAGCGGTGGGGCGGGGCGTAGCGGGCAAGGGCAGCGGCTGGCGGGTCAGCGGCGGCGGGTGCAGACCTGCTTGGAACGGGCCACGGTGTCGGTGGACCAGGCGACGGCGACGGTGAAGCAGAAGTCGTTGGTGCGGTTGAGCGCGTAGATGACGAAGCTGGTGGTGCCGGCGGGCAGCGTCGCGAAGATGTTGTGGGCCTGCCCCGTGCGGCCGCCCGCGATGACCACCGGGCCCTCGCCGCCGGCCGGATAGGTCCAGTTCAGCGCGATGCTGTCCCGGGTGTCGCGCAGGGTCACCGCGCTGGGTGGGGTGCCGGGCGGGGCCGCTGCAGCAGCCGACGTGGGTGCCGTGCCGCCCGGGGCGGGCGCGGTGCTGGCCGGCGCGCCGGCGGTGGGAGAGGCGCTGGCCGGCGGCGGGGTCGGTTCGTCGTCGCCGTCGACCCGGGCCACCCCGGCGATCACCGCTGCCGCGCCGAGGAGCACCACGACGACGCCGGCCACCAGCACCGGCACCAGCCGGTTGCGCTGCTCCGGCGGCGCGCGGTGCACGGGCACCGGCAGCAGCCGCGACGGCGTGTACGGCTCGACCTGCGCGTACGGATCGGGCCGGGCGTACGGGTCGGATGAGTGGTCCGGGTCTGGCCGGGCGTACGGGTCGGACGGTTGGTGCTGCTCGGGCGGCGGGTTCGGGTTGGGCGACGCGTACGGGTCGGCGGGTCGGTGCAGCCGGTACACCCCGGGCTGCTCCTGCGTGCCGCCGGCCAGCCCGACCACCGACGGGGGCACCGGAGGGTCGGTGGGCTGGGGCGACGGCTCGTCCGCCGCTTCGGTCGACCATCTGCTCCCCGTTGACCCGACCGCCTCGTCGGAGGGCAGCCGGGGGTTCGGCACCGCCCCGGCGTGGTGGGTCGCGGCTGCCTGCGGGTGGTAGCCGGATTCGGCCGGCCCGTCGCCGTGCGGTGGGACGCGGGCGGCCGGCACGACCGGCGTGTCCCGAGCCGTGGGCGGGTCGTCGGCGCAGGCGTGGTCGGGACTGGCCGCTGCCCGGGCCAGGGCCGCCACCTGGGTGGCCAGCGGGTCGTCGGCGGGCAGGTGCTGTCGGCACAGCTCGCGGGCGAGCGCCAGGTTGTCGTGTGCCTCGGCGAACTGCCCGCAGTCGCGCTGCATCGCTCCGAGCCGCGCCAGCATCTTGATGCCGCTGGGGTGCCCGTCGCCGTACACCTCGCGGTGCAGCTCCCAGGCGTCCTGGAGGCGGTCGCGGGCCACAGTGCACTGGCCGCGCGCGTACTCGACGGTGGCCAGGTCGGCGTGCGCGGCGAGCACCCGCAGTGACTCCGGGCCGTCCTGTGCGGTCAGCTCGATGATGACTTCCTGGTAGAGCCGCGCCGCCCGGGAGTGGCTGCCGACCCGGTGCAGCACCGCGGCCAGGGTCGCCGCGGCGGCCACCGTGCGTGGGTCGGCGCGGCCGTGCAGGCGGGTGCTGGCCGCGTACGCGAAGGCGGCCCACCCGCGGGCGGAGTGCGGCTCACCGAGAGCGATCAGCACCCGCGCCTGGAGGCTGGCCGCCTCGGCCAGCTCGGGGGTGGCGTTGGCCGGGCGGGGGTCGGCGTCGGTGAGCGCGTCGGACAGCAGTTGCTGTGCGCCGGCAAGATCGCCGGAGGACACGAGGTGGTGCGCCTGATCAGTCAGTTCACCGAAGCCGGAAGACACGCCCCATCGTGCTCATCCGACGACGGTAAGTACAAGACCCGCGCCGGTGTCGATTGGTCAGGATCCGGTCAGGTGCTCGGCCAGGGTCTCGCTGATCCGGCGTAGCTGGTCGACCTGGGCGGGGCTCAACGCGTCGAACAGGTGTCGGCGTACCCCCTCGACGTGGCCGGGTGCGGCGGCCGCGAGGGTGGCGAAACCCTCGTCGGTGAGTAGCGCGATCTGCCCCCGCCGGTCGGTGGGGCAGTCCTCGCGGCGCACCCAGCCGGCGGCCTCCAGCCGGGCCACTGCGTGCGAGAGCCGGCTGCGCGACGACCCCGCGGCCTGCGCCAACTGGCTCATGCGCAGTTGCCGACCGGGGGCCTCGGAGAGCTGGACCAGGATCTCGTAGTACGCGTGCGGCATGCCCGCGTCGCGTTGCAGCTCACGGTCGAGAGTGTCCATCAGCACCCGGGAGGCGGTGAGGTACGCGCGCCAGGTGCGCTGCTCGTCAGGGTCCAACCAGCGGGTCATGACCGCCATCATACTCCCGATGGTTGAATGTTCAACTAAAGCGCGCTAGTGTCGGGCCATGGGTATCCACCGGCTCAACCACGCGGTCCTCTACGTCAGTGACCTCGCCCGCAGCGTCGCGTTCTACAGCGACGTGCTGGGCTTCCGCCCGGTGGCGATGACCCCGGACGGCTTCCGGGGCGCCACCTTCCTCCAGGCCCCCGACTCCACCAACGACCACGACCTCGGCCTCTTCGAGATCGGCGCGGGCGCCGGGCGGTCGACCGCCGGCCGGTCCACCGTCGGCCTCTACCACCTCGCCTGGGAGGTGGACACGCTCGACGAGCTGGCCGCCACCGCCGAGCGGCTCGCCGCAGCCGGCGCACTGGTCGGCACCTCCGACCACGGCACGACCAAGAGCCTCTACGGCAAGGACCCGGACGGCCTGGAGTTCGAGGTGGTCTGGCTGATCCCGGCCGACCTGCTCGACGACACCGCGCTGGCCGCCCGCAAGCAGATTGGTCGGCTCGACCTGGACGCCGAGCGGCAGCGTTACGGCGGGCAGACCCGGGGCGGGGTGGGGATCTCCGTCCCGGCCTGACCGCCCGTACGGTAGAACGGACCGATGCCGACCGACCGGACCACTGATTTTCTCCGCGAGCTACTGGTCCGCCAGTTGACGACCTGGCTGCCCGCGGCCCTGCACCGCTCCCGGCGGGCCACCATAGCCCTCGCGGGCGCCGACGCGGGCAGCGCGGAGGCCGCGCTACGCCTGGTCGCCACGCACGGCGACCAGGTGCGCGGCCGGCAGGTGACGGTGCTGGTGCTGGCCGACGCCGCCGCCGACCTGCCGGCCCGACTCGGCCCGATCGAGGCGGAGTTGCCCGCCGAGGTCACAGTGCACCTGCTGGCCGGCGAGCCGTACCGGCTGCCGGTCGCGGTGAAGGCCGCCGGGGCGGCCGGCGCGCCGCTGTTCTCCTTCGTGGACCTGCCCGGCGCGGTGACCCCGAAGCTGCTCACCGCCACGACCAACGGCCGGACCGGAGAGCTGCTGCTGCACACCACCGACAGCGCCCGAGACGTGCTCGTCTCCGCCGGGTTTCCCCTGGTCGCCGAGGTGGCACCGGTGCTGCCCGGTGGCGAGGCCGCCGGGGTGATCGCGTTCGGCAGCCGCTCCGACCGGAGCCTGGAGGCGGTCCGTGACGCGCTGTGGGCGGTCGGCGCGGACCTCGACGTGCGCTACCGCGACCCGCTCGACCCGACCGGTACGACTGTCGACGTGGTCGGCGAACCCGACCTCGAACCGTTGGCCCACGAGCTGCTGGCCGAGTTGCGGGCGGGCGGGGCGCGGCCGGTGACCGAGCTGCGCCGGCACACCCTCACCGCGACCGTCTACCGTGCCGCCGATGCCAACCAGGCGCTCGCCGACCTTGTCGACGCCGGCGCCGTGCGACGCGATCGCGAGTCCGGGCGGCTGGCCGGCGACGAGATCATCACCCTGACGCGCTGAGCGCCCCACCCCCGTCCCACCCTCGCCCCACGCGATCTTGCACTTTCTGCTCCGGCATAAGGGTTATTCCACGCAAAACAGCGACAGAAACTGCAAGATCGCCGAGGCGGGGCCGGGCGGGGCGGGGCCGGGCGGGCGGGGGCAGACGCCGAGCGGGGTGCCGGTGAATCACCGGCACCCCGCTCGACTCCCGGGATGCTTACGACCGGGACTTGTCCTGCTTCCAGCTCAGCGGACCCGGCAGGTCGACCCGGTGCGCACGGGCCTTGGAGTTCCAGGACCAGCGACCGATCTTGATGCTCCACGAGGAGAAGCCGTTCTCGGTGAAGTTCAGGATGATCGGACCGTACTTCTTGCGCTTGCGAAACATGAGGCCCATCGGAGGTCTCCCCTCGTCACCGTTCCCTGCCGTGTCGAGATCGAAGATGCCCGAACCGACAACTTTTGAAACCCTCTCGCTGTCCGCCCTGGACGGTCGTCCACCGGGCACCGCAATCTCTATCCACCAGATAGGTGCTGCGGCACGGTAAACACTGGTCGGGGCGCTCCCGGCCGGCGACCACACGCAGGTCCGCCACTGGCTGAGCGACAGTCCGTCCCGCGCCGGGCAGGCCCGCTTCAGCGCGACCCTCCAGATCGGTCACCTGCTGGTGGGCGTACGCGCCGCCGGGCTGGCCGCCGGCCCGATGGCCGGGTTCGACGCGGCGGGTTGACCCGCGAGTTCGTCCCCGGTAGCCGGCACGAGGCGCTGCTGATGCTCAACCTGGGCCGCCCGGCCCGGACGCCTGGGAGCGGCGGCTGCCCCGGCTCAACACCGAGGAGGTGGTGTGGACGCTGTGAGCCGACCCGAGGTCAGCGCGGCTCCCACGCGTCGGGCAGCGCGGTGAGCTTGCGGACGTGCGCGGGCAGTCGACCGCTGACGATCTCGGCGAGGCTCACCTCGTCGACGACCCGCCGCACGGCGGCGCGCACCGCCACCCACAGGCCGGGCAGGTTCTCCGCCGAGCCCTCGTACCGGGTCTCCTCGGGGCGCAGCCCGCGTACCCCGGCCAGTGGGCCCTCGACGGCGCGCAGCACCGCGCCGACGGTCACCTCGCGTGGTGGACGGGCCAGTGTGTAGCCGCCCTCGGCGCCGCGCTGGGCGCGGACAACGCCGGCCCGGCGCAGATCCGCCAGGACCGCCTCCAGGAACTTGCGGGGCATGTCCTGCTCCGCGGCGATGGCCTGGGTGGACAGCAGCGAGGGGTACGCGGTGGCGAGGCTCAACGCCGCCCGTACCGCGTAGTCGCCGCGCGCGGAGATCTGCACAGTGCCATCATGCCCGCCCGGTGCCGCCCGGCCCTCCGGTGGGCGGCCCGGGTCTCGTGGCGTGCCCGCCGTTTGCGGGTTCGCCCGGGGTGCCGGGGCGGAACCAGCCGCCGTTGACGCCCGTCGACTCGGCCGGCGGTCGAGGTCGGACCACCCGGCCGGCCACCGGTTGATCCCGGGCGGCCCGGAATGCGCCGGGGCTGACGCCGACCTCGCGGGTGAAGAAGCGCCCGAAGTTCGTGGGTTCGGAGAAGCCGAGCCGCCGGCCGATCTGGGCGATCGGCTGATCCGTCGCGGCCAGTAACCGGCCGGCCTGCAGCGCGACCCGCTCGTCGATGACCTGTTTGGCGCTGCGACCGGTGACGGCCAGGCAGGCCCGGGTCAGGGTCCGTACCGAGCAGCCGAGCTCGACCGCGTAGTCCTCCACCCGCCGGGTGTACGGGTAGCCGTGTTCCACCTCGCGGCGGAACCGGTGGAACGTCTCGTCCTCGGGGCGGGCCGGTGACCGGTCGTCGTGGGCCACGGCAAGCCGCAGCAGCAGCACTGCCAGTTGATGCCGGAGCAGCGCGCGGGCGGTGGGGCCGTCGGGGTGCCGCCGGCAGTCCACCGCCAACTGGCTCACCTCGCTGATCACCGCGTCCTCGTCCTCACCGGCCAACTGCCGCCAGGTCGCTGTCGTGGTCAGGTCGACGTCGAAGCCGCGCAGCGTCTCGGCATCCCAGGCGACCACTGTGGCGTCGAACTGGGGGCCGGCGCAGCGCAGCACCTGGCCGGGGCGGACCCGCAGCAGTGTGCCGGGCCGGCACGGCAGCAGATGAAAGTCGAGTTCCGCGTCGCCGTGCCCACGCGTGGTGAGAATCAACAGCTCGCGCTCGACGATCACCGGCCGACGCCAGCCCGGGGCGCCGGCAAGATCGGCCAGCGCGAACGTGGCTATCTCGTCGGTGACGGGAGACGCCGTTCCGATCGATGGCGCGGGGGAGGGATCGGTGGAGACCATCGCCTGCGACGGTAGCCCGAACCGCAGGTCACCGCATCCCGATCGACGTTCGCAGCGGGAATCCGCGGCAAGCTGTGGGCTTGTCCCGGTCCCGACGGCCGGGCTACGTTACCCGGCGGTAGCGCCGTCGGTCGGCGATCCACCGGTATCCGCCGGCCACCCGACCGGCCGGCGGCACCCGCCGACTCGCGATGGGATGGGCATGACGCAGCTGTTCTCGGTCGAAGGTAAGACGGTTCTGGTCACCGGCGGCTCGCGGGGGATCGGGCTGATGATCGCCCAGGGCTTCGTCCGGGCCGGCGCACACGTGATCATCTCCTCCCGCAAGGCGGACGTCTGCGAGGCGGTCGCCACCACCCTGTCCGCCGAGGGGCGCTGCGAGGCAATCCCCGCCGACCTCAGCGACGACGCCGGCGCCGAGTCGCTGGCCGCCGCCGTACGCGAGCGCTTCGGCCACCTCGACGTGCTGGTCAACAACGCCGGCGCGACGTGGGGCGCACCGCTGGAGGACTACCCCGAGGCCGCGTTCGACAAGCTCTGGGCGGTGAACGTCAAGGCCGTCTTCCGGCTCACCACCGCGCTGCTGCCGGCGCTGCGCGCCGCCGCCAGCGCCGACGACCCGGCCCGCGTGATCAACATCGGGTCGATCGACGGCATCCGGGTGCCGATGATGGAGGTGTACGCGTACTCGGCCACCAAGGCGGCCGTGCACATGCTCACCCGCAGCCTCGCCCACCAGCTCGCCGGTGAGCAGATCACCGTCAACGCGATCGCGCCCGGCCCGTTCGAGAGCAAGATGATGGCGTTCGCGCTCGACGACCCGGCGAGCCGGGCCGCCATCGAGCAGCAGGTGCCGCTGGGCCGCATCGGGCGCCCCGAGGACATGGCCGGCACTGCCATCTACCTCTCGTCGCGCGCCGGCGCGTACCTCACCGGGGCGGTCATTCCCGTCGACGGCGGCATCACCACGCACGGCTGAGCACCGGCTGACCCAGGAACGCTGCCCGCGTACTCCCTGGGTGTGTGCCGGGGCCGCGCGGACTCGGCAGATCCGCGCGGCCCCGGTATGGCCGGTGTTGCAGGTTCGGGCGGTCAGCGACCGGCGAGCAGCCGGTTCACCGCCGTGTCGACGTCCAGGTGCTCGGCCTCACGGCCGCGCGGGACGACGACGTAGGTCCGTCGAAGGAAACGCACCAGGACGCTGCGCGGCACCTCGAAGAGGGCGTTGCCGTCCGGTGACGAGAGGGCCAGCGCGACGAAGTCGCCGCGCGGTGTGGCCCAGGGCCAGACCCGTACATCCCCAATGCCGGCCGGCTCGTCCAGGCCGGTGACCAGAAGTTCGCGAGCGAACGACCAACTCACCGCCTCGCCCCCTGCCGATTCGGCATGGAACAGGACATGGACCGCATACGGGTCAGCAGGGTCGTAACGCAGACTGGCACGCACCGGCAAGGCGGTGGCGTCAGGTGCGACGAGCCTTAGCGACGTCTCGACCTCTACGGTCGTCGGTCGGATGACACTCATGGACGTTCTCCCCCCGGCACCGCTGCGGAACGCGCGTGTCCCGCTTTTCCCATACTCAGGTGCTACTCCTGGCTACGCTCCGCCATACGCTGACTTCACCCAGTGGTGGGAAGGGGGACGGAAAGGCCGCGTGAATGTGAGCATTCATGTAGGATTTCCGGTTCTGCCCAGTGCGTGATCCCGCCCGGTATCGGGTGGCTCAGTCGTCGACTTACTCCGGTAACGTCCAGTCGGCCGTTGCAGTGACGGGCCCGAGCGACACTGGGGGGTGAAATGGTGACGAAGCAATCCTCAGTGGAGCCGGCGGCGGCGCCCGGCCCGCCGAAAGTCGCGGTCCGAGCAGCCGAAAAGCGGGGGTACGGAGTGCCGATGGAACAGCCCGAACGGGCCGGTCGGCCGGCGTCCGACGCCGGTCGTCCCGGTGATGATGGCGCCGGTCGTGGTGGCGACGCCGCCGTTGGTCGTGGTGGCGGCACCGGTGTTGGTGGCCGTGCCGGCGTCGACGCCGGCCGTGGTGGCGGAGTCGCCGTGCAGGAGCGGCCGCGTCGGCCCCGCTGGCGTGAGCGGATCTCGCTGACCCTCGACCTCATCCGCGCCAACCCCACCGGCCGGATCGCACTCAAGATCTTCATCACCATCGCCGGTGCGCTGGTGGTGACCATCGGCATCGCCCTCATCCCGCTCCCCGGGCCGGGATGGCTGCTGGTGATCGCCGGCCTGGGCATCTGGGCCGTCGAATACCACTGGGCGCGCCGGCTGCTCGGCTTCACCCGCCGCCACGTCCACGGATGGACACGCTGGGTAACGAAACAGTCGCTGCTGGTGCGAATCGTGCTCGGCTCCGTCGGCCTGGTCTTCGTGGCCACGGTGGTCTGGCTGTCCCTCAAGTACAGCCTCGGCATCGACGTGGTAGCCGCGGCAATGCACTACCTCGCGACCCACTGACCCCGGATTTCCGGTCCGGTTCCACGATCGGGTAGAGTCAGTGGCGCTGAGGGCGATTAGCTCAGTGGGAGAGCGCTTCGTTCACACCGAAGAGGTCGCTGGTTCGATACCAGCATCGCCCACTCTCAGATTGCGCAGGTCAGAAGCCCGTTACCGGAGTCATCGGTAACGGGCTTTGCGGTATATGCCCTCACATTGGCAGCAGCACGGCTGCTTCTCGATTCGGGCCGCCATGGACCTGCCCGGTTGAGTGACCCGGGTGCGGTCCCGATCGGGCCTGCTGGCTGGAGAAGTCCTACCGCTACCGGCGCCCACCCTCACGAGCGGGTGTCCCCGCGCCGTGGCTCACGGGCTGACTGATGGCCGCCGGTCCGGTGGTCCGCCCACTCGCCAGTCCCCATTGCGAGGTCGCGTAGGCCGCCCCAGCCCGCGAAGGTTGCGCTGGCCTGCAGTCGCCGTAGCGGGGCGATCGTCCGCGACGCTGTTTCGGTGGCCTGACGGCGCAGGGCGTCGTTCTCCGCGGCGAGATCGGCGATGACGGTGGCCGCGGCGTCATCCTGCGCCCCGATGCGGACTCACCACCTCGACAGCCCGATGCAACGGCGGCTTCCGCACCATCGGGGCTGTGCGGTGTCGGAAATCGGCGCCGCCCAGCCGTAGGCAGCACTTCCGATGGTGACATCGACGTGCTTCGGTAAGCACACCACCACCGCACTTCACTGGGAGTAGAGATGACCCGGACTGTTCGGGATGGCTTCTTGGTCAGTCTGACCGCTGGCGCCCTCACCGCAACGCTGGGCCTGCCCGGCGTTGCCACGGCCGAGCCGAAGCACCGGCCCGTCCCGGTCTGCGCGCTCCGACCACTGCACTTACCAGCGGACATGAATGGTCGAGCTCTGGCGGTCGACCCGACTGGTCGGTTCATCGCCGGTATCGGCTACCGAATCGATGACGAAGATTCGCAGCCGCTACTGCTGCTCTGGGCCGGGCCGCCGCGCCGACCCGGGCCTGGGGTGGGGGACGAACCCCGCCTCACCGTCGTCACCATAGGAGCGCCGGGGCAAGTCGAGAGCATCAATCGGTACGGCGTTGCCGTCGGCAATGCCTTCGTCGACAACGTCTACCGCCCCTGGCGCTACCGCAACGGGCGCCTGGAGTGGTTACCCGTCCTGCCGACGGTCTCCAACACCTTGGCGCTGGGGATCAACTCACGCGGCGACATCGTTGGCCAGGGCGCCGTTGAGCAGACCGAGACGTCCCTGCCGCTGCTCTGGCCCGCCGACCGGCCGGGCACCGTCGAGGTGATCGACGCCCCGTCCAACGCTAGCGCGAGGGAGATCCTCGACGACGGCACTATCATCGGCACCGCCGGCAGCTTCGGCTGGGTACGCCATCCCGACGCGAGGACGGACCGGCTCACCGCCCCCGGGGCCCGGTGGTCGGGGATCTCCGCGGCCCAGGGGACCTGGGCAGTTGGTCGCATCGGCACCGGCAGTGAGGACGGGGACAGCACCCTGGTGCGCTGGGACCTGCGGACTAACGTGGCATCCGCTGTGAACCCGGCGCTGGTATCGACGCAGGACGTCAACAGTCGGGGCACAGTGCTCGGCGACCGAGCCGTCGACCACGGCGACCGGCTCGTCGCCCTGGGCGGCGCCATCCCCGGTGTCCAAGACCCCTTCGGCTGGGGGATCGCCGATAACGGCCTCGTCGTAGGCTCGATCAACGGCTCCCGACTGCGCCCAGCGCGCTGGATCAACTGTTGAAAATAGTCGGCACCACGGCTTGTGTCTCCTCACGTCGGAGGCCATGGATGCGCCGAGGGGTCCTTAAGCACCGGCAGTCACGGAGGCGGCTCCAGTTAAGTGGGCGGGTGGGTCGCCAGGTGGGGCCGAATGGTCGGCTGCTGCGCGATCGCGGGATGGCCTTCGCCACCGTCCGACTCAGCCCCGTTGAGTAACCGGCCCCGGCGGACGTGGCCGAGGCGTCCACAGCATCAGAGTGCCGCCCTGATACGCCCCGATCACCACGTCCTGGCCGCCGACCCGCCCGGCGATCACCTCGTCGATCGGCTGGGGATGTGAGCCGAGCTGCGACATGACGATGCCCTCGTCTGGGGTGAGTGCCCGTCCCTGACTGCGATGATCGACGCGTGACGCACATCCCGGACCTGGCGCCCTATGACTACTACCCGGGCTCCCCGGGCGCCATTGCCATTGGTTGGCTGGATTCGAGCATGCCCTTCACTACAGGAGCCTGCCCGCGAGACGTTCGAGATCGGTTGGTGAGCCTCGGCGCCAGACCAGTACGGCTCATGCGTGGATACCACTACTGCCAGTTCTGCCAGGCGGCGGTCGAGCCTCCGCGCGTGATTCGGGCCGACATTCGGCTCTACGAAGCTCCCGATGTTGCGCGCGGGAACGGCGAGATCTGGCTCACCGGAGCGGACGGGACGAACTTCGCTGCACCGGCGCTGATCGGCCACTATGTTGAAGAGCATCGCTACCTGCCGCCTGATGGCTTCATCGAGGCGGTTCGGAGCGGTGTCTCCACCCCCGGCGTCGCATAGTGGGGATCCAGCTTCTGCCGGCCTCGGCTGGCAAGTAAGCAGCACGGCGACGACGCCGACGAGTTTTGGGCGGCGATGTGCGGGCCTGCTGGCAGACGCTGATTGTCGGCGGGCTACAGGTTGTTGATTCGGGCCAGTAGGTCTGCCTCGGTGAGGTTTTCCAGGACCGCGTCCTGCTTGCGGCCCAGGACCGCCAGCAGCTTCTCCTTTTCCAGCTTCTTGGCCGCCGCCGCCTTCGCCGCCTGGTCCTCCGCGAGGCGGACGGCGATGACGTGCTTGACGACCTCCAGCTTGATTTCCAAGGTTGCCTTGGCCGGATTGGCCTCGGTGGCCACGAACGACTCGGTGTCGACGGCCTTGAGCTCCGCGTTGACCGCCTTGGCCACATCATCGAGGCTGAAGCCGGACCTGGCGGTCAGCGGAAGCTCCCACAGCTGTTCCGTGGTCAGCAGTCCCTTGACCGACGGATAGCGGAACTTCTCCCGTGTGGCCTTCTCGAAAATGGTCACGGCAGCCTCTCTGGAATATCTGGTTAAGGAATCAGAACTGGATGCTGATGAGGCGGCGCCGGCCGCCGGTCATGGTCACCTTGGCGACCACAGAGCTGCGGACCGTGGAGCTGAAGCCGAGGCCGGACAGCTGATCCGGAGACGGCTCGCACTTGGTGCGGTCGCCGAGAACCTCGAACACCTTGCGGTGCGGTTGCAGGTCGCTGCGGAGGAACTCGTTGTAGATCCCCCGCGTCGGCTGGTCGTTCACGCACCCCTTCAGGATGAAGAAGTAGTGCCGGTTGCCGACCTCGTTGTCATCGAAGTAGTTCGGCGAGTACATGATGGTGGACACCGGTACGAACTGTTCGGTGGTGATGCCCCACAACTCCTTGCCCGCACTGCCCGGATGCACGTCCTTACCCGGCCGGAAAGCGGTGATCACCCCGCCGGCAACCGTCATCCGGCCCACCTCGACGGTCTCCTTGTGGCCGACCGCGCGCTCGTGGCTGTAATGCTCGATCTTCCCGTTGCTCTCGGTCTCGATCACGAAGCCGACCTGAGTGCTGTCCCGCTTGCGGTACTGGTTCACCTCGATCCGGTACTCACCGTCGGGGACACGGTCGGTCCAGGTGACGTTCTCCACCGGTTCGCGAGAGAGCGGCCCGCTGGCGTTCATGTCGACGTCCAGCTTGTTGCGCTTCTCCTGGTACCAGATGTGGTCGCCGTTGGGTTCGTACACGTGCAGGTCCAGGTCGTCGTGGTTGAACCAGGACAGGCTCACCCGCAGCTTGCCGGTGACGTTGCCGCCGGCCCGCTTGACCTTCTCCCTGATCGAGTCGGTGACGTTGCCGCCGTACGACCAGCCGAAGTCGTTGTCCCACTTGAACAACCGCGGAGCAGCCGGGTGCTGGCCGGTGGTGAGGCTGACGAGGTGCGGCTCGTAGGTGTTGGCGACCCACAGGTCGATGGTGGCGGCGCCGGGCAGGATGTCCTTCATGAAGGAGACCACGGGAATCTCCTCCGGCTTGGCGTCGCGAAGGAGCGCACCTGACGACCGGATGGTGGCCGCCTGCATGAGCAGCCCTTCGATGCCGTCCTTCATCCGCGCCTGGGTGTCGTTGTCGACCCACAGCACGTTGGTGACCGACACGTCGGACAGTTGGGCGAACCGTCGCTGCAACGACTCCTCGATGCCCAGCTCGGCAATGGTCCTCATGGCGGCCTTGACCATGCCCGGGCTGATCAACGCCGTGGGGCGCTGGTAATTCTGCGGCGCCACCTTCGCCTCGAACGACCGGACCGCCTGCTCCAGGTCGACGCCCGCGGAGAGATCCTGGACCAGGGTGCCGATCACCGTGTTGCGGAACCGGGCCGCCGGGTTCATGGCGTTGGCGAAGACGAAGGCACGTTGGTCGGTCGCCTGGGTCCACCAGTTCTGCAGCGAGCGGAACTCGGTCACCGCCCGGCGATGCTCCGCGCCGCGGTAGAGGGCGTTGTCGTCGACGAGGTCGACGACGGTGTCCAGAGCGTGCCGGGTCAGCTCGGCCAGGCCACGCTGGAAGACCTGCACCGCGGCGTCAAAGTTGCCCTGTGCCGCGCGGACGTCCTCGATGCGATGCCGCTCTTCCACCCGGCCGTGCAGGTGGTGCCACACCTCGACCTGGCCGTCGCGCAGCGTTCGGGTGGTCTTCGTCCCGTACTGCGCCTGAGTGGACCGGAAGAGGGTGGACAACGGCAGCGAAAGAACGAACTCGTCCAGAGCGGCGGCGACGACGGAGAAGACCGGGTCGGATGCCGACACCCCGGACCAGACGGTACGGACCCGCCCGTCGTGGATCTCGACGACGTTGCCGAAGTGCTTGATGAAACCGCGGCAGGTCGAGCAGTCGTACTCGGATCGCTCACGGAACCGCAGATTGGTGCCGGCGGGGAAGGAGTCGAGAAAGGCGAGCCAGAGTGAGTCCCGGTCGAGACCGTCGCCGACGGCGTACAACTCACCCCTGGACATCGTGGACAGACGCGAAGTCACATCCGTCACGAACTGCTGGAAATCGCCCACCGTTCATCCCCCTTGATCGCCGGAGATGCTACGCAGCGGACGCCAATCGGAGAAACGCGTTTGCGACTGTCGCACGGTCACAGGCGGGCGCCGGTGGCCGGCGGTCAGTTGACCGGACGTCGTCGCGTAGCTCTTTCAACGCTCGGTTCCCGTGGGGTTGGTACCCGAGCTGGCCAACAGGACGCGTACTACTGCCACGTGGCCGACTTTGGTCTACGTGACCGGTCCTGCGATTCGGCGTTGCAGGTCGTCGAGTGTGGTCTGTGCGGCGGCGCTGTTGACGGCGTGCCAGTTGAGCCGAGCCGAGAAGCGCGTCAGCAAGCCGTCTGACCTCTCTGACCGGCTCCGCTGTAGCGACGCGGACCGGCGATCAGTCCTCGACGTCGTATTCGGACTCGTCGATCAGACCCATCACGAAGGTCTCGAAGTCGGGGGCGAGGACCGTGATCTGGTAGTTCCACTCCTGGTCGACGTGCACTACGGCGGGCTCACCGGGCGAGCGGTAGTCGAGGGCGATCATGTCGTGACCCGCCGACGGGCAGTCGGCGATGTAGATGCCGATGTCGGGGTAGCCCCATTCCGCCACCCAGAAAGCGCTGCCGATCTCGCCACAAAGGCTGAACCCGGCAGTTCGACCGACCGATGCCAACGTGTAAACGCCAACGTGGTCATCGGCCCAGGAGGTTCGGCTGGGTGCGGGGTGGGCATCACGGGCGAACGAGCCGCCGTTGTGTCGACGGGCCAGGTCGACGTACGCGGTGGGCAACTGGTAGCCAAGCTGCGCTTCCACCGTCCGCAGAACCGCGTCGGTCAGCGGGTCCTCCAGCGGGCCGGAGCCGTCGAAGACAGTTGCGGGATCGAGCACGGGTCGACGGTAGTCGGCTGGGGTCCGGTGTTGAAGTGCCGGTAGCCCCGTTGCGTTCGGCATGTGAGGGGTTCTAAGGCGGCAGGCAGGCCGGTAGCGTTGGGTGGCACGGCGGCGTGGGCGCCGACGGTGCGCCGCGCGCTACGAGGAGGTCCGGGATGGATTCCTTGCCGGAGTTGACTTTCGGGCAGCGGTTGAAGGTCTACCGGGAGCGGTCCGGGAAGACCCGTGCGGTGCTCGGAGGGTTGGTAGGGCGCAGCGCCGAGTGGGTCAAGGCAGTGGAGACCGATCGCATCCTGCCGCCGCGCATTCACCTGCTGGATCGCATCGCGCGTGCCCTCAAGGTCGAGGTATCTGCCTTGGTCGGGGAGTTGAGCGCTCGGTCTGCTGTGGTCAACGGGCCGGAGCATCCGGCGCTGGCCTCGGTCCGGGACGCGGTAAACCGCTTCGCAATCTCGGACGAGGCTTCCCCGGAGTCGTTGACGAGCCTGAGGGAACGGCTTGTGGCGGCATGGCGGGCACGCCATCAGGCGTCGGATCACCGTACGGTGCTGGGCGGGTTGTTGCCGGGGCTGCTGCGCGACGTGCAACGCGCCGCGTTGGCGTACGAGGGTGATGAGCGTCGGCAGGCTCAGGCCCTGTTGGCGGAGACGTTCGGTTTGACGCAGATGTTCCTTGCCTATCAACCCGCTGCGGAGTTGTTGTGGCGGGTTGCGGACCGAGCGATGGTGGCGGCGCAGGAGTCCGGCGACCCGGAGGCGGTCGCGGGCGCGGGGTGGTTCCTGTGCCAGGTGCATCGGGATGCCGGTGACTGGGACACCGCGATGGCGGTGACCCTGGACCTCCTGTCGGCGCTGGAGCCGCGTACAGCCGACGGGAACATGAACCTGCTGGCGCTCTGGGGTGCACTGAACTTCGAGGCTGCCTACACTGCCGCCCGTGCTGGTGAGGAAGGCCGGGCCTGGCGGTACTGGGATCGTGCCGACCAGGTGGCGCAGCGCCTGCCGCAGAGCTTTTATCAGCCGCAGTCGTCGTTCTCACGGATCATCATGGGCGCCCACGCGGTGACCGTGGCGGTGGAGTTGCAGAAGTCCGGGGAGGCAGTGCGGCAGGCACGCCGTCATGACTACGCAGCGATCCCGTCGAGGCCGCGCCGGGCACGCCATCTCATCGAGGTCGCGCGGGCGCACTACGGCAAAGACGACAAGGAAGCGGCCGTGATGACCCTCCGGCAGGCGTACGAGTCGGCCCCGGAAACGATCCGCTTCAACGGGTACGCCCGCCAGATCACCTTGGACCTGCTCGACGGTCCACGTTCCACTCGTGACGACGCCCGTGACCTTGCGATCAAGGTCGGTCTGCTCTCGTGATCCAGGGGTAGAAACCTTACCCATTCCGCTCCGCGACCCACCGTAGCTTCTTGCTCACGGGATGCGGCGGGCGGTGCGGGTATCGCCTGGTCGCCGCGTCTCTCAGCTTCGAGGGCAGGAGGCCGTCCTCGTGCTCGAACGAGGGAGGGTCCGTGCGGCGCGTCTCGTATGACGAGTACCTCTCGGCCACCGCTCTGACTCTCGCCCGCAGGCATCGGCCGGTGTGGTCGTGGCGACACTGGCGGCATATCTGCCGCTGCGGAGCCGACCTGCCGTGCCGTGCCCGGCACCGGATTCCGATCAGTCGCGGCCACTGGCCGCAGGAAGGTGAGCAGTGAGCAGCGGGCAGCAGAAAACGATCATCGCGGTCCACGTCCGAGGGTGGGACGGCATGTGCAGTGGCTGCCGGACGTGGTGGGCACGGCTCACGTCGTATCCGTGCTGGCAGGTCGAACGGGCGCCCGGCCGGCAGGCACGGGCGATCACCGCTCGCTTCCTGGCGGGTGTGCGGTGACCGTCCACGGCCTGGTCATGCCGATCTGGAGCTGCGGTGGCTGCGGCCTGCCCTGGCCGTGCGCGACCCGGAAGCGCGAGCTGCGGGCGGAGTATGCGGATGCCCCCGTGTCGCTGGCTCTCTACCTCGGGTCCTACCTCGTTCAGGCAACCGAGGACATGCCCTGGACGCCGGCGGGCGTGCTGCACCGCCGATTCCTCGGATGGACCAGGGAGGCCGACCAAGCCGTGCCAGCAGTACAGCAGCTAAGTACAGCAACCGTGCCGGCCGAATCGAACCGAGAAGCGCGCCAGCAGGCCGTCTGACCTCGCATCAAGCCCGAGCCGACCTGCTCGCCGAGAATTCACACCGAGGCGGTCGATTTCGAGCACGCCCTCCGTTGACAGCATTCAGGGGGCATCGAGCGCTGGGGTTGGTTGACGGACGAGCCAAGGGCATGATCAGGCGGTGACTTCCTGGTCGACGTGGGGTGAGTGGTTGGCGACTTTGCCGCCGGATGTCCGCGACTCTGCTTTATCGCTGGCGGAGAGGTTCAAGGAGCTTGGAGCCCAAGACCCGGAGGGGTGGGCTAGGTCGGAGATCAGCGAGAATATTCCGCAGCTGGCTCGGTTCATGGTTTTGCGCGCCCTGTGGCGGGAGGCGATTTCTCCGTGGATGGATGCCAGTGCTCTGTGCGACGTGGCGGCCGCGTGGCGGCTGATTGAGGCAGGCGCGGTCACCCTGTCCCCGAGGTTTCTTACCTGTAGCGACGCCCCGGCCGCGCGCTCTGCGTGACCGATCACGCGGCCAGGCCCCGGGGCGTCCTCGCCGTCTGGGTCTAGGACGGGAACACCGTGCGGAGCACGTCGGAGACCAGTTGGCGCAGCTCTGGTGGGTTTTCTTCGGCACGAAGGTTCAGCAGGGTGATGAGGCGGCCGCGAACTCCCGGGTGGTCGTTGGCCAGGAATATGCGCAGGCCGGTCTCCTGGAAGGCGTGCCGCAGGTCGGTGCATGGATCGTCCCCGGTGTCGCTGCCCGTGACGCGCAGGTACGTGCAGTACCAGGCGTCAGCCGCACCGATGATCTCGTAGTCGGTTCCCGTTCGGAGATGTTCGAGCAGCCTGGTCTGGACGCGCCGGCGGCCGAAGACGGCGAGCGCTGGTCTGATGTGTCGTTGAGTGTGACTTGGGTCAGGTTCGTAGACGGCCGCGAGCATCAGCGGTTCGAACAACTCCTCGGGCTGCGGCGGTACCGCCTTTCGCATGATCATCAGGGCCACGCTGCTTTGCCAGTGCCGCCGGGCCCGCGGGTCGTTACGCTCGTCGCCGGAAGGTGCCAGCGGCGCTGTGAGGTTGAGAGCGTTGAGTACGTCCACAAGTGACCGCTCGTACCGGTCATAGCGCTCGAAGCGACCCTCACCCACGGCCGAGACTCTACGTCGGCGCACGCGGCGACTGCGGCCTGCGCAAGCAAGCAGTGGGCGCCTGGGACTGTCAGAATCGTGTCGACGGAGCCGGTGCGCGGAGGCGAGGAGAAGGCATGAGCGACTGGAACGACAAAATCATCGCTGAGTTTCGCGACAACGGTGGGCAGGTCGGCGGTCAGTTCGCTGGCGCTCCGCTGCTGCTGTTGCACACGGTGGGCGCCAAGAGCGGCCAGCCCCGCGTGAACCCGATGATGTACCAGAAGGTGGACGGCGGCTATGCCGTGTTCGCGTCCAAGGGCGGTGCGCCCAGCAATCCCGACTGGTACTACAACCTGCTCGCTAACCCCAAGGCCCAGGCGGAGATCGGTACGGACAAGGTCGAGTTGGTCGCCAGAGTGGCCGCCGGGGACGAACGGGAACGGATCTGGAGCGCGCAGAAGGCCGCGTATCCAGGCTTCGCCGACTACGAGCGGAAGACCACCCGCCAGATCCCAGTCGTCGTACTGGAACCCGCGCGGTAGGCACTCGACGTCACGTCGGTGCACCCGCGGCGCGCTCGCCCGCATGGCGTGAACGATCTCGCCCACCTCCACCACGAAGGTGGCCCGGTCACCGAAGCGACGTTTCATCAGCCCGCGAGACTGGCAGCGGCATGCCGCACGACAGTCCATTCGCGAGGCATTGAAAGATGTTGACGTAGATCATCTTGCTGGCTACGGTGAGCGCGCTGTGACGTACTGATGATACGGGGGCCGCAATGTTCGTCGGATCAACGTTGGATGCGCGCACCCGTCTCACTCGCCGTGGTGTTGCCGCATTGGCCGCGTCGCTGGCACTGGCCGCCGGTTCGATGCTGGTGGCACCGCCTGCGTCGGCGGCCGTCCGAGGGCCCTCCGGGACGAAGGCGCCTCTTCAGCCGGCAATCAGCTTCCCGGGCGGCGACAGCGCCGCCGAAGGTGGCCAGATTGCCATCACGTTCGCCGCGAACGGCGACACTCGGGTGACCAAGTTCCGCTACAGCGTCGACAACACGCATCTGGACGGCGAGGTTCAAGCGGCCTCGGACGGCACGGCCAGTGTGACGATCGACGTAGGCAGCGTGACGGGTGAGCGACCGGTGTACGCGGTGGCGGTCGACCGCCGCGGCCGGCTGAGCCCCATGACGCAGGGAAGCTTCACGGTGTCTGCCATCTGGAGCCTCCAGGGCCAAGCGTTCGACACAACCACCTGGCTGCCGTTGGAGGGGGCGACAATTCGGCTGGAGCCGGCCGGGATCGAGGTCGTGACTGGCCCCGATGGTGCCTTCCAGTTCGTTGTCGACCCAGGTCTGTACAACCTCATCGGCACCTACGCTGGCCCGCCCAGCCTTTACGGCAGCCAGCAGGTGGAGCTTGACAACCAGGGGATGCGGTTCGACCTGTACCTCTTCCCGGACTCCGGGAGCTGATGTCCAGCCTCCGCGATGATGGATCGGGATGCCTGGCCCTGGCGCTTGGCGCCGGGGCCATCTTCCTGCCGCCAGGCTGAGGAGGGCGGCTGGACGGTCAGATCCCGACGCGGCGCGTCCGTCGGCGGGCGCGCGCCCGCCGACGGACCTCAACGCAAGACGCCGCCTATGGTTTGCGGGCGAGGAGCCCGACAAAGGTGTGATAGGTGTCGGTCTGCACCGTAGCCGGTGCGTCCGGCTCTGGGCGCCACTCGGCCAGCGGCACCAGCCCCGGCTCCAACACCGTCAGGCCATCGGCGAACGAGAGGATCTCCTCGTCGGTACGCCAGCGGCCGGTGCCCAGCGACTCGTTGAAGACCCGCTCGACCTCGCGGGCCTTGCGGGAGCCCTCCGGGTCTCGCTCGCCCGGGTCGCGGAAGTGCGAGATCGCCACGTAGCTGCCGGAGGGCAGCGCGTCGATCAACGCGGCCGCCACCGCCTTCGGGTCCTCGTCGTCGCCGAGGTGGTGCAGGATCGCGAAGAGCAGCAAGCCGATCGGCCGGTCGAAGTCGAGGAACCGGCGTACGTCCGGGTGGTTGAGGATCGCCTCCGGCTCCCGGATGTCCGCCTGGATCACCGTCGCGGTGCCCTCCGCGGCGAGCAGGGCCCGCCCGTGCGTCAGGACGATCGGGTCATTGTCCACATAGACCACCTGAGCCTTTGGGTTCTGCTCGGTGGCGACCTCGTGCACGTTGCCCTGGGTGGGCAGCCCCGAACCGATGTCGAGGAACTGGTCGATGCCCGCCTCGCTGACGAGGAAGCGAATCACTCGACGCAGGAAGGCCCGGTTCGCCTGGCCGGCTGCCGGCCCGTCCGGTGTGATCCGCAGGGCGTGCTCGGCAACCTTCCGGTCGACCTCGAAGTTGTCCTTGCCGCCCAGGAAGAAGTCATAGACCCGGGCCACGCTGGGAATGTTGGGGTCGATACCGGGGGGTGCCGCCTTGTCGCGGGTCACAGGCGTCTCCATTCGATGGGGATTGGCGCAGGTCGAGGTCTGCGGCGGTGCCGGTGTTCCGGCGAGTGTAACGATCGGGAGGATCGAATTTTGCCCCACTGGTATCGCTCCCAGTGAATCGTCCCCTCGGTAATGGCGACACACCGGGTCGCGGCCGGTAGCCGGCCGCGACCCGTCCCGCCCGAGCGACGCGGCCCCGGCGTCAGGAGCAGTTCTTGCCCTTGTTGATGCAGGTGGCGATGCGTTGCATCGTCTGGGCGGAGTTGACGTTGACGAAGTCGTTGTGGTCGGAGAAGGGGTTGTGGTTCTCCTCGGGGAAGGAGTCGAGGGCGTACTGGCCTTTGACCTGCACGTCGCGGGGGATGTCGTAGGCCACTGTGATCCGCAGTTGCGGGATCGCCCGGAAGCCCTGTGGGCAGCCGCCGGTGGCCTTGTCGGCGAACGCGACGTGGTTGCGGTGGTTGTCGCTGTCGACGTTCCTGCCGTCCCAGCAGCCGGGGAAGTCGTGGACGCGCTGCACCTGGCTGCCGGCGGGGCAGATCGGGTACTTGTCGGAGAGCCGGTCGGTGAAGCCCGAGCAGGTCCAGGTGGCACGGGCGTTGGCCGGGCCACGGCTGGTGGGCTTGGCGTCACCGGTGAGGGCCCGCAGGAACTTCGGCATCGGCACCACTTTGCTGACGGGGTTGCCGCGGTATTCGATCAGCACCTGCGCCGGGCGGACGATGCCGCCGGTGTTGCCGGGCAGCTCAAAGTTGGGCCCCTGCGGGTCGGGCAGTGCGGCGGCGCTGGTGGGTGCGCTGCTTGGTGCCGCCGGGGTGCTGGGGGCCTGGTCCAGTGTGCAGCCGGCGAGCGCTTCGAGACCCTGCGGGCGGGGGGCCTGCCGCCCGATCGCGGTGGCGATCCGGTCGAGCACGGCGACCCGCTTGGCGCGTAGCGGTCCGAGGATGGCGTTGTCGACGAAGGCCGGGCCGCCCTGGCCACGGCTGGTGACGAGGCGTTCGTTGGCTTCGGAGATCTGCCGGTCGAGTTCGTCGAGGTTGCGGTTCACCTCGGCGAGCGCCCGATCGGGTACGCCGGGCACCCTGTCCCGCACGGCGGGGCACTGGATCCGCGGATTCGCGGCCTGGGCCGCCTTCACACTCGAACGGTGGGCGCTGCCGGGCATCCGGGCGTGCATGTCGTCGTAGCTGACATCACAGTCGACAAGCGAGACCAGGCCAGGCTGGTTACCGCCGGCGGTAGTGATCGTGGTGCTGATCTGCCTGATCATCGCGGCACGTCGGGCCCGCAGCGAGTCGATGACCTCCCGGTTGAAGGCGGCGTCGATGCGGCCCCGGCTGCCGGTCATCCGCTGGTTCGCGGCGGCCTGCTGGCGATCCAGCTCGGCCAGCAGTCGGTCGACGGTGCTGCGGGCCCCGGTGGGGACGGCCCGCAGCCGTTTGCCGACCGAGGGGCAGACGACCATCGGCTGGGTCTGGGCGAGGGCCTGCTGGACGCCCTTGCCGCTGCGAACGGTCTTGTCGATTCGCACCACCGGCCAGAAGTAGGACGACTTGTCGCCGTTGCGGCAGGTGGTGCCGGAGGCGTCCAGATCGGCGTCGGAGGAGTTCGCGGTGATGGCCAGGTTGCCGACGAAGTCGTGGACGTGTTCGGCGCCGTTGCGGATGCCGGGCTGGGCCACCGGGTTGTCCGGGCTGAACTTGCCGTTGCCGTTCGTGCCGCAGTCGACGGTGAACCGGCCGGTCGACGCACCGGCGGCCGGCCTCGGGTTCCGCACGTTCGGCGGCACGTTCTCGATCGACACGAACTGGTCCAGGCTGGTGGCGGCATCCGCGGTGCCCTTGCCGCCACTGGAGACGAAGGTGGCGGTGAGCGCGCCGGTGGCCGCCAGCACGAGCGCGGCCATGGCGATTCGGGCCGGCCGGGTCTGGACCAGTGCGGTCCCGTTCTTTCTGCGGTTCATCGGAATCTCCTCAAAGCCGGAAAGGGCTCCGGTGATGTGCTGTCTCCCCTCGGTACGGGCCAACGGGCGGTCAACGGTCAGCGGTCACCGGGCACGTCATGGTTCGGTAAGAAGTCGGGCATGAGCCGCGCCGATCACCGGCCGAGGCGTGAGACACGTTGGCGATCATCGATCTCTTGCTGCATCGTCGAGGTATGACTGGCGTTCGCTCGTCCTCGCTGTTCCGCCGTCTGCGGCCGGGCCTGCTGGCCGCCGTCGTGCTGTCGACGGCGGTGCTCGGCACCGCTCTGAGCGCCGCACCGGCGGCCGACGCCGGCACCGTGACGCCCGCCGCGTACCCGCGGGTCGCCCCGGCACCCGGTGGGGCCGCGGGGTCCGTCGCAGCGCCGGCCGGAACCGCGCCGCCAACGTCGCCGACGCCGTCCGGTACGCCGAGCACCTCGCCCGCCCTGCCGAGTGCGCCCACGAACCTGACCGCCAGCGAGGTCCGGAGCGCGTCGGTCACCCTCACCTGGACGGCCGCCGCGCCCGGCTGCTGCGCCATCACCGGGTACGACATCACGTACTACCAGGAGTTCGGCGACATCGTCTTCAGCGCCAGCGTCGGGGCCGTCACCAGCACCACGATCACCGGCCAGCTTGGGGCGGGCCAGCAGTACACGTTCCGATTGATCGCCCGGGACAGCCTCGGGCAACGCTCGAACTGGTCGGACGCGCTGACAGTGGTCACACCGGTGACGGACACCGGCCCGGACACCACCCCGCCGACCGCGCCGCAGAACCTGACCGTCGGCGAGGTGACCGCCTCGACCGGCACGTTGTCCTGGTCGCCGTCGACGGACGACGTCGGCGTGCTCGGGTACAACGTCTACCGGTTCGACGGCTGGTTCACCTCGCAATTCGTCGCCACCGTGCCGGGTACGACGTACACGACGCCGCTGCCTGCGTCGACGCCGCTGCGGAACCTGTACTACGTGCGGGCCCGGGACGCGGTGGGCAACGTGTCGATCGCGTCGAACACCGTCACTCTGCCCACGACGACGACTCCGACGCCCCCGCCGCCCTCGACCTGCCGGGTGACCTACCGGAACCAGTCCGAGTGGCAGGGCGGTTTCGTGGCCACGGCGACGGTCCACAACGCCGGGGCGGCACCGATCGACGGCTGGGCCGTCACCTTCAACTTCCCGGGAGACCAGCAGGTGACCTCGGGGTGGAACGCCACGATCGGCCAGACCGGGACCACAGTGACCGCTCGTGACGTCGACTGGAACCGCGTCCTCGCGCCGAACGGCTCGGCGACCTTCGGCGTCCAGGGGCGGTGGAGTGTCAGCGACGCGCCGCCGACCGGCTTCTCGCTGAACGGCGCCCCCTGCACGGCGGGCTGAAGGAGCCTCGTGATTACCCATACGGTTGTGCCCCACCACCGCCGCGCCAGGGCCCTGCTCGGGGCGGTTACGGCCGGCATCCTCACCGTCGCCACCACGCTCGCCGGTGCGCCCGCGCCCGTCTCCGCCGCGAACACGCTCACCATGCGGGGTGCCGACGTCTCCTCGTTGCAGCGCAGCCTGGATCTCGGCGCCAGGTACCACGACGCCGGCGGGGTCGCCCGCGACCCACTGGACATCTTGAGGTCCGTCGGCGTCAACTACGTCCGGCTGCGCGTCTGGAACAACCCGATCAGCGGCTACAACAACAAGAACGCGGTGTTGGGCCAGGCGAGGGCGGCCAGGGCGAAGGGCCTCAAGGTGCTCATCGACTTCCACTACTCCGACACCTGGGCCGACCCTGGCAAGCAGTACAAGCCGGCAGCCTGGGCCGGCCACAGCCTGAGCCAACTGCGCACCGACGTCTACACCTTCACCTACGACGTCTGCGCCAGCCTGCGGGGGCAGGGCACCCCACCGGACAGTGTGCAGATCGGCAACGAGATCAACGTCGGGATGCTGTGGAACGAGGGCAAGGTCGTCAACAACGACTTCGTCCCGCTGGCCGGCCTGCTGAAGCAGGGCTACAACGCGACCAAGGCGTGCGGCAGCGGCATCCCCGTGATGATCCATACCGCAAACGCCGACAGCAACGCCAACGCCCGATGGTTCTACGACGGCATCCGCGCCCAGGGTGTGCAGTGGGACATCACCGCCCAGTCGTACTACTGCATGTGGCACGGCACCCTGGCGAACCTCTACAACAACATCGTTGATCTGCGCGGGCGCTACGGCAAGCCGGTGGTGATCGTGGAGACCGCGTACCCCTTCACCCGGAACAACGCGGACAGCGAGCCGAACGCCATCGGCGACGCGACCTGTGACGGCATCAGCGCGACCTGGTCCGGGCAGGCCCAGGAGTTCGACTGGGTGCAGAACACCGCCCGCAACGCTGGCGCCATCGGCGTCTTCTACTGGGAACCGACCTGGTACGCCGTCCGCGGCAACGGCTGGGATCCGGCCAACATCAACGGCACCGGAAACCAGTGGGACAACATGGCCGTCTTCGACTGGTCAGGGCGGGTGAACCCGGGCGTACGGTGGACGCCCTGACCCACTGCCGAACACTTCACGACCAGGCGGCGGGAAAGGCTCAGCAGGTGCGCGGCTGCCAACTCACCTTCGTCGCGAACATGGGCACATACAGGTCCCCGCCGCCCGGGCGAGCGCAGATCGCGCCGGAAAGCTGCGTCCCGAGGTAGTTGTAGGACCAGGTGATCTCGGCGTTGCGGGAGGTGCGGTTGTAGAAGTTGAAGGCCGGGACGTTGCCGGACCACTCGGTAGTGGTCACCAGAGACGGAGTCGCGGTCGGGCCCTCTGCCGGGTGATCCCAGTTGGGCCAGATGCAGAACGTGCCCTGCGGACAGTTCCCGGGCAGCCAGGCTTCGTTCGATGCTTGGGAGCTTGCCGCCGAAGCGGCGGGGGCGGTGGCCAGCACGCTGGCGACGGACGCGGCGAGGGCGATGGATTTCAACAGCACGATTCACCTACTTGCATCGATAGCCATGGATGAATGCCAAAAGGCTACCGGTGGAAATTTGAAGGGTCAAGCAATAGGAGCGCTGATCAAGGTGTCGCCGCCGATCAGCCCCGGGCCTGCGTCGGATCGTCGCCCTGTCGGGCCGGGGATGGGCAGAACGCCGATAACGGCGCCGATCTGTCGCAGGCTGGTGACGAGCGTTCGGAAGACGCTCGTGGCATCAAGGAAGAGAAACCAACATGATCTTGCAGAAGCACGCGATCGGTGGTCAAGGGCTGGTGGCCTCGGTCGAGGGACTCGGCACCATGGGCATGACCGCGATGTACGGCACCCCGGACGACGCCGAGTCCGCCGCCACCGTTCACCGCGCACTCGAACTGGGCGTGACCCTGTTCGACACCGCGGACATGTACGGCCCGCTCACCGGGGAGGAACTGCTCGGCCGGGCGCTGAGAGGGCGTCGCCACCAGGCCCTCATCGCGACCAAGTTCGGCGGTGTGACGTTCGACGATGCCGGCCGCATCATCGGCGGCGCCAACGGGCAACCTGACTACGTGCGCAAGTCGCTCGACGGATCGTTGCGCCGGCTCGGCACCGACTACATCGACCTGTACTTCCAGCACCGGGTCGACCCGAACGTACCGGTCGAGGAGACCTTCGGCGCGCTCGGCGAACTCGTCACCGAAGGCAAGATCCGGTACCTCGGGATCAGCGAGGCGTCGCCGGAGAGCATTCGCGCCGCGCATGCCACCGCGCCACTGTCGGCGGTGCAGACCGAGTACTCGTTGTTCACCCGAAATGTGGAGACCAATGGTGTGCTCGACACAGTGCGAGACCTGGGGATCGGGTTCGTGGCGTACGCGCCGTTGGGCCGTGGTTTCCTGACCGGCTCGGTTCGTGGTCTGGAAGACCTGCCCGAGAACGACTGGCGTCGTACCTGGCCGCGGTTCGCCGAGGAGAACCTCCGGCAGAACCTGCTCCTGGTGGACCGGATCCGCGCCATCGCGGAACAGGCGGGTGTCACGCCCGGCCAGCTCGCGTTGGCCTGGGTGCTGGCGCAAGGTGACCACGTCACCGCAATCCCCGGCACCAAGCGTCGGACGTATCTGGAGGAGAACGTCGCCGCCGCGCAGCTCAGGATTGATGCCGGCTTGCTCGATGAACTCGGCGCCGCCGCTCCGGTCGGTGCCGCCGCCGGGGAGCGCTACGCCGGACCGGCCATGGCCGCGATCCAGGAGTAGCTTCCGACATCGACGGGATCTTCGCGGTGCCTCCAGCAGCGCTGGTGGCACCGCGATCCGGAAAGGGCAGTTCGTGGCGCGAACCGAACTCGGCGACTTCCTGCGGGCTCGCCGGCAGGCACTCCGCCCGGCTGACGTCGGGCTCCCACCACGCGGGCGGCGCCGCACCCCCGGCCTACGCCGTGAGGAAGTCGCACTCCTGGCAAATGTGTCAGTCGACTACTACGAACGACTCGAGCAGTCGCGCAACACCAACCCCTCGCAGGCTCTACTCGGCAGCCTGGCCCGGGCGTTGCGGCTCTCCGTCGACGAACGGGACTACCTCTACCGCCTCGCCGGACATCCCGCGCCGACGACCTCCAGCGTCAGCGGGTACGTCGACCCCGCGATGATGTTCCTCCTCGACGCACTCACCACGGTGCCAGCACACGTCATCGACGACCGGACCACCGTCCTCGCCCAGAACGCCCTCAGCCGCGCGCTGTTGGGCTCCTGGACCGACGGTGGCGACCGGCAGTCGAACGTGACCTGGCGCTGGTTCACCCACCCCGAATCCCGCGCGCTCAACGTGCCGGAGGAGCACGAGGCGATCGGCCGCGCATACGTCGCCGACCTACGCGCAGCCGCCGCCCGCAGCGGCCACGACCCCGTATCCGAACAACTGATCGCCGATCTCACCACTGTCAGCCCGGAATTTGCCCAGTACTGGTCCGACATGCAGGTCGCCCCGCTACAGACCACCCGCAAAATCCTCGTCCATCCGCAAGCCGGACGGCTGGACGTACAGTGCGACTTCGTTCTCAGCACCACCACGGGTCAGCGCCTGGTCATCTTCCGGCCTCAACCCGGCACGGCCACCGCCGACAACTTCGACTTTCTGCGCGCCCTCGGCGAACAATCCTTCGACAGTTCCTGAATCGCTACGCCGATTTCGTCACCGCGATGGCGCGGTGGGCCGCTCCTGGGCGGCGTCTGGTCCCCAACTGGCCAGCAGTCGCAGCGCCTCCTCCGATCGCGACCCGGGCTCGGCGTGGTAGGTGCTCAGCATTTGCTCCGGATCACCGGGGAGCGCGAGTGTCTCGTAGCGCACTGTCAGCTCACCCACGAGCGGATGTGACAGGCGTATGACGCCGTGCGTCTTCTTCTTGACATCGTGGGTGGCCCACAGTCTGCGGAAGTCCTCGCTCTTCAACGACAGTTCGCCGATCAGGGACGCCAGCGACGGGTCGTCGGCATGTCGGCCGGCGCCCAGCCGTAGTTGTCCCACCACGTCGTACGCCTTGGCTTCCCAGTCAGGAAACAACTTTCGGGACGCCGGGTCGAGGAAAGCGATCCTGGCCCAGTTCCGGTCCGATGAGGTACGGGCTGCCCAGTCACCGAAGAGGGCGGAGGCGGTCTGGTTCCAGGCCAGCACATCAGTGCGGGGCCCTCATACGTACGCTGGCACGCCTTCCAACGCGGCGAGCAGTTCTCGTATCTCGGCCCGTACCTGTTGGTGTGGCGGCCTGGGTCGGCGCTGATGCCGCTTGGGCTGGGCCAGGCGCACCAGATGGGCGTGCTCGGCTTCGGAGAGGTCGAGTACGCGGGAGATCGCTTCCAGCACCTCACGTGAGACATTGCGGGCGTTGCCCTGCTCGAATCGCGTGTAGTACGCCGCGGAGACCCCCGCGAGTTGCGCGAGTTCTTCCCGGCGCAGACCGGGGACGCGACGCCGTCGGCTGTAGTCGGTCAGCCCAACATCGGCCGGTTTGCGGCGGGCCCTGCGGGTGCGCAGAAACTCGCTCAGCTCCGCGCGTTGGTCGAGACCCTGCTGCGGCTTCGGTTCGGTATCCGTGCCCGAAGTGGCTGAGAAATCGGTGTGAGTGACGTGGCGAGCTGCCATATCTCGATTATTCCACGCAGTTCGCACCTCAACCTGTCCCTGCCAGTGGTAGCCACACGAGACGTAGGCCAAGCAGGTGGCTGGCGAGCGCCGCGCCCTTGAAGCACGCTCGATGTGACCTGAGGAAACAGCTTGCAAGCCCAACCGGTGCACGCTGGCTTTCCGTCATCAATCCGCCCGGACGGCCTCGCCGCCCTATTTTCGAAAGAGCACCATGACCATCACCGCATTCAAAGACCTGAGCCCGACGACCGCGCGGCCGGGCCGCCTTCCGGGAATGGCATTGTTCGGCCTTTTCCTGGCCGGCTTTATCAGCATCCTCACCGAATGCCTTCCGGCGGGCTTTCTGCCGGAAATGAGCCGCACTCTGAACACGAGCGTCTCGCTCACGGGCCAGACGGTCACGATCTACGCGCTCGCCACAGCGCTCGGCGCCATCCCTCTCGCGTGGGCGACGGCCAGCTGGTCGCGCAAGCATGTCCTGCAACTTGCCTTGGTCGTGGTCGCCGTCACCAACGCGCTCACCGCGCTGTCCGAGAACTACACGCTGACGATGGTGCTGCGCTTCGTCGCCGGGCTGGGAACCGGACTCATCTGGCCACTTCTCGGTGGCTACGCCGCCCAAATCGCGCCAGAGGGACGACAAGGCCGAGCCATCGCCATCGCCCTCGCCGGAACCCCGATCGGGCTGGCCCTGGGCGTCCCGCTGGGAACCTGGCTCAGCAGCCTCGGGGGCTGGCAACTCGCCTTCTACGCCGCTGCTGCCGTGACCGTCATGACCATGGCCTGGGTCCTGGTGGCCGTCCCGAACCTGCCCGGACAACCGGTAGACGCCCGCTTCAGGATCTCGCAGGTACTGGTCGTGCCCGGGCTGCGGCCCATTCTGTTCGCGCTGGCCACGTACATGATCGCTCACAATCTTCTCTACACGTACATCACCGACGTCCTGCTTCAGCTGGGGATGGCCGACCAGACCGGCTGGGTGCTGTTCGCCTTCGGAGTCACCTCCGTGCTCAGCGTTCTCGTGGTCGGAACCCACATCGACCGACACCTGCGCAGGCTTGCCGTGAGCAGCACCCTGCTCTTCGGGGCCAGCGTGCTCGTCCTGGGCGTCGTCGCGGACGCACCGGCGCTGGTCTACGTCGCCGTCGCCGCATGGGGCTTCGCGTTCGGCAGTTCCCCGAGCCTGTTCGTGGGCGCCACCATCAACGCCGCCGGAGAAGCCGCGAACGTCGCTCAGTCGATCACCATCACGGTCTTCTCGGCTTCTATCGCGACCGGGGGTCTCATCGGTGGCCTCCTGCTCGCCGGCCTGGGCACCGCCTCGATCACCTGGGCGGCACTCATCCTCCTGATCGTCGCGGCCGCAACTGTCATCGGCAGCGCCAAGTACGCGTTCCCCAGGAACGGCTGAAGCCGGGCGGCAGCGGTCGCTTCGGGAGCGAAGCTCTTGGTCGTCGTACGCAGCGGTGACCGCGTCACGCCAGTTGGCGGGAGTGGGACGGCTGAGGTTCAGCGCGGCCGCGACGGCGTCGGCGTCCCGGTCACGTATGGCGAGCCACTCAAGCTTGTAACCGAAGCCGAGCGCGGCATCGGGAACCATCAGCGGTTGAGGTAGGCGGCCAGGCCACCGAGTTCCTCGCTGGCGATGAACACCGACCGCACGTTGAGGATGGCTTCCTCGACGTGGGCGGGGCAGCCCCACGCCGCGTCACCCCACGAATCGGCGATCTTGACCTCGGCTGGCGCGGTGCACCCGGCGGCGCCGCCGAGCTGGCAGTGCTCGGGGTGCGGCGTGGCGGCCTGCGCGGCCGCGGCGGCACGCATCTGGGTGGCGAGTTCAGCGGCGGCGGTGGCGCGCTGCTCGGCCTCGGCGCGCAGTTCCCGCTCCACGCTTAGCACCTTGGCCAGCTCGTCATTGGCCGACTTGGCGCGTGCCTCGGCGGCGAGTTTCGCCTGCTCGATGTGGTGGCGTTCGATGGCCAGGGCTGCGGTGCCGGCGAAGAGCCGGGTGAGGGCGAGGTCGGTGTCCTGCGGGACGCGCGGGGTGCGGTGATACATCGCGAAGGTGCCCAACAGGCCGCCGTCGCGAGCCAGGATCGGCGTGGACCAGCAGGCCGCCAGTCCGGCCTGGTCGGCCAGGTCCCGGAAGTCGTCCCAGAACGGATCGGTGGCGATGTCGGTGACGATGACTGGTTCCCGCCGGTGGGCGGCGGTGCCGCACGAGCCGACACCTTCGCCGGTCGCGATGCCGTCGATGGCCTTGTTGTAGAAGTCGGGCAGGCTCGGCGCGGCGCCGTGGCGCAGGTGCCGGGCGTCGGAATCGGCGAGCAGGACGGAGACGAGCACCTCCTGCGGTGCGAGGTTCTCGATACAGCGGGCCATCCCGTCGAGCACCTCGGTCAGGGGTGCCTGGCGGGCGATCTGCTCCAGCAGGGCACGATGTTCGGCCATCAGCCGTTGGGCATGCTTGACCTGCGTGGTCTCCACGCCGAGCACACGGATCCCGGTCACGTTGCCGTCGGCGTCCCGACGCGGCTCGTAGGTGAAGTCGAAGAACGCCTCCCGGGCCTGCGGGCCGCTGCCCAGCATGACCCGGACGTCACGGCCGGTGTACGGCTCACCCGTGCGGAAGACCTGGTCCAGGAGCGCGATGAATCCCTGACCGGCCAGTTCGGGCATCAGTTCGGCGATCGCCATCCCGACCCGGGCCCGTTCTTCGCCGATGGTGGCGAAGAACGCCGGGTTCGCCGTCTCCACCAGATGCGACGGCCCCGCCAGAGACGCGAAGACGGCGATGGACTGCCCGAACAACGCCCGCAGGTCCTCCTCCGCTGCCTGCTCGGCATCCGCCGAACCCGCAACAGCAGTAGACCGTTGGTCTGGTACGGCGGTCATGGTGTGGGTTTCGCCTCTCGTCTGCGGATACGGGCAACGACCGACGGCGCCACCCTTAAGTGCGGGTGGCTGCGGTGCGGCGGAGTTGGTCGGGGCCACCGCCGGTGCAGCGTACCCATCTGCCCGACATTCAGGTCCTACCCACCAACCAGGCACCGCAACCCGGCACTCGAACGGCCACGACAGCCAGCGAATGCGGTCCGGCCGGCGGTGTTCGTCAGCGCAGCTGAGGTGTGTGTTCCGTCGGGGCGAGCTGGGGTTGCTGTTGCCAGGGATCACCGGAGGCGCCGGCGGCGAGGTGTTGTTCGTAGCTGGCCACTTTGCCGTTGATGAGTTCGAGGGTGTCGCGAAGCAACGTGAGCCGCTCGGCCTCGTTGCCGCTGCCCTCGCGTACGAGCTGAGCGAGGCGGCTGATCGTGGTGAGCGGCATCCCGGAGGCACGGAACTTCACGCAGTTTGCCAGCCACTCGACGTCCCGGGCGCTGTAGACGCGCCTGCCAGACCCGTCGCGCCGCACCTCGCTGGCTAACAAGCCCTTACGCTCGTAGAGCCGCAGGGTGTGCACGCTCAACCCGGTGCGCTGCGCCACCTGCCCGATGCTCAGGCCGCTGTCCGCCATGGCGTCGGCCGTAGCCATTGACCTAGACCTCGGTCTAGCATCTAGCGTCCGCGGCATGACCAGCGACACGACCCACACCAGGTTCGGTGCCCACAGTACGGCCGGAGACGTCCTCGCCGGACGCAGCGCAGCCTGCAACGGCACCTCGCAGCCGAGGAGATGGTCGCCGCCGGCTGGATCGACGCTGACGGCACTCCCGCACCGGGCCTGTTCAAGGCCGTCGAGCAAGGCGCGACGACCCAGGTCTGGGCCGCCACGTCACCCCACCTCGACGCGAACGGCGGCGACTACTGCGTGGACTGCCGCATCACCGACGGCAGCCCCACGGACAGCAAGGCTGCGCCGATAGCACGACGCCAGAAGGTCGGCCTCGCCGTGGCCGCCGCCTTCCCAGACCGGGCCAACGGTGCCGCGGGTTTCGGAATTCAGATCAGGGCTGCGGCGAGGGCGCGGAACGCGTCGGCGGGGAACGTCGTGTCGTCGCCGCCGTTGAGCACCTGGATCGCCACCTCGTCCGCGCCGGCCTGGTAGTGCTTCTCCAACCCGGCCACCACCTTCTCGACGCTGCCCCACGGGATCAGGGCGTCGACGAGGCGGTCACTGCCGCCGTCGGCGAAGTCCTCGTCGGTCCAGCCGAATCGCCGCAGGTTGTTGGTGTAGTTCGGCAGTGCGAGGTACCCGCTCGTGTACTGGCGGGCGGTGGCGCGCGCGGTGGTGGCGTCCGTGTCGAGGACCACCGCGACCTCGGGGGCGAGCAGCCGGTCGGGTCCGATTGCCGCCCGGGCTTCGGCGGTGTGCTCGGCCGGGACGAAGTACGGGTGCGCACCGGTCGAGCGGTCGCGGGAGAGTTCGAGCATCCGCGGGCCCAGTGCGGCCAGGATGCGCCGCTCGGGCGGAAGCCCGGCCGCGTCGAGGCCGTCGAGGTACTGCACCATCCGTGAGTACGGCTTGCGGTAGTCGGTGCCGCCGCTTTCCACCACCACCGCGTGGCTGGCGCCGAGACCGAGCAGGAACCGGCCGGGATGCGCCTGCTCCGCGTCCTTGGCGAACGCCGCTGCCTCGGGGGGCGACGAGTGCCAGATGCTCAGGATGCCGGTCGCGACCCCGATGCGGGTGGTCCCGTCCAGGATCTCCCGGAAGCGGGGGGCGACGTTCTCGCCGAAACCACCGGAGAACCAGATTCGTGAGTAGCCGAGATCCTCCAACTCGGTCGCGGCGTCGATGGCCGCGCCCTTGCTCTCGCTAGCAAGGAAGAACGGTTGCCATACGCTGACGAGTCGTTGTGCCATGCGGCAACCCTACGACCGATCGGTCGCTGACCGCGTCAGCCAGCGCTCCCAGCCCGATGTGAACCGGCCGACAGAGCCGCCGGCAGAGTCTGTGGCCCCCCGCGCCGATCCTTGACTCACGGCGTCAGGCCGGCCTGGATCGCCAGGATGGCGGCTCGTACGCGGTCGCGGCTGCCGGTCTTGGCCAGCACGTTTGTCACGTGGGTCTTGACGGTGCTCATGGACAGGTAGAGGCGTTCGGCGATCTCGTTGTTGTTGAGTCCGGCGCCGATCAGGGCGAGCACGTCGGTCTCCCGAGCGGTCAGCTGGTAGGCCGCCAACTCCACGCGGGTGGCCGGCCCGGTCGCGCGGACCCGGTCGAGGACGGCGCCGGTGACCTCGGCGGAGAGGACCGCCTCGCCGGCCGCGACGGTGCGCACCGCGGCGATCAGGTCACGGGCGCTGGACCGCTTGAGCAGGAACCCGCGCGCGCCGGCGGCGATGGCGTCCAGGACGTAGGCGTCGTCGTCGAAGGTGGTGACGACGATGACGGCCGGGGCGTGCGCGATCGTGGCCAGCTCGCGGGTGGCCTGCAGGCCGTCGAGCACCGGCATGCGGATGTCGACGAGGGCGACGTCGATGCGCGAGTCGCGACGTACGGCGTCGAGGAACTGTCTGCCGTCGGCCGCCTCGGCCGCGACCTGGATGTCGGGTTGGGATCGCAGGATCAGGCTGAAGCCGTCCCGGACCAGCTCCTGGTCGTCGGCGATCGCGACGCGGATCATCTGTTCGCCACCGGCAGGTTGGCCTGCACCACTGTGCCGCCACCGGGGCGCTGGCTCAGCTCCCAGCTCCCGCCGCGCGCGGCAACGCGTTCCCCGATGCCGAGCAGACCCGAGCCGCTCGTGGGTGCGCGGGGCGGCCCGATGCCGTCGTCGCTGATCCGTAGGCGGGCGTGGTCGCCGACGCGGGCCAGTTCGACCCAGGCCGCCGTGGCTTTCGCGTGGCGGGCGATGTTGGTGAGGGCCTCCTGGGCGATGCGGTAGGCGGTCAACACGCCGATCTCGTCCAGGCCCGGCTCGGGGTCCAACTGGACCCGCACCGTCACGCCCTGCTGGCGCAGCGGCTGGGCGAGCAGCTCGTCGATGTCGGACAGGCGCGGCGGGGCGCTCACCGCGATCGACGCGTCCGGATCGCGCAGGTGTACGACGAGCGTGTCGAGTTCGCTCAGTGCGGTGCGGCCACTGCCCGCGATCGCCCGCAGCGCCGCCCCCGGGTCGTCACTGAGCTGGCCCGCCTCGGCCTGGACCACCATCGCGGTGACGTGGTGGCCGACCACGTCATGCAGCTCGCGGGCCAGGTTGGTGCGCTGTTCGAGCCAGGCGGCCTGGCCGCGCAGGTCGTCCGTCTCCCGGGTCAGGGCGTGGCCGCGTGACCACGATCGCAACAGGATCGCCAGGAGGTAGCCGGCCGTCACGAAGAAGAACGGCTGCTCGTACACCCCTCGCTCGTTGAACAGTGCGGTGGTGAGGGCGCCGGCCGCGCCGATCAGGCCACCCACCCACCCCAGCCAGGGGTGTCGGGCCGGATCCTCGCAGACCGAGACGAACACCAGGCCGGCGGCCGCGAGGCCCAACTGCACCGACTCGCCGGTGCTCACGATCGCCACGAACCCTGCGCAGACCGCGAAGACCAGGGTTCGGTAGCGGGGGCGCAGCGCCGTGGCTCCGAGGCCGACCGGCAGCACCAGCCACGCCCAGCCCGCCGGCACGGACACGCCGTCCTCGACTGTGGTGACCACGGCGGCGATGATCAAACCAACCGCACCGTACGCGAGCCGGCGCACTCGCTCGGGGTCGCGCAACCGTTCGCGGATTCCAGTCGTCACCCGCACAGTCTCCGCGACCAGCCGGAAGAGCGGCCAGTACCCAGGTACCGGATCGGCCGGCACCCCGGTACCGCCCTCGCAACCAGATCGGCACCGCGGCACGTTCCGCGAAAACGCTCGCCGGACGACTCTGCGGGAGTGACTCTCGTTGACTCCCGCGCCGCCATCACCGTCGGCCCGCTTCGTACGGTTCCCAACTACATCACCGCCGTTCGCACGGTCGCCGCCGTCACCGTCGGTATCGTGGCCCTCGTCTCCGGGTCGGTGGCATTGATGGCGGTATCGTACGGTATCTACTGGATCGGTGACGTGCTCGACGGCTGGGCCGCCCGCCGACTCGGACAGGAGACCCGGGCCGGGGCCGTCTTCGACATCGTGAGCGACCGCGCGTGCACCGCCGTACTCTGCGTGGGCCTCGTCTCCCTCGTGCCGGACGTCGCGGTCGTGGCAGTGGTCTTCCTGCTCTCGTTCCTGGTGCTGGACACCATGCTGTCGCTGGCGTTCCTGTGCTGGCCGGTGCTCAGCCCCAACTACTTCCACCTGGTCGACCGGCGGGTGTGGGCGTTGAACTGGTCGCCAGTGGCCAAGGTCGCCAACACCGCCGGCGTCATCGGCGCCATCGCGTTCGGGCAGTACCTGCTCGCGCTGGGCGTCGCCGTCGCCGTTGTCGCGGTGAAGCTGTGGTCGGTCGCCGCGGTGGTCCGGCTGCTCGAACGGGACGGCCGGGCATGAGCAGCCTCGCCGAGGCCGTGGTGGCGCTCGGCTATGGTGTCGCCTCGGCGCTCGTCCCGATCGTCAACGCCGAGGCCTACGCCGTGGTCGCCGGGCAGCGCGGCGGCCACGCTCTCGTCGCCGTGGTCGCCCTGGCGCTCGGGCAGACCGCCGGCAAGCTGCTGTTGTTCGAGTCGGCGCGTCGCGGGTCGGGGCGACTGGCCCAGAAGGTCGCGAAGCGGGGAAAGTCAGGGCGCGCGGCGGCTCGGGCCGCGCGGTGGACCGAGCCGATCCGACGCTGGCTCTCCCGCCGCCGCACCGCCCTACCGACAGTGCTGGCCTCCGCCGCGGTCGGGGTTCCACCGTTGGCCGTCGTCAGCCTCGCCGCCGGCACCGCGGGCCTTCGACGTTGGGAGTTCGCCGTCGCCTGCCTTTCCGGGCGGGTGATCCGTTTCGCAGTGCTCGTGCTGCCAGCGGTGCTGGCCTGACCCCGGGGCCCGGTCAGAGGAGCCGACCGTCGTGGGCGAGCAGGGCGATCTGGGTGCGGTTGTCGAGATCCAGCTTGGTCAGGATGTGCGAGACGTGGGCCTTCACCGTCGTCACGCTCATCAGCAGCTCGCTGGCGATCTCGGCGTTGGAGCGCCCCTGCGCGATGGCCAGCACGACGTCGCGTTCCCGGGGTGTGAGCACTGCCAACCGCTCGTGCGCCCGCTCGTAGGACTCGGCCCCCGACGCGACCCGCTGCATGAGGCGGCGCGTCACGCCCGGAGACAGCATCGGGTTGCCGGCCGCCACCGCCCAGACCGCCTGGCTGATCTGCTCGGGCGGGGTGTCCTTGAGCAGGAAGCCGCTCGCGCCGGCTCGGAGGGCCCGCACCACGTGCTCGTCGGTGTCGAACGTGGTGAGCACGATGATCTCGGGCGGCCGGTGGCGGCGGCGCAGGCGCTCGGTGGCGGTGATGCCGTTCACGCCGGGCATCCTGATGTCCATCAACACCACGTCGGGCAGGTGCCGATCCACCGCCGTGATCGCCGTGGCGCCGTCGGCGGCCTCGCCCACCACCACGATCCCGTCGGCGCCGTCGAGCATCAGCGTGAGCATCCCCCGTACGAGAGGATCGTCGTCGACGATGACGACCCGGATCGGACCCGTCACGTCGGCCACGGCAGCCACGCGATGAGGTGGAACCGGCCTGCGGCGTCGACGTGGTGGGCGACCCGACCGCCGGTGAGCGCAGCCCGTTCGGCGAGGCCGATCAGGCCGGTACCGGCGCTGACGGTGGCACCGCCGTCGGGCGTGGTCGGGTTGCTCACCGCGATGCTCAGGCCGGCGCCGGGCGCGCCGCCGAGCACCAGCCGGACCGGCTGACCAGCGGCGTGCTTGCGGGCGTTGGTCAGGGCCTCCTGCGCGATCCGGTACGCGGTGCGGCCGACCGTCGGGGGGATCTCGACCGGCGGACCGAACGGGTCGTCGACCTCGATCTGTTGCCCGGCGGCCCGCGCCTCGTCGACCAGGCGCGGCAGGTCGGCGAGGGTCTGCCCGGGTGGTGCGTCGGTCGGCGACTCGGTGTCGTCGCTGCGCAGCAGGGTGATGACCTCGCGCAGCTCGTCGAGGGCGTGGTGTGCGCTGGCCCGGATCACCCCGGCGGCGGCGCTGAGCCGCTCGGGCGGCGCGTCCGGCCGGTACTCCACCGCGCCGGCAGCCGCCGCCAGCAGGGACAGCCGGTGGGCCAGCACGTCGTGCATCTCCCGCGCGATCCGGCTGCGCTCCGCCGCCCGCGCCTCGTCGACCCGTCGTTCCTGCTCCTGCTCGGCCCGTCGGGCCCGGTCCCGCAGCGCCGCCAGCAGGGCGTTGCGGGCCTGCGCCCAGGTGCCCCAGCCGAGCAGGGCCGCGTAGGCGATCGTCATCAGCACCAGCCGCCACCCGTACGGCAGGCTGGGCACCGGCCGCCAGAACGCCTGCACCGCCTCGCCCGCCACGCCGACCGCCGCCACCGCCGCCGCTTGCCGAAACGGTCGGTTGCGGGCAATGAACAGCACCGCGAAGCTGGCCACCGGCGTGGCCACCGGAGACAGCGCGACGAGCAGGCCGGCCAGCACGCCACCGATCTGCGGGCGGCGGACGACCACCGGTACGAGGGCCAGGGCGGCCATCGCCAGCGCGACGTCGACGCCGACCCGGCCGGCGGAGCTGGACCGGGTGGCGGACCACAGCATGGTCGCGACGAGGACGCCGATCGCCACGGTCGTCAGGACCACCGGGACGGAACGCCACGTCCGCGGCGGCTTGACCTCGCACGTCGCCGCATCCACATGCCGCACGCTACTGGGCTCGCGGCCGGCCGGACCACCTCCTTTGGTAGTACGCCGGGCCGCCAGCGGGCGTACCCGCCGTGGCGCCTGGACCGACGCGTCCGGCCCGGTCCGGTCCACAGACTCAGACCATGACGAACAACCTTCTCCTGGGACGGGCCGCGGTGGCGGCCGGCGCGATCATGGTGGCGGTGGTCGAGTTCGCGCTTCTGGACTCGGCGGCCGGCGTCGACCTGGCGGTCAGGTCCGCTGACTCGACCCGGCAGATCACTGTGGCCGCGGTCATCGTGGCCACCGCGGTCGCGGCACTGGCCGGCTGGGCGCTGCTCGCGGTGCTGGAACGCCGCACCAACCGCTCCCGCGGCTGGTGGACCTCGATCGCGGTCGCCGTCCTGCTGCTGTCGCTCGCGGTCGGGCCGCCGAGTGGCGTCGGTGGGGGAGCGAAGGCGACCCTCGCGCTGCTGCACCTGAGCGTCGGCGTCATCCTCATCCTCGGCCTGCCCCGGTCTCGTCCGGGAGGGGCGAGCCGATGACCACGCTGACCGTGCGCAGAGACGTCGACTCCGGGCCAGGTGCTCAGACGATGCGACGGAGCACCGTCTCCACGGCGTCGATCAGCGGATCCCCCTCGGTCCGTGGGTGCCGGGCGAGACCGAACTCGACGTCCGGCAGGACGGGCAGGGCATCCGTGTCACGGCAGATCATGACCGGTTCGAGGTTCGCGGGCATGAGCGCCGCCACGCCGAGCCCGGCCCGCACCGCGGCGAGGACCCCGACCAGGCTGTTGCTCTCGAAGGCCACCCGCCAACGCCGATCGGCACGCTCCAGCGCGTCCAGCACCGACGTACGCCAGGAGCACGGGTTGGAGAAGAGCACCACCGGCAGCGGATCGGCGCTCACGTCCACACCCTGCCCGGTCGCCCAGACCAGCGGGGCGCGCACCGTCCAGCGCGGCGGCCCGGGAATGTCCGGTACCGCGTCGAGCACGAGTTGGACGCGGCCGGCGTCGTAGGCCTCCCGCATGGCGGCGTTGGAGCAGCTGAGCACCTCCAGCGTCGCGCCGGGATGCAGTCGGGCGAGGTCGGCGAGGGCCTGCGGAAGGTGGGACGCGGCGAGGTCTTCGAGCAACCCGACGCCACAGTGGCCGGTGAGCGCGCGTCCGGTTTCGGCGAGTGCCTGTGCGGAGAGCGAGAGGATGCGTTCGGCGTACGGCAGCAGCTCCTCGCCCGTCCGGGTCGGCGAGACACCGGACGACGACCGGTGCAGCAGCGGACGACCGACGGCGCTTTCGAGCTTGCGCAGCTGCTGGCTGAGACCGGGCTGGGTCTGCCCGAGCGCCGTCGCCGCACGGCTGATGCTGCCCTCCCGCACGGCGGCGACGAACGACCGCAGCAGGGCGGTCTCCAGGTCCCTGGCCATAAGCAATCATTATGCCAGCCTCAACGAGATGGCGTCTTCTTATGGCGGGCGGGCGGAACTAGCGTCAACCGGGTGACCAGCTACCGGCAGGTGCTCGCCGTGCCAGGGATGGCACCGCTGCTGGGCGTCTCGTTGCTTGCCCGCACCGCGATAACGGCCGATGTGATGGCGCTGACCCTCTTCGTCGTCCTCGGCCTGGAACTGAGCTACGCGGCGGCCGGTGGGGTCGCGGCGGCCCTGACCGCCGGAGTGGCGCTGGGCGGGCCACTGCTCGGCCGCATGATCGACTCACGGGGCCTGCGCCTCGTCCTGCTGGTGACCGTCAGCGCGCAGGTCGTGTTCTGGCTGGGCGTGCCGGTCCTGCCGTACGGGTTCCTGCTGGTCGCCAGCTTCGTGGCGGGCCTGTTGATGGTGCCGGCCCAGGCGGTGAGCAGACAGGCGATCGCCGAGATGACGACGGCGCAGCAGCGCCGGGCCGCGTTCGCGCTGGAATCGGTGCAGGGCGAACTGTCGTACATCGTGGGCCCGGCGGTGGTGATCCTGGGCGCGGCGACGGTGTCCCCCGACGTGGTGGCGTGGGGGGTCGGTGCCGCGATCCTGGCCGGCGGTGTCGGCATCGCCCTGCTCAACCCACCGATGCGCGCCCAGGACGAGACGGACGCCGCCGCGGCGGAACGACCCCCACGCCGGCAGTGGCTGGACGCCAGGATGATCGCTGCGCTGACGATGGCGTTCGGGACGACGACGCTGCTCAGCGGCGTCGACCTCGCCATCGTCGCCACGCTGCGGGAGGCAGGTCAGGTGTCCTGGGCCGCCGTGGTCGTCGTGGTGTTCGGCGTGTCGTCGGTCATCGGCGGGCTGGTCTACGGCGCGCTGACCCGGCCACTGCCCACCTGGCTGCTGCTCGCCCTGCTCGGGTTCGTGACGATTCCCGCCGGGCTGGCCCACGACTGGCGGTGGTTGTGTGTGGCCGTCGTCGGCAGCGGACTACTCACCGCGCCGACTCTTGGCACTGTGGCCGACGTGGTGAGCCGCCTGGCGCCGCCCGGTGTGCGCGGCGAGGTGACGGGTCTGCAATCGTCGGCGCAGAGCGCCGGTTTCGCGCTCGGAGCCCCGCTCGTCGGCGTGGCGATCGACCTCTCCGTGCCGGCGGGCGGTTTCGCGACGGCCGGCCTTGCCGGCCTCGCCGCCGCGGGCACCGGATACCTGCTGTCCCGCCGCTCGCCCGCGCGAACGGCGGGAACGAGTCGAGCAACGTCCGATCTCAGTTCGCACAACTCCTCGACGTCACGCCCGGCCCGTACCGGAGGGTTTTCCGACAGCAGGCGAGTCGGACCGGCGTATAGCTGGGGGACTGGCGACGGTCGGCTCCGGCGCGACGACGCGCCCGCGATGTGCGTCCACGGCGAGCAGCGTGAGGGCGGCCAGCGTCAGCAGTCCGCCCGTGAGCGCCAGCGGGCGTGCCCCCGAGGTGGGCAGGAGGGCACCGCCGAGCAGTGATCCGCCGGCGATGCCGGCGTTGAAGGCGGTGCTGACACCGGCCGACGCGATGTCGGTGCTGCCCGGGGCCAGTTGCAGCATCCGGTTCTGCACTGCGGAGCCGAACGCCGCGTACGCGAGGCCGATCCCGGCGAGAAGCGCGACCACGCCCGGCTTGAGCGCGCCGAGCACGTACAGCCCGAGCAGCGAGGCCGTGCCGATGCCCAGCGGCGTCAGCAGCGAAGCGATCGGTCGGGTGTCCAGCGTCCGGGCCGCGACCAGGGTGCCGACGACGCCCGCCGCGCCGGAGACGAACAGCAGCGGCGCCAGCACCGCGTCGGCGAAGCCGCTGACGTCGAGCAGGAACGGTGTCACGTAGGTCTGCAGGGTCATGAAGCCGCCGATGCCGAGGGCGGTGGCGATCAGCAGTACGGCGAAGCGCCGGCCGTGCGGTGCGCTGCCCCGGGCGGCGCCGCCGGCGGCCGGAGGATAGGAGGGGAGAAGGATCAGCACCGCGGCGGAGATCGCCACACCGATCCCGGCCAGCACCGCGAACGCCGCGCGCCAGCCGGCCTGCTGCCCGAGCCAGGTGCCGAGGGGTACTCCGAGCACCGGGGCGAGCGTCGCCCCGGTCGCGAACAGCGCCACCGCCCGGCCGCGCACCGCGACCGGGAACGGCCCGATCACTGTCGCCGTGGCGACGGACCAGAACAGCGCCTGGGCGAGGGCGGTCACCAGGCGGGTGCCGGCCAGCACTGCGTACGTCGGTGCGAGCGCGGCGGCGGCGTTCGCGGCGGCGAACAGGAGCATCGTGACGCCGAGCAGGTGCCGCCGGGGGACGCGCTGAGTCAGTCGGGTCAGCGGCACGGACGCCAGCACCACCACGACGGCGTACCCACTGACCAGCAGGCCCACCTGTGAGCGGGACCGGTCCAGATCGGGTGCGATGCGGGTCAGCAGACCGACGGGCAGCAACTCGGTCGTGATGAACGCGAACGCGGCGAGGGAGAGCGTGACGAGCACGGCCCTGGCCCTTCGCGGCGACACCTCCGGTGCCATGGTCCACCCCCCATTCCGGGTGGTCACCGTAGTGGAGGGCACGACTCCCGCTCCGCGCGCGGGCCTCGGCTACCGTCGACCGGATCGGCTGGCCGGGCCGGTCGCCGCGATCGGCGGCCGGCCCTGTGGTCACGATCGCGTCCGGAACGGGGCAAGGACGGCGCGGATCTGATCGGCCGCGCCCCAGTCGTCGTCGAACTGGGCCAGCACGGCGAGGTGCTGTCGCAGCTGGATGACCGGCATCCGGGCCTCCCAGTCGGCGTCGAGCGAGGTCAGCTCGGCGTAGACCTCGAACATCCGTCGCGCCTCGGGCGGGGGCGAGGTGGACCACACGTGCGCGAGGTCGACCTCGGCCCAGACGTACGACACGGCCGGGTCGATCAGCGCCGGCTCTCCGTCCGCGGTGGCCAGGACGTTCTGTGCCCACAGGTCCCCGTGCGTCAGACACGCCGGACGCTCCGGCAGCAGGTCGGGCAGTCGGTCACAGAGCCGTTCCAGCGCCGACCGGTCCTGCGCGTCGAGCGCCGCCTCGACGCGGGGCTCGTCGAGCCAACGCAGCAGCCGGTGCTCTGCGAAGAAGGCGAAGCCGTCGTCGTTCCACGTGTTGACCTGCCGGCGACGGCCCAGCCAGTTGTCGTGGTGCCAGCCGAAACGGGGATGGGTCGTGCTCAGGTGCAGGCGGGCGAGCAGGTGGGCGAACTGCTCCCAGAAGGCCTCGCTGCGTGGCCTCTCGCGCAACACCGACAGCACCAGGACGTCGCGATCCGCCAGGATCACCTCGGGTGTCGGCACACCGCCCAACTCGCGCAGGGCGGCCAGCCCTTCGGCCTCGGCGACGAAGACGTCGTCGGCCGGCGGGTCGGCGAAGCCCTTGACGAACACCGGTGGGGCGTCCCGGCGGGTGGCGATGCCCGCGAGCGCCGCGAGCCCGCCGGTCACCGGCTGCACCGAGACGACCTCACGCATGCCGGCCAGGTGCAGACGCTCCAGCAGGGTCACGGGACGCTCCTCAGGTCCGGCGTACGAGGTCGCCCGATCCTATGTGGCTGGTCACGGCTCGCCCCGCCGGTGGTAGGGGTGTTGGACACTGCTGGGCATGGGTGACGTGTCGGTGGATCAGCAGCGGCTGGAGCGGATCGTCCGGGAGTTCGGCGCTCGGTGGACGACGGCCGCCGCCGACATCGAGACCTACCAGGCGGCACAGGTCTCCGACGCCAGTCACCGCGAGGTGGTCGGTCCGCTGCTTGCTGCCAGTGGGGCCAGTGGAGTTGTCCGGGTCGAGGGTCGGGAGGTCGCGGCCTGGGGCGACCCGGACGTCCCGGAGATGGCGTTCAGCGTCACCAAGTCGGTCGCGTCGGTGGTGGCCGGCCTGGCCTTCGACGACGGGCTGTTGGTGCCGGACCAACCGGTGCACCAGGTCGTCGACGTTCCCGAGTTCCGGGGGCCGCACAACGAGCAGATCACCTGGCGTCATCTGTTGCAGCAGTCGAGCCAGTGGGAGGGCGAGCTGTGGGGTAAGCCGACGGCCGTCGACGCGCAGAGCTTCCGCGAGCGGACCGAGGTGCACGGCACACCCCCGGGCCAGGGGTGGGCGTACAACGACGTACGGATGAACCTGCTCGCGTACGCGCTGACGCTGCTGTTTCGCAGGTCGCTGCCGGAGGTGCTGCGGGAGCGGATCATGGACCCGCTGGGCGCCTCCGACCGGTGGTCATGGCACGGGTACCGGACGAGCGTCGTCGACCTCGACGGCCGCCGGGTCGAGGTGGTCTCCGGCGGCGCGCACTGGGGCGGGGGACTGATCGTCCCGGCCCGGGACCTGGCCCTGATCGGGCAACTCTTCCTGGACCGGGGGACCCATGCCGGGACCCGGCTGCTCAGTGCCGAGTGGGTTGACCAGTCCTGGGCCCCGTGCCCAGTGAAACGGGAGTACGGCTATCTGTGGTGGCTCAACGATGAGCAGGTGCCGTGGCCCGGAGCCCCGACGACCGGCCGCAGCGCCCGGGGCAACGGCGGACGACACCTGCTGTGGGTCGACCCGGCCCGGGAACTCGTCCTCGCCTCCCACTGGACCGAAGAACCGCTCGATCTGATCCGGGAGGTCTCTCGTACCGTCACGCGCCCCACCGGCTGACGGGAGTTGATCCACCGGTGGGCGCGGTCGAGGATCGATGTCGTGGATCTGCCTCGGGACCGGGTCTCGCTGCTGGGCGAGCCGGACCGGCTACCGGTTCGGTTCGTCCGGACCGACGACCAGCCCCACGTGCTCGAACTGCGCCAGGAAGGGGTCACGCAGACCGCGAGGCCAGCAACCGAGTAACCGGATGGTGCCGACGGTCCGTGCCCGATCGGCAGGCCGGCCAGTGGCGTTCCCAGGAAGGCCGCTTCGATCTGGTTGAGGTCGTCTCGCACGCCGACAGCTTTGCCGATCACCCGAAGTGGTCGGCCAGCTTCGTCAGTTTGCTGACGTAGGCCGGCCAGTCGTAGTCGTCGGGGATGTTGGTGTTGGTCCGCCGGAGGCCGATCGCCGCGTCGTGCTGTTCGCGCATGATGTCGGCGTGCCCGGCGTGCCGGGCGAGATCGCAGGTCACGTGGATGATGATCCGCTGTAGCGTCACGTCCTGCCGACCTGGCCGCCACCACGGCACCTGCCCCGGCGCGTCGAGCGGTAGCTGGTCGATCGTCTGGTCGGCGAACGCGCCGACCCGGCGATACAGGTCGATCAGCCCGTCCTTCGTCTCGTCCTCACTGGCGTACCAGTCTGCCTGCGGGTCCTCGTCGAACGCCGCAATGGGGACCAGTTCGTCGGGCGTCGGGAATTCACGACCGAAGGTGGGCCCGAAGTAGCCGGCTTCGACATTGAGGCAATGCTTGAGCGCACCCAGCAGGTTGTTGCCGGTCGCCGTGCGGGGCAGCCTGACCTCCCGTTCGCTGAGCCCGTCGAGCTTCCAGACGAGGTCTTCGCGGTTCTTCCGGAGGTAGTGGTGCAGCGCGGCCTTCGCATCGTTCAGATCAGCCATGCGGGCCAGTCTTCCCTATCCGCCGGGCCCGGTGGCCCGGGGCCCGGCGGGCCGGTGCCGGGGCACCGGCCCACCGATCGACTCGATCTACCTCGGGGCGTCAGCCTCCGGTGCAACTCGCTGTGGTTCCGCTGCCGCTGCCGCTGCCGGTGCCCTGGAAGCCGAAACTGGTGGCCTGACCTGCGGCCAGTCGCCCGTTGTAGCTCTGGTTGGCGACAGTGATGGTTCCGCTGGTACCGCTGCTGACCCCGTTCCAGAGCGAGCTGACCGACGCGCCGCTCGGCAGGGTGAGGGTGACCCGCCAGCCGGTCAGCGCTGTGGTTCCCGCGGTGACGCTGACGTTGGCGACGAACCCGCCGTTCCACTGGTCCTGGACGGAGTAGGCCGCGGTGCAGCCGGGGGTGCCGGTCGGTGGCGGGGTGGTGGGCGGCGGCGTGGTCGGGGGCGGGGTGGTGGGCGGCGGCGTGCCGTCGTCGAGTGTCAGGTTCTTCTGCTGGACGCTCCACTGGCTGCGGCACAGACCGCAGTCGGCGCCGACGAAGTTGCGGCCGGCGGTGGCGTCGCCCTTCAGGCGCCACTTGAGGTAGAGAGTCGCCACCCGGCCGAACTCGCCGCCGTTGGCCTGGTCGTAGGTGCCGCCATGCCCGACGTTCAGGTTGCCCATGAAGGCGGGCAGGCCCGCGGGCAGCTTGCCCCAGTCGTCCATGGCGTTCGGGTAGGCGATGTCACTGGGCCCGCCGACGAAGTAGGCGATCGGCTTGGTCAGTCTCCTGAGCTGGTAGTCGTCGGCGTCGTTGAGCAGACCGCTGCTGAAGATGCCGGTCGTGGTGACGCGCGGGTCGTTCGACACGGCGTACGCCTCCAGGCCTCCGCAGGAGAAGCCCGCGACGGCGACCTTGCTCGTGTCGATCTTGTTGTAGTACTTGCTGCCCTGCCGGGAGTTCTCCGCGACCGCCCAGTCGACGGACTGGGTGAGCATCTGGGAGGTGGTGGAGCCGGATCCGTTCGGGGCGCCGTTGGCGATGGCGAGGAAGCCGTGGGAGGCGATTTCGCGAAGGAAGTTGCCCTGGGAGAGGCCGTTGGCCGAGCAGCCGCCGTTGCCCCACACGAGGATGGGCAGGCGTTCGGACGGGAGGGTCTGCGGCCGGAAGATGGTGTGGTTGGCCAGGGTGGCCGAGGTTTCGTAGTCGGCGGGGTAGGGGCCGGACCCGCCGATGGCGGCGGACGCCGGTGTCCCGCCGAGCGCCATGATCACGGAGGTGACCGGGACGATGGCGGCCGCCAGCCCCGCGTAGATCCTTGCTCGCCTTCTCATTGAATCCTCCAGGAACAGTCACGGTGGCGCTCCCCGCGGTGGCGGTGGTGTCACTCGCGCCCCGACGACAGTGGTCAGCGCTGGCCACGGGTCTGGTCGACGTGGGCGCGTCGCGGCCTGGGCGACGGCCGTGCCCTCGGTCGCCGCTGCCCGCTCATTCAGCGCCGGCGACCGCCCGGCCGCGGTCCCTACAGGCGCTCCGATGGGAGCTGTATGCAGTTACTATCACTGTCGCAACGAAAAGTGTCAATGTATCGTCGGCTCTGACCGGCCGGGACGTCGTCAGCCGGCGAGTGGGCCGCTGCCGTGCTTTCCGCCGGTCGGCTCCGGCCGTGAGGGATCCCTCGACGCCTGGAAGTGGGTGATCCACAAGCCGGCATCCGGCCAGTGCGGCGTCGCCACCTCGACCAGACGCGCCTGAGCGAGCGAGCCGAGCGTGGTGTGGATGTCCAGGAAGGTCTCCCTGGCCTCCTGGCGAGGCCAGGGCTCAGGCAGCAGGTGCGGGGGGAGATCCGGGTCGACGTCGGCGAACTTCCGCCAGGAATCCATCGCCGACGTCCGAGCCACCAGCGCCCGGGCCGGGCCCACCTTCCCGTTGCGCGCGGCTGCCCGCAGCTCCGCGTACTGCTCGATGAAGGTCGAGTACGCGGAGGCGAGACTGGCCAGGTCGTACGCGGAGGCCGGCCCGTGTGGCCCCGCCTCCTCGTCGAACCGGGCGTGCAGGACCGACCAGCGGGCACCCCCGACGTGGTGCAGCAGCTCGCGCAGCGCCTCGCGCGCCGGCACGGCGTCGGATCCCGGCCGGATCCACACACTGTCGTACAGGCCCACGAACCCCAGTGCGGTCAACGCCCTGCGGAGCGCATGACGGGACGCCTGGCCGGCGTTCGGAACGGAGAAGGAGGCCAGCACCCATTCGCCGGTCCAGGGCGCCGGGTGGGAGCCGAAGTTCAGGAAGTGCCGCATCCGGGAGCGGTGCTTGGCGATCGCCTGCGGCGTGAGGTGGTAGACCGGCGACCGACCCCTCCTTCGCGTCGCAATGAGACCACGCTTGACCAGCCGGGACAGCGCGGCACGGGCGCTGGACTCGCTGATCCCGAACTCCCGCAGAATCGCGATGACCGCCGTCGACGGCAGGTCGGCGTCAGAGGAGTCGAGGTATTCGCCGAGCACTGTCGTCAGCAGATGCTGGGGGCTCGACCCCGCCTGGGCCCGGGGCACTCGGACGTCGTCGGCGTTCACCTCATCAGACTGCCGCACCCGGATACCCGCGGCATGTCCGGTGCGGCGGGGCAAGGCGCCTTCCGGGGCGGGTGGAGGCACTATCGTTCTGGCGTGCAGATCCGTTTTGACGTCCCCGCCGATCCCGCCTACCCGAGCCGGGTGGCCGCCGCGCTCGGCAACGTCCGGCTCCGCAGATTCGGCTACATCGGAGCGGTCCTGGCCACGGTCGGGGTCATCGGTCTCGTCGTCTCGCGGGGGTTCGGGTGGGGCGAGCGGAGTTCGCCGCTGTGGACCGCGCTGGTAGTGGCCGGCGTGCTGTCGATGCTGTACCGGCCGTGGGTGCTGGCGCGCGCCCGACGCCGCTCCGGTAGCTACGCCGTCGAGGGCGCCTACGACATCACCGATGACAACATCATGATGCGCAGCGGCTCGGAGTCCGGCGGCATCGCCTGGGACGGGGTTGCCCAGGTGCGGGAAGCCGGAGATTTCTGGGTCGTGTACGTGGGCCGAATGCCGGCGACCGTGATCCCGCGCTGGCTGATGTCGGCCGAGGACGCCGAGACGTTGCGCGCCCACATGACCGAACGAGGGCTGCTGCCCCGTCGGTGAACCAGCCTGCCGCCGGCCGCTGGGGGATCGGACTACCGCGTCCGAGCCGGTCGCGACGGAGCACCGAGGAGCCCTTCGTGTCGGCATCTCCGCACCTGACGGTCGGCGGCTACCTATTCTCGACGGGGATGTACCAATCCGAGTAATGGCCGTCGGCCCGACGCCTGACAGGAGGCCGTCATGAGCACCAAGGATCGACCTGAGGGGATCAGCCCCACGGCGGTGGAGTCAGCACCCGGGCTGTGGCGGATCGATCTGCAACGGCACGACCTCAGCGTCCCCGGGCGAGAGGTCATTCAGACTCGGGTGGAGTTCACTCCGGATTCGCCACCGTTCAAGCATTTCCACCCCGGCGAGGAGATCATCTGCGTTCTGCAGGGAACCCTCGAGTATCGGCTGGAGGGGCAGCCACCCATGGTGTGCAATCCCGGCGACGCGCTCACGGTTCCGTACGGTGTGCACCACCAGGCCCGCAACGTTGGCGACGGTATCGCTGTCGAACTGGCCACGTACGTCGTCGAGAAGGGGAAACCACTTCTCACCAAGGTGGATTGAGATCTCCACGGCCAGCCGTGGCCAGCGCGTCACCCCCCAGCGCCCGGGGGTGCCAGGACAGCGGCGGCAGCGCGACTCATAAGGTGAACGGATGTCGGTCAAGCAGGTCCAAGTGACATTCGACTGCGCCGAGCCTGTGCGCGTCGGTCGTTTCTGGTGTGAGGTGTTGGGGTACGTCCCGCCGCCGCCCCCTGAGGGGTTAGCCACCTGGGACGATGTCGATTTCGAGCAGGGTTCGTGGTTCGCGTGCAGTGACCCGTCGGGGGTGGGCCCGCGGCTGTACTTCCAGCGGGTGCCCGAGGGCAAGGTCGTCAAGAACCGGGTGCACCTCGACGTGCGGGTCGTCACCGGGCTCGTGGGCGAGGAGCGCCTGGCCGCCCTCGAGGCCGAATGCGCGCGGTTGATCCCCCTCGGCGCGGTACGCGGGCAGCTGTTGCTCGCCGACGGCGAGAACGAGTCGTGCCTCAACATGCAGGACGTCGAGGGCAACGAGTTCTGCCTCGACTAAAGCGTGTTTCAGGAGTCGTGGTGGCTGGTGAAGGTCCCGGCGTGGCGGTGATCGACAATTGAAGAGGTCTCCGGTATCTGGTTCTGCGACCAAGCA
>NZ_JBEYUF010000014.1:0-74162 GCF_040643355.1 Micromonospora sp. NPDC047187
CACCACCGGCGAACGCGAGACCAGCAACAGACAGCATGCTCTTACGGAAGATCGTGTTCATGGGGGTAGCTCCTTCGGGGGTAGAACACCCACACACACCGATCGGGGGAACGGCGGTGATGGGTGTGAGCACCTCGTCCGGCGCTGCACTAACAAGAGGAAAAGTCTTGGGGGGTGACACCCGGTCGGGCGTCTAGGTCGGCGACCTGGCGAGCGGGGCTCGTGGCGCCGGGTCCATCTGTAACGACCGGGTGGAGGCTGGCATTCCGGCCTGCGCGACCAGCCCTCAGGGGTCCGGCGGCGGGTCGGTGGTACTGCGATCGTCAGGTTGTGTAACGACCCCGGCCCGACCATGATTCCGGCCCACGAGTGCGCCCGGTCACACCCCACAACCACCCAGCAAAGGGCAAACCACCCCAGACGACACCCGGCATTCAGGACGCCCGGACCGGCCGACTTCACGAAACCCGAGTCGATCACGAATGAAGCGACCGACGCACAACACCCAGTGCCGGCAAAGTTCACACACAGGTCGGGCGACCGCCGGGGAGAAAGGCCGCACGCTAGGGGTGGTTATTGGCCGGTCAGGCGGGAGCGCACCTTTGCGGCGCAGGCGTCCAGAGCCGTCTGCGCGTCCAGCCCGAGGCTTTCGATGGCCACCAACGCGGTGAAGGCGACATCGGCCAACTCCGCCGCGACGTCCTCGCGGGTGTGGGTGACACCCTTGCGCGGGTTCTGCCCGAGCAGACCGATCCAGGCAGCCGAAGCCTCCCCCGCTTCCTCGGTGAGCTTGAGGATGCGGCAGGTCAGTTCGGTCTGCCCGGTGCCGTTCGCCGCGTCCAGCCAGCCGCGTGACGCTCGGGCCGCCTCCCAGATCGACTCGTCCACGACGACAAGTCAACCCGATCGGCCCACCGGCCCGAACGACCGGGTACGGCTGGACCGCCGCGTTGACCGGCTGATCAGCGAACCCATTGACACTGGTCGACGTCGGTTCTAGGTTCAGGATGCTACCGGCCGGTAGGCAACCGTCCCGCTGGTCGCCCCCGGGCGACAACCGTCCGATGGGGAGCATTGATGCTGTCCACACCCGTTCGTACCCTCCGCCGCCTGCTCGCCGCCGCTGCGACGCTGACCCTCGCGGTCGGGCTGGCCGGTGCCGCGCCGGCCAGCGCCACCGGTCGCGACGCGAGGGGTGGCGAGCCGCTGCCCGGCTACACCATCGAGAATCCGCCGTTGGCGCCGTTGGTCGTGGGCGGCAAGCCGACGACGGTACGCCAGAGCATACACCGCCACGCCGGGTACATCATCGAGGTCCCCGCCCGGTGGAACGGCGACCTGGTGTTGTGGGCGCACGGCTACCGCGGCCAGGGCACTGTGCTCTCGCCGGAACCGCCGGCGTTCGGGCTGCGCCAGCGCCTGCTGGAGCAGGGGTACGCCTGGGCGTCGTCCTCGTACGACCGGAACGGCTTCGACATCCGCTCCGGGGTGCTGGGGACGAAGGATCTCGCCGACCACTTCGGGCGGACGGTCCGCCGGCCCCAGCACACCTACGTCGCCGGGGTGTCGATGGGTGGGTACGTCATCGGTCGTTCGCTGGAGCAGTACCCCGGCTTCTACGACGGCGCGTTGCCGATGTGCGGTGTGCTCGGTGATCAGACGCTGCTCGACTTCTACCTCGACTACAACCTGGTCGCGCAGACGCTCGCCGGGGTGCCGGCCCATCCCACGCCGGCTGACTACCTGACCAACGCGGTGCCCCGCATCCAGGTGGCGCTCGGCCTGGCCGGGCTGACCCCCACCGGGCCGGACACCACGACGGACCGGGGCAAGCAGTTGCGGGCGATCACGGTGAACCGTTCCGGTGGGCCACGTCCGGGCGCCGACGCCGCGTTCGCGGTCTGGAAGGACTTCCTCTTCTCGATCAGCGTGCCCACCGGGAGCGGCAACTCCCCCGCGCAGCGGCCCGGCCAGCTCTCCACCAACCTGCTCACCCGCTACGCCCCGAACAGCCCGGTGAACGTCAACGCCACGGTGCAGCGGGTCGCCCCGGAGAACCTGCGGCAGCGGCTCCTGCCGACGCTGACCGAGGTGCCGCGCATCGTCGGCCGCCCGACCGCGCCGGTGCTCAGCCTGCACGGTCTCGGCGACCTGTTCGTACCGTTCAGCATGGAGCAGGCGTACGCCACCGACGTGGCGCGCAACGGTCGCAGCAGGCTGGTGGTTCAGCGGGCCATCCGGGCCACGCAGCACTGCGAGTTCACTCCGGCGGAGGCCGGCGCCGCCTGGGACGACCTGGTGTCCTGGGTACGCACCGGCAAGCGCCCGGCCGGCGACACAGTGACCGACCCGGCGGTGGTGGCCCGACCCGACTACGGCTGCCGGTTCAGCGACCGGGACGCGTACGCGGTCGGGGTCGGTACCCGTCGCCTCTACCCGGCCTGCTGAGGTACCCAGACACGAAGAACCGGCCGGCTCCCGTGGAAGGGAGCCGGCCGGTCTCGTGTGCGGGTGTCACCAGAGCTGCTGGACGATGTCCGCCGCCTGCTCCTCCCACTGCGCGTACGCGTACGGGAAGGCGGAGACCTGCACGGTCTGCGCGGCGGTGGTCAGCGGCAGGTCCTGCCAGCCGCCGACGTTCTTGAGTGCGGTGAAGAACGCCGTGGCGGCGTACTCCGGGTCGGTGATCTGGTCGGGCGTGCCCCAACCGGACGACGGACGCTGCTGGAACAGGCCCTGCGAATCGTGGTCGTTGTACGCGCCGAGGTGGCCGAGGTTGTACAGCTTCGACTCCTGCAGCGAGGTGGCGACGCCGATCACCGCGCCCCGGTCACCGACGCCGGTCTTCTTGGCGGCGTCGACGATGGCCCGGGCGTTGGCCAGCTGCGCGTCGTCGAGCGGTACGCGCGACTGCGCGCCCTCGATGCCGTGCGGGATCAGCTGGGCTCGGCTCGGCTTGCCGGCCGGCGGCTTGCCGGTGGCGGAGCCGGTGGTCAGGCCCGACTCGACGGGCTGGTCGTCCTGGCGGGCCGTGGTGGCGGCCTTTCCGGTAGCGCGGTCGATGGCGGCGACAGCGCCCTGGTGCGGTCCGGAGGTGACCGGTGCGGCGACCGCGGTCGGCGCGAGGGCCAGACCACCGAGAGCAGCCACACCCGCCACGCTCAGCGCGGTCTTGCGGTACGAGTCCTTAGCGATGGCGGGGAGCCATCGAGTGAAGTCGACCTTCACGATGGTTGCCCTTTCGATCGTGCGAAGCGCTCCGGGGTGAACGCTCCTCGGGAGATGACCGCGGAAGAGGGTTTGGGCTCCGGCGGTACGGGGGACACAACCGGGTTCACCTGTCGGGCATTCCGGAAATGGCGGAAGGCTGGCCCGGTGCGGTCCCGGTCACGGCGCAGACCCGGACACGGAGGCTCCGCCGACATCAGGCCAGACAGCCGTGACGGACGGTGTTTTCGGAACCCGGGGGCGCTGTCCGAACGCCAGCCTTTGCTCTGCTTACCTATACGCACCGGTCACATTCCGTGACCAGGGTGCGAGACCTCCGTGGCTGGCGGAAAGGGCATATCCGCAGCTCGCCGAACGTGGCGCTTATAGGTAAGCAGAGCAAAGGGGCCGCGCACGGTGATGGGAGGCAGGCAGCTAGCGGTTTGTCGCTACCGTGAGTGGGCGTCCAAGCCAGCACGGCGGTTGAGGTAGCAGTTGCCGGACCTAGTTGTCGCCGGCACCTTCGGACTCCGCATCCCGCGTCCCGACACCCTCGTCCGGCGGGAGCAGTTCCTGGAAGATGGTGATCTGGAGCCCGGCGGGGGCGTCGAGGCGCGAGTTGAGCGACTGCCACGGCGTACGCGTCGGCGGCGCGACCTCGCTCGCACCGGCGGCCACCAGTCGGGCGGTCGTCGCCTCGGCATCGTCCACCTCGAAGGCCACCCGGATCCGCGGCGCGACCTGCCGACCCACCTCGATCTCGTCGATCAGGCGTTTCTGGGCGGGGTTGGCGATCTCCAGGGTGGCGCGGCCGGCGTCCAGGATCACCACCCGGGCACCCCCCTCGCCGCTGAACGCCGCCTCCTCCGGCAGGCCCAGCGCGTCCCGGAAGAACGCCACGGCGGCCTCGTGGTCGGCAGCCTCCACCACGAGGCGCAACTGACGGACGGCGGGAGCAGGCAAGTCGGCGGGAGCGCGCGAGTCGGCGGCCATGAGCGGGATCCTAGTGTCGCGCCGGTGGCCGACGGACGCTGAGCCCGTCGACCAACGCGCCAATACCAAGTCGTCAGCCAAACGGCAGGGCGTCAGTGGCCGCGGTCCAGCCACTCCTGCAGGTGCGGCGCCTCCGCGCCGATCGTCGTGTCGTCGCCGTGGCCGGTGTGCACAACCGTGTCCGCGGGAAGGGTCAGCAGGCGGGTGCGGATCGACCGGACGATGGTGTCGAAGTCGCTGTACGAGCGGCCCGTCGCGCCGGGCCCACCAGCGAAGAGCGTGTCGCCCGTGAACACCGCGCCCAGCTCCGGCGCGTGGAAGCTGCACGCCCCGGGGCTGTGCCCGGGGGTGTGCAGAACCCGCAGCGACGTGCCGCCCACCTCGATGCTCTGCCCGTCGTGCAGCTCACCGTTGGGTGGCAGGTGCGGGTGGACCATGTCCCAGAGGACCCGGTCGGCGGCGTGCAGCAGCACCGGCGCACCGGTGGCCTCGGCCACCTCGGGCGCCACCCGGACGTGATCGTCGTGGGCGTGGGTGGCCAGGATCGCCCGGACCTGCCGGTCGCCCACCAGGGCGAGGATCGCCGCCACGTCGTGCGGCGCGTCCAGCACGACGCACTCGCGGTCGTCACCGATCACCCAGACGTTGTTGTCCACGTCGAAGGTCTGCCCGTCCAGGGAGAACGTGCCCGAGGTGACCGCATGGTCGACGCGGGCGGTCACGGGAACACCACCACCGAGCGGAGCACGTCGCCGTGGTGCATCCGATCGAAGGCGTTCTCGACCTGGTCGAGCGCGATCTCCTCGGTGACGAACGCGTCGAGGTCGAGCCGGCCCTGCAGGTACAGCTCGGTGAGCATCGGGAAGTCCCGGCTGGGCAGGCAGTCGCCGTACCAACTGGACTTGAGGGCGCCGCCGCGCCCGAAGACGTCCAGCAGCGGCAACTCGATCTGCATCTGCGGGGTCGGTACGCCGACCAGCACCACGGTGCCGGCCAGGTCGCGAGCGTAGAACGCCTGCTTCCACGTCTCCGGCCGGCCCACCGCGTCGATCACCACGTCGGCGCCGAAGCCGCCGGTGGCCGCACGGATCGCCTCGACCGGGTCGGTCTCGGACGCGTTCACTGTGTGCGTGGCGCCGAACGTGCGGGCCCAGTCGAGCTTGCGGCTGTCGGTGTCCACCGCGACGATCGTGGTGGCGCCGGCGAGGACCGCACCGGCGACCGCCGCGTCCCCGACGCCGCCGCAGCCGATCACCGCGACCGAGTCGCCCCGGGTGACGTTTCCGGTGTTCATCGCCGCACCCAACCCGGCCATCACCCCGCAGCCCAGCAGACCCACGGCGGCGGGCCGGGCCGCCGGGTCGACCTTGGTGCACTGCCCGGCGTGCACCAGGGTCTTCTCGGCGAACGCCCCGATGCCCAGCGCCGGGGCGAGTTCGGTGCCGTCGGTGAGGGTCATCCGCTGGGTGGCGTTGTGGGTGTTGAAGCAGTACCAGGGCCGCCCCCGACGGCAGGCGCGGCACACTCCGCAGACCGCCCGCCAGTTGAGCACCACGAAGTCGCCCGGGGCGACGTCGGTGACGCCGTCGCCGACCTGTTCCACGATGCCCGCCGCCTCGTGACCGAGCAGGAACGGGTAGTCGTCGTTGATGCCACCCTCGCGGTAGTGCAGGTCGGTGTGGCAGACCCCGCACGACTGAATCCGGACGATCGCCTCACCGGGCCCGGGATCGGGCACCACGATGGTGGTGACCTCGACCGGCGCGCCCTTGCTGCGGGAGATGACTCCCCGGACTTCCTGGCTCACTTCGCCTCCTGCTGGTGGTCTGCGGCGGGGCCGGGTGCCGGGGTGGGCGGGTGTGCCACGGGCTCGGCGGTGGGCCCCCGGCGAACCTACCGCGACCACCACTGCCAGCCCAGTCGGCCGGCGGGTTATCGCGGGCGGTGCGGGGTACGCGGGCCGCATTCGACCACGGCCAACGGGAGTGACAATGAAATTCGCGCACCTGCCGCTACGGGTCACCATCGGCGCGTACTTCCTCAACTCGGGTCTGGGCAAGCGCACTCTGGAGGGGACCGCCGCGGAGGGCCTGCACGGAATGGCCGTCGCCGCCATGCCCCAGCTCGGTCAGCTGGAGCCGGCGCGCTTCGCCAAGCTGCTGTCGTACTCGGAGATCGCCCTGGGGGCCGCGTTGATCGCGCCGTTCGTCCCGGCGCCCCTGGTCGGGCTCGGCCTGACCGCGTTCGGCGCGGGCCTCGTGCAGCTGTACCTGAAGACGCCGGGGATGCGCGAACCCGGCAGCATCCGCCCGACCCAGCAGGGCGCGGGGCTGGCCAAGGACGTCTGGCTAATCGGCGCGGGGCTGACCCTGGTGCTGGAGGGGCTGACCCACGGCCGTCGGCGCGGCTGACCCGGCGGGTGGCCTGAGGAGCTGCGGTGACCCAACCTCGGTCCGTGCGGCCGTTCTATCGGCCGATGCGGCCACGCCGTCGCGACGAGCCGCACCGTACGGCCACGCCGCTGGAGCTCTTCTTCGACCTGTGTTTCGTGGTGGCGGTGTCGCAGGCCGCCGCCAACCTGCACCACGCCGTCTCCGAGGATCAGCTCGGCCACGCGCTGACCAGGTACCTGATGGTCTTCTTCGCGATCTGGTGGTCGTGGATGAACTTCACCTGGTTCGCCTCGGCCTACGACACGGACGACGACCTCTACCGGATCGCGACGCTGGTACAGATCGCCGGGGCGTTGATCATCGCCGCCGGCGTGCCTCGGGCGTTCAACGACGGCGATTTCAGCGTCATCACCTACGGCTACGTGGTGATGCGGATCGCGCTCGTCGTGCAGTGGTGCCGGGCCGCCGCCGGTGACCCGGCGCACCGCCCGGCGGCCCGCCGGTACGCGATCGGCGTCACCGTCGTCCAGCTCGGCTGGCTGCTCCGACTGGCCCTGCCGCACAGTTGGGGGACCGCGGCGTTGCTGCTGCTGGTCGTGGCCGACCTGCTGGTGCCGGCGGTGGCCGAACGCCCGGGCATGACCCCCTGGCATCCGCGACACATCACCGAACGGTACGGGCTGTTCACCCTGATCGTGCTCGGTGACGTGGTGCTGGCCACGTCGGTGGCCATCCAGACCGGAGTGGACGCCGGCGACCGCCGCCTCTGGTCGCTGGCGGCGGCGGCCACCGTGATCGTGTTCGCCCTGTGGTGGCTCTACTTCGACCGGCCCATCGATGCGCCCGACCGGATGCCGTACACGCTGGTCTGGGGCTATGGCCACTACCTGATCTTCGCGGCGGTCGCCGCGGTCGGCGCGGGTCTGAGCGTTGCGGTGGACCACGAACGGCACCTCGCGCACATCTCGGGAAGGATCGCCGGGTACGCGGTGGCCGTCCCGATCGCCGTCTTCCTGCTCACGGTCTGGGTGCTGCACGTACGCCGGCAGCAGCACGGCGCGGTGGTCGTCGCCTTCCCGGTCGTCGCGCTGCTGGCACTGCTCGCACCGCTCGGTCCGGCCCCGGTGTACGTACTCGCGGCCCTGTTGGTCGCTCTGGTGGCGCTGACCGTGGTGTTGCGCCGCAGCGACGTCGGCCCGCACCGCCGACTCGAACGCCCCGTCGGCCCAGATCGTTGACGTGGATCCCGGTCAGGTGCAACCGGAAGACGAAGGTCAACCACACCCCCATCACAAGGAACAGTCCTCCGATGCTCGGGTGAAGATCATGATCCAGTTGGTCTCCCAGGTCTGCTCGCCGTCGACCGAGAACGCCTGCTCCCAGCGGGCGGTGGTCGCGCTGATGCCGGACCAGATGAACCGGCACCGGACCGGGCGCCCCTCGTGCTGGTCGTCGGCGTAGAAGTGGCCGACCCCGTCGACGAAGCGGCCCACCATCGGCGGCAGCCCCAGCACCCCGGTGTCGCTGCTCATCCAGTAGATCGACCACTCCTGCCGGGCCGGATCGAAGATCCGGATCGTGGCGCCGGCGGAGCCCTTGGTCGGGAACGTGATCTCGTCGAAGTGACCGCCGCCGGCGAAGAAGCCGTGCGCCACCGACACCCCGGGGAACTCCTCCCACTCGTCGGAGCCGACCAGCCGCTTGCGCAGCCGCCGGTTGACGACGTTCCAGGTGCCCACAAAGAAGTCGAAGTCGCCCATCAGCGGCCCACCGGCCCTTCCGCTCGCGTGTCACGCAGATAATCGGTCAGACTCGGACTCTCCGGCAGCAGCATGTGCCGGACCCAGGCGGCCCGCTCGTGTTCCAGAACCGCCAACTCCCAGACGCAGCCCACCGCCGGGCGTCGCAGGTGGACGAAGTGTGCCGGGTCGTCGTCGGGACAGTCCAGCGCCGGCTGCCCGGCCGCGGCGACACGGACCTCCACCGCGTTGTCCCACACCCACGTGTACGCCAGCAGGTAGGCGCCGGTGTCCGCGCCCCGGTGCAGCACCACCCACCCGGCGGCCGGGGTGCCGTCGTCGACGACGTCGGCCAGCAGGTCGGGCAGCAGGTCGTACGCGGCCTTCTCCACCTCGGGTTCGACAGGTCGCTCCGGCTGGTCTATGTGGTAGCGCTTGAGTTGCCGGCCGCCGATCAGCACTGGTCCGGGCGTTCGTAGATCCTTGTCGCGAAATGCCATGCCGGGACGGTAGGACGGGTCCCCTGACAACTAGTGTCAGTGAAGTGCGGGCTTCTCGACTTCTCTCCGTCCTGCTGCTGCTCCAGTCGCACGGGCGGTTGACCGCCGCGCAGCTCGCCGAGCGGTTGGCCGTCTCCCCCCGCACCATCTACCGGGACGTCGAGTCGCTGCACGCCGCCGGCATACCGCTCTACGGCGAGGCCGGGCACGCCGGCGGCTACCAACTGGTCGACGGCTGGCGGACCCGACTGACCGGGCTGACCGCCGAGGAGGCCGACCGGCTGTTCCTGGCCGGGCTGCCCGGCCCCGCCGACGAGTTGGGCTACGGCGACGTGGTGGCGGCGCTGCAACTCAAACTGCACGCCGCGCTCCCCGCGCCGCTGCGCGACCGGGCAACCCGACTGCAACAACGCTTCCACCTGGACACTCCCGGTTGGTACGCGGACGGCGACGCCTCCCCCGAGCTGGCCCGCACGGCCGAGGCGGTCTGGCGGCAGCACCGCGTCGAGGTGCGCTACCGCAGCTGGAACGGCGAGGTGACCCGGGTCCTGGAGCCGTACGGCCTGGTGCTCAAGGGCGGCCGTTGGTATGTGGTGGCCGACCAGCCCGGCCGGGGCGCGCCGGCGACCTACCGGGTCAACCAGATCCTCGCGTTGACCCCACTGGCGCAGGAGTTCGACCGACCCGCCGACTTCGACCTGCCGTCCTGGTGGCGGGCGCACGTGGTGCAGTTCCGGGCCCGGCTGCACCGCGACGAGGCCCACGTCCGGCTCTCCCCCGCCGGGCGGGAGCGGTTGCGCGAGGTCGGCAGCGATCCGGTGGTGACAGCGATGGACAGCAGCGCCGGGCCACCGGACGCGCGGGGTTGGGTGACAGCGGTGCTGCCGATCGAGTCGCTCACCCACGCCCACGGTGAGCTGCTGCGCCTCGGTGCCGACATCGAGGTGCTGGCCCCGGTGGCGCTGCGCGAACGGCTGGCCGCCACGGCGGCCGGGCTCGCCGCGCTCTACTCCCCCGCCTGAACAGCCCCGACCTTCTCCACAGTGGAAGGGTCGGACGCGTCGATTGTCGTCACGGTGTGCCACCCTGGGACGGTCATCAATGGTCACCGGAGGTGAGGGCCACGTTACGGCTACGCGCACTGGTCGCCGTCCCCGGCACCGGGCCGGTGACCCTCGACGTTCCCGCCGGCACGCTCGCCGCCCTGGTGGCGCCGCCCCGGTTCGGCACGGCGGTCGCCCGGGTGCTGGCCGGGCTGGCCCCGCCGGTGACCGGTCGCGTCCTCGTCGGCGACCGGGACGTCACCAGCCTGCCGCCGCCCCGCCGGCAGATCGGCTACGTGCCCGCCGGTGGCGCGCTGCTGCCGCAGCTCACGGTGCGGCGCAACATCGAGTACGGCCAGCGCAAACGCGAACGGGTGCACGAGGTGGCCAACGACTGGACGGCCACCGTTGTCGACCGGCTCGAGTTGGCGCTCTCCCTCGCCCTGCTGCCGCACCAGATCTCCGACGCCCAGCGGTTCCGGGTGGCGCTCGCCCGAGCGGCGGCCTGCCTGCCCGAGGTGCTGGTGGTCGACCTGCCGGCCGGTTCGGCCGGCGACAGCCGCCTCGGTGACCTGATGCCTCGCCTCTCGCCGCCGGACGCCCCCGGGGTGGCGGTGCTGGTCTGCACCTCCGACCCGGCCACCCTGGCCGAGATACCGGTGCGACACGAGTTGGTCACCGAGCCGAGCGAGGCGGCCCGATGACGCCGGCCGCCCGGGTGAGTCGCCGTACGCTGCTGCGCGCCGCCGCCACGGGCGCCACCGCCCTGGCCGCCGGCTGCTCCGGCGGAACCCGGTCGGTGCAGGTAGCTGTGGTCTGGAGCACCAGCGAGCTGGACCGGTTCCGCGAGGTCGTCGCCGGCTACCCCGCCCCGGTGCAGGTGATCAGCGCCGGCAACGACATCGACGCGTTCCTGCGCGCCCGACACCTGGCCGGCACCAGCCCGGACGTGGCGATCCTGCCGCGCCCCGGCCTGGTCACCGAGTACGCCCAGCGCGGCTGGCTGAGCCCGGTGCGCGCGTCCACCGAGTACGCCGTACCCGCCGGGTTGGGCGAGCTGCTGACGGCCCAGGGTCAGCGCTACGGCGTCTGGGTCAAGGCGGCGCACAAGTCGCTGGTCTGGCATCTGCCCTCGATGCTGCCCGTGCAGCCGGCCAACTGGGACGCGCTGGTCCGGCGGACCCGGGAGCTCGGCGCGCTCGCCCGGCGCGACGGCGGGCCGGCGCCCCTGGCCATCGGCGCCGCGGACGGCTGGGTGCTCACCGACTGGTTCGAGAACGTGCTGGCCGACGTGGCACCCGAGAGTTACAACGCCCTGGCCCGGCCGGACGCCGACTGGCAGGGCAGACCGGTGCGCGAGGCACTGGACCGGCTCGCCGGGCTGTGGAGCATCAACGGGGCGTTCGTCGGCGGCGGTCGCCGTGCCCTGCTCACCCAGTACGAGGAGTCGGTGATCCAGGTGGTGCACACGAAGCGGGCGGTGATGCTCGTCGGAGCCGACTTCACCGCCGACGTCGCCGACCCGTTCCAGCGCGGCCCGGAGGCACCTGTCACGTTCCGGTTCCCGGGCGCCCAGCCGGGCGGCGGCCCGCTGATCGTCGGCGGGGACGCGGCCGTGGCGTTCGCCGACGCCCGGGGTGGAGTCGAGCTGGTCGAGTGGCTCACCAGGGCCGACTCGTTCCAGCCGTGGCTGCGCGACGGCGGCTACCTCTCGCCCAACACCAACGTCGCGATCGGCAGCTACCGGGACCGCGTCGGCCAGGGTCTCGCCGAGGAGATGCGCACGCCCGGCACCCTGCGTTTCGACCTCTCCGACCAGTTGCCCGGCGCGTTCACCGGCTCCGACGGGGTCGGCATCTGGCGGATCATGCAGGGCTTCTTCGCCGACGTCACCGACGGGGTCCGCGCCAGCGAGGCGATCCGCCGGGCCGCCGGCCTGCTCGCCGCGGCGGCCCGCAACGCGGGGGGCGGCCGATGAGCCAGGTACGGGTCCTCGGCGAACTGGCGGTCCTCGACGACGTCGGTCCAGCCCGGCGGGGTCGGGCCTATCCGGCGGCGGGGGCCACGTCGGCCCTGCTGCTGCCGGCCGCGGTGCTGCTCGGCGGGATGGTGCTGTGGCCGGTGCTGCGGACCATGCACGCCAGCGTCACCACCGACGGTCGCTGGGTCGGCCCGGCGCACTTCCAGACCGCGCTGGCCGCCCCGGGCACCGGCGCGGTGGTCGGCCGGACGGTCCTCTGGGCCCTGCTGGTGCCGGCGGTGGTGACGGCACTGGGCTACCTGCTCGCCGCCGCGTCCCGCCGTTCCCAGGAGGGCGGCCTGGTCCGGTTGATCCTCCTGGTGCCGGTGGCGTTGCCGCTGGTCGTCACCGGGGTCACCTTCCGGCTGATGTACGACCCGGACCCGAGCCGGGGGCTGGCCACACTGGTCGCGACCCGACTGGCCGGCCGCTCGGTCGAGGACGCGCCGCAGTTGCTCGGGCCGGGAATGGTGACCGTCGCGTTGATGTCGGCGTTCGTCTGGGCCTGGGTCGGGTTGGCGGTGCTGGTCTTCCGCTCGGCGCTGGACGCGGTGCCGCCGAGCCTCGCCGACGCGGTGCGCGCCTACGGCGGTACGCGTCGCCACGTGCTGTGGGACGCGCAGTGGCGGCCACTGCTGCTGCGCACGACCGCTGTGGTCTTCGCGTTGGTGGCGGTCGGCACCAGCCGCACGTTCGACCTGATCCTGGTGATGACCCCCGGCTCGGTCCGCGACGAGGCCTCGGTGCTGGCGCTGCGGATCTGGCAGACGTCCGGGGGCACCACCACCGGCGAGGGCGCCGCGCTCGGCGTGGTGTGGCTGGTGGCGGTGATCGGCGGGATCATGGTGGCCGCGCTCTTCGTCCGGCAGGCCTGGCCCCCGCCGCGCGTCGAGGCGGCACCGGAGCCCGCCCCGGTCGCCCCGCCCCGACGGGTGTTCCGGCTGCTCGCGGCGGGTGCCGCGATCGCCTGGCTGGTGCCGCTGGCGGTGCTGGTCGCCACGTCGGCGCACGGCCGGGTGGACGCCGCGGCGCGCGGCTGGTGGTCGGCGCCGCCGAACGGCGAGTCCTACCGCGACCTGGTCACCGGCACCGAGCTGTGGCGCACGCTGGGCTTCACCCTGCTGCTGGCCACTGCGGTGACCGCCACTGTGCTGGTGGTCGCGCTGCTGGCCGCGTACCCGTTGGCGTGGTTGACCGGGCCGGCCGCGCAGGCCACCGGGCTGCTGCTGCTGGCGGCCAGCGTCGTGCCGATCCAGGTCATCGCCGGGCCGGTCAACGAGGTGCTGGGCCTGGTGCTCTCCTCCGGCACGGCCCAGGGCCTGGCCCTGGTGCACATCGCGCTGGGCGTGCCGTTCGCGGTGCTGGTGCTGCGCAACGCGTTCGCCGACCTGCCGGTGGAGCAGGTCCGCGACGCCCGGTTGGGCGGGCGTCGGTGGTGGCACACCCTGCGCCGGTTGGCGCGGCACAACCTGTCCGCGGTGGTGGCGGTCTCCGTGCTGGAGTTCGTCCAGGTCTGGAACGACCTGGTGGTGGGGCGACTGTTCGGTGGGCCGGGGTCGTCGCCGCTCGGGCCGTTCCTGGCCGAGCAGACCCGCAGCTTCGTGAGCAACAGTGGGGCGCTGGCCGCCAGCTCGGTGCTCGCCTCGGTGCTGCCCGTGGTGCTGGTGGTCCTCTCGCGGCGGCACCTGGTCGCCGGGCTCGTCTCCGGGGGTGTGCGGTGACCGGGCCGGGTGGTTCGCGTGGCGGCTCGCGGTGGCCGGCGCTGATCGCGATCGGCGGCGTGGTCGGCAGCGTCCTCGCCAACGTGGCCAGCAACCTGGCCGGCAATGTCCTCTCCGAGCTGGCGGCCAGCGTGCTCGGGCCGGTGACCATCGTGCTGGCCTCCGGCGGCGTCGTCGGTTACGTGGTGTACGAGGTGCGCCGCCGCCGGGCTGGCCGGGAGGTCGACCCCGAGCCGACGGAGGTGCTCACCACCCCCGCCGCCGGGGCGCCCAATCTGCCCTACACGGCCGAGTTCACAGGTCGTGAGGAGCACGTCGACGCGCTGCTCGGTCTGCTCACCCGGGAGCACGCGGTGGCGGTTCTGGGCCGACGCGCGGTGGGCACCTCCGCGTGCGCGGTGCAGGCCGCGAACGAGTGCCGGGAGGATTTCCCCGACGGTCAGTACTACCTGGACCTGCGGCGGCGCGGTCGACCCCGCTCGGCCCGGCAGGTGCTCACCGCGCTGGCCCGGATCCTGGGCACCGCCCCGCCGACCTCCGGCCGGCCGGACGCGCTCGCCGCCGCCGCCGACGCGCTGCGCGGTCAGCTCGACGGTCGCAAGATCGTGCTGGTGCTGGACAACGTCGACCGTCCCGACCAGGTCCGGGCACTGTTGCCGCCCACCGCGCGCACCTGCCGCCTGTTGCTCGCCGGTGGTCCGGCGCTGGTCGGTCTGGAGGGTGTGGTCGCGCACTGGATCGCCGAACCGGGCACGTCCGAGGCGGTGGAGCTGTTCGCGACCGCGGGCGGGGCCGCGCCCGCCGCCCGGGTCCGTCGCGCCGACCCGCGCACCGACCCGGCGGTACGCGAGATCGTCGACCTGTGCGGGCGGCAACCGCGTACCGTCCGCGCGCTCGGTTACCGCACCGCTCAGCACGGCTGGCGGCACTCCGACGTGCTGGACGCGCTGCGCCGCGCGGTGCAAACGCCACCGCACCAGCGGCTCGCCGTCTCACCGGCGGCCCGCCTGGTCACCGAACGGGACATCGCCTACCGGGTGTTGCCCCGCCAGGCCCGACGGTTGTACCGGCTGATGTCGCTGGTCCCCGCCCCGGTGGACCGGCCCACCATCGCCGCGTTGGCCGGGCGGCACCCCGAGCTGGTGACCGCACTGCTCGACCGGTTGGCCGCTGCGGCGTTCGTGGTCGGCGCGCCCGGCGACCGGTACGAGATCCGCCCCCTGCTGGCCGGCAGCGCCCGACTGCACCTGCGGGACGCGGATCCGGTCCGGGCCCGGGTCGCCGCGCAGGCCCGGCTGACCCGGCACCTGGCCCGCCGGGCCGAACGGCACGCGGCCAACCTGGCGGTGCTCGGCTCCCCCGGTGACCGGGAGTGGTCGCTGCCGCTGGACGACGACCCGTACGGCTGGTTCGACCTGCACCAGGAGTTGCTGCTGGCGGTGGTGCGGGTGCCGGCCGGCGCGAAGGAGACACTGCCCCGCCGGGTCCGTCGGTGGTGGTTCCGGTTGGCCGTGGCGCTGTGTGGGTGGCTGGCGTACGCCGAGCGGCTCGACGAGTGGGAGCAGGTCTGCCGTACCGTGCTGGCCACCCCGACCGCCGACGACCGTCCGGAGATCGCCGGATGGGCGCACAACGAGCTGGGGGTGCTGCGTCGACGCCGGCACGACCCGCAGGGGGCGGCGGCCGCGCTCACCCTCGCGGTCAACGAGCGGGGGCGACGCGGCAACGCCCAGGCGCGGATGAACCTCGGGCTGGCCCTGCTCGACCTGGGGCAGCTCGACGACGCGGTGGAGCACCTGGAGATGTCCCGCCGACACCGCTCCGGCGCCGACCGGGCCGGGCACGCCCTCACCGAGCTGGGCCTGGGCGCGGCCCAACTGGCCCGGGGCGAACCGGACACCGCGCACCACCACCTGGTGCGGGCGGCCAACACGTTCCGGTCGATTGGCGACGCGCGCGGGTACGCGGCGGCGCTGACGAACCTGGTGCTGGTGCACGCGGCGCTCGGCGAGCACCTGGACGCCGCCCAGGCGTGGCGGGCCGCACTGCGCGAGTACGAGTCGGTAAACGACCCGACCAGCCGGGCGACGGCTCTGCTCAACGCCGGGGCGACGCTGCTGAGCAGCACCCCGGGGCAGGCGCGGACGGCGTACGAGCTGCTGACCGAGAGCCGCCGGCTGCGCGAGGAGACCCGACCGACCGCCGGGCTGGCGCGTACCCTGCTCTACCTGGGTGACGCCTGCGCCGCGCTGGGCGACCGGACCGACGCGCGGCGGCACTGGGCGGACGCGGCGGCGGTGGCCGAGGAGGTCGCCGACGCCCAGGGGTTGGCCGCCGCCGACGCCCGACTGGAGGACGACGCCGACACCCGGGTGACGTAGGTCGCTCGGGTTGGTCGGTGGCATGGCTCTGGGAGACTCTGTGATCGTGGACGCGCTCTCGGTACGGGGACTCAGTCGCAACTTCGGCAACCTGGTCGTGCTCGACGAGGTGAGCTTCACGCTTCCGGCGGGCCGGATCGCGGTGGTGCTGGGCCCGAACGGCAGCGGCAAGACGACCCTGCTGCGCTGTGTCGTCGGCGCTGACCGGCCGGACGCGGGTGAGGTGCTGGTGCAGGGCCGCCGGGCCGACGAGACCGATCCTCAGGTGCGGGCGCTGGTGGCGGCCGCCCTGGACGACATCGACTTCTTCCCCGACCTGTCGGTGGTCGAGCACCTGGAGTTGGTCGCGTACGCCCACGGGGGTGACGCCGAGCCGGTCGAGGAGGTCCTCGCCGAGTTGGGTCTGGAGCCGGCCCGCGACCAGTTGCCGGTGACGCTGTCCAGCGGGCAGCGCCGCCGGCTGGCGTTGGCGTCCTGTTTCGTCCGGCCCCGCCGGGTGCTGATCCTGGACGAGCCCGAGCAGCGGCTGGACGTCCGCGGGCGACAGTGGCTCGCCGACCGACTCCTGCGGGAACGGGCGGCGGGCACGGCCGTGCTGTTGGCCTCGCACGACCCGGAGCTGATCGACGCGGTGGTCGACGAGCGCATCGAGATCGGCACGTGACCGCCGCGCCGGCCACGATCGCCGACACGCCGGTCGGGGTGCCGAGCGCCCGACAGGTGCGGACGCACCTGCGCAAGGCCCGCAGCCGGCACCACGACCATTCCCTCGGTGACGTGCTCGGCGACGCGTACGTCATGGTCCTGTTCGTCGGCATGTACGGCTGGTTCGCGATCAGCGCCAGCCGCGACCTGCTGGACTCCCCCACTGTGGGGCAGGCCGAGCCGGGCGTGCGGTGGTGGCTGGCGGTCGCCGCGCTGCTGGCCGGCGCGGGGCTGGCCTGGCGTGGTCTGCGCGCGCTCGGCCCGCTGCTGGTGACCCCGGCGACGCAGAGCTGGGCGACCAGCGCGCCCATCGACCGGCGGGCCTGGCTGGCGCCGCGTCTCGTCCTGTTGCTGCTGGGTGCGGCGGCCGGCACCGCGGCGCTCGGAGTGGCGGTGGCGGCGCTCGGTGGGGTCAGCGAACCGTCCGCCCTGGGCTGGGCGGCGGCGGCCGGCGCCGGGTGGGGCGCGGCGGCGCTGGCGCTCAGCGTCGTCGCCCAGAGCAGCCGGTCGGGGCGACGCTGGCCGACAGTGGTCGGGGCGGTGCCGATGGTGGCGGCGGCCGTGATCACCGCCCTGGTGGTGCTCGTCGGTCGCCTCGGCGACGGGCTGTCCCGGCCGGCGACGACGCCGATCGTCGCGTTGTTCGCCGCCGCGGTGCCCCTCGCGGGCGTGGGCATGATCCTCGCGGTACGCGCGCTGCCCCGGGTCGACCGGGCCACCCTGACCACCGGCGCGCAGTTCGCCAACGCCGCCGCCACGGCCACGATCCTGCTGGATCCGAGCCTGCTCGCCGGCCTGGTGGAGAGCCGCCGCTGGCGCCGGATCGGCCGGGTTCGCAGCCGCCGGTTCCGGCCCGGCCCCGGCTGGTGGGCGCTGCTCCAGGCCGACGTACGCCGGTTGCGCCGCCACCCGAGCGCCGTGCTGATCTGGGCGGCGCTGATCGGGGTGCAGTACGCTGCCGCGCTCGCCCTGCCCGGGTTGGCCGGGGCCGCGCAGGTGGTGTTCGCGTACCTCGCCGCCAACCGGCTGACCGGCGGTCTGCGGTCGGTCAGCCGCTCACCCGGGCTGCGCCGGGCGCTCGGTGGCAGCGACAACCTGCTGCGCGGGATCCACGTGGTGGTGCCGGCTGTCGGCGCGGGCCTGTGGTGGTTGCTGACCCTGCCGACCGTCGACCCGGGGCCGGCCTGGCTGGCGCCGACGCTGGCGCTGGGGGTGGTGGCCGCCGCGTTCCGGGCCGGCACCCGCCCGCCGATCGACTACGGCGGCGCGACGGTCAACACACCGTTCGGGATGATCCCGGTCGACCTGATGCGTCAAGGGTCACGGGGGCCGGCGCTGCTCGCCGTGCTGGTCCTCGTCCAGCTGTTCCTGGGCTGACCGGTCCGTCCGGCCAGCCCGGGGGCACTCAGCCGTCCAGCCGGCGGACCATGTTCATGATGGTCTCGAGCTGCGCGCCGCCCTTGATCGGGAAGTTGGTCGCTCCGAGGTAGCCCCACCAGTCCCAGCAGCGCCACCCGGGCGTGCGCCCGGGCGACCTTGACGACGGCCGTCTTACGCCTGTTCGAGTCCTTCTGCTTGCGCGAGAGGTCCTGCTGCAACCGCTTGAGCTTGCGGGCTGCGCGGCGCAGGAACTTCGGCGCGGCCACCTTCGTGCCGTCCGACAGCACCGCGAAATGCGTCAGGCCCAGGTCGATGCCGACCTCGGCATCGACCGGCGGCAACGTCTCGTGCGCGTCGACCGTGACGACGAACGAGGCGAAGTACCGCCCGGCCGCGTCCCGGATGATCGCCACGGACGAAGGGTCCGACGGCAGTGTCCGGGACCAGCGGACCGCGAGGTCGCCGACCTTCGGCAGTCGCAGCCGGCCGTTGTCGAGGACCTTGAACCGGCTGTTCTTGGTGAACCGGATGCTCTGCCGGTTGTCCTTGCGGGACCGGAACCTGGGCGGGGCGACCTTGCGGCCCTTGCGCTTGCCCGTGACCGAGGCGAAGAAGTTGCGGTACGCGGTATTCAGGTCCGCCAGGGCTTGTTGAAGAACGACCGCCGACACCTCGCCCAGCCAGGCGCGGGCCACGGTCTTCTTCGCCTCCGTGATGACCCGTTTGGACAACTCGCCGTCGGAGACGTACGGCAGTCCGGCCTCGCGGGCTTCCTGCCGTGCGCGCAGCCCGTCGTTGAACACCACCCGCGCACACCCGAACGTCCGAACCAGCTCCATCTGCTGGCCCGGCGTTGGATAGACGCGGAACTGGTAACGGAGCTGCACGGGAAGCACCGTACCATATTGGTTTATGGCAGAACTTGAAGGCATCCGCACTGGTAGACACTGTATTTTTGCGATGCATGTTCATTTGGTCTTCGTGACGAAGTTCCGGCACAAGGTGTTCGGCGACCGGCACCTGTCCCGGATGGAACAGATCATGCGAGACGTGTGCCGCGACTTCGAGGCCGAGCTGGTCGAGTTCAACGGCGAGAACAACCACGTGCATCTGCTGGTCAACTACCCGCCCAAAGTGGCCGTGGCCCGGCTGGTCAACAGCCTCAAGGGCGTGTCGTCGCGCCGCCTGCGGCAGGAGTTCCCCGACCTCGTACGCCACTACTACCGGGCCAACAAACTCTGGTCGGGCTCGTACTTCGCGGGCTCCGTGGGAGGGGCCCCGCTGAATGTCGTGAAGCAGTACATCGAGCAGCAGAACCGTCCGGCTTAAGGCACTGCTCGGGCCTGACGGCCCTCCCAGCGCGGGCCTCCACCCCCGCCCTGAAGGGCGGAGCACTGGCCCGCATACCGGTAGCGGACCAGGTCGTCGGTGACGGACTTCTTGACCGTGGTGTCGTTGCCGCCGTGGAACACGTACACCGGGTCGCCGGAGAGGTTGCCGACCGGGTCGACCCAGCCGTACGACGCCCAGGTCCGGGTGTACACCTGCAGGGCGGACACGCTGGTCGGGTACCGGTTGTCGCCGCAGCCGTAGAGCGCCTGGGCGACGGTGTCCTGGGAGCAGTAGTACGGCCCGGCGGCGAAGACTGCCGCTCCCCGGATCCGGGACGAGTAGGCGACGTGCAGTTGGGTGGCCATGTAGCCACCGGAGGAGACCCCGGCGACGTAGACGCCGGAGACGTTGTAGGTGCCCAGCAATCCGGAGACCGGGGGCTTGGTGGCTGGGTTGGCGGCCTGGGCGGGTGCCGCAACGGTCAGGATCAACAGGAGCACGGCCGCGAGGGTGGTGGCGGCTTTCAACGGTGTGGGCATGAGCGCTCTCCTCGGCAGCGCCAACGGGGGCGTCGGCGTGCGCCGAAGCTACCGTGACATAGACCACACCAGATATGACGGCGACCGACACGTCCGCCACCGCTGACATGTCCCCTGCACCCACCCCCCTGCTCAGGGCCGTTGGACGTGGCGGAGGGCGGCGGCGACCGCGGCGACGCCGTCGGAGATCTCGGTGGGCGTACGGGCCGCGTAGCCGAGCACGAGGCCGGGTCGGTACGGCCGTTGGCAGTGCCAGGACAGCGGTTGCACCTTCACCCCGCGCGCCAGCGTCGCCGCCGCCAGCTCGGTGTCGACCACTGTGTCGTCCAGGGTGATCATCAGGTGCAGGCCGGCGGCGGCGCCGTGCACCGTCGCCGACGGCAACGCCCGGGCCAGCGCGGTGATCATCGCGTCCCGCCGGCGGATGTGTCGCCGGCGCAGCAGCCGCAGATGCCGCTCGAAGGCGCCGGAGGTCATCAACTCCGCCAGCACCAGTTGCGGTAGCACGGCGTTGCCCAGGTCGGCGTTGCGCTTGGCGGCCACCACCGCCTCGCGCAGTCGCGGCGGCACGAGCAGCCAGCCGACCCGCAGGGCGGGGGCGAGCAGTTTGGAGACGCTGCCGGCGTAGCAGACCTGCTCGGGCAGCAGACCACGCAGGGCCGGCACCGGAGGACGGTCATAGCGGTGCTCGGCGTCGTAATCGTCCTCGATGATCAGACCGCCGGCCCGCGCCCAGGCGACGAGTTGGCGGCGGCGGTCACCGTCGAGCACCACGCCGGTCGGGAACTGGTGCGCGGGGGTGAGCATCACGGCCGGCACGCCGCTGGCGGTCAACTCGTCGACCCGCAGCCCGGCGTCGTCGACGCTGATCGGCGGGGTGTCCATCCGCCAGTTGTTCAGGTGCTGGCGCACCCCGAGCGAGCCCGGGTCCTCGACGGCGATCCGGTCGACGCCGGCGGCGGTGAGTGCCTGGGCGAGCAGCCCGAGCGCCTGGGAGACGCCGGCCACGATGATCACCTCGGTGGGGTCGACGCTGATGCCGCGGTTGCGGGCCAGCCAGGCGGCGACGGCCTGTCGCAGCGCGGGCGTGCCACAGGGGTCGCCGTAGCCGAGGTCGGCCGCGGCGAGGTGGCGCAGCACGCTCCGTTCGGCGCGCAGCCAGTCCGCGCGGGGAAAGGCAGCCAGATCGGGTACGCCGGGCGTCAGGTCGATTGTCGCGTGCGCCGCGCGTACCGCGTCGAAGATGTCGGTGCCCGGTGCCGGCGGGAAGGTCGTGACCGGTGCCGGCGCGACGGTCGGGGTGGGTGTGGGCGCGGCCGGCGCGGCGACGACGACTGTGCCGGCCCGGCCCCGACCGGCGATGTGCCCCTCCTCGGTCAGGCGCTGGTACGCCTCGGTGACCACGCCCCGGGAGACACCGAGGTCGGCGGCGAGCACCCGGGTCGGGGGCAGCCGGTCACCGACCGGCACCCGGCCCTCGGCGATGGCCTGCCGCAGCCGGTCGGTCAGCCAGTCGGCGCGCCCGCCCGGCGTCGCGTCGGTGATGGTCAGGTGCAGGAAGTCGGATCCGGCCGATATGGACCTCTCGGACGCCGTCGCTTTGGCTCTGCCCATCGGACCATTGTGGCAGCAGAGTGAACAGAAGCCACACCTGCCAACTCCGCCGGAGGACGATCGTGACCATCCCATTCCTGATCACCACGCTGATCGTGGTGGTCACCCCCGGCACCGGGGTGATCTTCACGCTCTCCGCCGGCCTGTCGAGGGGTGCGCGGGCCGGGGTGCTGGCCGCGTTCGCCTGCACGCTGGGGACGTTGCCGCATCTGCTCGCCGCGATGACGGGGCTGGCCGCGCTGATGCAGACCAGCGCCGTGGCGTTCGAGACCGTCCGCTACCTCGGCGTCGGCTACCTGCTCTACCTGGCCTGGTCGATGGCACGGGACCGCGACGCCTTCGCGGTGACCACCGACGCCCCGCCCCGCTCGGCGATCCGGGTGATCGTCTCCGGGGTGCTGGTCAACCTGCTCAACCCGAAGCCGACGATGTTCTTCGTCGCGTTCCTGCCGCAGTTCGTGGACACCACGGCGCCGGGCTCGACCCGGGCGATGCTCGGCTGCGGCGCGGTGTTCATGCTGCTCACCTTCGTGGTGTTCAGCGGGTACGGCATCTTCGCGGCCCGGGTACGCGACCGGGTGCTGACCCGACCCCGGGTCACCGACTGGCTGCGCCGATCCGCCGCCGGCACGTTCGTCGCGCTCGGCGTGACCCTCGCCCTCACCGAACGATAGGACCACCGTGTACTTCGAACACTCCCCGCGGCTTCGCGACGCGTACCCCGACCTGGTCGCCGGTGTGGTGCAGGCCGCCGGGATCACCGCCACCGCCGACGTGGCGGCACGCACGGCCGCCCATCTCACCGAGGCGCGGCGGCGGTTGGCCGGTGGGGCCGAGAGCGGGTTCCCGGAGATCCAGGCGTGGCGGCGGGCGTACGCGGCGATGGGGCTGCGGCCCACCAGGTACCGGTGCGCCGCCGAGGCGCTGCTGCGCCGGCTACGCCTGGACGGCGAGCTGCCCCGGGTGCACCCGCTCGTCGATCTCTGCAACGCCATCTCGGCCGCGTACGCCATCCCGGTCGCGGCGCTCGACCTGGACCGGGTCGACGGCGACCTGATGGTCCGGCCGGCGCACGGCGACGAGGCGTACCTGAGTTTCGCCGGCGACACCGAGCATCCCGAGCCGGGCGAGGTGACCTTCGTCGACTCCGCCGGGCGGGCACACGCCCGACGGTGGACGAACCGGCAGAGCGGCTGGTCGGCGGTGCGGGCGGGCACCTCGTCGGTGCTGATCGTCGCCGAGGCGCTGCACCCGGGTGGCGGGCCGGCCGTGACCCGACTGGTCACCGACCTGGTGACGGAGCTGACCGACGGGTGGGCCGCCCCGACAGCGACCGCGGTGCTCACCGCCGCCGCGCCGCGTTTCCGCACCCCGGCGGCGGGCGACGACAGGGGTCAGGCGGTGTCGCCGGGCAGCAGGTGACGGTAGCCGGGGATCGTCTCGGCGAACCAACCCGCGACACCGGCCAGACCGCGCTCGTTGAGCTGCGCGTCGTGGATCGGGTACGCCGCCGCCGCGCCCACGGCGCCGGCGAACCGGATCGCCTCGTCGAGGCGCAGCCAGGACCCCTGGGCCGGGACGAGCAGGGTGCGTACCGGCTCGTCCGGCACGTGCAGGGCGTCGCCCGGGTGGTAGAGCTCGCCGCCGATCAGGTAGCCGAGGTTCGCGCAGTCGGGCTGCCCCTCGTGGATCGCGGCGTGCCGGCCGCCGTGCGCGCTGACCGGAATGCCGGCCGCCGTGAACCGCTCGCCCGCACGGACCCGGGTCACCGGCAGCGGGGCGAGATCCGGCAGGCGGGCGCCCTCCGGCGCGTACACGGGGACACCGAGACCGGCGAGCCGCAACACGTCTATGTGGTCGGTGTGCTCGTGGGTGACGAGGACGGCGTCCGCGCCGACCAGGGCCCGCGGCTCGCTCCACGTCCCCGGGTCGACGACCAGCACCCCGCCGTCGTGCTCGACGCGGACACAGGCGTGCGTGAATCGGGTGATCCGCATCAGGCGACGGTACGCCGCCGGCAGATGAGCAGTGGTCCTCGTGGCGGTTGGGCCGGCCCTGCCGGGGTAGTGCGGCAGCATGCCACAGCGATACGAGAACTACCCGAGGATCGCCGTCGTCACCGGTGCGGACTCCGGCATCGGCAAGGCCTGCGCGGTGGCGCTGGCAAAGGCCGGCTTCGAGATCGGCATCACCTGGTACGGCGACCCCGACGGCGCGGAGCGGACGGCCACCGAGGTCCGCGCGACAGGACGACGTTGCGAGGTCGCCGAGGTGGACCTGACCCGACTGCCGGACGCGGCGGCGGTGGTGGACGAGTTGGCCGACCGGCTGGGCGGCATCGGGGTTCTGGTCAACAACGCCGGCACCGGGGCCTCGACGCCGTTCGTCGACACCGGGTGGGAGCAGTGGCGCGAGGTGCTCGCCGTCGACCTGGACGCGCCATTTCTGTGCGCCCAGCGGGCCGCGCGACGGATGCGGGCCACCGGCGCCGGCGGGCGGATCATCAACATCACCAGCGTGCACGAGCACGCGCCCCGGGTGGGCTCCGCCGCGTACTGCGCCGCGAAGGGCGGGCTCGGGCTGCTGACCCGGGTGATGGCCCAGGAGCTGGCCGCCGACGGAATCACCGTCAACGCCGTCGCCCCGGGCGAGATCGCCACGCCGATGACCGGTCAGGAGGATGTCGACCCGTTCACCCAGGAACGGCCCGGCGTGCCGCTGGGCCGGCCCGGCGACGCCCGGGAGGTGGCCGCCGTGGTCGCGTTGCTCGCCTCCCCCGCCGCCAGCTACGTCACCGGCGCGTCCTGGCCGGTCGACGGGGGCATGCTGCTGATGGGTCCCCAGGCCGCGGCGTTGACGAACGACGACTGGCGATCCGTCTGACCAACAGTGTTCAGTGGTCAGGCCAGTGTGGAGCGCCTGCTCGCGTTCGCTCTTGTCTACCCCGCCACCCTCCGTGGTCGCACGACTCCGTTACCGTCACCCTATGAGCGGTGGAGCGGTCCGAGCGGCGAACCAGCCGCTCGGAGAACGGGACAGCGCCCAGCAAAGCGGGCACATATCCTCCGAACTCCGGTGACCAGCAAGCGGCAGTGGGGCCGACCGACAGCGGAAGGGGACCGGATGCCCGGGTGGGCTGGTCGGGGCGGGCGGCAACGACGGGCCTTCGTCGTCGGTGGGGCACTCTTCGCGATCGCCGTCGTCATGCTGCTGGCCGCCTGGCGCAGCACCGGCTTCCTCAGCGACCTGCTGCTCAACCTCGGGGCCAGCGTGGTCCTCGCGGCCATCTCGTACGTCATCTTCGACCCGTTGTTCGAAGAGGCCCGCAAGGCGCGGGTGCAGGAGCACCTCAGCTTCGACCAACAGGCGTTCGTGACGCGGCTGCACCGCTCCGGCCGTCGGGTGCGCATCCTCGACACCTGGACGATCCTGCTGGAGCAACGGCACCGTGAGGAGACGCTGAGCGCGGTGCGAGCGGCGCTCGCCAACGGTGCCCAGGTGCAGTTGCTCCTGCTCGACCCCGACTGCACCGCCGCCCAGCAGCGCTCCGAGGAGCTGGAACGGCAACGGGTGGACGTGCCCCGACAGATCCGCACCAACCTGCGCCACCTGGCCGCGTTCGCCGACGCGCTCGACTCGCGGCTGCGCCACCGCCTCCAGGTCCGGCTCTACGACGCGTCCCCGTCGATCCAGCTCTACCAGTGGGACGGGCGGGCGCTGATCTCGTTCTTCCCGATCGGGAAGTTGTCGTTCAACGTGCCGCAGCTCGAGGTGGACATGGACAGCCCGTGGGGCGGGTTCGTGCACGCCCGGTTCGAGGAGCTGTGGGAGCACGAGCAGGCCACCCTCGACCTGGAACGGTACTGGTCGGTCATGGTCACGCTGCGCCACGACGAGTCGGACGTGGTCGAGGTACGCGTGCCGTTCGTGACGGTGGACGGGCAGCACTACGTCGACTGCCGGGGGTTCCGGGTGACCGGGCCGCTGTCGGTGCGAGCCGTGCTGCCGCCCCGCGCGCCCGGGGCGGCGCCCGGGGTGTTCGCGCTGGCCGAGCCCGCCGACGGGGACCGTACGCCGGTCGCCGTGGTGAAACGGCACTTCGACCAGAAGTACGGGCACGACGACGGCGAGCGGGACGTCCGCCGACTGGTGGCGCCACCGGGCGATGCCCGCACCCCGGCGCCGCGCCCCGCGACGGCCGGTGACACGCACGCACGGTGACCCCCGACCGACCCGTGGGTGCGGCACAGGAAACAATGGTGGCCCAACCCTGATCGTCAGGAGGATCGTCGGCGTGTCGCACCGCACCGCACCGCCGTCCGGGGCGGCGCAGCTACGCGCCGACTGCGGACGCTGCTTCGGGCTGTGCTGCGTGGTGCCCGCCTTCGCCGCGTCGGCGGACTTCGCCATCGACAAGCCGGCCGGCTCGCCCTGCCCCAACCTGCGCCCCGACCACCGCTGCGGCATCCACACCGAGCTGCGGCAGCGTGGTTTCCCCGGCTGCACGGTGTTCGACTGCTTCGGGGCCGGGCAGCAGGTCGCCCAGGTGACCTTCGGCGGGCGGGACTGGCGGGACGCGCCGGACACGTTGCCGGCGATGGCGGAGGCGTTCGCGGTGCTGCGACCGCTGCACGAACTGCTCTGGTACCTCACCGAGGCGGTGGCGCTGCGCCCGCCGGCCGAGCTGCGTGCCGAGCTGGAACGCGCCCGCGCCGAGACGCTGACGCTCACCGGGGGCGACCCGGCGCAGCTTCGCGCGGTGGACGTCGCCGACCACCGGAGCCGGGTCAACCCGCTGCTGTCCCAAGCCAGCGACGCGGCCCGCGCCCCCGGCGGCGCCGACCGGCGGGGAGCGCACCTGCTCGGGGTGGACCTGCGCCGCGTAGACCTCCGCCGGGCCAACCTGCGCGGGGCGCTGCTCATCGGCGCCGACCTGCGCGGAGCGGACCTCAGCCTGGCCGACGTCACCGGCGCGGACCTGCGCGGCGCCGACCTGCGGGGCGCGGACCTGCGGCGCACGCTCTTCCTGCACCAGACCCAGCTGGACGCCGCCCGGGGCGACACCCACACGGGGCTGTCGCAGACGCTCACCCGGCCGGCGCACTGGACGGCGCTGCCGCTCACCCCGGTCCGTCAGCCGGCCCGCTCCCCCGCCCGTCGGGGCCGTCGCCGGTAGGAACGGCCTGATCTGATCCCCCGCACGCTGCCGTCAACTCCTGGAAGCCGGCATGGACCGGGCACTGTGGGCAGCGGGCGCGGTCGCAGAGCCGGCAGAGGTGGGCCAGGCTGGCGGCGTCGGCCACCTCGTCGTGCAGCAGGGCGCGGGCGATGTCGGCGAGCTGGGCGCGCTGCTCGACGGTCAGCGGGGCGAGCAGCGCGGTCAGCACCTCCTGCCGGGCGCGCAGGGTCCGGGCGGCCGCCGCCGTGCCCTCGGTGGTGAGGTGCAGGGCGCGGCTGCGCGCGTCGGCGCCGGGACGCCGCTCCACCCAGCCCTGCTCCCGGAGCCGCCGGACCAGGTGCGCGACGCCGGGCTGGGTCAGCCCCAGCACCTGGCCCAACCACTCGGCGGTCACCCCCGGCTGGTCCTTGAGGACGACGAGCGCCTCGGCGAGCGCGCCACCGGCACCGGCGGACGCGCTGACCGAGGCCCGCATCCGCGAGCCGACGAGCAGGGCGAGTGCGCCGAGCAGGTTGGGCGAGGCGTCCTCGGGTAGATTCATAAGTTGTGGATTTACCCCGACGGGCGGTGCTGCTCATCGTGTTGATGACAGTGGCGCAGCTACCTGTCGCACTGCGGCAGCTGCTCGTCGTACTGCTCGGCCACGAGAACACCGGCAGCTTCGCCACCGCCGGCGTGGCCAGCGCCGGCTGCGGGATCGGGTTGGCGGTCACCGCGCCGCTGGTCGGCCGACTCCTGGGCCGGCTCGGTGCCCGGCCGGTGCTGCTCGCCACCGGCCTCGCCCACCTGCTCGCCCTGCTCGGCCTGGCCGTCACCACCGAACCGGCGGCGTTCGTGGCGCTGGCCACAGTGGCCGGCGTCAGCACCCCACCGGCGGTCGGCAGCGGACGCGCCCACCTGGCCCGGCTCGTCGCCCCCGCCGCGCTGGCCCGCGCGTACGCGGTCAACGCCGTCGGGCAGGAGGTGCTCTACGTGGGTGGCCCCCTGGCGGTGACACTGAGCCTGCTGATCAGCGGACCCATTGCCGCGCTGCTCGCCTTCGCGGTGATCGGCAGCATCGGGCTGCTCGGCATGGTCGCCGTGCTGCCAGCGCGCGAGGCCGACCGGCAGCCTCGCGAGAAGGGCTCCGCGCTGCCCGGCCAGGCCACCCGCCGCACCGTCGTCGGCACCCACGTCGGCTACATGATGGGCATCGGGGCGATGTGGGTGCTGGTGCCCGCGTTCGCCACCACCGTCGGGCACCCGGACCAGGCCGGGCTGCTGGTGACCATCTGGTCGGTGGGCAGCCTGGCCGGTGGCGTGCTGCTGGCGAGCCGGGGGCGGCCCGGCAGCCCGGCGGCGGCGTACCTGACGATGCTCGGCACGCTGGCCGCCACCTCGGTGGCGCTGCTGCTGCCGCGCAGCGTGCCGCAGATGGCCGTCGCGCTGGCGGTCTTCGGTCTCGCGCTGGCACCGTTCCTCGCCGTCACCGACGAGATCCTCGCCCGGTCCACCCCGGCGGTCCGGCTACCCGAGACGTACGGGTGGTTGCAGACGGCCGGGCAACTCGGCATCGCCGCCGGCTCCGCGACCAGTGGCGTGGTCAACGACCACCTCGGTAACACGTGGGCGTTCCTGGTGGTCGTCGGCGCGCTCGCGCTGGCGCTGGTCGTCGCGCTCAGCCGCCGCCGGACGCTGCGGCTGCCGTCCGCTGCGCCGCAGGCCGAGACGGTCGGGTCGGCGGTCCCCGCCGGCAGGTCAGGTTTCGGCCGGGACGACGCCGGGTAGCCAGCGCCGACGCGGACCGGCATCGACGGGGGGCACGGCGTGGGCTACCGAAATCGTCAAGGTGAGCAGCCGGGCGACCCGCAGCACAGCGAGGACGAGGCCGGCCAAACGCCACTGGTGCAGGTCGAGGCGGACACCGAGGTCCCCGCACCGGCGGACACCGACGTCCGGCCGGACATCGTGACCGAGCCCGACAACTCGGGTGTCGCCGGTGGTTCGTCCGGCAGCAGCGGCGGAGGTTCCAGCATGCCGGGGCACCCGGACGCGACTCGCTGACCCGGGATCAGCGGCTGGTCAGCGCGCCCCGGGCCTCGGTCATACCCTTGTTGGCGAGCCCGTCGGCCCGCTCGTTCTCCGGATGGCCGTTGTGCCCCTTGACCCACAGCCAGGTGACCTCGTGCCGTTCGCAGGCCGCCTCCAGCCGCTGCCACAGGTCGGCGTTCTTCACCGGCTGCTTCGCGGCGGTCCGCCAACCGTTGCGCTTCCACGACGCCAGCCAACTGGTGATGCCGTTGCGCACGTACGTGCTGTCAGTGTGCAGCTCCACGGTGACCGGCCGGTTCAGGCTCTCCAACGCCTGGATGGCCGCCATCAGCTCCATCCGGTTGTTGGTGGTGGGCGTGGCCTCACCGCCGCACAGCTCCCGCTCGTGATCGCCGTAGCGCAGCAGCGCACCCCAACCACCCGGACCGGGGTTGCCGCTGCACGCCCCGTCGGTCCAGATCTGCACGCCCCTGCCGGCCGCCGCGTCCACCATGCCCGGCAACCTACCGGGCGCGGACGTCGTCCTCCCCGCTCGGGGGGCCGGCGCGCCGAGCCGTCGGCGCCGGACCCACCACCGCGGGTGGGATGGCCGGCGCGGGCCGGATGGGGCGCAGCCGGTCGCGGACCCGGTGTGCGGCGTCACCGGCGGTCGCGGCGATCATCGGCCACAGCCGGGTCGAATTCATGATCGCGACCTCCTCGGCCGGAGTGGTGCCGCCGTCGAGGAAGCGCAGCACCCGCTCGGCCGGATTGCGGTCGAAGAGCCGGTCGAAGAACTCGGGACCGCCCACCCCGCCCCGGTCCAGCGCCCGCAGCGCCACCGCGTCCATCCAGCGGTGCCGGCGCGGGTACGCCGGCTCGGGCACCGGCGCGCGGCCGGCAGCGACGGCGCGGGCCACCTGGTCGGCCTGGCGGTACATGGCGGAGAAGGTGAAGCCGGTGGAGGGGCGGGTCGCGCCACCGGCCGTGCCGAGGCGGACCACGCGGGGGGTGGGCCGGGCCGGGAACGGCGCGTCGGTCATCGGGATCACCCCGTTCTCCACCTCGCGCACCCGCAGCCCGGTCGGATCCAGCCCGAGCAGATCCCGGTAGCCGGCCAGCGCCGCGTCGTACCCGGCGTCGGTCAGCAGGTCCGGCGAGAACTCGGTGTACTCGACAAGGGCGTAGCGGTCGCTCACCGGCAGCACGTAGCCGAAGGAGACGCCCCGGGGCGGCTGCGGGGTACGGAAGTCCATCAGCACCGCGCGCGTCGGGTCGAACGCCGGCCGGTCAGCCTCCAGCCACCACCCCCGGAAGTGCTGCAACCAGGTGGTTCGCCCCGCTCGCGCCGGCGGTCGGGGACGGGAGTCGAGCACCCAGCCGGCCCGTACGCCGCGCCCGTCGCCGGTGCCCACCAGCACCCGGTCACCGTCGTCGCGCACCGTCTCGGCGGGCGCGACGATCCGGATGGTGTCGAGGCGACGCTCGGCGTCGGCAGCCCGGTCGTAGACCGGGCCGGAGCGGAGCATGGCGTACCGCAGCGGGGTGAGGTCCAGGACGCGGCGTCGCGCCGCCGTCGCCACCTCGACCTGCTGCCAGCTCGCGCTCAGAAGCGGGTCCAGGTCGCTGTCGGGGTGACCCCAGAACGCCCAGGTGCGGTCCTGACCGCGGCGGCGCACCGGGTCGACGATGGCGATCCGCAGATCCCGGACGCCGTGCCGGTCCAGTGCGGCGAGCAGCAACGACGCGGCGCCGCCGCCACCGAGCAGCGCGAGGTCGACGTCGAGCGGCGCGGAGTCGGTCACCCGCACCACGCTGCCACACGGTCCGGTTCGCACGCGTGCCGCCACCCGACGGCCAGGTTGACAGGCAACCCATTGGTTGCCTAAGTTGACAAGCAACCAAATGGTTGCCTGTTGCGGGGAGGGTCGATGGACGACGCGTTTCGGGCGCTGGCCGACCCCAGCCGGCGCCGACTGCTGGACCGACTCAACGAGCGCAACGGCCAGACCCTGCGGGAGCTGTGCGACGGGCTGGCCGGCACCCGACAGTCCGTCAGCAAGCACCTGTCGGTGCTGGAGGCGGCCAATCTCGTCACGACCGTGCGGCGCGGCCGGGAGAAGCTGCACTACCTCAACGCCGCCCCGATCAACGCCATCGCCGACCGGTGGCTCAGCCGCTACGACCGCGAGCGCGCTGCCACCCTGGCCGACCTGACCACCGCATTGGAGCGACAACCCATGGAGAGCCCGACCTTCGTCTACACCACCTACGTCACGAGCACCGCGCAGCGACTGTGGTCCGCGCTCACCGGACCGGCGTTCACCCGTCGCTACTGGGGTGGAGTCGCGCTGGTTTCGGACTGGCAGGTCGGGTCACCAGTGCTGTGGCAGGACGCACCGGACGGCGAGCCGCGCGACCTCGGCCAACGGGTGCTCGTCGCCGAGCCCTACCGACGTCTCTCCTACAGCTGGCACGGCTTCCAACCCGAGCACGCCGAGCACTTCGGCTGGTCCGCCGAGGAGCTGGCCGCCCGCCTCGGTGAGCGCCGGTCGACGGTGACCTTCGAGATCGAGCCGCACAGCGCGTCGACCGTCCGGCTGACCGTCATCCACGACGACTTCTCCCCCGACAGTGAGATGCACCGGGCGATCAGCGGCCAGCTCGACGGCAGCGGCGGCTGGCCGGAGCTGCTGGCCAGCCTCAAGACCCTGCTGGAGACCGGCGAGCCGATGCCCGACCCGACCCCGGCCCAGGCCCACTGACCCGAGCGCGCACCCGACGCGCCCGGTCGTCGATCGCGGGCGGCCAGGCGGTGCATTTCCGCCGTCTCCGGCAATACCTCGCCATCGACACAGCGACGACAGCCCGACCGGATGGCCATCGATCGGAGCACCGGTGCCGGTCGGGCCGTCCGGGCCTTTCCGCAGCTCCCCCCGCCTTCGGGTGGACACGTGACGGCAACGAGGATTTCTCATTTTCACCTGATCGAGGACCCAACCCACCTAGTGTTGGGCACACCGGTGCTAGTCACGGAGTTGGCCACCCGAACGACGTCCCACGCAGTCAGCGGACGAAAAGTGAGGGAAGACGCGTATGAAGGTCTCAACAGCACTCTGCTCGGCGGCGCTCGGCGTGGGCCTCGGCACGCTCCTGCTGCCAGGCGCCGCACTGGCCGACACCACTGTGTCACCGGCCACCACCCCGGTCGGTGGGACCGTCGTGCTCACCGCGACGACCTGCAACCCGAAGTCGGGTGACGCCCTCTTCCGGGTCACCGGCCCCAACCGCGACCAGAACGTCCGATCCACCACGGCCGCCGCCGGCGGCGGGCTGAGCGCCGAGCTCTTCACCGCCGGGTTCACCCTGGGCACGTACACGGTGGCGGCGACCTGCGGCGACGGCAGCTCGGCCGGCACCACCACCTTCGCCGTCACCCCGATCGGCGGCGCGCCGGCCGGCTCCGGCGGCGACAACCGTGACACCGGCGCTCTCGCCGCCGGCGGCACGCTGCTCGGCACCGCCCTCGCCGGCGCGGTGATCCTGATCCGCCGGCGCCGTCCGGTGTCCACTGTCGCCTGATCGGCGGCCGTTCCATCCCTGAGACGGGTGCCCGCGCCGGTGACACCGGTGCGGGCACCCCGACGATCCGGTACGGAGGTGCACACGTGCGGTCGCGGCGGGCCCTGGCGGCAGTGGTGGCCCTGCTCGGCGTGACCGGGCTCGGGCTGATCACCGTCGGCCTCACCGCCGACCCGGCGCGGCCACCACGACCGTCGGCCGACGCGCCGACCCGCACCCACCCCGCACCGGACCTGGCTCCGCTGCCACCCGCCGCGCCGGTCCGGGTGCAGATCCCCGCCATCGGCGTAGGCGCCGACATCGTTCCCGTCGGCGCCGACGCCGCCGGGGTGCTGGAGGTGCCGCCACTGGACAGGCCCACCCTCGCCGGCTGGTACCGGCACGGAGTCACCCCCGGCGAGACCGGCAACGCCGTCCTGGTGGGACACGTCGACGCGCCGTCCGGCCCGGCGGTCTTCTTCGACCTCGGGCGGCTCCGCGCCGGGCAGCAGGTACAGGTCACCCGCGCCGACGCACGGGTCGCCACGTTCACAGTGGACGACGTCCGGGCATACCCCAAGGAGCACTTCCCCACCACCCTGGTCTACGGCCCGGCGGACGCCGCCGGGCTGCGCCTGATCACCTGCGGCGGCCGGTTCAACGCCGCCACCGGCAACTACGTCGACAACGTCGTCGTCTTCGCCACCCGCACCGCCTGAACCGAGCCGCCTCCCCGCTGTCGGGAGCCGGACCCTGGTCGGCAGAATGCGGTGGCACCATCCCCTGATCGGGACGGTGCGCCGGCGACGGGGAGGCACGCGGTGGATCAACGACCGGTACGGGACCGGACCGGTCGGGGCGTACGCGCCCTGGCCCGGAGACTGCTCGGACGGGTCGAGGACGGCTCCCCCACCCCCCGTCGGTCCAACCCGGACGCCGTGGTCGACTGCGCCGTCTACGTCAACGGCCGCCGGGAGCCCGGCCAACCGCACTACGCCGACGCGTACGCCCGGGCACGACACAGCCGCGACGCCTTCGTGTGGCTGGGACTGCACGACCCCGGCCCGGCGGTGCTCGCCGCAGTCGGCCAGACCTTCGGCCTCGACGAGCTGACAGTCGAACAGGCGCTCGCCGACGGGCACCGGCCCACAGTGCAGCGCCACGGGCCGGTCACGCTGCTGGTCCTGCGCACCGCCGGGTACGTGGAGCACGACGAGCTGACCGACACCTCCGAGGTGATCGACACCGGGGACGTCATGGTGCTGCTCGGCGACCGCTTCGCCATCACTGTGCGGCACGGCGCCGCCGGGGCACTGCGCAGCGTCCGCGCCGACATCGAACGCCGCCCCGCGCTGCTGGCCGCCGGACCGTGGGCGGTGGCGTACGCGGTCTGCGCCCGCATGGTCGACTCCTACCTGGAGGTGGCCGGGCACGTGGAACGGGACCTGGAGCGGGTCGAGGAGGCGGTGTTCGCCCGCGACCGCACGACCGACATCCAGCACATCTACCAGCTCAAACGGGAGGTGGTGGAGTTCAAGCGGGCGGTCCTGCCGTTGCAGGCGCCGATGCGTACGCTGCTCGAACCCGACGGCCCGCCGCGTGCCCTGCACCGCTGGTTCGTCGACGTCGACGGCCGGCTGAGCCGGGCGGTGGACCGGGTGGCCGCGTACGACGACCTGCTCACCTCGATCGTCCAGTCGCGACTGGCGCAGCTCGCCGTCGAGCAGAACAACGACATGCGCAAGATCGCCGCCTGGGCGGCCATCGCGGCCACCCAGACCGGCATCGCCGGCATCTACGGCATGAACTTCAACCACATGCCCGAGCTGGCCTGGCGCTACGGCTACGCCGGGGCCCTCACCCTGATGGCGGCGGCGGCCCTGTTCCTGTACCGGCTGTTCCGCCGCTCCGGCTGGCTCTAACCTCCGCCCGGCCCGGCCCCGGCGAGCCCCGGCCCGGCCCGGCCCGGCGATCTTGCACTTTGTGTCGTCAATATGCACTATTTGTAAATTATGTCGCGACAGAAAGTGCAAGATCGCGGTGACCGGACGCGGGGGCGGGGCAGGGGCGAGGGTCGGGGGTGCGTGGGGCAGGATGACGGATGTGGGTAAGGGTGCAAAACGTCGGCGGGGGAACGCGACGACGGGACGGGCGTGCCCGTGCGGCTCCGGCCGGGCGTACGCGGACTGCTGCGCCCCGGTGCACGGCGGCGACGCCCCGGCGACGGCCGAGGCGTTGATGCGCTCCCGGTTCAGCGCCTTCGCCCTCGGCGACTCCGGTTACCTGCTGCGCAGCTGGCACTCCTCGACCCGACCCGCCTCCCTTGAGCTCGACCCGGGGCAGCGGTGGACCCGACTGGAGATCGTGGAGACCGAGCGGGGCGGCCTGCTCGACACCGCCGGCACTGTGACCTTCCACGCCCACTACCGGGACGCGGGCCGGCCCGGCACGATGACCGAACACAGCCGGTTCGTCCGCGAGGACGGCAGGTGGGTCTACGTCGACGGTGACCAGGTCTGACGGCTGCGCCGACGGCCGGGCGGGGCGTACGATGACGTCGGCGTAGTCCTGCGCCGCATCTCCCTCCCGACGCTCACGCCGTCGGCAACGCGGAGGCAAAGGGGGCCTGGAGCCCGGGACGTGGTGCCACATGCCGTTGCCTCTCAGTGTGCTCTAGTGAGCACGCGGTTGGCAGTCCCGCCTTGCGGTGAGACGGTCCCGGTCTGACCCGCTGGCGCGGTGCCGGGTTGACGCTTCAATGCCACCAGCCCCGCGAGTGGGGTCTTGCGGTCGGCTCCACGTCCAGCCGCCGGGCCACTCCCGGCGGTTGTTGCGTCAGCCGCGAGCGCGGTCAAGTTGTAGGCGGCGTTGAGGTCCCGGTCGAGGACCAGGCCACACGATTCGCACTGGTATTCACGCTCGGACAGGGCGAGTTTGGTTTTCACCGCGCCGCAGCCCGAGCACGTCTTGGAGGAGGGATACCAGCGGTCGGCCAGGATCAGCCGGCCGCCGTTCCACCTGGTCTTGTAGGTCAGTTGCCGGCGGATCTCGGCGAACCCGGCGTCGGCGATGTGCCGGGCCAGCTTGCGGTTGCGCAGCATCCCGGTGACGTTGAGGTCTTCGATGACGACCGTGGCGTATTCGCGGGTCAGCCGGGTGGTGAGCTTGTGCAGTCCGTCGCGGCGCAGGTTCGCCACCCGGGCATGCGCCCGGCCGAGCCGGGCTGCCGCTCGCTCCCACCGCTTCGAGGCGCGTCGGCCGGTGCGCCGGTCCGGGCCGGTCTTGCGCGCCAGTGCCCGACCGAGCGCCCGCATCCGCTGGCGCGCTGTCGTCAGGTATCGCGGGTTGTCGATCAGCTCGCCGGTCGACAGCACCGCCAGGTGCCTGATGCCGACGTCGACGCCGAGCACCGCGCCCGGCCGGGCGGGTAGCCGCTCGCCGCGCTCGACCTCGACGCAGAAAGCGACGTGCCACCGGCCGCCGTCACGTCGCACGGAGGCGGACATGATCCGGGCGGTGCCGTTGTCGATCCGGCGGGCGAGCTTGCGGGCGGACTCATGCAGCTTCAGCCGGCCCAGCCGGGGCAGCACCACATGCTTGCGGTCGGACTCGATCCGGATCGTCCCGGTGGTGAACCGCACGGACGCGATGCTGCGGCGGCGGGACTTGAACCCCGGGAACCCGACCGGCCGGCCGGCGCGCTTACCTGAGCGCGAGTCGGCCCAGTTCTTCAACGCGCGAGCGAGGGCGTCGAGGCCGGTGTTGAACGCCTCCTTCGAGCACTCCCGCCACCACGGCGCGACGTCGGGCTTGGCGACGTTCCACGCCTTACGCAGGCCGGGCAGCGTCCACGAAAGGTCGGGGTCAGCATCTCCTCCGGCACGCCGTAGGTGCGTTCGGCGGCCCGCTGATCCATGACCGCCTTGACCCTGGCCAGCGCCCAGTTGTGGGCCACCCGGGCCGCCCCGGCGTGCGCCAGCACGCCACGTTCCTGACCAGGGGTGAGGTCCAGGGCGAACCGGTACGCCTGGATCGTCTTCACGCCCGGCCCTCAGCGGCGGCCTCGACCGCGCGACCGGCACGGTTCGCGGCGGCGCGGCGGCTATACAGGCGGGCGCACAGCAACGTCAGGATCTCGGTGACATCACGCACGAGATCGTCGTCCACCTCGGCCGGGTCGCGCAGCAACGCGAGGAACTCCTTGCGGTGCCCGTTGAACGCCGAACCGACCTCGGTCACCACCCGGTCCACCGCCAGGCGCTGCCCGGTCGCCCACACGGCGACCCGCGCGACCTGCCGGTCCAGGTCCGGCTTCTGCTCGGCCGACGACACGCACGCGTACACAACGGTCTACCCGGCCTCAGTGGTCGCACCCGTCAACGGTTCACCGACCATGATCAGCCGACCGAGTCGATACACGGGAACAGGCAGCGTCCCGGACTCGTAACGCCGCCGTGCGGTCGCGTACGAGATGCCGGTAGCCGCCGCCCACTCCTTCAAGTTCACGCTGCCCACCATAGACAACTAGTAAGCACTAATGACCAAGATGTGTTAGCAGCAGTCAACCCCACTCCGGCGGGGTCGACGGGAGCGTGAGTCCCGGTGACCGTGCCGTTGACCGGGAGCATGTGATGACCACCCAGAGATCGTTCAAGGCCCGGGTCCGGGCCCGGATGGAGAAGACCGGCGAGAGTTACACCACCGCCCGCCGGCACCTGATCAATCGGACCGTCGAGTCGGCTCAGGAATCCACCGCCGCGTCCCCGTCACCTCGCCACCGAACACGAGGTGTCGGGATGGTGGGCGCAGACCATCACCGTCGGGTACGAGCAGGCACGCGGCCTGCGCGCACCGGGTCAACGACGCGGCGGTGGCTTCGAGGCCAGCGCGAGCCGGACGGTGGCCGCGCCGGCGCTGCGACTGTTCGAGGCGTTCGCCGACGAGACGGCACGCGCCCGTTGGCTGCCCGACGTCGAGGTGCGCGTCCGCACCGCCACCGCGCCGCGTAGCTTCCGTGCCGACTGGGCCGGGGGCCCCACCAGGATCGTCGTCGGCATCGACGCTGTCGGCGAGTCAAAGGCCCGGGTCAACGTCGTGCACGAGAAGCTGACCGGAGCCGAGCAGGCCGCGGAGCTGAAGGCGTACTGGCGGGATCGGCTCGCCGCGCTGAAGGTGTTGCTCGAGACGGACGGAGACGACCGATGACCATGACATTCATCAACCTGCCGGTGCGTGACCTGACCACCGCGACCGAGTTCTACCGGGCGATCGGCTTCACCAGCGACCAGGCCGAGCCGGACGGCGACAGCATGGTGCTCACCATCTCCGACACCACCCGGCTGGTGCTGCACCTGCGCCCGGGCTTCGAGGCGTACACCGGGGTCGCGACGCCGGACACGGCGACCAGCCGTGAGGTCGTCGTCGGGCTGTCGGCGCCGAGCCGGGGGCAGGTCGACGAACTCGTCGACCAGGCGGCGGTCGCCGGTGGGGAGTCGCTCGGGCCGGGGATGGCCAACGGGCCGATGTACATGCGCGGCTTCCGCGACCTCGACGGCCACCAGTGGTCGTTCCTGCACATGGCCGGCTGACCGCGCGGCCCAGCGACGGCCCGAGGAGGCCGCCGCCGGGCTCCGGTCAATCCGGGCCGCCCGGCACGGCCGCGGCCACACCGGTGGGCACTGCCGTCCGGCGCCGGCGGCGGGTCAGCAGCACCAGCGCCACCACGAGGTACGCCCCGGCGGTCAGCGCGAACGCCACAGCATTGCCGGCCGTCGTGGCGAGCAGACCGTAACCGGCGTACGTCACGATGATCAGCACGTCGGTGGCCATCCCGGCCAGGGAGGTGACGGTGGCGCGGCTGGTGCCGGTGATCCGGGCCTGGAGTCGCGCGTCGGCCAGCACTGTGGCCAACTGCGCGGCGCCGAAGGCTACCGCGAGCAACACGAACCCGGCCGGGTGCCGCAGCAGGGCACCTCCGGCCAGCGCGACGCCGACCAGCCCCAACAGTGCGGCGTACCCTCGGCCGCCCAGCCGCTCCCCCGCCGGGGCGAGCAGCCCGCCGACTGTCACTCCGGCCCAGAGCAGCAGGAGCAGCAGGGGTACGGCCTGCGCGCCGACGCCGGTGTCCAGGGCGAGCAGCGGGGTGTACTCATCCAGGGCGCCCCAGTCGGCGGCGACCACGGCCACCAGCAGCACGGCGGCGCGTACCGGCGGACGGGTGCGGACCTGCGACACCCCGGCCCGCAGCGTGTCCCACCACCCCAGGTCACCATCGTCGTCCGGGCTCCCGGGCGGGACGGTGTCCGGCTCGTCTAGCCGGGGTGGCGCGGCAGCCACCGAGCGAGCGGCCGTCGCCGGTTCGGCCACCGGAACGCGTACGGCCCTCGGCGCGCGGTGTTCCGGGAAGCGGGTGGCGACGATCGTGGCGAGCAGGCAGGCGAGCACGCTGGCCGCGCCGACCACGGGGTACCCGCCGACGGCGAGCACCGGGCCGGCGAGCACTCCGGAGACCACCACGCCCAGCACACCCGCCGTCCGCGCCCGCCCGAGCACCCGGGCGTACCGGCCGACAGCGCCGAGCCGGTCCAACTCGGTCCAGACCAACGCCTCCAGCGCACCGGAGACCAGTGCGCCACCGGCGCCCCAGAGCAGGAAACCGACAGCGAACGCCGGGTACGACGGCAGCAGCACCCAGAGCGCGAAACCGGCGGCGGCCACCAGCGGGGCGAGGCACAGCAGCAGCCGGCGGGACAGCACGTCGGCCCAGGCGCCGGAGGGCACCTCGAACAGGATGCCGGCGGCGGACCAGATGACGAAGAGCGACGCGATCTGCCCCACCGACAGCCCGGTGTCGGCGAAGAACACCACGTACAGCGGGTAGAGCAGGACGAGGTCACTGAGGAACGCGTACCCGTAGAGAGTCGCCGTCAGCCGACGGACCGCCGGCTCGGGGACGCGCGAAGCGATGAGGGTCATGGGGCCTTCCCGTGGGAGTGGAGACGGACACCGGACGTGCGGTGCCCGTGGTGGCCCACGGGATCGGCCGACGCTGCTGGATCAATGTCGCCAGGTCATGCCCGCGATGCTAGACAACCCGCGCGGCCGCGGCCAGCGCTTTCGGCGTGCCGAGCAGCGCGAACCGTGCCAGGTGAGCGAGGCGGGGGGCGGACAACGAGAGGCGGGGCGGGGTGGGGTGGTTCCCCCCCCCCCGCCCGGCCGCGGGGGGGCGGGCCGGGGGCGCCGCGGGAAGACCAGGGGGGTGGACCCCGGGTCGCGGGGGGGGGGGGGCCCCCCCTCCGGGGGGGGGGGCGTCCCCCCCCCCCCCCCCCCCCGCCGCCGTACCGCTGGTGTCAGTGCCGGTCGACCGGCGGAATGACAGTGGTGGTCTCACCGTCGTCGCTGGTGCGCTGCCCGGGCACCGCGCGATCGGTGCCGCCCGTGACCACCTGGGTGGCGTCGGAGTCGGCCGGGAAGTGCACGACCTGGGTGGCCTCCGGGTCGGTGGGCCGGGTCACCACCTGGGTGGCGTCGGCGTCGGCCGGCCTGGTCACCACCTGGGTGGCCTCCGCGCCGCTGGTGGTGGCCGATCGGCGGGCGGCCTCGGCCTCGGCGTCGCGGCGACCGGCCCGGTACGCCTGGGCGTGCTCGGCGATCAGCTGCGACTCCTGCTCGGCGCGGGTCAGCCACGACTCCCAACGACTCTGCATCGGACGGATCAGACCGCCGCCGACACCGACGACGAGGATGCCACCGATAGTGGCCAGCACGGCGATCAGCACGGGAGTGGTGACCGCGGTGGCCACGCCGATCTGGTTCAGCGCCGCGATGACGCCGAGGCCGAGGATGAACACCGAGGCGATGGTGGCCAGCACCCGGCCGTACGACAGGCCGCCGAGCGCGCCGCTGATGATGTCCTTGACCGCGTTGGCGATGGCGGCGGCGACCACGACGATGACGATCGCGACGAAGGCGCGGGGCAGCCACGCGATCACCGCGCCGAGCAGGTCGGAGATCGGGTTCGGGCCCCAGATGCCGAAGGCGAGCTGAAGGGTGAACAGCAGCACCGCGTAGTAGACGAGCTTCGCGACGATGTCACTGGCGTCGTACCGGGAGCGGCTCAACGCGCGGCGGATGCCGCCGCGTTCGACGGCGCGGTCGAAGCCCACCCGTTCGAGGACCTTCTCCACGATCTTCAGTACGGCCTTGGCGATCAGCCATCCGGCCACCAGGATCGCCAGGAAGGCGACGGCCTTGGGCAGGAAGAGCATCACCGAGCGGAGAGCGTCGCCCACCGCGTCGCTGACGTTGTCACTCATCTGGTCATTCCTTAAGTGGGGCAGCCGGAACGGTCAGCACCGGACCTACCCGCGACCCGACGCGCGGAAACGCCGACCAGGCGGGGTCGCCCTCCAGACCGGGTGCTGGTGAGCGACCAGCACGCGGCCGCGCGGATGTGGAGTGCCCCGAACCCGCCCTCGCCGTCGAGGATCTGTACGTGGTGATGAGGTGTGCGTGTTGCGGTGTTACCTGTCCTCGGTGCTGGGCTGCATTGTGCTTGGGGAGTTGAACCCCGCGCTGCCCACCGCGCGCCAAGAAGGGTGCCGGGGTTGCAGCCCGGACCTGTGTGTACACGCCTCCACGACGGCTACCTGCTCCACATGCTTCTGGGGTAGGTCAGTCCAGCAGGTCAGCCTCCCAGTTGGTGCGCTGAATCCGCACCTCGAGCTCGCGGAGCTGTCCGGCGAGCCCGTCGGCGCGTTCCCGAAGCTCGGCGACCGGCAACGCGGCGAGCATCTTCAGCTCGGAGCGGAGCTGCCGGGCCAGGTGACCACGGCCGCTACCGGCGGCGGCGTCGGCGGCCGCCGTGATGGCCGCGTGCCGCAGTCGCAGGACGTCCCGCCGGGCCAACGCGTCGGTGAGCGTTCCGAGGTCGTCGACCGGCACCGTGGCGTTGGTCCGGTTGATGCGCCGGATCAGCGTCTCCAGGTTGTCGAGGACCTGGTCCAGCTCGGTCATGAGCACAGTGGCGTCCTCCGGAGGCAGCTCACCCTCCTGGTACCGGGCGCTGCCGTTGATCCGGGTCCGCAGCTGCTCGACCCGTCGTGCCGCCTCGGCGCGTTCGGTCAGCGCCTCACCAAGTTTCATCTCCCACCCCCGAGTCAGCGGCCAGGTTAGCGGAACGTTGATCTTTTGGCCGACCGGTTTTCCGGCTGCCCGTTGGGGGTGGGCGCCCTCTAGCGCGCGGACGAGTCTTGGCAATATTCTCCGAAGTACGTGCGGCCACTGGAGCTACTTTTCATCCCCCCGCCGTCGGCCGCAGGAGGAGATGCAATGCACGTCGACCATTCCGAAGTGGATCGCCGGACGCTGCTGCGGGCCGGTCTCGGCGCCGCCACGGTCGCCGTCGTCGGGAGCGAACTCGCCCTCCCGGGCGCGGCGCAGGCCGCGCCGGGCACCGACCTGGACTGGATCATCAGCTGTGACGAGTGGGCCGCCCGCCCGCCGAAGGACCCGCTGTCGGTGAGCGCCATCGCCACCAACAAGATCATCGTGCATCACATGGCGTTCCCGAACGTCACCGACTACTCCCGCGAGCAGGCGGTCAAGCTGGCCCACGACTGCCAGGACCTGCACATGGACGGCAACGGCTGGTCCGACACCGGCCAGCACTTCACTGTCAGCCGTGGCGGGTACGTGCTGGAGGGCCGCCGGGGCAGCCTGGAGCGCCTCGAAGCCGGCGACCGGCAGATGATCTCGGCGCACTGCCCGGGTGAGAACGGCCGGGCCATCGGCATCGAGAACGAGGGCACCTACGTCACCGAGACGCCACCCAAGGCGTTGACCGACTCGCTGGTCAAGCTCTGCGTCGCGATTTGCCGGCAGTACGGGCTGCAGGCGCACGACATCTTCGGCCACTGGGACTTCCGCACCACCGAGTGCCCGGGCGCTGCCTTCTACCGGCAGTTCCCGGAGCTGCGGCGGCGGGTGCACGCCGCCCTGGGCACCAAGCTCGGTGACGTGCCAGCGCGCCGCTGGCCGGACCTGTGGCGTTTCGTCAACTCCCCCTCCGTCCGGGTGGTGCAGCACCTGCTCGCCTACCGGGGCTACCCGGTGACCGTCAGCGGCACGTTCGACGCCGCGACCGTCGCGGCGGTGCAGGACTGGCAGGCCCGCAACGGCATCGCTGTGGACGTGGACGCCACACTCACCACGCCGACCTGGGAGACCCTGGCGCCGGAGCTGGACCAGCACGCCGCCGGAGCGCCGGTCACGGCCGTGCAGGAAATCCTCTTCACCAAGGGGTACGCGGTCACCGTCACCGGGGCGTACGACCACGCCACCCGGAGGGCGGTGCAGGACCTTCAGGCGCTGCACGGGCTGCCCCGCAACGGCAAGCTCAGCACGAGCACGTGGTGCACTGTCGTCGGCGGGTCGGTCCGCGAATCGTTCCGGCACCGCTGAGCGCGTGGTGGCGGTGCGGGGCGCACCCGCACCGCCACCAGCCGGCTCACCGGTTTGATCCGTCGCCCCGGCGGAAAGAGTCCCGAGCATGACCTGGGCCCGTCGAGCCGTACCCGCTGTTGCCGCCGCCCTCGCGGCCCTCGCCGCGCGGGACCTGATCCAGCGCGACCACGCGCTGCTGCGCAACTTTCCGGTCCTCGGCCGGGCCCGCTACCTGTTGGAGACGATCGGGCCGGAGCTACGGCAGTACATCGTGGCCGGCAACAACGAGGAGCGGCCGTTCACCCGCGACCAGCGCCGCTGGGTGTACGCGTCGGCCAAGCAGGAGAACAACTACTTCGGTTTCGGCACCGACAACGACATCGAGTACACCCCCGGGTATCCGATCATCAAGCACCGCACCTTCGGTCGTGCCGTGCCGCCGTCGTCACCGACCGCCGGGCACGACGTGCGGTTGCCCAGCGCGAAGGTGCTCGGCGCGGCACGGGGTCGCGCCCGAGCGTTCCGACCGGAGTCGGTCGTCAACATCTCCGGGATGAGCTTCGGCTCGCTCTCCGGCAACGCCGTCACCGCGCTCAACAAGGGGGCGGCGCTCGCCGGCTGCCTGCAGAACACCGGCGAGGGTGGCCTGTCGCCGTACCACCGCAACGGCGGTGAGCTGGTCTTCCAACTCGGCACCGCCTACTTCGGCTGCCGCGACGAGCACGGCCGGTTCAGCCTCGACCGGTTGAAGGACCTGGTCGCCGGCGCACCGGTGCGAGCGCTGGAGATCAAGCTGAGCCAGGGCGCCAAGCCGAGCCTCGGTGGGCTGCTGCCCGGGGCGAAGGTGTCCGACGAGATCGCCGCCACCCGGGGCATCCCGGCCGGTCAGGACTGCGTCAGCCCGTCCCGGCACGCCGAGTTCTCCGACTGCGACAGCCTGCTCGACTGGGTGGAGTTGCTGGCCGCCGAGACGGGTCTGCCGGTCGGCATCAAGTCGGCGATCGGTGACCTGGGCTTTTGGCAGGAGTTGGCCACCCTGATGCGGGACACCGGCCGGGGTGTGGACTTCGTGACGATCGACGGCGGCGAGGGCGGCACCGGGGCCGCACCACTGATTTTCACCGACTCCGTGTCGCTCCCGTTCCAGCAGGGCTTCTCCCGGGTGTACAAGATCTTCGCCGAGCACGACCTGCACGAACAGGTGGTCTTCGTCGGCGGCGGCAAGCTCGGCCTGCCGGACAACGCGATCGTGGCGTTCGCGCTCGGCTGTGACCTGGTCAACGTCGGTCGGGAGGCGATGCTGGCGATCGGCTGCATCCAGGCGCAGAAGTGCCACACCGACACCTGTCCCACCGGCGTCGCCACCCAGAACGCGTGGCTCGCCCGGGGCCTGGACCCGACGTTGAAGTCGGTCCGGGCGGCCAACTACCTGCGGACGCTGCGCCGGGACCTGACGAAGGTCGCCGAGGCCTGCGGCGTCGAACACCCCGGCCTGATCGGCACCGACGCCGTGGAGATCCTGGACGGCCGCACCAGCTCCACCCCACTGCACCAGGTATACGGCTACCGACCCGAATGGGGACTGCCCTCGCCCGCCGACCAGGCGGAGATCATCCGGCTGATGGTCCCGGAGGCACCCCAGGGCGGCAGCGCCCCGCCCTCCGCCACCGCCGTCGGCTGAAATAACGCCCGAACCTGGCCGGCCTGGGCTCGGGCCTGACCTCGGCTCGGGCCTGGTCGCTAAGCCGCGCAGCCTCCGACCGGGCCCGGGCGCTGACCCGCTGCTCTCCGACCGGGCCCGGGCGCTGACCCGCTGCTCTCCGACCGGGCCTGGGCTCTGACCCGCTGGTCTCCGACCGGGGAGCCACATTCGCCGTTGAGCGATATACCTCTGAGTCATATTTATGACTCAGAGGTATAGCCGGTTTCCGCGACATGCCCTCCAGCCCTCGCCGATGCGGCAACAACCCCGGCTCAGCGACCGACCGGCCCGCGCGATCCGGCATTGCTCGGCGGTGCGGTGCTGGACGCGTGGCCTGCCGCGACACCCCGCGGACATCCTGACGATCCCCGCCAGCGCCTCGGGTGGGGCGGGCCGAGGACGCCATGCGACGGAATAACGCGTGGAGCCGCTGCCGAGGGCACCCGTATGGTGGCGCGGTGCTGATCAGACGCGAGACACCCGCCGACGTCGACGCCATTCGGGCGGTGCACTCCGCAGCCTTCGCCAAGGCCGACGGCGGTGACGGCGCACCGGTCGAAGCGACCCTTGTCGACGCGCTGCGCGCCGACGAGGGCTGGCTGCCCCCGTACTCCCTGGTGGCGACCGATTCGGACGGCCAGGTGATGGGGCACGTGGTGGCCACCCGCGGCCGGGTGGGCGGTGCGCCGGTGGCGTTGGGCCTGGGGCCGCTGGGCGTATTGCCCGACTGGCAGCGGCGCGGGGTCGGCAGCGCGTTGATGCACGCGGTGCTCGGCGCGGCCGACGCGCGGGACGAACCGCTGGTGGTGCTGCTCGGGCATCCCGACTACTACCCGCGCTTCGGGTTCCGGCCGGCCGTCGAGCTGGGTGTCATCCCGCCGCAGCCGTGGGGGCCGCAGTACTTCATGGCGCGGCCGTCGCACGCGTGGCGCGAGTCGATCCGGGGCGAGTTCCGCTACGCCGGCCCGTTCGACGACCTGTGAACCGACCCGCTGTCCGTCGGCGGCGCGCCACCGACCTGGACGGCTGCGTCGCGGCGCTCGCCGAGGTTCACCGGGTCGACGGGTACCCGCTGAACTGGCCCGCCGACCCGCACCGCTGGCTGCGCGAGCCGCACCCGGCGTGAGCCTGGGTCGCCGTCGACGCCGACGCGGCCGTCGTCGGACACGTCGCGGTGCATCGGATCCCCGATCAGGTGGACGGGCCGCCCGGCCGGCCGACGGCCGAGGTGGCTCGTCTCTTCGTGGTGCCGAGAGCCCGTGGATTGGCGCTGGGCAGCACGCTGCTGGACCGGGCCCGCCGGTGGGCGGACAAACGCGCAACGGACCTGGTGCTGGAGTTGGCCGCCGGTGGCACCGCGGCCGCCGCGCTGTACGAGCGCACAGGATGGCGGTGTGTCGGCACCAGCACGGCACCCTGGACCGCTCCCGACGGCAGCCCGGTGTCGCTGCGCCACTACACGCTGCGTCACCGCGCGCCGGGCTCCGACGTCGCACCGGCCAGCACCGCGAGGCGACGGGCGAGCCGGCCTGCGGCCTCGCGCAGCTCGGGAGGCTCCAACACCTCCATCTCGTGATCCAGCCGGGCGAGGTGCGCGGCGAGCCAGTCCAGGTTGTCGCCGCCGACGACCAGCACGGACCATCCGTCGCGGTCGTCCTCGACCCGCCCCACCTGTGGCGGGACCACCTCCCGCAACCGCTCCGGTTGGGCGTGCACCCGTACCCGGGCGAGGTAGCGGTACGGCGCACCGGTCACGGCCCGCTGCACGAAGGCGACCGGATCCGGGTGCTCGCGCGCCGGGAAACGCCAGGTCGTCGCGACCGCCGCCCGCATCCGGTCCAGCCGGAACGTCCGCCAGTCGGCGCGGTCTGCGTCCCAGGCCATCAGATACCAGCGGCGGCCGGTCGTGACCATCCGGATCGGCTCGACCGTCCGTTCCCGCTCAGCAGCGTCCCGGCCGGGATAGTGGAATCGAACACGTACCCCGTCCCGACAGGCGCGGGCGAGTGTCACCAGCAGCTCGGCGTCGATCTCGGCGACCGGGCCGATGAGGGTGTCGGTGGAGCCGTGCACCGCCCGTACCTCGGCGCGCAGCCGCGACGGCATCACCTGGTCGAGCTTCGCGAGGGCCCGCAGCGCCGCCTCGCTCGCCCCGGCGACGGTGCCCCCGGAGGCGAGCCGCAGAGACACCGCTGTGGCGATCGCCTCCTCGTCGTCGAGGAGCAACGGCGGCAGCCGGGTGCCCGCACCGAGTTGGTAGCCGCCGCCGACGCCCGACACCGCGTGCACCGGGTAGCCGAGCGTCCGCAGACGCTGCACGTCGCGGCGCACGCACCGGCCGGTGACCCCCAACTCGGTGGCGAGTTCGGTGGCCGTCCAGGACAGGCGTCGTTGCAGCAGCGCCAGCAGGCGCAGCACCCGCTCGGTCGTCGCCTCGACGGTCACCCGTCGATCGTTTCACGGATAGCGGAACAACCCTGTCCGCTATCAGCGAGAGGCTGGGATCATGACCGACCAGAAGAGGAAGCAGGGATCCGCAGTGACCCGCGACGTCCAAATCACGTTCGACTGCGCCGACCCGGCCAGGTTGGCCACGTTCTGGGCCGAGGCGCTCGGCTACCAGGTGCAGGCCCCACCCGGAGACTTCGAGTCCTGGGACCAGGCACTGGAGGCGATGGGTGTGCCGCCGGAGAACCGCAACGACGCGTCGGCGGTGGTCGACCCCGAAGGCTCGCGACCACGGCTGTTCTTCCAGCGGGTGCCGGAGCACAAGCAGGTGAAGAACCGCGTCCACCTCGACGTACGCGCGGCCCCCGGGCTGGAGGGTGACGAGCGGATGGCGGCCCTGGAGGCCGAAGCCGAACGGCTCGTCTCGCACGGCGCCAGGCGGCTCAGTCGGCACGAGCCCACTCCCCCGTTGGGCGCCGGTCATCTCATCATGGCCGACCCCGAGGGCAACGAGTTCTGCCTCGACTGACCGGGCGTTCGCCCAGCTCACTGCCGCACTCGCCGGGCGTCATGCGAACATGTGTACGTGTCGCCCGGCGCCAGCATCCTGCACGCCGACCTGGACGCGTTCTACGCGTCGGTCGAGCAGCGCGACGACCCGCGCCTGCGCGGGCGGCCGGTGATCGTCGGTGGCGGCGTGGTGCTCGCGGCCAGCTACGAGGCGAAGGCGCGCGGCGTCCGCAGCGCGATGGGCGGCCACCAGGCGCGAAGGCTCTGCCCGGACGCGATCGTCGTGCCGCCGCGAATGTCGGCGTACACGGCGGCGAGCCGCGCGGTCTTCGAGATCTTCCGGCAGACCACACCGCTGGTCGAGGGACTCTCCATCGACGAGGCGTTCCTCGACGTGGGTGGGCTGCGGCGGCTGGTCGGGCCACCTGCCGAGATCGCCGAACGACTGCGCCGGGAGGTCCGCGACCGGGTCCATCTGCCGATCACGGTGGGGGTGGCCCGCACGAAGTTCCTGGCCAAGGTCGCCAGCGGGGTGGCGAAACCGGACGGCCTGCTGGTGGTCGCGCCGGACGCCGAGCTGGCGTTCCTGCACCCGCTGCCGGTGGAGCGGCTCTGGGGCGTCGGCCCGGTCACGGCCGCCAAGCTGCGGGAACGCCGGATCCGTACCGTCGGGGAGGTGGCCCGCCTCGGTGAGGCGGCGCTGGTGTCGCTGCTCGGTGCGGGGGCCGGGCGGCACCTGCACGCGCTGGCGCACAATCGCGACCCCCGGGCGGTGCAGGTGGGGCGGCGGCGCGGTTCGATGGGCGCGCAGCACGCGCTGAGTCGTACCCCGCATGCCTCGACGGAGCTGGACGCCATCCTCGCCGGCCTGGTCGACCGGGTCAGCCGGCGGATGCGGACGGCCGGGCGGGCCGGCCGCACCGTGATGTTGCGGCTGCGCTTCGGCGACTACACGCGGGCGACCCGCTCGCACACGGTGGGCAAGGCGACGGCGGACACGACGCCGCTGCTCGCCGCCGCGCATGCGCTGCTCCGCGCGGCGCTGCCCGAGATCGATCGCCGTGGCGTCACACTGATCGGTGTCTCCGTGGGCAATCTCGACGACAACCCGGTCCAACCTGAGCTGCCGTTCCAGCCGGATCCCGGGTCCGATTTGGACGCTGCGGTCGACGCGGTCCGCGACCGGTTCGGATCAGCGGCGCTCACGCGGGCGGTGTTGCTCGGCCGGGAGCCTGGCGTGGAGATGCCGCTTCTGCCCGACTGACCGATAAGCGTGCGGCGTCCGCGGTCGAGCTGCGATCAGAGACACATCACAGCAGGTCGGCGGTTTAGCCGGCGGCTGACGGGTGACCCTTGTGGGGTACAGCCTGACGAGGGGGGCCCACCATGTCCGACGACACCAGCAACCGACCGAGTCGCACCGCCGAGCGCCCGCACGACGTGACCGACCCGCTGCTGTGGCAGTTGGCGATCGACGTGCTGAGCGCACACGAGCCGGACGACGAGGGCCAGTGCCGCAATCTCCAGTGCGCCGGACAGTCCTGGCCGTGCGCGGCACGGACCGGCGCCGAGCACTCACTGCGACTGGCGCGCAGCACTCCCGCCTCGGTCGAGCTGACCATCGACGGGACCGACAGCGACGACGCCGACACGGATGGGCGTCGCGACCCGGCGGTACCGGCCCCCCGCTGGGGTTGGAACGCCGGCCCGTTGGCGTCGCACCGAGGGTCGAAGGCCGCCTCCGCGGCGTGACGGGTCACCAGACCCTGAACTGATCCGCACCACGCAGGCGAACGCTCGGCCGGTTGTCCGGCCGAGCGTTCAGCTGTCGTGGCGGAGCCAGGCCCGGTCCGTCTACAGGGTGCGCGCCAGCCGGTCGGCGAGCGTCCGGGTGAAACGGGCCGGGTCGGTCAGCTCACCGCCCTCGGCGAGCACCGCCAGGCCGTAGAGCAGCTCGGCGGTCTCGGTCAGGGCGGCGCTGTCGCTGCCCTGCTCGTGGGCCTTGCGCAGCCCCGAAACCAGCGGGTGACCGGGGTTGATCTCCAGGATCCGCTTGGTCGTGGGGATCTCGTGCCCCATCGCCCGGTACATCTTCTCCAGGGTTGGAGTGAGGTCGTGGGCGTCGCCGACGACGCAGGCCGGTGAGGTGGTCAGCCGCGACGACAGGCGGACCTCCCGGACGCTGTCCGTGAGGGTGGTCCCCAGCCAGTCGAGCAGCCCGGCGAACTCCTGTCGCTGCTGCTCGCGCTCGGCCTCGGCCTGCTGCTTCTCCTCGTCGGTGTCCAGGTCGATCTCGCCCTTGGCGATCGAGCGCAGTGGCCGACCGTCGTACGTGCCGACCCGCTCGACCCACACCTCGTCGACCTGGTCGGTGAGCAGCAGCACCTCGTGCCCCTTGGCCCGGAACGCCTCCAGGTGCGGAGAGTTCTCGATGGCGGCCCGGGACTCGCCGGTGGCGTACCAGATGTCGCTCTGGCCGTCCTTCATCCGCGACACGTAGCCGGCCAGGTCGGTGGGCTCGGCCGGGTCGTTGGTGGAGGCCACCGACAGGACGTCCAGCAGGGTGTCCCGGTTGTCGGTGTCGTCGATCAGCCCTTCCTTGACCACCGCGCCGAACTCGGTCCAGAAGGTGCGGTAGCGCTCGGCGTGGTTGGCCTTGAGGTCCTTGACAGTGGCGAGGACCTTCTTGACCAGGCGGCGGCGGACGATCTGGATCTGCCGGTCCTGCTGGAGGATCTCCCGGGAGATGTTCAGCGACAGGTCGTGCGCGTCGACCACGCCCTTGACGAAGCGCAGGTAGGTCGGGACCAGCGCCTCGCAGTCGTCCATGATGAAGACGCGCTTGACGTAGAGCTGGACGCCTCGGCGGCCCTGCGGGGAGAACAGGTCCAGTGGGGCGTGGCTGGGCAGGAAGAGCAGCGCCTCGTACTCGAAGGTGCCCTCGCCCTTCATGTGTACGACCTCGAGCGGGTCGGCCCAGTCGTGGCTGACGTGCTTGTAGAACTCGTTGTACTCGGCGGCGTCGACCTCGTCGCGGGGCCGCGCCCAGAGTGCCTTCATCGAGTTGAGGGTCTGCACCTCGCGGGTGGTGGGCTCACCGTCGGCGCCGGGGCGTTCGACGCTCATCCGGATCGGCCAGGCGATGAAGTCGGAGTAGCGCTTGACGATCTCGCGGACGGTCCACTCGGCGGTGTAGTCGTGCAGGTTGTCCTCGGTGTCGGCCGGCTTGAGGTGCAGCGTCACAGTGGTGCCCTGCGGCGCCTCGTCGACCGCCTCGATCGAGTAGGTGCCCTCGCCGGTGGACTCCCAGCGGGTGCCGCCGGTCTCCCCGGCCTTGCGGGTCAGCAGGGTGACCCGGTCGGCGACCATGAACGCGGCGTAGAAGCCGACGCCGAACTGGCCGATGAGGTCCTGCTTGGCGTGGGCGTCGGCGGACTCGCGTAGTTGGCGCAGCAGCTCGGCGGTGCCCGACTTGGCGATCGTGCCGATCAGCTGGACGACCTCGTCGCGGGTCATTCCGATGCCGTTGTCGCGCACGGTGAGGGTGCGGGCGTTGCGGTCGATCTCCAGGGCGACGTGCAGGTCGTCGGTGTCGGCGACGAGGTCCTTGTCGACGAGGGTGGCCAGCCGGAGCTTGTCCAGTGCGTCGGACGCGTTCGAGATGAGTTCCCGCAGGAAGACGTCCTTGTTCGAATAGATCGAGTGGACCACCAACTGGAGGAGCTGACGCGCCTCGGCCTGGAATTCCAACGTTTCGGCCTGGTTGCTCACACCGTCTCCCATCTCGGCTCGTACGAAGGTTCGCGGAAAGGATACGAGTCGTCACCGGTCGGGGTGTGGGCGCGTCCGGGTCGTATTCCCGATCCGGTCGTCCACCCCCGTGACGTAGCTGACTTTGCTTAACAGAAGTCAGGTCGGATAGCGTGACGGCCATGAAGATCGCTGGAAGCACCGCCCTCGTCACCGGCGCCAACCGTGGCCTCGGCCGGCACCTCGCCGCCGAACTCCTCGCCCGGGGCGCCACCGTCTACGCCGGCGCCCGCAACCCCGACAGCGTCGACCTCCCCGGCGTGACACCGGTCCGCCTCGACATCACCGATCCCGCCTCGGTGGCCGCCGCCGCCGAGCTGGCCGGCGGCGTGAACCTGCTGATCAACAACGCGGGCATCGACACCCGGACCGACCTTCTCGACGGCGACCTGGCCCTCGTCCGGCTGGAGTTGGAGACCCACTACATCGGCACCCTCTCGACGATCCGGGCGTTCGCGCCGGTCATCACCGGCAACGGCGGCGGAACGATCCTCAACGTGCTCTCCGTCCTGTCCTGGTTCGGCTCCCCGACCCACGCGGCCTACAGCGCCGCCAAGTCCGCCGAGTGGGCGATGACCAACGTGCTGCGCGTCCAACTGGCCGACCGGGGCGTCCGGGTCGCCGGCCTGCACGTCGGATACCTGGACACCGACATGGCCGCGGACATCACCGGCCCGAAGTCCGACCCGGCGGCGATCGCCCGCATCGGTGTGGACGGCGTCGAGGCCGACGCGTACGAGATCCTCGCCGACGACCTCAGCCGACAGGTGCAGGCCGGACTGGCCGGCGGCGTCGCCGCGCTCTACCCACAGCTCCCCTGACCCACGACGCGACGGGCCGCCACCGGAGAGAACCGGTGGCGGCCCTTTGTCGGGTACGCGGTCAGCTCGCCTGCAACGTCACGTCGTCGATCACGAAGGTGGTCTGCAACGACGAGTCCTCGGTGCCGGTGAACCGCAGCGTCACCGTCTGCCCGGCGAACGCGGCCACGTTGAGGCTGCGCTGCACGTAACCGGTCGCGGCGTTGAGATTCGAGTACGTCGCGAGGGTGGTCGAGCCCGCCTGCACGGTGAGCCGGTCGTACGCCGTGGAGCTGGTGGTCTCGGCGGTGTCGATGTGCAGCCAGAACGACAGCGTGTACGTGGCGCAGCCGGCCGGCACTGTCACCGACTGCGACAGGCTCTCGCTGCGGGTGCTGCCGAACCCGTTGAGCCACGCCTTGTACGACCCGGTCCGGGCCGGCTGGCCGCTGGCGTTGGTGATCACGCCGGAGGACGCGGTCCACGGCGTGCTGCCGCTCTCGAAGCCACCGTTTGCGACCACCTGGCCGCCGGTGCAGGTCGGGGTGCCGCCGCCCACGGCGAGCTGCCACAGCGCGTAGGCGACACCGTCGGCCGCCCGGTTGAGCACTGTGGCGCTGACGTTGGCGGTGGTGTCGCAGGACCGGTGGTAGCAGGGGTCGTACGCGGAGTTGGCGGTGCCGCCCCACTTGGCCGCCTGGGCGCTGGTCTTGCGGGCGCTGGCGCCGGCGGCGTAGCCCGAGGTGGGGATGCCGGCCTGCTGGAAGTAGTAGTCGTCGGAGCGACCCTGGCCCTCGACGTTCTCCTCCGGTTGCAGGCCCAACGAGTCCCAGTACGCCTTCAGCGGCGCCGCCGTGGTCGAGCTGACCCGGTTGATGAAGTAGCCGCCGTTGGTCGAGCCGACCATGTCGAAGTTGTAGTAACCCTTGATGTAGCCGCGCTGGGTGGCGCTGAGCGAGTTGACGTAGAACCGGGAGCCGTTGAGCCCCTGCTCCTCGTCGGTCCACCAGGCGAACCGCACCCGTTTGGTCATTGTCGGGCTCTGCGCGGCCAGGACCAGCGCGTTCTCCAGCAGGGTCGACGAGCCGGTGGCGTTGTCGTTGATGCCCGGACCGGCCGCGACGCCGTCCAGGTGCGCGCCGAACATGACCACCTGGTCGGCCGGTCCGCCGGGCCACTCGGCGATGAGGTTGTTCGAGGGGTACCGGCAGCTGGAGCAGTACTGCTCGCTGACTGTGTAGCCGGCCGACTGGAGCCTGGTCTTGACGTAGTTGAGCGAGGCGGTGTAGCCGGCCGAGCCGGCCCGTCGGTTGCCACCGTTGCTGGTGGCGATGGCGTTGAACTGGGTCAGGTGCGCCTGGACATTGGTGATGGAGATGTCCGGCGCGGCCAACGCGGCGGCGGACGCGGCGATCGGCCGGGTCACCGTCGTGGCGGTCGGAGGTGACGCGGTCGCCGGTTGGGCGGCCAGCGGCACCGTCATCCCGGCGAACACGGCGAGCGCGATTCCCGCGCTCAGCGTTCTGCCTCTCATGGGGGCTCCTCGGGGTTGGAGAGATACCCGAGACACTTACAGATATCTATTTCCTGAGCATCGGTCGTTCGTCCCGAACCGCCGCCGGTTCGACGGTGGGTACCGGCGTCGGCACAGGTGAGTAGAGGTGTCAGGATGGGTAGGTAACGCGGCAGGGGTCGACGGGCCCGGAACGGGGGGCTTGCGATGGGGTCGGATCGAGCGTGACACGACCCAGCACTGACCTGTTCCTCGGCGGCGACACCGGGCGGTTGATGGCACAGCTGGACTGGGCCGGCACCCCGCTGGGCCCGGTCGACGGATGGCCGCAGAGCCTGCGCGCCGCCGTCCGGATGGTGCTCTCCTCCCGGTATCCCATGCTGCTGCTCTGGGGCGAGAGCTACTCGCAGCTCTACAACGACGCGTACTCGGCGCTGATCGGCGACAAGCACCCCGCCGCGCTCGGCGACGACGTACGGGTGACGCTGGCCGAGGGCTGGCACGTGCTCGCCCCGCTGATCGAGGAGGCCATGGCGACCGGGGTGGCCAGCTGGGTCCCCGCGCTGCAACTGCTGCTGGAGCGGGCCGGCTACCGCGAGGAGGCGTACTTCACCGTCTCGCACGCCCCGGCGCGCGACGACGACGGCCGCACCGTCGGCGTACTGACCGTGTGCAGTGAGGTCACCCAGCAGGTGGTCGGCGAACGCCGGCTGCGCCTCCTGCGCGACCTGTCCGTGCTCGGCGACGGGCGCACCGTCGACGTGGACGCCACCGGTGCTCGGCTGATCGACGTGATCGACGGCCACCCTCTGGACGTGCCGTTCGCCGCCATCTACCTGCGCGACGGCACGGCGCTGCGCCGGGTCGCCTGCACCGGCGGTGACCAGGGGCACGCCGGGGCCCTGCCGGACGCCGTCGAGCTGGCCGACCCGGGCCCGCCCGCGTACGCCTGGGGGTTGGCGGACGCCGCCGAGGGCCGGGCGACCCAGGTGACCGACGTCGCCGACCGGCTGCCGCTGCCCGCCGGCCCGTGGAACGACCCGGTCCGCACCGCGCTGGCGCTGCCGCTGCCCTCCGCCGACGAGGACCAGCCGCTCGGCGTCCTGCTCGCCGGGGTCAGCCCCAGCCGAGGGCTCGACGAGGCGTACCGCTCCTTCCACCAGTTGCTCGCCCAGCAGATCTCCGTGGCGTTGCGCAACGCCCAGGAGTACGAGGAGGAGCGGCGCCGGGTCGAGGCGATGGCGGAACTGGACCGGGTCAAGACCGACTTCTTCGCCAACGTCAGCCACGAGTTCCGTACCCCGTTGACCCTCATCCTCGGCCCGCTGACGGACGCCCTCACCGACGCCACCGCGCCGTTGGCGGCGGTCCAGCGGGAGCGGGTGGAGACCGGCTGGCGTAACGCCACCCGACTGTTGACGCTGGTCAACAGCCTGCTCACCTTCTCCAGCCTGGAGGCCGGGCGGGCGCGCAGCGACGCCCGGGTGGTGGATCTGGCCGCGCTGACCGCCGAGCTGGCCGGGGTGTTCCGGGCCGCCGTCGAGCGGGCCGGGCTGACCCTCGAGGTGAGCTGCCCACCGCTGCCCCGGCCGGTCGCGGTCGACCCGGTCAACTGGGAACGCATCGTCACGAACCTGCTCTCCAACGCGCTGAAGTACACGTTCATCGGCCGCATCCGGGTCACCCTCGACGCCGACGACGAGGAGGTGCGCCTCACCGTCGCGGACACTGGCATCGGCATCGCGGAACGCGACCTGCCGAAACTCTTCGAACGCTTCCACCGGGTGCGGGGCACCCGCTCGCGCAGTCACGAGGGCACCGGCATCGGCCTGGCCCTGGTGCACGAGTTGGCCCGGCTGGAGGGCGGCGACGTGCGCGTGACCAGCCAGGTGGGCGTCGGCAGCAGGTTCACCGTGACGCTGCCCTGGTCGGCGGCGCACCGCACCGCGGTCACCGGGCCGGCGGTGGACGGGCGGGGTGACGCGGCCCGCGCCGCCGTCGAGGAGGCGATGGGTTGGCTCACCGAACCGGACGACGCGCTGACCGAGCCCGATCCCGCGTCCGGGGCGGCCACGGACGAGCTGACCGGAGCCCGGATCCTGCTCGCCGACGACAACGCCGACATGCGGGCGTACCTCACCCGGCTGCTCGCCGGGCAGGGCTGGCGGGTGCGGGCCGTCACCGACGGCCGGCAGGCCCTCGACGAGATCCACAGTGATCTGCCCGACCTGGTCCTGACCGACGTGATGATGCCGGTGCTGGACGGCTTCGACCTGGTACGCCGACTACGCGCCGACCCGACGACCCGGACGCTGCCGGTGCTGGTGCTCTCCGCCCGTGCCGGCGGGGAGGCCAGCGTGGAGGGCCTGAGCCTGGGCGCCGACGACTACCTGGTCAAACCGTTCGCCGCGGCCGAGTTGATCGCCCGGATCCGGGCCAGCATCCGCCGAGCCCGCGACCGCACCCCTGCCGCGGCCGTCGTCGGCGACCCGGCGACTGCCACGGCCGCAGCTCCCTCGGCTCGGCCCACCCCGGTCGGGCCCGTTCCGCCGACCCCGGCTGTCGAAACCGTCCGCGACGTGGCAGTGGCCGTGCAGGCGCCGCCCGAGCCGGACGGTCTGGGCGACCTCCTGGACGTCGGGTGGACGTACCCGTCCGCGCCTACCTCCGCCGCCGCGATGCGTCGCGACGTCCGGGGCGCACTGGGCCAGCTGGACGTCGACCCGGACGTGCTGGAAGACCTCCTGCTCGCCGCCTCGGAGGCCATGAACAACGCCGTCGAGCACGCACAGCGACCCAGCCGTCCGGAGGTACGGGTGCGCGTCCAGGTGGGCGACGGGCTGATCCGGATCTCGGTACGGGACTTCGGCACCTGGCGGGACCGCCGGCCGGCGATGGACCGGGGGCGCGGCGCGCTGCTGATGAACGCCTACGGCGACGTGCGGCTGGTCTCCACCGCCGAGGGGACGACGGTGACCATCGAGCGTCGACTGGCCTGAGTGCCGGCGACGGGTCAGAGTCGGCGACCGCTGGCGTCGTGGGCGATGATGCCGTCCAGCCGCTCCCCCGGAGTGAGCCGCGCCGGGTCGAACCAGAAGACCAGCACCTGCTTGTCGCCACTCCATGGTGCCACTCGGGCGTCGACCTGCCGACCGTCGACGGTGCCGATGATCCGCTTGGCGGGGCCGACGAAGTAGCCGAAGGTGGGCACCGGCGCGGCGAAGCCCTCGTCGTAGCCGATCTGGTGGAACCCGGCGCTGCGGTCGCTGCCGTAGACGTCGTTGACCAGGATGTCGGTGCTCAACGAGCCGTCCGGAGCCTGGCGACCGGCGGCCAGTCCGATGGATACCTTGGGCTCACCGGGCACGGACACCGCGACGAAGTAGTAGACCCGACGCTCGGCGCCGTGCCGCACCCCGCTGTCCACGATCTGGCCCAGCGGCTTCGGTGGCGGCTCGTCGCGGCCCACCGTCGGCGGTGGCGTGGAGCCCAGCGACTTCTCCGGCCACGGCGAGACACCGACCGACGGTGGAGCGACGGCGACCGGCGGCGGGTGCTCGGTCGGCGCCGGATCGCCCGGCCCGGACGCGCCGACCGCCACCACGACGACCACGGCGGCCAGGCCGGTCGCGAGCGTCGCCGCCCCCGCTCCGGCGACGCGTCGACGGGTACGCAACCGACGTCCCTCGCGCATCACGGAGTCCAGATCGAGCACGGCGTCGGGACGCTCGGTCGCCCGCATCGCGTGGCGGAGCCGTTCCAGCTCGCTCATCGGCGCGCCCTCTCATCGGCCGTGCGGGGCGCGGCGGTGCGCAACTTCTCCAGAGCTCGCGAGCTGGTGCTCTTGACCGTGCCGACGGATACGGAGAGTTCCCGGGCCACCTGCGCCTCCGGCAGGTCGAAGTAGTAGCGCAGGACGACGATGGCGCGCTCCCGGGGGCTGAGCGCACCGAGGATGGTGATCAACCAGCGCCGGGTGGCCACGTCGTCGGCCACGTCGCCACGCCGCTGCTCCGGCACCTCGTCGGTCGGGTACTCCCGCATCGGCCGTCGCCACCCGTCGACCAGATGGTTGACCAGCGTGCGGCGGGCGTACCCGTAGGCGTCGTCGTCGTGGATCCGCGACCACGACGCGTAGGTGCGCACCAGTGCGGTCTGCGCGGCATCCTCGGCCTGGTGGTGGTCGCCGGTCATCAGGTACGCGGCGTGCACCAGTCGCGCGGACGCCGCCCGCGCGAACTCGACGAAATCGGCGTCACCCCGCGCCACCGCGAACCCTCCCCGTGCCACAGAGCTAGAGACGGGCGAGGTCGGCAAAAGGTTGAGCCCTGGGTCACATCAACTTTTCGCCACTGTCACCCGTCTTCTCCTCCGCGCCGCCGCCGAGCGACGCGCGAGGGGAGAGACATGTCGACGAAGGCTACCCGCCGCTGGGGTCCCACCTCGATGGCGTCGCTGCTGGTGGTGGTGCTGCTCACCGGGTGCGGTCTGCCCGCCGCCGGGCAACCCGCCACCGAGCCGGTCGCCGCCGGGCCGCTGCCCAGCGGACCGGCGACATCTACCGGTCGGCCGACCGGGGCCGCCGAGGTCCGACCCAGCTCCGCGCCCGTCGTCCCGGTCAGCTACCCCGCCACCGGCGGTAACCGCTGGTCGGTGGCGCCTGGCGAGACGACCCCCGGGCGCGCGACGGCCGGCCGGTTGCTGCGCTACCGGGTCGCCGTCGAGCGCGACATTCGGGGCCTGCCGGCGAAGGACATCGCCACGGCGATCACCACGACGTTGAACGACCCACGCGGGTGGACGGCGGGCGGGGCGTGGCGGTTGCGCCGGGTCGGTGCCGGCGAACCGACCGACTTCACCATCTACCTGGCGACCCCCGGCACCCGCGACACCCTCTGCCAGGACGTGCCGGACGCCTACACCTCCTGCCGCAACGGTGGCCGGGTGGTGCTCAACGTGGCGCGTTGGGTCAAGGGGGTGCCGGGTTACGGCGCGACGGTGGAGATCTACCGGCAGTACATGGTCAACCACGAGGTGGGGCACAAGCTCGGGTACGGCCACGAGCGGTGTCCCGGGCGGGGCCGGCCGGCGCCGGTGATGCAGCAGCAGACGCTGGGCCTGCACGGCTGCTCCGCGAACGCTTGGCCGTACCCGAAGGGCAAGGCCCGCTACAGCGGGCCGGTCGGGGCATACGACGACGCGATCCCCCGGCGTGAGGGCGCCTACTCGGCATCGTGAGGACGGCGTGCCCTCAGGTGCGGCGGCGGCGCTCCTGTTCGAGTCGCTCGTCCTGCCGGCCCATCTCGTAGATGGCGTTGAGGCTGGTCGGCAGGCGGCTGACGTTTTCCGGCACCGGGCCGGGATCCGGCGCCGGCCCGGAATCCGGTACCGGACCGGGGTCGGGTGCGGCGGCGAGGGCCGGGGCCCGGCGGCGCAGGAGCAGCAGTGCCAGCACCCCGAGGACGGCCACGACCAGCAGGTACGACACGGGTGGCCAGGCATCGCGGGTGGGGTTGGCGAGCGCCGACGGCTGGGTCGGTGCGGGGGTGTCGCCGTCGCGCCAGGGCACGCCGGCCTCGCGGGTGCCGGTGCCTACGCCATCGGTGCGGCGATCGGGGGCTGCGGGTGCGGGGAGACCACCGCCTGCCGACCCGGCGGGCGCGGGGATCGCGATGGGTTCCGCCGGACTGGGCCGACCGACGACCGGTGGCCGACTCGGCGTGGCCGCTCCGGTGGGGGTGTCGCTCGGCGTCGGGGCGGCACTCGGCGTGTCGCCACCGAGCAGGTCGTCGACGATCTGGCCGACGCCGCCGACGATGTCACCGAGCGGATTTGAGGTGGCCGACGGGGACGGCGCGGGCGCGAGGGCGAGGGTCAGCGCGAGGACGACGACGGTAGGCATGACGCCACCTCCGATGTGCCGGATATGCCACGCACCGTACCGCATCGTGGGATCGCGTGGGTGACACCGGCGCACCGGGGCGGGGGAGCGTCTGGCGCTCGCCCCCGCCCGCGATGTCGCTGATGGTCAGACCGGCAGGCCACCGACCTGAGTGGAGATCCACGATCGGATCGACGGCAGGTCGACGTAGATGGACGGGCCGGTGGCGCAGGTGGAGTTGTTGTTGCCGGCCCGACTCGTGGCGCCGATCAGGTTCCACACTCCGTTGACCCGGCGCACCTGCGGCCCACCCGAGTCGCCGTAGCAGGCGCCGGAGTTGCCGTTGGTGTTGTTGGTGCAGATCTCGTACGGGCCGTTGATGCCGGAGCACCGACTGTCGGCCACGATGGACGTGTCGAGTTCGTTGGCCACGGCCGGAGCCGAACCGCAGCCCCGCGGGGCGCAGGTCTGGCCCCAGCCGATGATCCGGGTGGCGGTACCGACCGCGCCGGAGGTGCTCGGGATCGGGGCCGGCGCGTACGTGACCGAGCTGGCCAGTTGCAGCAGCTTGACGTCGACGCTCGGGTGGTTGACCGCCCGGGTCACCCGCACGACGGTCCCGCCGCTGGAACGGTTGATGCTGCCCACCCGCACCGAGGACGGCGTCGAACAGTGCTTGGCGGTGACCGCCCAGTTGCCCTTGATCAGCGTGCCGGTGCAGCCGGAGACATAGACCATGAAGGGGTAGTTCTCCGTGGCCGGCCGGCCGCCGACCACCAGCGGGCTGATGTCCGAGTCGCCGTTCCAGGTGTACGTCGTGCTGGCCGGCGCGGCCAGGGAGCCGGCGAACAGCGAGTTCACCCGGCTCGCCTCGGCGGCGCTGGGGTTCGCGTTGCGACAGGAGACCGGTGCGCTGCTGCCGGACATCAGGTCGGAGCAGAGGCCGGTGCGCCGGTCCGGCAGGCCGAGGATGTGGCCGACCTCGTGGGTGGCGATGCGGGTGCGGTCGTAGCCCTGGTTGACGGCCGTGCGGCCCATCCAGATCCGGCCCGAGCCGAGACCGGTCGGCTGCGCGCGGGGCCAGCCTTCGTCGACGTAGATGGTGATGCTGGCCGGGGTGCCGGCCAGGAGTCGGACGTTGCTGACCCGGCTGTTCCAGATCTGCGCCGCCTGGTCGAAGTTGGTGCGGAACTCGCCGGTCCGGCTCGCGTCGTAGTAGACGGTCCGGACGGCGGCGGCGGGCGTACCGGTGGCGAGCTGCATCCCGGCCGCCGCCAGGATCGCCACCAGCATGGCCAGCGCCGCGCGTCTCAGTTGTCCTTGGAACATCGGGTACTCCCCTGCGGTCGTCCGGCGACCGTCGGCCACCGGTTCATCGATGCGCACCGATATTAATGTGACGGCGGTCGATGTTCGGCATAGCGGAAGCGTCATACCGGCGACGTGGAGGCTGTTACCCAGCGGTTACGTCGCAGCGAAGCTCCTGTGCCGGGGCGGGACGACGGTGGCGGCAGAGGGTCACCGGCAGCGCCGTCGCGACGTGACCCCGGTACCGGACGGAGAAGAACCATGAGGATCAGGAGCGCACTGACCGCGTTGGCGGTCGCCCTCGCCGGGCTGGTCGCCAGCGCCGGCAGCAGCACCGCCGCGGGCACCACGACCGAAGCGGCGTACTGCGGGATCACCTGGGGCAGCGCGGAGAAGGCGGCCGGTGCGCTGAGCGACGCCCCGCTGGTCGACGTACGAACCGGCCGGCACGACTGTTACGACCGGGTGGTGTTCGAGTTCAACGGCCCGGTCGACGGTTACGCGATCGGCTACGGGGAGACGTGGACCGAGGGCGAAGGGCTGGCGCTGTCGCCGTACACCGCCGGCGGCGCGCTGCTGCGGGTCTCGCTGCGGGCACCGGCGTACGACGACGACCACCTGGGCACCGTGCCCTACGCGGTCGGCGAGCACGTGGCGAACCTGCTGCGCTACCCGACGCTGCGCGACGTGGTGTTCGGCGGCAGCTTCGAGGGCTACAGCACCTTCGCCGTCGGCGTACGGGCGCGGTTGCCGTTCCGGGTGCTCGTGCTCGCCGGTCCCGGCACCCACAGCCGGGTCGTGCTCGACGTCGCCCACCAGTGGTAGTCGAAGCAGGCCGATCCGCTTGGCCGTCCGCCGACATCAGGCGGACGGCCATGGTGCGCACTGACCCGGGCATCAGTCAGGCGTGCAGGGTGGGCCGATAGACGAGTTCCTGGGTGCGACCGTCGAGGGTCCGGCTCTCGATCAATTCCAGGTCGAAGTCGGCCGCGCCCTGGAAGATCGGCTCGGTGCCGGTCTGTCCGGTGATCACCGGGAAGAGCGTCACCTGGACGAAATCGACCAGTCCGGCGGCCATCAACGCCCGGTTCAACGACAGGCTGCCGTGCGATCGCAGGGGCACGGCGGACTCCTCCTTGAGCCGGGCGACGACGTCGACCGCGTCACCGCGCACGACTGTCGCGTCCGGCCAGTCGAGCGGGCCTTCCAGCGTGTTCGACACCACGGTCGCCGGCAGGTTCCTCATCTGGGTCACCCACGCGTCGCGGACCTCGGACTCCTCGGTGCTCGCGGCCAGCATCTGCGCGAACACCCGGTACGTGTTGGCCCCGAAGACCATGCGCTGCTCCGCGCTGTACCCGGACAGGCGGTGCGCGAGCAGTTCGGGGCCCTGCTTACCCCAGTACCCGCCCCAGTTGCCGCTGGTGGTGCCGAAGCCGTCGAGGCTGGAAAAGACGTCGACGGTGTAGGTGGCGGTCATGATGTTCTCCGTTCACGGGTGAGTTCGGTCCGACGGGTCTGCAGGTAGGCCCGCTCGGTCTCGTTGGTGGCCAGTGCCGTGGCCCGGTCGTAGGCGGCTCGGGCCTCGTCGTTCCGTCCGAGTCGGGCGAGCAGTTCGGCCCGGGTTGCGGGCAGCCGGTGATAGCCCGGAAGGTCGAGGCCCTCCAACGCGGCGAGGGCCACCGCCGGCCCGTGCACCTCGGCGACGGCGACCGCGCGGTTGAGCGCCACGACCGAGGTCGGCGCGAGAGCGAGGAGCTGGTCGTACAGTGCCAGGACCTGCGGCCAGTCGGTGGCGGCGCCGTCGGTGTGCACCGCGCTGATCGCGGCCTGGATCTGGTACGGGCCGGGCCGGTTACGGCACAGGCAACGGCGGACGATGTCGTGGCCCTCGGCGATGAGCGGCCGGCTCCACAGTGATCGGTCCTGGTCGGCCAGCAGCACCAGGTCGCCGGTCGGGCCGAGCCGGGCCGGGCGGCGCGCCTCGGTCAGCAGCAGCAGGGCGAGAAGGCCCAGAACCTCGGGCTCGTCGGGCATCAACGCGGCGAGTTCGCGGGCGAGCCGGATCGCCTCGGCGCACAGGTCCGTTCTGATCAACGGACCGGCGGTGGACGCGTAGCCCTCGTTGAACATCAGGTAGAGCACCGCGAGGACGGGCGGCAGCCGGTCCGGCAGCTCATGTCCGGCCGGAACCCGGTACGGGATGGCGGCGTCGCGGATCTTCTTCTTGGCGCGCACGATCCGCTGGGCGACGGTCGCCTCCTGGACCAGGTAGGCACGGGCGATCTCCGGTACTTCGAGGCCGCCCAGCAGGCGCAGGGTGAGAGCCGTCCGCGCCTCCGGGGCCAGCGCCGGGTGACAGCAGGTGAAGATGAGTCGTAGCTGATCGTCCCGCACCGGTCCCACCTCCGAGGGCTCATCCTGGTGATACAGCAGCAGGGCCTGGGCGTGCCGGGCCTCGCGGGTCGACTCCCGGCGAAGCCGGTCGACGGCACGGTTGCGTGCGGTCGTCACGATCCAGGCGCCCGGGTTCGGCGGCAGCGTCTGCCACTTCTGCAGCGCCGTGGTGAAGGCGTCCTGGACGGCCTCCTCGGCGAGGTTGATGTCACCGAGGAGGCGGGCCAGGGTGGCGACGCAGCGGCCGTACTCCGCGCGGTAGATGCTCGCCAGGTCCATGTCGGGAGAGCGGCTGCCGGTCAGGCCTGGGACAGGTCGTCGAAGGGGCGCACCTCGACCGGGCCGCAGGCCGCCGCGCACCTCTCGGCCCAGGCCAGCGCCGCGTCCAGGTCCGCGCACCTGATGACCCAGAACCCGGCGATGTGCTCCTTCGTCTCGGCGAACGGCCCATCGCTCATCGCGGTGGTGCCGTTCTCGACCCGGACGACGGTGGCGCTGTCCGGCGAGGTGAGTCCCCCGCCGAAGACCCAGGCGCCCGCTGCCTGCATGTCGTCGTTGATCCGGCCCGTCTCCCTGAACATGGTCTGCGTCTCCTCGTCGGACGGCGTCGGCGCGCCCTCGACGAAGTGCACTGACAGCAGGTACTGCTTCATGACGATCCTCCGGTAGCTCGATGGTGGGATGGGTACAGGTCAGGCGGCCACGACGTTCGACGTGGTGGCGCGGGTCGTGTTCGCGGTGGCGGTCATCGTGCCCTCCAGTGGGTGTGCGGCAGGTTGCGATGCCGGGCTCTCACCAGGGCTACGAACTGAACCGATCCCGATCGACAGCACGCCCAAACTTTTTGTCGACGAGTTTTGACGTCGGCGTGAGACGACGGAGTCTCGGGACATAGCGGACGAGCCCGACCACCGATTCTCGCAGCTCAACCGGCTGCGGCACCGCACGCCGCTCGGCGTGCGGTGCCGCTGGGTGGGTCGTCAGTAGTTCGCGTAGGCGGTCAGGTCGCGGTACCCGTCGGCCTTGCCGTCGTTCGACCAGCCGGCGTCCTCAGGCTCGGCGTTGGCATCACCCGCGACGATCTTCAGGTCGCCGCCGAGGCGGTCCCTCGCCTCGTCGGCCTCCTTGATGTTCTCGTCGGCGCACGGGGCCGTGCCAGGTGTTGGTCGGCCAGTGGACCGAGGCGACCGAGACGTCCTCGTTGCGGACGTTGTCGTGCAGCCGGCATCGAAGTGCGAGAACCGGTGTGCCTCAGAGCGTGCGCTGGTACTCCTCCCAGGTCCGCTTCGGGCTGACCGCCGGTCCATCATCGACGCCCCGGTTGGCCAGGCCGTTACGACCGAGGTAATAGTCACCGGCCTGGTTCTGCGCACCTGTCGACTGGTCGGTGTCGGAGAGCGCGATGGCGTGGATGTGGTAGCCCCAGTCCCCCTGGGCCGGGGTCCGCAGCCACGCGGCGAAGCCCACCGTGCGCAGTCGACGCAACACGTCCGTCCGGACCGCCGAGGAGAGACCGCTGACCGAGAGGTCGAGCGCGCCGCCGCCGTCGTGCGTGCCGGCGGAGGCGCCCACACCGCTGCTGTACGAGCCCTGCGTGATGCCGAGCTGCCGGCCGAGCAGGCGTTCGGCCTCGAACAGCATCGACCTGGTGCGGGTGTTGACCTGCACGCCCCGCAGAGTCACCACGCTGCCGGGCGAGATGGCCCTGACGACTGTGTAGCGGCCCTCCCCGAGCGACCGCAGCGACGACGGGCCGGGAAGACCTGTGGCGTCGAGACCGGTGTAGCCCAGCGACCGCTGGTACGCGGCGTACGCGGCGATCGTGCTGGTGCCGAAATGACCGTCGACGTACGCCGACGAGAGCAGCCCTCTCGCCTGGAGTGCACGCTCCACCAGCAGGACGCTGTCCTTGGCCCCCTCGGTCAGCGCGGTGTCCGCCCGACGCGGGTCGATCTGCGCCGCCTTGATCAGCGCCTCCATGTCCAGCTGCGGCAACGCGGCCGTGGCCGGGCCGGCCAGCGGTACGGCACCGACCACCGCCGCACCTGCGGCGACGAGCAGGTTCCTTCTCGTGAGCACGCTTCCTCCGCAATATATCGACAGATTGACATGACGGAATGAAGCTATTCTTCAATGTACGGAGCTGAGTTGTCACCCCGCTGGGGCGTACGAATGTCCTCGGGATCGCCTCCCGCCGGTCGACCTGGATGGTCGGGACCAGCCGGCCCCGACCATCCGGTGGCGCCCATCCGACCCACGTCCGTCGCAGGTCGGTGGGCCGCCGTCGCAGCTCCCGTCAGCTAGCTGCCAGAACCCTGCTGGATCGGGTCGGGTGCCTGCCCGACAGCCTCGTCGGCCAGGTGCCAGACCTCGCGCATCGGGGCCCACCAGTCCCCCGAGCCGGGCTCGGCGATCGACTCCTGACACGGGTCGGTCAGCTTCCACCACTCCTGCGTCTGCGGGTCCGCCGCGATCAGCCGCAGGTCGGCCTCGTAGTCGTCGCCCACGTACTCGTAGTAGCCGAAGAGCAGGTCGTCGTGGAGGAAGATGGTGTAGTTGCGGAAGTTTGCCTCGCGCAGCGTCTTCTCCACGCTCGGCCAGACGGCGGCGTGCAACCGCAGGTAGGTCTCCCGCTGCTCGGGGCGGAGTCGGATCACGCAGCCATGACGTTTCACGTCGTGCCCTTTCGTGTGAGCTGTTTCAGGGGTGCCGAAGGCACCTGAAAGTAGCGGTTGGGCAGTGCCCAGAGGTGACCAGCCGGCCACCGATGTCGGCCGTTTCGCCAGGACTACGCACCGTGGCGCCAGGTCTACCCTCGGGTGATGGAGGGCCGCGTGTTGGTGGTCGAGGACGACTTCTCGATCCGGGAGATCACCGCCCTCGGTCTGCGCCGCGCCGGTTTCCGGGTCGACACCGCGGTCGACGGGCGGCAGGCCCTGGCCGCGTTCCGCGCCCACCCGGTCGACCTCATCGTGCTCGACATCATGCTGCCGGGGCTGGACGGTCTGGAGGTCTGCCGGGAGATCCGGCGGACCAGCCAGGTGCCGATCCTGATGCTGACCGCGCGCACCGACACCATCGACGTGGTGGTCGGGCTGGAGTGCGGCGCGGACGACTATCTGCGCAAGCCCTTCGACCTGCCCGAGCTGGTGGCCCGGGTCCGCTCGGTACTGCGCCGGGTGAGCGTGCCGGCCCCCTCGACAGTCATCGAGGTCGGCAGCCTGGAGATCGACCCGGGCGGCTTCGTGGTCCGCCGGCACGGCCAGGAGGTGGCGCTCACCGCCACCGAGTTCCGCCTGTTGCTGGAGCTGGCCCGCCGGCCCGGTCAGGTCTTCACCCGGGAGCTGCTGCTGGACCTGGTCTGGAACCACGACTTCCTCGGCGACTCCCGACTGGTCGACGTGGCGGTGCAGCGGTTACGGGCCAAGATCGAGGACGACCCGGCGCAGCCACTGCTGATCCGGACCGTACGCGGTGCCGGCTACAAACTCTCGACGGGCTGACGGGGGCGGCGATGGCCGGACGCGCGGTGTTCCCCGGGCGCCTGCGACGCCGGCTGACGATCGCGTTCGTCCTGGTCGCCGGCGTCTCGGCCGGGCTGCTCGCCGGCGGGACCGGGCTGCTGCTGCGGCAGTCCTGGTTGGACGCGTCGCTGCACGAGGCCGCCGCCGACGCCCGCTACCACCTCGTTCTCGCTGGGCAGTTCCTGCCGCTGACCGAGCAACGCAGCACCGAACTGCTCACCAGCTTCGAGGCCAGCGGTCGGCACGTGCTGCTCGTCGACGGCCCGACCCGCGCATCGCACCCCGCGTACGCCCCGGAGCTGGGCACCCGGTTGCGGGCCGTCGTCGCGGACGGGCGGCTCGGCTATCAGCGCTCCGCGCCGAAGGAGCGTCCTCGGCTGCTGGTGATCGGTGGGCGCATTCCCGGCTCGACCGCCGAGCTGTACGTCCTGACCGTGGAAGACGACGTCGCCACCGATCTGGGTCAGCTACGCACCGCGCTGGTGGCCGGCTGGGTGCTCGTGGTGTTGCTCGCCGCCGCGGTGGGTCACGCGTTGGCCCGCCGCACGTTGGAGCCGGTGGGCCGGGCCAGCCGGGCCGCCCGAGCGCTCACCGAGGGCCTGCTCGCCACCCGCCTGCCGGTACGCGGGCGCGACGAGTTCAGCGTCTGGGCGGCGACGTTCAACGAGATGGCCGAGGCACTGGAGTCGAAGATCGCGGCGCTGTCGGCCGCGCAGGCCCGCGAGCGGCGGTTCACCGCCGACGTCGCGCACGAGCTGCGTACCCCGGTGACCGCGTTGGTGGCCGCGGCGTCGCTGCTGCGCGAGCACCTCGACCAACTACCCGACGACGCCCGGCCGGCGGCCCGGCTGCTGGTCGGCGACGTGGTCCGGCTGCGCCGGTTGGTCGAGGATCTGATGGAGATCTCCCGGTTGGACGCCGGGCGGGAGCAGGTGGCTGTCGGGCCGGTCGACGCGTTGGCGCTGCTGCACGGCATCGTCGCCGCGCGCGGCTGGTCGCCGCGCGTGCGGGTCACCGGTGATCCGGTCGCGGCGCGCACCGACAGGCGTCGGCTGGAGCGCGTGCTGGCCAACCTGGTCGCCAACGCGGTCGAGCACGGCGGTGGCGAGATCACTGCCAGCGTGGCGGGCGCCGGATCACTGGTCGTCTTCGAGGTGATCGACGACGGGCCGGGCATCCCGGCCGAGCATCTGCCCCGCGTGTTCGACCGGTTCCACCAGGTCGATCCGTCCCGCTCCGCGCCCGGCAGTGGGCTCGGGCTGGCCATCGCCCAAGAGCACGCCGAGCTGCTCGGCGGCGCGCTGAGCGTGCGCAGCGACCCGGGCGAGGGCACCCGGTTCCGGCTGGAGTTGCCCACTGCCGGTCCCCCCGGCCCGCCGGGCGTTGCGGGATGACCGGCCGTGGCGCGGTCGGGCCGGGCGTGTCGGCGCTGGTCGCGGCGCTCCTGCTCGGCGGCTGCGGCACTCCCCGCTCCGGCGACCTCGGCCCGGCGCCCACGGCGCCGCCGCCCAGCGTCGCACCCACCGACCGCCCGGAGCGCACGCCGACCCGGGCCGCGGCACCGACGCCACCACCCACGAACCGGCCGCCGGGTCCGCCGCCGGCGGCGTCCACCGGCACGCGCCGACCGGATCCGGTGACCATCGAGCTGTGGTACGTCCGCGCCGGGCTGCTCGTGCCGACCCGGCGCACCCGGCCGGCCACTGTCGCGACGTCCCGGCTGGCGCTGACCGAACTGGCCGCCGGGCCGAGCTCGGCCGAGGCGGCCGCCGGGATGATCACCCTCCTTCCGACCGGCGTCGAGGTCACCCGCATCGCCGACGAGGTGGCGACGCTGCGGGTGCCGTCCGTCGGCGACCCGTCCACCCGGCGGCTGCGCGAGGCGCAGGTGGTGTGGACGCTCACCCAGTTCCCCAGCGTGCGTCAGGTCCGCCTCGACGGCGCGGCCCCGGTCGACCGGGCGGACTACGCGGACCTGCTGCCACCGATCGTGGTCACCGGCCCGATCCCCGGCGAGCGCGTGTCCGCCCCGCTCGTCGTCACCGGCACCGCCACCGTGTTCGAGGCCACTGTGAGCGTCCGGGTGCTGGACGCCGCCGGCCGGGAGGTGGCCACCGGTTTCGGCACCGCCAGTTGCGGCAGCGGCTGCCGGGGCGGGTACCGCGTGGTGGTCGGCTGGCGCCCGGTCCGCGAACAGAAGGGCACTGTCGAGGTGTACGAGGTGTCCGCCGAGAACGGCGCGCGGATCAAAACGATGGCGGTGCCGGTGGTCCTCGCACCCCGCGACTGACCGCCTCGCCCAAAGAGAGTGTTAACCCGGTGCGTCATCCGTTTGTCGACAGCGACGCGCGGCGCTGACGTCTACCCGACAGCGCAGATCCTCGCCGGCATTCACCGGGCTGGCGCGGCCACGCGGTGAAAGCGCAGGCCAGGTGCCGTGGAGCCGGTGGGAACGTCTCCGACACGCCGGCAGCGGGACGGCTCGTCGGGCTTGGCCGGACGACCGTTCCCCTGACCTTCGAGATTGACCTGGGTGGACATGTTTGCCAACGTGAGCGCGTCATTGCGCACAGTCATATTCGCTGTTCAGCCCCGTGACGGCCGGGCCACACTGGAGTCGTACCGGTCGCCGCGACAGCCTCACCATCCCTCACAGAGCGGAGATACATCATGTCCGGTGGCAGCCTTCCCCGTACCGGTATGGGCGTCGTCACGATCGGCGGCGCGGCCGGTATCGGCAGCTACGCACTTCCCCTGCCGCTCACCATCGCCCTCACCGGAGCGACCGCCGTCCTCATCGGCTTCATCATGATCCGGATGACGTTCCGTCGTAAGCAGTCGGTCGGCCAGTGACCGCTAGCGTCACGAAAGGTCGTGTCCTGTTCGCCGCGGCGGTCGTCCTGGCCGCCGCGGCGGCGTGGAGCGCCCATCACGTCCTCGCCGTGATCGGCGCCATCAACGGAGGCGGTCACCGCTTCACCTTCGCGTACGCCGCCATGTTCCTGCTGCTGATCTGGCAGCTCGGCACCTCCTATCTGGAGAAGCCCGCAGTGGTCACCGACCGGATGCAGGGGCACCTCGACGCTCTGCACGTGGTGGGCATCGTGCCGGCGTACAACGAGGATCCGGGCGCGCTGCGGGCCTGCCTCGAATCCATGATCTTCCAAACCCGCAGACCAGACACCATCTACGTGGTGGACGACGGGTCGAAGCTGACCGAGGGCTACCAGCCGATCAAGCGGTGGTTTCTCGACGTCGCCCCCGTCCACGGGATCATCGCCGCCTGGCACATCCAGCCCAATGCCGGGAAACGGCACGCCCAGGCCGCCGCGGTGCGGTCGACACCGGCAGCCGACGTCTACTGGACGGTGGACTCGGACACCATCTCGGACCCGAGCGCCCTCAGGGAGTTGTTGAAGCCCTTCGCCGATCCGGCGGTGCAGTCCGTCGCGGGGGTGGTGATGGCCGCGAACGTGCGCAGCAGCTTCCTCACCCGGTTCACCGACCTGTGGCTGGTGACCGGGCAGCTCACCGACCGGTCGTCGCTGTCGGTGTTCGGGTGCGTGTGGGTGAACTCGGGCCCGATCGCCGCCTACCGCGCGGAGGTGGTTCGCGACAACCTCGGCGCGTATCTGACGGAGACGTTCTTCGGCCAGCGGGTGCCCTTCTCCGACGACTCCCTCCTCACCCTCTTCGCGATGGTCCGGGGACGCACCGTGCAGCAGCCGTCGGCGTTCGCGTTCTCCCTCATGCCGGAGAACACCGGGCACTTCTGCCGGATGTTCCTGCGCTGGATGCGCGGCAGCTTCATCAGGACCTGGTGGCGGGTCCGGTACCTGTCATTGCTGTCGATCGCGTGGTGGCTGCATCTGCTGCGCTGGGCTGCCACGGTGGTCGCGACGGTGCTGTTCGTGGCGGTCGCGATCCTGTCGCCGATCATCGACCCCGACCCGCGGGCGATTCCGTGGCTGGTGGCTGTGCCGTTGATCGTCGGGTACGGGCAGGCGCTCCGCTACATGACGGTGCGACGATCGGACCAGTCGACGGCCTACCAGTGGGGCACCTGGCTCCTCACGCCCGTCGCTGTGGTGTTCGCCCTGGTCGTGCTGCGAGCGATCCGCTGGTACGGCATCGCCACCTGCTGGCGCACCGGCTGGGGCACCCGCAAGAAGGTGGAAGTGGCGCTGGGTTCCTGACCACGCGACCCGTGCTGAACCTGACACCTGGCATGACGCCGTGTGAAACGTGACCGTTTCGTCGGCTGGGTGCGAGGCAACTCACGAAACCCTGCACGATCAGCCAACCGCGAACTAGGGTCAGTACGACATCGTTTCGCGGGGGGGTCGGCATGCTGGGTGGTCAGCAGGTGGGCGCGGGCGCCGGGGTTCCGGCAGCCCGGGCCCCGCGCTGCACGGACGGCGACCTGTTCACCGTCGTCATCGACACCCTGCGCGAGGTCGGCTTCGACCGGATGACCATCGACGCCGTCGCCGCCCGCGCCCACGTCAGCAAGGCCACCATCTACCGACGCTGGGACGGCAAGGCCGAGCTGGTCGTCGCCGCCCTGCGCGACCGGCACGTGGGTGTCCACAACCCGCCCGACACCGGTTCCCTGCGCGGGGACCTGATCGAGTTGCTGCGGGCCACGGCCGCGATCTGCACGGCCGACTGCGACCTCATGCAGGCGTTGACCTTCGCCATGCGGACCAACCCCGAGCTGGAACGTCTGGTGCGTCACCAGGTGCTGCCGGCCGGGCGGGTGGCAAGCACCGCCATCCTGGTCCGGGCCGCCGCCCGCGGGGAGATCCCGCCGGAGGCCGGCGAGCGGGAGCTGTTCCACGATCTGGCACCCGCGCTCACCATGTCCCGCATCGTCGCGCACGGCCTACCCGCCGATGACGCGTTCCTCACCCAGGTCGTCGACCAGGTGCTGATCCCGGTACTCCGCTATCAGCACGACCGTCCGTCGCCGGCCTGATTCACCGATATTCGCAACACGGAAGGCTTCACCATGCCCGGAACCACCTCGACCGCGCCCGGCGCGCCCAACGCCGGGGCGTCGACAGGCGCACCGCACCCGCGGCGCTGGATCGCGCTGGCGGTCATCGCGGTCTCACAGCTGATGGTCGTCCTGGACGCCACGATCGTGAACATCGCGCTGCCGCAGGCCCAGGCCGACCTGGGGATCACCGACGCGAACCGGCAGTGGGTGATCACCGCGTACACGCTGGCCTTCGGTGGTCTGCTGCTGCTCGGCGGTCGCATCGCCGACTACTGGGGGCGCAAGCGCACCTTCCTGGTCGGCATGACCGGTTTCGCGCTCGCCTCCGCCCTGGGCGGTCTGGCCACCACCGGTGAGATGCTCTTCGCCGCCCGCGCGTTGCAGGGCGCCTTCGGCGCGCTGCTCGCCCCGGCCGCGCTGGCGCTGCTCACCGTCCTGTTCACCGAGGCCACCGAGCGGGCCAAGGCCTTCGCGGTGTACGGAGCGATCGCCGGCGGTGGGTCCGCGGTCGGCCTGCTGCTCGGCGGGGTGCTCACCGAGTACGCCGACTGGCGCTGGTGCCTGCTGGTCAACATCCCGGTCGCCGCCATCGCCATCGCCTTCGCGCTGCCGCTGGTGCCGGAGAGCCGGGCCCACGGCAACACCCGCTACGACGTGCCCGGTGCGATCGTGGTGACCGCCGGCCTGGTCTCCCTGGTCTACGGCTTCACCAAGGCCGCCGAGGACGGTTGGGACGCCACCGCGACGCTCGGTTTCATCGCCGCGGGCGTGGTGCTGCTCGCCGTCTTCGTGGTGATCGAGCTGCGCTCCAGCCACCCGCTGCTGCCACTGCGGATCCTGCTGGACCGCAACCGGGGCGGTGCGTTCCTCACCTCGACGCTGATCGGCGCCGGCCTGTTCGGGGCGTTCCTCTTCCTGACCTTCTACTTCCAGGTTGTGCTGCAGTACAAGCCCCTCGAAGCCGGTCTCGCGTCCCTGCCGGTCACCGTCGGCGTGCTGATCGCCGCGGGTGGCGCCAGCCAGCTCATGCCCCGGTTGGGTGCCAAGCCGCTGATGGTCGCCGGTTCGGCGCTCGCCGCCCTGGGCATGCTGGTGCTGACCCAGATCGACGTGGACACCTCGTTCCTCACCCACCTGCTGCCCGCGCAGGTCGTCCTGGGCCTGGGGCTGGGCTTCACCTTCGTCCCGCTGTCCAGCCTCGCCCTGGTGGGGGTGCCGGAGCACGACGCCGGCGCGGCCAGCGCGACGCTCAACGCCACCCAGCAGATCGGTGGCTCGCTCGGCACCGCGCTGCTGAACACCTTCTACACCAGCGCGGTCGCCGCCTATCTGGTCGGACGGGCGCCGAACCCGGTCAACCAGGTCGAGGCGCTCGTGCACGGCTACCGGGTGGCCTTCGCCTGGGGCGCGGCGCTGATCGTGCTCGCCGGACTGGCCACCCTGGTCCTGGTGAAGGTCCGCAAGGAGGACATCCCGACCGGCAACACAGTGCACATGGGCTGAGCCTGACCGACGTGGCCGACGGCCGGAGCGGCCCGACCCCGGGGCCGGCCCGCCGGCGGCCACGTCCGGTAGCGTCCGGACCATAGCCGAAAATCCGTTTGAGGAGATCCATGTCGACCCCTGCTGACCAGATCATCACAGCTCTGCGCGCGGGCCACGAGGAGCTCGCCGCGCTCGTACGGGACCTCAAGGAGGACGACCTGCTCCGGCCGTCGGGGGCCAGCGAGTGGCAGGTCTCCCAGGTGCTGAGCCACCTGGGCAGCGGCGCCGAGATCAACCTGGCGACGCTGGACGCCGCCCGTTCCGGCGCGCCCGGCCCGGACGGGGACTTCAACCGTGGCGTCTGGGCACGCTGGGACGCGATGTCCCCGGCCGAGCACGCCGCCGGGTTCCTCGCCACCAACGAACGGCTGGTCGAGGCGTACGAGGCGCTGGACACCGAGACCCGGGCCTCGATGCGGATCGACCTCGGCTTCCTGCCGGAGCCGGTCGACGTGGCCACCGCGGCCCGGTTCCGGCTCAGCGAGTTCGCCCTGCACCAGTGGGACGCCGAGGTCGCGTTCAACAGGTTCGCGGCGGTGACGCCGGGGGCGGTGGCGCTGCTGCTCGACCAGATCGGCGGCATGCTGGCCTGGACCAGCCGACCCCAGGAGCTGGCGGGCCGGGAAGCCACGCTGCTGGTCCGGCTGCACGCGCCCGAGCGGACGTTCGGGCTGCGGCTGGGCGAGAAGGTCGAGATCGTCGACGCGCCGGAGCGCCCCGACGGGGAGCTGGTGGCCCCGGCCGAGGCGTGGCTGCGGCTGGCCACCGGACGGCTGGGCCCCCAGCACACTCCCGCCGGGGTGCAGGTGACCGGCTCGGTCACAGTCGACGACCTGCGCCGAGTCTTCGTCGGCTTCTGACCAGCGGCCGTGGGGGGGGGGGGGGGGCCCCCCCCCCCCCCCCGCCCCCGGCACCCCCACCCCCCAGCGGTGGGGGGGGGGCCCCCGCACCCCCGCGGGCGG
>NZ_JBEYUF010000014.1:74172-152595 GCF_040643355.1 Micromonospora sp. NPDC047187
ACGACGACCACAGTGAGGTGATCGGCGTCCACCGTGACGGCGTGACCAGCCTGACGTGCTTGCCGGACGGGCGGCAGGTCGTCTTGAGGTGCGCGACCACCTCGACCAGGTCCTCCTGCTGGGCCATCACCTCGGTGATGTCCTTGTACGCGCCGGGGATCTCGTCGACCACCCCGGCGTCCTTGCGGCACTCCACCCCGGCGGTCTGCGCGGCCAGGTCCTCCGTGCTGAACGTCCGCTTGGCCTGCGCCCGAGACATCCGACGCCCCGCCCCGTGCGACGCCGAGCAGTACGCGTCGGTATTTCCCCGCCCCCGCACGATGTACGACCCGGTGCCCATCGACCCGGGGATGATGCCCAGGTCACCCCGGCCGGCCCGGATGGCGCCCTTGCGGGTCACCAGCACGTCCACCCCGTCGTAGCTCTCCTCGGAGACGTAGTTGTGGTGGCACGAGATCGACTCGTGGAAGGACACCTGCGGGAAGTGCTCACGCACCACACCGCAGAGCAGGGCCAGCATGACCGCCCGGTTGCGCCGCGCGTACTCCTGCGCCCACCAGAGATCCCGCCGGTACGCGTCCATCTCCGGCGTCCCGGCGAGGAACACGGCCAGGTCCCGGTCCGGAAGGTCGGCGTTGTGCGGCAGCCCTCGGGCCACCCCGATGTGCCGCTCGGCCAGCTCCTTGCCGATGTTGCGGGACCCGGAGTGCAGCATCAGCCAGACCCGTCCCTCGTCGGCGCCGCCCTGCTCCAGGCAGACCTCGATGAAGTGGTTGCCCCCGCCGAGGGTGCCGATCTGCCGCTGCGCCCGCGTCTCCAGCTGCGCCACCCGCCGGTCCAGGCCGGCGAACCGGCCCCAGAAGTCGTCCCAGCCGGCCTGCTCCAGGCCCCGGATCCGACGCGTGTCGACCGAGTCCTTGCGCTGGGCGAAGCCGACCGGAATGGTGGCCTCGATCGCGGAACGCAGCCCGGCCAGGTCGTCCGGCAGGTCGGCGGCGGTCAGCGAGGTACGGACCGCCGACATCCCGCAGCCGATGTGACCCGGGAGGAGCTGCGGCACAACGCCTGGCCGCCGACGCCGACCGCGGCCGGCGAGACGGCCTGCCGCATCGCGATCACCGAGCCGACCGTGGCGCCCTTGCCGAAGTGCACGTCGGGCATGACGGCGACACCCTGCACCCAGGGCAGCGCGCCGATGTTGCGCAGCTGCTTGGCGGCCTGCGGCTCGATGGCGTACGGGTCGGTCCAGACCCGGACCGGTGCCCGGGTACCGGCGAGGGGGGTGAATCCCATCGTGGTCTCCTTCTGTGGTGCGGTGACCGTTAATGATCGTATTTGGCGGCCAGCGGCGGTGCGCGGATACGAAAGGGCCGCCCGATCCCGGTGGGATGGGCGGCCGGCGGACGCGTCAGCGTCGGCGTCAGTCGCGCCACCCCGGCTCGTTGCGCCGCGCCGGGCGGTAGGCACGGGTATTGGCGGTGAGCTGCAAAGGGGTGCCGGTGGAGAGCAAACGCCGGCGGGCGTCGGTGCGGACGCGTCGCGACATGGCGTACTCCCCTCGGGTGTGATCGGTCGACCTTGCACCGACGACAGTAGGAGGGCTGCGGCGCGTCCGCAATGGATATCGCCGCTAGCCGTAGTGCAGACTCGCGGGCATGGTGGAGACCTCCGTGCGCCTGCTGCGGCTGCTGACTCTCCTGCAGGTGCGCCGAGAGTGGTCCGGCGCCGAGTTGGCCGAACGGCTCGCCGTCACCACCCGCACGGTACGCACGGACGTGGAACGGCTGCGGGTGCTGGGCTACCAGATCGAGTCACACCCGGGGGTCGCCGGCGGCTACCGGCTCGGCGCCGGGTCGGCGCTGCCACCGCTGCTGCTCGACGACGACGAGGCAGTGGCGGTGGCCGTCGGGCTCCGGGCGGCGGCCGGCGGCTCGGTGACCGGCATCGAGGAAACCTCGCTGCGGGCGTTGGCCAAGCTTGAGCAGTCATTGCCGTCACGGCTGCGGCACCGGGTGGACGCCCTACGCTCGGCGACGGTCTCCGCCGCGGGCGGTGGCCCGACAGTGGACGCCGACACACTCACCGCCGTCTCCACGGCCGCGCACCGTCGGGAGCGGCTGCGGTTCGACTACGCCGGCCATGACGGCACGGTCAGCGTGCGCGACGTCGAGCCGTACCGTCTGGTCTACACCGGGCGCCGGTGGTACCTGCTGGGGTGGGACACCGACCGGGCGGACTGGCGGACGTTCCGCGCCGACCGGATCCAACCCCGGGTGCCGACCGGCCCCCGCTTCGCGCCGCGGGAGCCGCCAGGTGGCGACGCGGTCGCGCACGTGCTGCACGGCGTCGGCTCGGCGGCCTGGCCACACCCCGCCCGGGTACGCCTGCACGCGTCGGCCGAGGCGATGGCGCGACGGATCCCCACCACGGCGGGCCTGCTGGAGGCGATCGACGAGCGGACCTGCCTGCTGCACACCGGCGGCGAGTCGCTGGGCAATCTCGCCGCCTTCCTCGGCACCCTGGCAGTCGACTTCGACGTGCTCGACCCACCGGAGCTGCGCACCGTCGTCCGGGACGTCGCCGCCCGGTTCGTGCGCGCCGCCGGGCCCGCGCCGGGGCGAGTCGCGGTTCACCCCGGCGCGGACGCGGCAGTGCAGCTATGACTGCGGAACCAGCCGGAAGGACTGCGCCGCGGTGCCGTTGCAGGTGTACTGGATGAGCTGGACGCTGTCCGCTGTGGACGCACCCGGCACGTCGAGACACTTGCCGCTGGAGCGGTTGACCAGGCGGTAGTAGCCGCCGCCCTCGGGCTCGGCCCGCCACTGCTGGTTGTTGCCGCCGCTGTAGGACCAGAGCTGAATCGGCGCCGAGTCGGCGGTCGACCGGTTCGTCACGTCGAGCACCTGGGCGCTGTTGTTGCGGTTGTTGACCCGCAGGTACCCGCCGCTGGTCGGCACGAACTGGTACTGCTGCGCGGTGCTGCTGTTGCACACGTACTGCTGGATGGCCGTGCCGTTGGCGCTGGCCGCGGCGCGGGCGTCCACGCACTTGCCGCTGGCCCGGTTGACAGCGGTGTGCCAGGCGGTCGGCGAGATGCCGTCGGACGGCGGGGGCGTGGTCGGCGGGACGGTGCCGACGCCGGCAAGCCAGTGCAGCCCGTCGATCAGCAGCTGGTTCTGCTGCGCGCTGTCGAACGTCGACGACAGCCCGGTGTTGGTGCTGTAGTTCATCTCGTTGTGCCCGAAGTTGGCGTAGAGCATCTTGTACTGCCGGTTGCTCCAGACGAGCGGGTAGTAGCCGCCGTACCAGGACTGGTTGGGGTCCGTGCCGACCGGGAAGCTGGACGGGTCGACCGAGGCGAGGATGTCGATGTCGGGGTTCTGCCGCAGGTCGTTGCTCCAGGAGTACCACTCGCTGATCGACGACGGGAACGTCGCCGGGAGGTTCCGGGTGGCGGCGTGGGTGCGGTTGTCGGCGCGCATCGTGACCCGGGTGGGTCCCCAGGTGTTCGTCTGGAACGAGCCGGTGCCGAGGAGGGTGTTGTAGTACCAGCTCCAGCTCGACGGGTTGGTGGTGAACGCGCTGACGTGGAAGCCAAACCACGCCCCGCCGCTCTGCATGTACTGCTGGAACGCGGCGCGCTGCGCGGTGGGCGGCGCGTCGTCCAGGAACATGACGACCTTGTACTGGGCCAGGTTGGCGGTGTTCAGCAGACCCCAGTTGTTGGTGGCCTCCCAGGAGAAACCGTGCTGGGCGGCGGCCTGCGGGAACCAGGCGCGGGCGTCCTTGACGAAGTCGATGTGCGCGGCGTCCCAGGTGCCGTTGTAGAAGGCCAGGACCTTGAACGTCGGCGCGGCCTGCGCACTGCGCGAGGCGTTGACCGCGAGACCGGCGGTCAAGGCGACGACCAGGGCGACGAACAACGACAGGATCCGTCTGGTACGGGAGGAGAGTTCTGCGATCACCTGATCGTCCCTTCGGTCGGGACGCGCGCCGCCGCGTCGAAGTGCATCTGTTCACAAGGTTTACAGATAGATGAGAGGTTATGCGCTCCGGTTGGGCGGCGTCAATCGCGAGGCGGCCGATCGGGTGGGATTCCTGCGCCAACGGGTACCCCGGCCGGATGACCAGCCCGGACGCCGTCGACGTCGACCAGCCGCTCGCCGAGGACGTACCCGCCGCACCGCACGACGCCAGCGGCGAGTGGGTGCCGACCCGCGACCTGGCCGGCCTCGCGCCGCCGGCCCGGTCGGCACGCCGCTGGACCCCGAGCCGGGTGGTGGCCACCCCCGCCGCCCTCGACCACCCGCACGGCCAACGGATCGTCGAGCGGGTGCGGGCACTCGGCATCGAGGTGGAACACCTGCGCGCCAACCGGCTCACCGGGGTACGCGGGCAGACCGACCGGGAGACCTACAACCGGGCCAAGTCGACGATGGCGATCGTGGTGAGCCCACCCTCGCGGCGCGTGCTGCAACCCATCGCGCCCAGCGCGGACTGGCGGGTCGACCTGGCCGAGGGCTGCCCGGCGCACTGCCAGTACTGCTACCTCGCCGGATCCCTGTCCGGCCCACCGGTGACCCGGGTGTACGCGGACCTCGACGACATCCTGGCCGGGCTGGCCGCGTACGCCGGGCGCGGCACGGTGACCAGCCGCAACGCGCGGCGCGCCGACGAAGGCACCACCTTCGAGGCGTCCTGCTACACCGACCCGCTCGCCCTGGAGCACCTGACCGGCAGTTGGCGGCGCGCGGTGCGGCACTTCGCCGACTGGGACGCCCCCGTGCAGTTGCGCTGGACCACCAAGTACGCCGACGTGGACACCTTCGTGGGGCTGCCGCACGCCGGCCGGACCCGGGTCCGGTTCAGCGTCAACTGCGCCCCGGTAAGCGAACGGTTCGAGGGTGGCACCGCCCGGGTGCCGGACCGGCTGGCCGCGCTGCGCCGGCTCGCCCTCGACGGCTACCCGGTCGGGCTGACCATCGCGCCGATCATCGCGCTGCCGGACTGGCGGGAGCGCTACGGCGAACTGCTCGACCAGGTCCGCGCGGCCGTCGACGGGGTGCCGGACCTGGACCTGACCGCCGAGCTGATCACCCACCGGTTCACGCCGGGCAGCAAGGAGGTGCTGCTCGGCTGGTACCCGCGTACCCGGCTGGAGATGGACGAGGAGTCCCGCACCCGCAAGCACGGCAAGTTCGGCGCGGTGAAGTACGTCTACCCGCGTGAGCAGATGACCGAGCTGCGCGACTGGTTCACCGCCGAACTGACCGCCCGCGTGCCAGGGTGCCGGATCCTCTACTGGACCTGACCTCGCGCCCCGGGCGGGTCAGCCGACCGAGGAGCGGGCTACCGGGGCGGCGAAGAACGTGTCCGGGTACGGCTCGTCGCGCAGGCTGTAGTGCCACCACTCACGGTCGTAGTTGACGAACCCGGCGTCGGTCATCAGCCGCTGCAACAACCGGCGGTTCTCCCGAGGCGTCCCGGTGATGCGGGGGTCGGCGGTGTGCGCCCGCGAGTCGAAACAGTCGAAGCCCGTACCCATGTCGATGCTGTTGTCCGCGAAGCGCTGCCCGCGCGGCGCGGTGCAGGCGACCAGCGGTTGCCCCACCCGGTACGGAGGTTGGCTGGCGGCGGGCTCGTCGACCAGTGTCAGGTCCAGGGTGCTGCCGCGGCTGTGCGCGGTGGGCGCGCCGATGTAACCGTCGGCGAAGAGCCGGTTCTTGGCCAGGTCCGGGTAGAACTCGGCCTTGGTCTGCTGCTCATCGGGGCGCTTCGACCAGGCGACGAAGTCGTCCACCGCCGGTTGCGGGCGGTAGCAGTCGTACACCTTGAGGCTGTGCCCACCGGTCAGCGCGGCGTCCTGTACGCGGCGCAACGCCTCGGCCGCCTGCCGGGTGAGCAGGCACAGCGGCTCGCGGTAGCCGGTGATCGGTCGGCCGACGAAGTTGTGCGGTGTGGCGTACCGGATGTCGGCGTGGATGCGCGGGTCGAGGTCGGTCAGCACCACGAACCCCGGCAGCGGGGCTGCCGCCGAGGTGGACGGGGTCGGCGCGGGTGTGGGGCTCGCCGACGTCGGCTGCGGCGCTGGGCGGGGCTCCGGCCGCGGGCAGCCGCCGAGCAGCCCGGCGAGCGCGAGCACGACGGCCAGGCGGTGACGCACGAGTCCTGTCTATCAGCCCGACCAGGGTCACCATCCCAGGATTCAGTTGGTCCGCCGACCGAAAGTAACCGGAAAAACTCCGGAACTTTTCCGCAACTCCAGCGAAGCTTCGAACGGCCTGGCATGTCGTCAACCCCTACCGGTGAGGCAAGATGACGCGTGGAACGGGCACGCCGTTTCGGGACACACGGTGGGCGACGCCTGATGGTCGCTCCTCCGGCTCGGTGAAGGAGACGCGGGTGGGCGCGGACGACGGACGCAGGGTGACCATCACCGCGATCGCACGGGAGGCCGGGGTGTCGGTGCCGACCGTGTCACGGGTGCTCAACGGGCGCTCCGATGTGGCCCCGGACACCCGGGAACGGGTCGAGGAGTTGTTGCGCCACCACGGCTACCGGCGTCGCACCAGCCGCAGCGTTCGCCGTGCCGGTCTCGTCGACCTGGTCTTCAACGACCTGGACAGCCCCTGGGCCGTGGAAATCATCCGGGGTGTGGAGGATGTCGGGCACGGCGCGGGCGTCGGCACTGTGGTCTCCGCGATCCACCGGCAGCCCACAGCGGCCCGGCAGTGGTTGCAGAACCTGCGCACCCGGGCCACCGACGGCGTCATCTTCGTGACCTCGCACCTGAGCCCGCCGCTGCACGCGCAGCTGCGTCGCCTCAACGTGCCGGTGGTGGTCGTGGACCCGGCCGGCGTGCCGGCCATGGACGTGCCCACGATCGGCGCCACCAACTGGGCCGGCGGGCTCGCCGCTACCGAACACCTGCTCGCGATCGGGCACCGGCGCATCGGTTTCGTGGCCGGGCCGACGCACCTGCTGTGCAGCCGGGCCCGGCTCGACGGCTACCGTGCCGGGCTGGAGGCCGCCGGGGTGCCGGTGGACGACAAGCTGATCTACCCGGGCGACTTCTACCACGCCTCCGGGTTCGCCGGCGGGACAGCGCTGCTCGACCTCGCCGACCCGCCGACCGGCATCTTCGCCTCCAGCGACCAGATGGCCTTCGGCGTCTACGAGGCCATCCGGCGCCGCGGGCTGCGCGTGCCGGACGACGTGAGCGTGGTGGGGTTCGACGACCTACCGGAAGCCCGCTGGGCTTCACCGCCGCTGACCACAGTGCGCCAACCGTTGGTCGAGATGGGACGCTTGGCGGCCCGGACCGTTCTGCGCCTGGCCCAGGGCGAGGGCATCGACTCGCCCCGGGTGGAACTCGCCACCGAGTTGGTCGTTCGGGACAGCACCGCCGCCCCGCTGACCGGGTCGCCCGCCTCGACGTGACGGCCGGAACTGCGCCGGAAACCGGTTGGACCCGTTCCGGTCCGTTCCCGAAAATTCCGGCGAGGCCGCGCCCGACCGAGATTCACCCACGGCCGGCGCGGTGAGCGACCGACGGCCACCCACCGCGCCGCACTGTCAGTGGTGGTGCCAGCGGACGGCCTTGCGGATGGTCACCGGCAGTGCGGGCGCGCCGTCGACCGGCGCCGGGTCCTCGGCGGTCGGCGCCACTCCCCCGGCGGCGATCCGGTCCAGCGTGGCCAGGCCGGCACCGTCGACCTCGCCGAAGATCGTGTAGTTGGGGCGCAGCGCGGAGTTGGCGTAGACCAGGAAGAACTGGCTGCCGTTGGTGTCCGGCCCGGCATTGGCCATGGCCAGCACACCCCGGGCGTACACCCGGCGCTCCCCGGTCGGGTCGGTGGGCGCGGGCGGCAGGTCGGTCGGCAACTCGTCGCGGTACCGGTAGCCCGGACCGCCCTCACCGGTGCCGGACGGGTCACCGCACTGCAGCACGCTCAGCGTCGGGTACGCGGTGAGCCGGTGGCACGGGGTGCGGTCGTAGAACCGCTTGTTCACCAGGTGCAGGAAGCTCTGCACCGTGCACGGCGCGGCGGCGCGGTCCACTGTCAACCCGATAGGCCCATGATTGGTCGCCAGGGTCACCCGGACGCTGCCCCGGGCCGGGGTTCGTCGCGGGTCGGGCGGCAGCGTCACCGGCCGGGCGGCTGGTTCGTCCGGAGTCTCGGTGTACGCGCACGGACCGTGGGTGGTGCGCGGCGGTCGGGTGGCGGTGTCGACAGCGGCGGGCGGCGCGGCGGAGACGCGCACCGTGTCGGCCGACGGGCCCGGGGCGGCGAGCGCGGTGGCGGACGAGCCGACGACCAGCGCCCCGGCGAGCACTGTCACCCCCGCGAGGCGGGTCAGGGCGCGCACCGGCCGGCGGGGTGCCGCCAATGCGGGGCGCGGTTCGAGTTCACTCGACACAGGGATCCTCCTGGACTGGTGGTGCCAGAAAGACCGGAGTCTATGGATGGCAGCGCCCGATGTCGATCCGTCAGGGCATCCGGCGGCGACGCCGCCACAGCAGACCACCCAACAACGCCACCACCGTCGCGCCGCTCACCGCGGTCACCGACCAGAGCCACTCCGAGCCGGTACGCGCGGGCCCACTGGCCGCCGCCGGTCGGGGCACGCCGGGTGCCGCCAGCGCGGACGGCGCCGCCGACGGGGTGGCGGTCAGCTCGCCGGGCTCGACCAGCCGGCCCACGGCGGCGTCCCGGGGCAGCGTGAAGCCCCAGTCCAGGAGGGCCGCGCCCTGCTCCCAGCCGCGTACCGGTGCCGATTCGGCGCCCAGCACTGTCACCACCAGCCGCCGTCCGCCGCGTTCCGCCGCCCCCACGTAGGTGTGCCGGGCCAGATCGGTGAAGCCGGTCTTGCCGCCGAGCGCCCCCGGGTACCGGTAGATGAGCTGGTTCTCGTTCTGGATCTCGAAGCCCTTGGTGCGCTGCGCCGGCTGGGGCGGAATCGACGTCTGCTCGGTCAGCGCGTACCGGCGGAAGGTCGGCTCGGCGAAGCAGGCCCGGGCGATCAGCGCCAGGTCGTACGCGCTGGTGAACTGCCCCTTGCCGTCCAGTCCGGACGGGGTGACCGCGTGCGTCTGGAGCGCGCCGAGGTGGTGCGCCTGCTCGTTCATGGCCCGCACGCCGGCGGCGCTGTCCGTTCCGCTGCCGAGTCGGGCCAGCGCGTTGGCGGCCTCGTTGCCGGAGTTGAGCAACAACCCGAGCCAGATGGTCTCGATGGTGTACCGGCCGCCCGCGACCAGCCCCACGGCCGAGGAGCCGGGTTCGATGTTCATGTCCGCGTCGGTGACGGTGACCGTCTGCTTCGGGTCGAGCTTGGGCAGCATGGTGGCCGCCAGCAGGAGCTTCTGCACGCTCGCCGGTGTGCCGTACTCGTGAGGGCCGCAGCCGCCGAGCACCTGGCCGCTGTCCAGGTCGGCGACCAGCCACGACGTGGCGGTGACCCTCGGCGGCGCGGCGACGCCGGCCGGCACGACCAGGCCGGCCGTGTCCAGCGCCGCGCCGCCGATCATCCGCTGCTCACCGACGGCCGGCGGGGGCGACGGCCGGGGTGGGCGGAACGCCGCTGGGGCCGGGACCCGGGGGCAGCGCACCGTCGGCGCGGCGGACGCTCCCGTCGCACCGACCGGCACGGGAGCGAGCAGGACGGCGGACGTCGTGGCCGCCAGCAGCGCAGCTCTCATGTGCCCGACCCTAGTCAGGAAGATCGCCCGGTGGGACGGGATGCCGGTCAACTCGCGTCGCCGCGACCGCGCAGGTAGTCGTGCAGCGCGGCGGTGCCCCGCAGCCGGCGCAGGCTGCGGGTGTGCAGCTCCTGCTCGCGTCGGCCCAGCTCGGCGCGGACCCGCTGAGCGCTGCCGGTGGTCCGCAGCTCGCCCAGCACCGCGGCGATGATCTCGAACGGGTACGCGCCCCGGCGCAGCAACGCGATGACCTGCGCCGCGCGTAGCTCCGCCTCGTCGTACACCCGGTAGTTGGTGCCCGGGGTGCGGCCCGGCCGTAGCAGCTCGCGCTCCTCCCACAGCCGCAGCTGCGAGGTCCGGACCCCGACCAGGGCGGCCACCTCGCCGATGCGGGCGCCGTGGCGTGGCGCGGGCCGGGCCGCCGGTGGGCCGGCCAGCACGGTCTCGAAGGCGCCGAGCACCCGGCGGATCTCGGCGCGTTCCCGGTCCAGCTCGGCATGGCCGCCGTCGAGCGCCGCCAGGGCCGCCGGCAGGTCACCCGTGTGCACCGCCGCCATGATCTCCCGGGTACGGCTCCAGCCGTGCCCCTCGGCCAACCGCCGCGCCACTGTCAGCGCCCGGGCGTGCTCGGTGGTGAAGATCCGGTAGCCGCTGGCGGTGCGGCGCACCGGCGGGAGAACCCCCAACTCGACGTAGTTGCGCACCTGCTGCACCGAGATCCCGACGGTGGCCGCCAGGTCCACGGCGCGCAGCCGATCCTTCGAGGCGAGGTCCACGCGAGCCACCGTACCGCTTACGACGTGATTTGAGACTTTCCGGGGCATGCTGCTGAAGCCTGCGCTTGGATCTCGGCGAAAGTCTCTACATGAGGATGAATGAGACAATGGAATCCGCCAGTGCCCGGCGGGGCAAAGTCCCGCCACGATTCCGTGAAGGGTTCGTATGTCGCAGCCAGCATGGTCCGCCGCCGACAGCCACGACATGATCGAGGTACGCGGAGCGCGGGAGAACAACCTCGCCGACGTCTCGGTCGACATCCCCAAACGCCGGCTGACCGTCTTCACCGGTGTCTCCGGGTCGGGCAAGTCGTCGCTGGTCTTCGGCACCATCGCCGCCGAGTCCCAGCGCATGATCAACGAGACCTACAGCGCGTTCCTCCAGTCGTTCATGCCGAACCTCAACCGGCCGGACGTCGACTCGCTGCGCAACCTCAGCGCGGCCATCGTCGTCGACCAGGAACGGATGGGAGTCAACTCCCGGTCCACCGTCGGCACCGCCACCGACGCGTACGCCATGCTGCGGATCCTCTTCAGCCGCCTCGGCCAGCCGTCCGTCGGCGGCGCCGGGGCGTTCAGCTTCAACCTGCCCGAGGGCATGTGCCCCATCTGCGAAGGGCTGGGCCGCGTCTCCGACCTCGACGTCAACGAACTCGTCGACGTCGAGCGCTCCCTCAACGACGGCGCGATCACCGTGCCCAACTTCGCTGTCGACTCCTGGTACTGGCAGACCATCGTCGGCTCCGGGCTGTTCGACCCGGACGTCAAACTCCAGGACTTCACCCCGCAACAGTGGGAGGACTTCCTGCACAAGCCGGCCACCAAGATCAAGGTGGGCAGCAACAACTGGACGTACGAGGGGCTGGCGGTCAAGGTCAAGCGGCTCCTCCTGTCCAAGGACCGCGAGTCGATGCAACCGCACATCCGCGCCTTCGTCGACCGGGCGGTCACCTTCACCAGCTGCGGCGACTGCGGCGGCACCCGACTCAACGCGGCGGCCCGGTCATCACGGATCGCCGGGCACAACATCGCCGACTGCTCAGCCATGCAGATCAGCGACCTGGCCGCGTTCGTCCGCACCGTTGACGACCCGGGGGCCGCGCCACTCGTCGCCAACCTCCGCGACCTGCTGGACTCCCTGGTCGAGATCGGTCTGGGCTACCTCAGCCTGGACCGCGAGTCGGCGACCCTCTCCGGCGGCGAGGCGCAACGGGTGAAGATGGTCCGGCACCTCGGCTCCAGCCTCTCCGACGTCACCTACGTCTTCGACGAACCCACCGTGGGCCTGCACCCGCACGACATCGCCCGGATGAACGACCTGCTGCTGCGGCTGCGCGACAAGGGCAACACCGTGCTGGTGGTGGAACACAAACCGGAGACCATCGCCATCGCCGACCACGTGGTCGACCTCGGACCGGGCGCCGGCACCGACGGTGGTCGGATCTGTTTCACCGGCGACATCCCCGGCCTGCGCCGCTCCGACACCCTCACCGGCCGACACCTGGACCACCGGGTGACAGTGCGCGAGGCGGTACGCCAACCCACCGGGCAGCTCGCCATCCGCCAGGCCGACCTGCACAACCTGCACGACGTGGACGTGGACATCCCACTCGGGGTCCTCACAGTGGTCACCGGCGTGGCCGGCTCCGGCAAGAGCTCACTGATCCACGGGTCGCTGCGCGGCCGGTCCGGGGTCGTCATCGTCGACCAGTCCCCGATCCGTGGCTCACGACGCAGCAACCCGGCCACCTACAGCGGACTGCTCGACCCGATCCGCACCGCCTTCGCCAAGGCCAACGGGGTCAAGGCCGCGCTGTTCAGCGCCAACTCCGAGGGCGCCTGCCCGACCTGCAAGGGAATCGGCCTCATCTACACCGACCTGGCGATGATGGCCGGCGTCGCGAGCGTCTGCGAACGGTGCGAGGGGCGACGCTTCACCGACGAGGTGCTCACGTACACGCTGCGCGGCAAGAACATCCACGAGGTGCTGACCATGTCGGTCACCGAGGCGTACGCGTTCTTCCCCAGCGGGGCGGCGCACCTCATCCTCGGCCGGCTGGTCGACGTCGGGCTGGGCTACCTCAGCCTCGGCCAGCCACTGACCACCCTGTCCGGCGGGGAGCGGCAACGACTCAAGCTCGCCATCCACCTGGCCGAGAAGACCACCACGTACGTCCTGGACGAGCCGACCACGGGCCTGCACCTGGCCGACGTGGACCAACTGTTGGCCCTGCTCGACCGGATGGTCGACGCCGGGAACACGGTGATCGTCATCGAGCACCACCAGGCGGTCATGGCACACGCCGACTGGCTCATCGACCTCGGCCCCGGCGCCGGCCACGACGGTGGCCGCATCGTCTTCACCGGCACACCGGCCGAGCTGGTCGCCACCGGCGACACCCTCACCGCCAAGCACCTCCGCGAGTACGTCAACAACCCGGCGGGGATCGGCCAGAGCTGACACCGCTGCCCCCGCTACCGGCCGGAGCACAGTAGCGACGGGTGCCGGCACGAGCGGCTGTGGTCCGGCGGTACCAGCGGCGGCGGTCGGCTGACACGGCGTCACGGGTGGCCGGCACGAGCGACGGTGGTTGGCCGGAATCGCTCCGGCCGACGGCGGCGGCGGCGCTCCCGCAGCGCTCCGGCGGCGGCCCGGCGGCGGTGTCAGGTGACCCGGCGCAGCCAGCGCCGCTGCCAGGGGGTCTCCACCGCCTTCGGGTGGTAGCCGGCCCGCACCCACGGCACCGCCCGCTCGACCGGCAGACCGTCGAGGATCGCCAGCGCGGCCAGGGCCGTTCCGGTCCGACCCACCCCACCCCGACAGGCCACCTCGACACGTTCACCGTCGTGGGCGCGTCGCAGGGCCTCCCGCAGGACGTCGAGGGCTTCGACACGGTCGAGCGGCACCCAGAAATCAGGCCACCGGATCCGCCGGTGCGGCCAGGCCGGCTCCGGGCCGGGTGCCAGCAGCACGGCGAAGTCGGCGGGCGAGGTCGCGGCAGCGACGCGGCGTCCGCGCACCGTCGCCCCACTGGGGAGTACGAGTACGCCAGACTGCTCGGACCACGGCTGCGCATCAGTCATCCGGACATTGTGCCGCGACGCTCTGAGGGGTGAGCACAGACAGCGCCGCCCCCGGCCGGTGGGCCGGGGGCGGCGCTGGTGTCGGTGTGCAGGTCGCCTCTCGGCGAGTGGCACGACGCGGCTCCAGCCAAACGGTATTCCGCGAGGGCGATATTAGGTGAGGCCCGGGGACACTGAGTCACACCGACACTCTCCACAACCAGCCCGCCGCCGCCGTTGTTCCCACACCCCGCCCACCCATCCGATCGGCGCCCCGCAGCCCGCCACGTGGCGGTCACCCGGCCCCGCCGCACCGCCGTGGCACCGCACCGAGGGCCGAGGCCCGCCCTACTCCCGCCGCACCGCCGGCTGGCGTCAGCCGTCGCTGGCGTCCGTGGCCGGCATTGGGCGGTGGCATCAACGCCTCGCCGCACCACCGGTGGCGGCGGTCGGCCGGCCGCAACGCCCCACCGCTCGCCGGGCCGATGCGCCGACGGGTTCCATCGCTGAACACCGGTCGCCTCACGACCGCGACACCCGCCATCGCGTCGCGCTTCGGCCATGACCCACGAGATCTTGGACGTTTTCCGTTCGCGCCGGACGGAAAATGTCCAAGATCTGCTGGCAGCCACCGACCGGACCGCGCCATCCGCTTCCGACGGGCACGCGGCGTCGCGGCATCGGCGACCAGCGGCATGTGCCTGCCGCACGGAAACGGAACGTGCCACTGGCCGGCACCCCGAGTGCGGGTGCCGGCCAGTGGTCGGTGCGGTGGTGCTGTGGTCTTGCCGTGCTGGGTGCTGGGTGCTTGTGGTGTGGGTCAGCTGTTCCAGTGCTGGGCGACGAGGTCGGTGGCCTGCTGCTCCCACTGGGCGTAGGCGTCCGGGTAGGCCGACACCTGTACGGTCTGGGCGGCGTCGGTCAGCGGCATGTCCTGCCACCCGTCGACCTGCTTGAGGCCCTTGAGGAACGCGGTGGTGGAGTACTCGGGGTCGGTGATCTGCTCCGGGGTGCCCCAACCCGAGCTCGGGCGCTGCTGGAACAGGCCCAGCGAGTCGTGGTCGTTCCGGTCGCCCAGGTGACCCAGGTTCTCCAGCTTGGACTCCTGCAGGCTCGTCGCGATCGAGATGACCGCGGCCCGCTCGGGCAGACCGGCCTTCTTGGTGGCCGCGATGATCGCCTTCACGTTGGTGGTCTGCTCGTCGTTGAGGGTGATGTGGGACTGCTCGCCCTGCGGCTTCGGCGCCGCCGACTGCACGGCCACCGCAACCGCCTTGGCATCCACGGCCGGGGTAGCGGCGTGGGCGGCGATCGGGCCGGCGAACACACCACCGGCGAACGCGAGACCAGCAACAGACAGCATGCTCTTACGGAAGATCGTGTTCATGGGGGTAGCTCCTTCGGGGGTAGAACACCCGCACCGCCAAAGAGGGGGACGGCGGTGATGGGTGTGAGCACCTCGTCCGGCGCTGCACGTACCAAGGGGAAAGTCTTGGGGGTGACACCCTGTCGGGCGTCGGGGTCGGCGACCTGGCGAGCGGGGGGCTCGTGGCGCCGGGTCCCTGTGTAACGACCGGGGGGCCGGGGTCATTCCGGGGTCGGCCCATCTGCCGGCACCCTCGTCGTGGCGGTGCCCGGTGGTCGTTCGTGGGGACTGTAACGACCCGGTGGAGGCTGGCATTCCGGCCTGCGCGACCAGCCCATGGGTGCGGCGGCCGGTCGGTGGTACTGCGATCGTCAGGGTGTGTAACGACCCTGAGCCCGCCGTGATTCCGGCCCACGAGTGCGCCCGGCCACACCCCACAACCACACTCCAACGGACAAAGCGCCCACACGACACCGGGCCCACGTCGTCGAACCGGCCCTCACCGGGTGATCCACTCGGGTCCACGGAAGTCGGGGCATCCCGGACACCCGGACACCCCCGACATCAAGGATCCCGAGTCGATCATGCCCGGCCCGGGACACCCGTGCCCGGCGTCCGATTCCGCATGCCTGGCCGCCGCCGTGCCCGGCATGCGAGTCCGGGCGGGTCAGGTGCCCAGGTAGCGCAGGATTGCGAGGATTCGTCGGCTGTAGCCCGTTGTGTGTGCGAGGTCGAGTTTGTCGAAGATCGCGTTGACATGCTTCTCGACGGCGCTCTGCGATACGTGCAGCCGCTGGGCGATGGCGAGATTCGTATGGCCCTGGGCCATCTCGTGCAACACGTCCCGTTCCCGCGGCGTGAGCCGACCGAACGGGTCGGGCCGATCCGAGCCGGCCACCACCTGACGGACCACCTCCGGGTCGAGGGCGGTGCCTCCGGCGGCGATCCGGTCGAGTGCGTCAAGGAAGTCGTCCACCTGGGCGACCCGGTCCTTGAGCAGGTAGCCAACTCCCTCGGGACGGTCCGCGAGCAGCCGCCCGGCGTAACGCCGCTCCACGTACTGGGAGAGCACGAGGACGCCGGTGTCGGGCCACCGACGACGAATCTCCAGGGCGGCCCGTAGCCCGTCATCGGTGTGGTTGGGTGGCATCCGGACGTCGGTGACGACCACGTCGGGACGTGATCGTCCGACCGCCTCGACAAGCTGGTCGGCGGCCCCGACCGCCGCGAGCACCTCGTGCTCCTCGTCGGCGAGCAGCCGCGTCAGGCCCTCCCGGAGCAGCGTCGAGTCTTCGGCGAGGACTAGTCGCACGGCAGCTGCGCCAGCACTGTCGTCGGACCTCCGGCCGGGCTGGTCACCAGCAGCCGACCGTCCAGCGCGGCGACCCGCCGCGCGAGCCCGGACAACCCGCGTCCGGCCGGGTCCGCCCCGCCGACGCCGTCGTCGTGTACGCGCATCCGGATCCACCCATCCCGTACTCCGATTTCGACAGTGACCAGGGTAGCGGCGGCGTGTTTCGCGGCGTTGGTGAGCGCCTCGCAGGCCACGAAGTACAGCACCGTCTCGACCTGCCGGTCGGGGCGGACGGGCAGCTCGCAGCGGATCCGCACCGGCACCTCGGATCCGCGGGCGACGATGGCCAGGACCTCGCCCAGATCGCTGTCGTTCAGTGCTGACGGGTAGACCCGCCATGCCACCTCGCGCAACTCTTCGATGGCCCGCTGCACGTCCTCGTGCGCCTGGGCGAGCAGTGCGTGTGTGCGGTCGGCGTCGCGGGCGCGCCGGGCCCGGCCGAGCAGCATGCCGAGGGCGACCAGCCGCTGTTGGAGGCCGTCATGCAGGTCGCGTTCGATGCGCTGCCGTTCGGCGTCGACAGCGGCGATGACCCCGGCCCGGCTGGTGGTCAGCTCATGGACCCGCCGCGTCAGCTCGGCCCGACTTCCCGGCCCGAGCAGTCGTCGCGCCAGCCGGATGTCGAGCGCGGCGATGCTGGCAACGGCCTGAACGTTGAGCAGGAACAGCACCGCCCCGACGGCGATCTGGGACAGGGCGTCGAGGAGGGTCAGCTCTCCGCGCAGCGCCGCGCGCAGCACGATCCCGGCCAGCACCATGCCGACGCCGAGCACGGTGTACGCCAGCAGGCCGAGCGTGCCGGGTAACAGTCGGGCGGCCAGGTAGCCGAGCTGCCGGCGGGTCGCCACGGTGTTCGGCGCGGGCAGATCCTCTGCGGCGAGCGGCCCGGTGAGGCGGCGATGTTCCATCCGTACCAGCCGCTCCCCGTACCGGTCGGTCAGGTCAGCGACCCGACGGCCGGCCGCGGGCGCTACCGCGCGCACGCTGGATGCGGCGGCCGCGACGGCGAGGAAGGCGAGCTCGACGGCGGCCGTCGCGATGCCGACGGCGACGCCGAGCGGCAGCCGGAGCCGAAGCCACCACCCGCCGGTTCGCCGCTCCCCCATCACCTCGCCCGCCTTCCGCACCACGCCTGGTCCCCCTTGCTCTGCCTCATCTGATCCGCCCGCAGGCGACCCGGGGGTGGTGCGTGGGGTGAAGCAGAGCAAAGGGAACCAGAAGAGGGCTGGCTACCGCTCGTCCGAGGCCCACGATCCGCTTCGGTAGAGGGTGCCGCGACCGCCCGGGTCGGGCATCCCGTTCATTGCGCTCTGCTCGGGTTCGATCGGCTCGGGGTTGCGGGCGGCGCGGCGGGCTTTGAGCACGCGGGACCCGACGAACCAGGCAGCCGCCGCCACGCAGACCACGATCACCACTTTCTGGAGCGTGCCGACGTAGCCCTCGACGAGGTGCCAGTTGTCGCCCAGCAGGTAGCCGGCGAGCACGAATGTGGTGTTCCAGATCAGGCTGCCCAGCGTGGTGTAGAGCAGGAACGTGGTCACCGGCATCCGCTCCACGCCCGCCGGGATGGAGATCAGACTCCGGAAGATCGGGATCATCCGGCCGAAGAAGACCGCCTTCACACCGTGCCGCAGGAACCACGCCTCGGTCCGGTCCACGTCGCTGAGCTTGACCAGCGGAAGCCGGGAAACGATGGCGCGCATCCGGTCGCGCCCCAGGGCCGCGCCGATCAGGTAGAGCGCGAGCGCGCCCACCACCGAACCCAGCGTGGTCCAGAAGATCGCACCGACCAGACTCATCCGCCCCTGCGCGGCGACGAACCCGGCCAGCGGCAGGATCACCTCACTGGGGATCGGCGGGAAGAGGTTCTCCAACGCCACCGCCAGGCCGGCACCCGGCCCGCCGAGTCGTTCCACCAGGTCAGTGACGTAGCCGACGATCCCGTCCTGTGGTGGCTCCGCTGCGGCGGCGGGGGTTCCGGTGGCGAACACGGCGTGGGACGTTCGAATCATGCGCCCACGTTACGAAGTCATCCTGAGAGCCGACCATGGGGCCGACCGCCCGACCGCGCGGGTCGACCACACCGGTGGGGGTGTGGAAAGCCGCACCCCGCTGCGGCTCGCCGTGGTCCAGCCGGCGTGCGTACCCCTGGATGTCGCGGCGAACGCGCGGGCGCACGCCGCCGCGGTCCGCGCGGCGCGCGCCCGGGTGGTGGTCTTTCCGGAGCTGTCGCTGACCGGGTACGAGTTGGACGCGCCGGTCGTGTCGGTCGACGACCCGCGGTTGACGCCACTGGTCGACGCGTGCGCCGAGGCCGGTGCGCTGGCCCTGGTCGGTGCGCCGGTCACCGGCGAGAACATCGCGATGCTGGCGGTGACCGGCGGCGGTGCGAGTGTGGCGTACCGGAAAATGTGGCTGGGGGACGCGGAGGCCCGCCGGTTCCGGCCCGGCGACGCCCCGGTCGTGCTCGATGTGGACGGTTGGCGGGTGGGGTTGGCGATCTGCAAGGACACCGGCGTGGCCGCGCACGCGGACCGGACGGCAGCGCTCGGAATCGACGTGTACGCGGCGGGTGTCCTCGAGTCGGCCCGCGACGCCGCCGTGATAGACCAGCGGGCGCACCGGATCACCGCCACGCACCGGGTCTGGGTGGCGGTGGCGAGCTTCGCCGGGTCGACCGGCGGTGGCTACACCGAGGCGGCGGGGCGGTCGGGCGTCTGGACGCCCGACGGCGAGGTGTACGCCCGCGCGGGCACCGAACCGGGCGAGTCGCTCAACGTCAGCCTCACGTCGCCGGACCGGGGCGGCGGGCGCGGTTAGGGTGACGGGATGATCTCCGGACGGGTGGTGCAGCTGCGGCGGTACCCGGTGAAGTCGCTGCTCGGAGAGCGGACCTCGGCCGCCGACATCAGCGCGAGCGGCGTCGCGGGTGACCGCGTGCTGGCCCTGCTGGATCAAACCAGTGGACGGGTGGCCAGCGCCAAGCAACCCCATCGCTGGCGCGGCCTGCTCACGCTACGAGCGACCGGCGGGCCGACCGATCCGGTACGGATAACCCTGCCCGACGGCCGGCGCCTGTCGAGCGAGGACCCCGACATCGACGCGGCGCTCAGCGCGGCGGTAGGCCGCCCGGTGATGCTCGTCGACGCCGTACCGCCCGGCGCCACCCTGCTGCGCTCGCACCCGGAGGCGGTGCTCGCGGCCGGCCTCACCGACGAGGTCCCGGCCGACGAGAGCCGGCTCGGGTCGCTGCTGCCCGGGACCTTCTTCGACTTCGCTCCGATCCACCTGGTCACCACCGCGACCCTGGACCGGATCGCCGGGCATCTGCCGCCCGGGGCGGGGACGGTGGAACGCTACCGGCCCAACCTGGTGCTCGACACGGACACGGACGCCTTCGCCGAGAACGGCTGGGTCGGCCGGGAACTGCGCGTCGGCCCGGACCTGGTGCTCGCCGTGCTCGCACCGACGCCGCGCTGCGCGGTGCCGACGCTCGCGCACGGCCCGCTGCCCCGCGAGACCGAGGCGCTGCGGGTGCCCGCCCGGCTCAACCGGATCGAACCGCTGCCCGGAATGGGTCCCCAGCCGTGTGTCGGCGGGTACGCCACCGTGGTCCGCTCCGGGCGAGTGGCGGACGGCGACCACGTTTCGGTCGGCCCGTGAGTGTTTGCGCGCCGGCAATGACCTTGGAATGCTTCGGGAATGACCTCCTTTCCCCCGACCTTCGCCGATGATGTCGTCGGCCAGTCGGCCCAGAAGCAGTTCGAGGCGTTCATCGACGAGCACCGCAGAGCGCTCAACGGCTACCTGGACGGGCTGACCGAGGAGCAGGCCCGCCGGTCGTTGGTGCCGTCCCGGACGACGCTGCTGGGTCTGGTGAAGCACGCCGCGTTCGTGGAGAAGGTCTGGTTCGACGAGGCCGTCACGTGTCGGCCCCGGGCCGAGATCGGCATCCCGGCCACGCCGGACGAGTCGTTCATCCTCGACGACGGCGACACGATCGCCTCGATCCAGCGAGCGCACCGCGAGGCGTGCGAGGCCTCCCGCCGCGCGACGGCGCCGCTGGGCCTGGACGACCTGCTTCGCGGCAACCGGCGCGGCCCGCTGCCGCTGCGCTGGGTCTACCTGCACGTGCTGCGCGAGCTGGCGCAGCACTGCGGGCACGCGGAGATCCTGCGCGAGCAGATCCTGGCCGCCGACTAGCCGCGCCGCCGGCCGAAGCTGGTCGCGCGCGGCGTGGCCCGGATCACCCTCTGGCCCAACCGCCGGTGTCGGCGAAGCGACGCAGCGTCCAGCGGGCCGGCGGCCAACTGCCGGGGTCGTGGTCGGTGGTCCATTCGGTGATCGAGGCCGGGGGCACGTCCAGGTCGAACGCCCGGAAGACCGGCTGCGCGCCGAGCGCGTGGAAGGCGCCCTCGACGGTCTCGCTGTGGCCGACCAGGACCACTGTGGAGCCCCGGTGCCGGTGGGCGATCTCCATGATCGCGCGGCTGACGCGGACCACCAGCTCCGCCCAGCTCTCGTTGCCCTCCTCGAACGGTCGGAACACACCGCCACCCGCCACCGCGTGGTCGGTGCGGAAGAGGGCTGTCGGCAGGCCGTCGGCGTACGGGGGTGTGTGCCAGGTGCAGAGACCGCAGTCGGCCACGGGCCGGACGCCGAACGCCGCGCCGATCGGTTGCGCGGTCTCGACGGCCCTGCGCAGCACGGACGAGTAGACCGCCACCGGCCCGTCGACGGCGACCTCGCCGGTGAGCCGGTTGGCCAGGTCGTGTGCCTGCTCGTGGCCGAGGGCGGTGAGGCCCCGACAGCCACGTGGCCCACCGATGATTCCTTCGAGCTGGTGGACCGACTCGCCGTGTCGCACGAAGATCAGACGTGTCCGCATCGGGACATCATGCCAGCGGTATCGACGGCAGTATCAGTCGTCCGTACGGCTGGTGGAGAAGGTGTCGGCCCGGCTGAGCAGAGCGTCCAGTTTCGCGCCCGTCTGCGCTGGTAGACGGTCCCGCCGCACCAGCTCGGCGATGTGGTCCCGTAGGTCGGCGACGCGCTCGGCGCGGTCCCTGGTGCGGCGGTTGAGGTCGGCCAGGTCGTCACGCAGATCTTCGGCGGTCTTCGGGTCGACGTCACCGCGGGCGACCGCGGTGGCGAGGACGGCGGCGAATTCGCTGCTCACCTCCCGGAAGCTGACCGGTAGCTGCTGCCCCACGGTCGGGGGCGCGGTGCTGGCGGTGGGGCGTGTTGGGGACGGTACGGCCGGCGTCGGCGAGTGTGTCGTGGGCGCGAGGGCCGGGGCGGAGGTCGACGGCGCGGCGGCGATCTCGGCCGGGTCGGGTGTGCCCGGGTTGCCGAGCGGATTCTCCACGAACAGGACGCCGATGCCGATCAGCACGGCGAGCACGGCCGCGACGAGCACGGCGAGGGGCCGACGTGTTCGGCGTCGGGCCGGTGCGGCGGCTACCGGGACGGGGCGGGCCACCACCGACCGGTCGATCAGGGTGGGCGGGTGGGCGGCCGGCCGGATGCGCAGCAGCTCGGTGGGCGGCTCGACCGGCTGACCGGCGCCGAAGCGGCGGGCCAGGTGTGCGGCGCTCGGCCGGTCGGCCGGGTTGGCGGCCAGGCAGGCGACGGTCAGCTCGGCGATGTCGGCGGGTAGACCGGGCACCCGCAGCGGCGGCACCGGGGTGCCCCGCCGGTGCACCTCCAGCGCGTCCTCCCAGCTCTGCACGGGCAGTGGCGCCCGCCCGGTGAGGGTGCGGTAGAGCAGTGCGCCGAGGGCGTACACGTCGCTCGCCGGGTCGGGAGGGCCGGCGGTCAGCCGTTCCGGGGCGAAGTAGGCGGGGGTGCCCATCAGCGGTTCGCCGGACTGGCTGTCGAGGCCGCCGAGCGCGGCGATGCCGAAGTCGAGCACCTTGGCGCCGGTGTCGGTGAGCATGACGTTGCCGGGCTTGACGTCGCGGTGCACGACGCCGATGCGGTGCGCGGCGGCCAGCGCGGCGGCGATCTGCCCGGCCACCCGGACCGCCTCCGGCCAGGGCAGCGGCCCGGTCCGCAGCCGGTCGGCCAGGTTGTGACCGTCGACGAGCTCCATCACCAGGTACGGGACCACGACGCCGCCGGCCAGGGTCGCCTCGGCGTAGTCGTACACCTGGGTCACGTGTGGGTGGGTCAGCCGGGCGGCCGCGCGGGCCTCGCGTTGGATGGTGGCCCGCAGCTGTGGGTCGGTGGCGAACTGCCCGGCGAGCACCTTGATCGCGACCGGCCGCCCGAGCACCTCGTCGTCGCCTCGCCACACCTCGGACATGCCACCGAGACCGATCCGCTCGTGCAGTACGTAGCGGTCGTGGAGGCGGAGAGTGGGCGTGAGCGGCGACATGGCTTCACCAGTCTGCCTGGCAACACCGCCCTCGACCACTCTGCGTGCCCGGACCCACACTGTTCGTCCCGTGCGTACCGGAATGGGATTGGTGCGTGTCAGGAGCAGCGCGGGGTGCCGGGCAGCGGTCGCGGTTGGATGCGGTCGGCGAGCCGGCGCAGGGCGAGGGCGGTGGCCTGCCGGGTCGGGGCGAGCAGGGCCCGGCGGGGGTGGTCGACCTGGACCGGAGCGTTCGGTCGGGCCGAGTTGACGTGCCGGTTCATGGCGTCGAGCGCGGTGATGTATCCGCTGGGAAGTTCCATGGTCAACTCCTCGGGACGGGTCCGGTGGAAGCCCGGACGACGAGTGCGGTGGGCAGCAACACGTGACCGGCCGCGGCGTCCGCGGGTGGGTCGAGCAGCAGTTCGGCGGCGATCCGGCCCTTCTCCTCGGCCGGCTGCCGGACGGTGGTGAGGCCGGCCGCGGCGGCCTCGGGGACGTCGTCGAAGCCGGTCACCGAGACGCTGGGACGATCATGGGCTGGCCGTGCGGCCAGGGCGTCCAGCACACCGAGCGCGAGGACGTCGGAGCCGGCCAGCACGGCGGTCGGCGGCGCGGGTTGGTCGAACAGCCCGGCGATGGCTGCGGCTGCCGCCGGGCGGCTGTTGCCGGGGACGTTTACCAGTGTCAGCTCGGCCCAGCCGACGCCGACCTCGGCGAAGGCGTCGGCGAACCCGCTGAGCCGGCCTCGGGTGGTCGGATGCGGCACCTGGTCGACCCCGGCCACTGTGAGCGGGCCGGCCGGCGCGTCGGGCAGCACGGAGTCGGCGAGCAGCGCCACCCGACGGTGCCCGAGCCCTGCGACGTGCGCGGCGGCGCTGCGTGCGGCGGCCCGCTCGTCGATGCCGACGAAGCGTTCGTCGGCGCTGGCGTCGTCGCGGGCGGCCGTGCTGACGAACGGCAGCCCGCGTTGGCGGATCACGTCCAACGCCCATTCCTCGTCGGCGACGCAGTAGACGCAGAACCCGTCGACGGCGGCGTTCTCCACCGCCTGTCGGGCGTCGGTCACCGCTGGGGGCAGCGGCACCAGCAGCATGCTGGTGCCGTGCCGTTCGGCCGCCGCGCCGACGCCGGCGAGGAAGCGGACCGCGAACGGGTCGGTGAAGGCGTACGACAGTTGCGAGGTGAACAGCACCCCGATCGACCCGACGAAACCTCGGCGCAGGGAGCGTGCGGTGGGGTTGGGGCCGGGGTACCCGAGTTGCCGGGCGGCGTCCAGGATCCGCTCGCGCAGGGTGGCGGAGAGCTGGTCGGGACGGCTGTAGGCGTTGGACACGGTGCTGCGCGAGACGCCGACGGCGTCGGCCACGGCTTGCAGTGTTGGCTTCACCGGCACCTCTCTGTATCGATCCAGTCTGTATCGATACAGAGACTAGCCCGACCGGTCGGCGTCGGTCAATACGTGGGCTGAGAGTCCCTTTGCGCGGGGCCTACGACGACGAGGGTCAGGCCGGGTAGGTGTCGTCCAGCAGCCGGCCGAGGATCTCCGCCGTACGCTCGGGCGGCTCGGCCTCGACGCAGAGCCGCTCCATGGCCACCGCGTAGTAATCCAGGTCGTCGCGCTTGTCCAGGTAGATGGCGCTGGTGAGCTGTTCGATGTAGACGATGTCCGGAAGCTCCTGGTCGCCGAAGCGCAGGATGGTGAAGGCGCCCCCGGCGGCGGCGTGGCCACCGGCGGCGAACGGGATGACCTGCAACCGGATGTGGGGCGACTTGGTCGCCTCGATGAGCGCGGTGAGCTGATCGCGCATGACCTCGGCCCCGCCGATGGGCCGGCGCAGTGCCGCCTCGTCCACCACGGCCCAGAGCTGCGGCGGGTTCTGCCGCTGGAGCAACTGCTGACGCTGCATCCGCAGCGCGACGCGCCTGTCGATCTCACCCGGACCAGCCGCGCCGTGCCCGAGCAGCACGACCGCCCGGGCGTACTCCCGGGTCTGCAGGAGGCCGGGCACGAACTGCACCTCGTAGCTGCGGATCAGCGCGGCGGCGGCCTCCAGGCCCAGGTACGACTGGAACCAGGAGGGCAGCACGTCGCCGTAGCGGTGCCACCAGCCGGGGCTGTTCGCGTCCCGCGCGAGTTTGAGCAGCGCGTCGCGTTCGTGGTCCTCGGTGACGCCGTAGAGGGTCAACAGGTCGGCGACGTCACGCTCCTTGAAGCCGACCCGACCCAGCTCCATCCGACTGATCTTGGATTCGGAGGAGCGGATCTCCCAGCCGGCGCCCTCCCGGGTCACTCCGCTGGACTCCCGGAGACGGCGCAGTTGGGCGCCGAGCAGCATGCGCAGCACGGTCGGCCCGGATGTCGGGCCACCCTCGGCGGGAACCATCGTCACGTGCGGACCTCCGGACACCGACCCACGACGGCCGGGCGCCCCGGCCCGGCCGACGTGTAAGCATGCCATGGACCGACAGTGAGGTGAACTCCTCCGCGCCGGTGAATCAGTCCCGTCACCGGGACGACCCACCCTCGGACGGTCAGTTGATCAGGTGGTCGAAATCTCCGTCCCGCGCACCGAGAACGAAGGCGGCGATCTCATCCACTGTGTAGATGAGCGCCGGCCCTTCCGGGTGTCGTGAGTTGCGGACCGCGATGCCCGCTCCCTCGGGCAGTTCGGCCAGTTCGACGCAGTTGCCGCTGGGGTTGCTGCGGCGACTCTTCTGCCAGCTCAGCGGAGGCAACTGGTGGATCGGTACGCCATTGGGTGGCTGCTGCATGGGGGCGTCTTTCTGTACGAGCCCGCCGGTGGCCGTGGGAGGAGCGGTGACGGCGAGGGGGTGCGGTATCGACATTGGACGGTTCTGCACGTGCATCTGCTATTGCATCTGCATCCGACGGCGAGCATGATAACGCACATGATCGGTGCCCATCCGTTCACTTTGAGTTACCCCCACACGGGCAACGATCAGGCAAAACTGGGCCCGACGCGGCGTGCCGCGTCAACCGAAGGCTGGAGGCGGTCGCGGCGATGGGAGGGTTCGTGCCGGATCCGATGAGTGTCGCCTCCGGCGTCTGCGCGGCGGGCGCGCTGCTCTCCTCGTGGCAACTACGCCGACGGGCGGTGCGCGCCGAGGCCGAGATCGGTCACCTCCAGGCCGAACTGGCCGCCGAACGGCACGCCGCCAGTCACGACCCGCTCACCGGGCTGCCCAACCGCCGCGCCTTCTACCGCCTGGCAGCCGCCCTGCTCACCGACGCCGCCGGCCAGCCGCTGATCGCCGTGGTGCTCGATCTGGACGACTTCAAGCAGATCAACGACCGGTACGGGCACGCCGCCGGCGACCAGGTGCTGATCAGTGTTGCCGAACGCCTCGCCGGCTTCGCCGGGGACAACCTCGTGGCGCGCCTCGGCGGCGACGAGTTCGCCGGGCTGCTCTCCAGCCCCACCGTCGACCGGCGCTGGATCGAGCACTCGACCCGCCGGCTCAGCGAGACCGTCGCCGCGCCGATCCGGCTGAGCGCGTGCAGCGTCCGGGTCACCGCGTCCGTCGGGCTCGCCCCGGTGACCGGCCCGGCCCAGCTCACCGACGCGCTCAGCCGCGCCGACGCGGCCATGTACCAGGCGAAGAGCCTCGGTGGCGCCCGATCGCCCCGCCAACTGGTCGACAGCGCGTTCCTCGGCGAGCGCTGACCGTTCAGCTCCGCCCTTCTTCGTGGCTACCCGCTACGGACAGCCCGCGCCTGTGGGTCGAGACCGCGCACCGCCGCGTCGGCGAGGGTGACCAGACCCGCCGGTGACACCAGCCCTCGCACGATCCGCGCCGCCCGCTCCCGGTCGGCCGCCTCGGCGTCGAGGTCCAATGCCTGGCGGGTCCAGTCGCTGAGGTCGTCGAGCGCGCGGACCGCGAGGAACCAGGCCAGGCGCACCGGGTCGACGTCGATCCTGCCGTAGCCGGCGAGCGCCGCCTGCTGCTGCTCGGCACTGATCGGCGCGAAGGCGAGCACCCCACCGAGGACGAACATGAGGTCGCACTCGGGCGGGGCGAGCACAGCGTCGTCCCAGTCGATCAACCACACGTGCCCGTCCGCGCCGAGCAGCAGGTTGCCCAGGTGCGGGTCGCCGTGGCAGACGACATTCGGGCCGGGCCGGTCGCGCTGGTCGACGGCACGGCGCTCGACCTCGCGAATCAGCACCCCCAGCCGGTCGGCCACCGTGGACCACACCCCCGCCAGCTCCACCACCAGCGGGTCCGCGAGGTCGGCCCGGTCCGGATCGCGCAGCCGCGCGGCCACCGCGCGGGTCGCGGTCACGATCGAGGGGTACGCGGCACCGCCCGCCGGTAGCAGCCGGCTCAGCTCGTCGGTCACCGGCACCTCGTGCACGGCGGCCAGCACCTCGCCGTACGCGCGCCAGTGCGCGCCGGTCATCGGGCCGTCGAGCGCCCGCTGGTCGGAGACCCACGGCACCACCGAGAGGCGGCGGCCGTCGTGGTCGATCGACAGCCGTCCGCCGTCGGCCCGCAGCGGCGCGGCGATGCCCGGCACCCCCTGTTCGGCCAGGTACGCCGTCACGACCAGGCCGGCCGGGGTGCCGCCACCGCTCAGCTTGACCGCGTACCGAGAGCCGTCGACGGCCCGAGCGAGCCACAGTCGGGCGTGCTGGTCCGCGCCGGAGGTGACCGGCTCCATCGTGGACAGGTGCAGGCCGAAGCCCGTCCGTACCTGTTCGGCCACCTGCCGTGCGACGTTCGGCACCATGCGGACACCATGCCAGCGCTCCGGCCGTCGACCCAGCGGTTTTGCCGGTCGCAGGGGTGTTCTGAGACGTCCTAGCCGGGTATGGCAGGCCAGTACCCGAACACGACCGCCGAGAGGAACCGACGTGGCGACCATCAGCGCCCTCGTACTCAACTGCACCCTCAAGCCGTCACCGACGCCGTCGAGCGCCGAGCAGCTCGGTCGGGAAGTGCTCGCCGAGCTGGCCGTGCAGGGCGTGGAGGGCGAGATGATCCGCGTCGTCGATCACGACGTGCGTTTCGGGGTGTCCACGGACGAGGGCGACGGCGACGGTTGGCCGGCGATCCGCGGCAAGCTGATGGCCGCCCAGGTGCTGATCATCGCCACGCCGATCTGGCTCGGCCAGCCCTCCAGCGTCTGCAAGATGGTCCTCGAACGCCTCGACGCCGAACTCTCCGAGACCGACGCCGACGGCCGGCTCCTCACCTACGGCAAGGTGGCCGGTGTCGCCGTGGTCGGCAACGAGGACGGCGCCCACCACACCATCGGCGAGGTGCAGCAGGCGCTCAACGAGGTCGGTTTCACCATTGCCGCCGCCGCCGCGACCTACTGGGTCGGTGAGGCACTGCAGACCGTGGACTACCGCGACGCCGGCCCCAAGCCCGACACCACCGGCCGCACCACGAAGGCCCTGGCGCTCAACACCGCGCACCTGGCCCGACTCCTCGCCGACCAGCCGTACCCGCCGCCGGACGCGAAAGGCGCGGCAGTCGGCCCGAGCCGCGAATAGACCTCACCGCCAGATGCATCACTGCCCGGGCTGCCCCACCGCCGGGGCAGCCCCGGCGCGCGGCTCGTTACCGATCCGCGCCAGCCGTGGCCGGCGCGGTCAGCGCCAGCCGTAGCCGGCGCGCAACGCCTGCCCGACGCGGTCGAACCGGGGCCGATCCAACACGGCGCCCTCCCGGCGGATGCTGTCCTCGCGCATGGTGAGCACCCGGTCCAGCCGGACCCAGCTCGGCCGGTTGTCGCGGTCCCACTCGCCCGGCCCGAGCGCGAACCAGTGCCGCTGCCCGTGCCGCTCGCTCTGGCTCGACAGCATCAGCCCGAACAGGGTCCGGCTGTGCCGCCCGACGACAAGCACCGGCCGGTCCTTGCCCTGGCGGGGGTCGTCCTCGTACGGCACCCACGTCCAGACGATCTCGCCCGGGTCGGCCTGACCGTCCCGCTCCGGAGCGTAGGTCAGCTCCCGACGCTGCAAAGCGCTCACCTGACGGCGGCGGGCCACCTGCGCGGGCGCCGGCCCGGTACGCCGGGGCGACGGGATCACCGCACCGACCCGGGAGATACGCGCCGCGACATTCCTCAACAGACCAGCCACGGCGGGCAGCCTACCCGCTGCCGAAGGGGGCGGTACGACAGACTGGCTCCATGAACGAGCTGCCCCGTGACCTGCCGATCCTGGAGCGACGCGCGGTGCGGGTGGTGGTCACCGACGGCACCGACCGGGTGTTGCTGTTCCACACCCGCGACCCGGACCACGCCCGGCTGGGCACCTGGTGGGAGCTGCCGGGCGGTGGCATGGATCCCGGTGAGACCTATCGCGACACGGCGGTGCGGGAGCTGCGGGAAGAGACCGGCATCGTGATCAGCGCCGACCAGGTTGGTGCGCCGAACTGGCGGCGGCGGGCGAGTTTCCTGCACCGCCAGTTCCGGCACGTCCAGGACGAGGTTGTCGTCGCCGTACGGCTGACCGGCCCCGGCCCGGACGTGGACGAGGCGCACCGGCTCGACTACGAGCGGGAGGACTACTTCAGCTTCCGCTGGTGGCCGTTGCCGGCGGTGATGGCCAGTAGGGAACGGTTCTACCCCGGGCAGCTCCCCCGGCTGATCAGCCCCTTTCTCACCGGCACGGAGATCGACGAGCCGTTCGAGCTGTGGTCGTGAGCCGGGCCGGCGGGCAGAGTGGGGACATGAGGACCGATCTGCACGGGCCGCTCTCCGCGTACGCCGCGCGGCTGCACGCCACAGCCGGCGACCGACACCACGTCGCCTCCCCGCTCGGCGCCTGGCTGCTGCTCGCGGTCGCTGCCACGACGGCCGAGCCGGCCACCGCGAAGGGAACAGCCGCGGAGCTGGTGCAGGCGCTGGGCACGGACCTGCCGAGCGCGGCCGAGGCCGCCCGAACGCTGTTGGACGCGCCGCACCCGCTGGTCGGGTCCGCCACCGCGCTCTGGCACCGAGCGGGGCAGGGCGACGGCGGTGCGGCGGCGTGGCGGGCCGCGCTGCCCAACACGACCGAGGTCGGCGTCCTGCCCGATCAGGCCGGGTTGGACGCCTGGGCGCGCGAGCACACCCTCGGCCTGATCGAGACGTTTCCCCTGCCGGTCGGGCCGGACGTGGTGCTGGCCCTGGCCAGCGCGTTGGCCACCCGGGTGTCCTGGGCGACCCCGTTCGACGTCGCCGACGCACGCGCACTCGGCGGGGGCAGCCCGTGGGCCGGTCAACTGCGGCAAGCACTGCGCAGCCCGAGCCAGGGCCACCGCTGCGCCATCGTTTCCACCGCGCGGGCCGGTGACGTGATCGTGCACGCCGCACCGGCCCAGACGACCGACGGCGCGGGGCTGGTCGTCCTCTCGGTGGCCGCCGCACCGCAGGTGCCACCGGCCGAGGTGCTGGCCATCGCGTACGACCTCAGCGCCGGCGCGGCCGACGGCGCGCAACCGACGGGCAGCCGCTCGCTGTTCGACCTGCCGCTCGGCGAGACTCCGCTGTGGACGCTGACCGAGGAGCGGGTACGCACCCGGGCCCGCGACGGCCGCGAAGAGCGGCACACCGCCGTCCTGCCCTGCTGGTCGGCCCGGAGCGACCACGACCTGACCGCACCGGTGCTCGGCTTTCCGGCCGTGGCGGCCACGCTGGCGACGGCGACGGCGCTGCCGATGGAGCGCTTCGAGGCACGGCAGACGGCGGTGGCCCGGTTCGACAGGTACGGCTTCGAGGCGGCGGCCGTGACCGCCATGTTCGGGTTGACCAGCCTGCCACCGGAGGGGGTCGCACGCACCGCCGAGCTGCGCTTCGGCCACCCGTACGCGGTGGTGGCCGTCGCCACCGATGCCAGGGCCGAGGGCGTCACCGGCCCGTGGCACGGGGTGCCGGTCTTCTCCGCCTGGGTGGCCGAGCCCGAGGAGGTGTCCGAGGCGTGAGTTACCTCGCGGAGGAGCAGGTGGCCGGGGTGCTCGGGCGGCCTACTCGCTGATCACGGCGAACGCCTACGACCCGACGGGTCAGGACGGCCACTTCGCCTGGTGCGTGGCGGCCCTCAACCGGGCCGACGTCACCGGGGCACTCCTGGACTGACCCCGCCGGGCCGGGTCAGAACCCGCCGTCGCGCGGCAGCCGCGCCACCATCTCCCGGAACTCCCGCACCGTCATCGCCGTGCGCAACGTGGCGAAGACGGCACCGGTTCCGGCCCGGGCGGTGGCCGGGTCGACCCCGGCACGCTGTTCCACCCGACGAAGGAACTCCGTCGGGCCGGCCTCCATCGGGGTCGCGCCGGCACCGCCGACCTCCAGGCCCACCCCGCTGGTCAAGCCATCGGCCCCGGCATCCGGGCCGAGGGCGCCGGCCGCATCCGGGGCTGGGAGGGCCGTCCCGGCCGGATCCGGGGCCGGGCCGCTCAGGTAGCCGTCGACCTCGTTCGGAAGGTGCCCGACGAGGTCGCCGGGCGCGCCGCCGGTCACCCGCTCGGCCAACGTCTGCAGCACGGCGCGGGCGAGCGCGGCGGCCTCCTCGGCCGGCAGGCCGGACCGTTGGGACACCGCGTCGATGAAGTACGGGAACCCGTCGCCGTCGGTCACGCTCGGCCGGTTACCCCTGGCCGGCCGCGACAAACTGCCGCTAGGCCAGCAGACCCTCGGCCAGCAGGTGGTCGAAGATGATCTGGTCGACCGGCGAGGTGCGGTGTCGGTCCGCGTACCCGAGCCAGGCCATCTCGGCGATCTCGCTGGCCGGCCGCAGCTGTCCCCGGTAGTCGGCCCGGTAGCAGGTCATCCGCACGGTGATGCCGGTCGTGTGGCCGTGCGCCTGGGCGGTGAAGGTGCCCAGCCGCACGGCACCGGGCACGTCGACCTCGACGCTCAACTCCTCGTCGATCTCCCGACGCAGGGTCTCCAGGTCGGTTTCGCCCGGCTCGCGCTTTCCGCCCGGCAGGTACCAGACGTCCTTGCCCACCGACCGGGTGCTCAGCACCCGACCGTCCTCGACGAGGATCCAGGCCACCTTGTCGATCTCGCGCACGATGCTCCTTACCGCCGCCGGGACCGGGGACGCTACCACCCGGCAGCGTGCTCAGTCGGCGAGCAGGTCGAGCAGCAGCGCGGCGGTCCAGCTGAACGCCGGTGAGCCCAGCCCGGCGCCGGTGTCCGGGTGGAAGTACTCGTGGCAGCCGGCTCCGGCGACCAGACCGATCATCGAGCGGCGCAGCCCGGCGGCCAGCTCCGGGTGCCCGTGCCCGAGCAGCCCACGCCGGACCAGCCAGCCGATGTTGAGCCAGCTCGGCCCGCGCCAGTACCGCAGCGGCTCGAAGTCGGGTGCGGTGCGGTCGTAGGTGGGCAACGGCCGGTCCATCCGACGGGCCACCCCGAAGCGCGCCGACCGGGCCTCGACGACCAGCGCGTCGGCGTGCCGGGCCGGCAGGTCCGGCAGGATCAGGGGGGTCAGCCCGAGCACGGTACGGGCGCTCACCAGGCGGTCGGTGCGCAGGTCACGCGGCTGGAACGTGCCGGTGTTCCGGTCGTACAACCGGCGGAGGAGAGCTTCGGTGATGCGGGTCGCTCGGGCCCGGTGCGGCCCGGGGTCGTCGCCGACGAGCGCGGCGATCTCGGCGAGGGCGTGTTCGGCGGCCCCGAACGCCGCGTTGAACAACGGGCACTCCACCAGGAAGGGGTGACCGGCGGCGAGGTCGCGGTCGGAGTAGCCGCGCTCGCGGTAGGCGGCGACGATCGCCAGGTAGCGCGCGTAGTCCAGGTCCGTGGGGCGGTGCGCGGCGTCGGCGTGCGTGGTGTCGTGCCGACGGTACGCGCGCATGACTGCCGCCTCGGCCGGCACGGCGGCCATCGGCTCGTCCCACGCCGGGCTGTTGTCCAACCCGGACTCCCACGGGTGCACGATGCAGACCAGTCCGTCACCGGCCACGTCCCGCCGCTCGGCCAGGTAGCGCTGTTGGGCGACCAGCGCGGGATAGAGCCCGCGCAGCGCGGCCAGCCCGGTGGGGTCGGGCGTCCGCCGGTACGCCAGCAACGCGGCGAGCGCGTGCACCGGCGGCTGGACCAGGCCGGAGGTGGCCACCGTCGGTGCTCCCGGCACGTCGGCCGAACGCCACATCTCCGGCCCCGGGAAGTACGCGCCGACCCGCAGCGCCGGGTTGAACACGATGTGCGGCACCCGTCCGTCGGCCCACTGCGCCCGGAACAGGCTCGCCAGCTCCCGCCAGGCACGCTCGGGGCGGACCTGGGCCAACCCGATCGCGATGAACGCGGAGTCCCAGCTCCACTGGTGCGGGTAGAGCGTGCGCGAGGGCACCGTGTGGCCGTGTTCCCAGTTCGCGTCGAGCGTGTCGACAGCGAGTCGACGCAGCCCGGCCGCGTCGGCCGGGCCGGTGCCGGCGGCGTCGGCGCGCGTCGCTGCGGCGTCGACGGGCACGCCGACGCTGGTCGGCTCGGCATCGAAGCGCGCGCCGGCGCTGGTCAGCCTTGCGTCGGCGGTCACGCGGCGGCCCGCCGGGGCAGCGCGTGTCGCAGCACCGTGGCGGCCTGTTGCAGGGCCCGGACCGGGTCGCCGCGGAGCCGGCACTCCAGGGCCAGCCAGCCCCGGTAGTCCAGCTCCAGCAGGGTACGCACCAGCGCCGGCCAGTCCAGGTGCCCGGCGCCGGGCTGGTACCGGTTGGAGTCGCTGACCTGTACGTGCCCGAGGTACGGCGCGGCGGCGCGCAGCGCGCGGTGCACGTCGTCCTCCTCGATGTTCATGTGGAAGGTGTCGGCGACCACCCGGACCGACGGCAGCCCGAGCGCGGCGCAGAGCGCCACCGCCTGGTCGAGACGGTTGACCATGTGGTCCTCGTACCGGTTGAGGGGTTCCAGGAAGAGGGTGACCCCCTCGGCCCGGGCGTGCTCGCCCAGCTCGCCGAGGGCGTCGAGGAGCACCTGCCGGTCGCCGTCCGGGGCCCGGGGCGGCTCGAACGGCGGCAGGCGTCGGGAGAACATCCCCCAGGCGGCCGGGGTCATCACCCCGACGCCGCCCAGCTCGGCGATCACCGAGAGCTGGGAGCGCAGGTTGCGGACGGCGTCGGCGGACCGGGCGGGGTCGAAGTCGCCGATGAAGTGGTCCATCTCGACGCAGACGGTGGGCATCACCACCCCGGCGGCGCGGGCCCGGCGCAGCTCGGGCAACCGGCGGGCGAACGCCAGGTCGCCGCGGCCGCGTAGCTCGATGCCCTGGTAGCCGAGGGCGGCCGCGAGGGCGTACTTCTGGATCAGGTTGGTGCCCGGCAGGAGTTGTTCCTGACAGGCCAGCGCGATGGTGGTCATGAGAACCTCAGCACGACTTGGAGGACGTCACCGGCGCCGCGGTCGAGCAGCGCGAGGGCGTCGGCGACCGCGCTGGCGTCGACGATGTGGCTGACCAGCGGCAGCGGGTCGACGCTGCGGTCGGCCACCAGGTCCATGAAGGTCTGCGCGACCCGGTCTCCGGTCCACCGACCGGCCATGCTCGGCGCGGGGGTGGGCCCGGAGACCTGGGCGGCCACCAACTGGATGCGGTTGTGGTGGAACTCCTCGCCGAGGCCGAGCGCCTCGGCCTGGCCCTGGTAGAAACCGGCGGCCACGACCCGGCCGGCGTGGGCGGTGGAGCGGATCGCCTCGTGCAGCGCCGGGTACGCGCCGGACAACTCCAGGCAGACATCGGCCCCCCGGCCGTCGGTGGCCTGGCGCAGCACGGCGGCGGCGGAGGTGACAGTGGCATCCACAGTGGATCGCGCACCGTATCGGGCGGCGTGCTCCAGCCGGCCGGGAACCGGGTCGACGGCCACCACCCGGGCCCCGGAGAGCACCGCGAGCCGGGTCGCGAGCAGCCCGATGACACCCTGGCCGAAGACGCCGACCCAGTCGCCGAGGTGCAGGTCGCCGGCGAGCACGGCGGTCAGCGCGATGGCGCCGGGGCGGGCGAAGACCGCGGCGAGCGGATCCAGCCCGGTGGGGAGCGCGCGGACCGCGTCGGCGGCGAGCACGGCCTCGGCCCGGTGCCCCCAGATGCCCCAGACGAGCTGCCCGGGATGCCGGTCGGTGACCTCCGGCGCGACCTCGATGACCTCCCCGACCTCTTCGTAGCCGAAGCCGATCAACGGGTAGGGCACCGGCGTCTGTCGGGGGACGAACATCCGGGCGGCGTCGTCCCAGTCCTTGCTGAGTCGGGGATTGCTGCCCCGGTAGAGGGTCAGCTCGGTGCCGGCGGAGATGCCCGAGTAACAGGTGCGGACTCGGACCTGGCCGGGGCCGAGCGGATCCGGCGGGCAGGGCTCGAGGCTGATGCGTCGAGGACCGGCGAGAGAGACCACCCAGTTGCCCATGTGTCACATCCCGGTAGCACTGGGCTCCAGGATAGCAAAAAATCGCGATATGTCTTGCTATTGATCAATCGAAGGTGTTGGATCCTTCTTGTACCCTTCGAGAGGAGTGCCATCGATGTCAGCACCTCCGAGGCGGATACTCGCCACCACCCTGATCCTGGCACTGACCACGTCCACCCTGCTGGCCTGCGGCGACGACGAACCCGACAGCAACAGCAAGAAGATCACCGTCTGGAGCCTGGAGGATGTGGCCGACCGGGTCACCGCCACCAAGGCGATCATCGCCGACTTCACCGCCAAGACCGGGATCCAGGTCGATCTCGTGACCGTCAACGAGGACCAGTTCCCCTCCCTGATCGCCGCCAACGCCGCCGCCGGCGACCTGCCCGACGTGGTCGGTTCGGTCTCCCTCGCCGGCATCCGTACGCTCGCCGGCAACGAGCTGCTGCACGCCTCGGCGAACGCGGAGGTCGTCGACAAGCTGGGCAAGCAGACGTTCTCCCCCCGAGCGCTGGAGCTCACCTCCGACGACGGCAAACAGCTCTCCGTGCCCAGCGACGGCTGGGGGCAGCTGCTCGTCTACCGCAAGGACCTGTTCGCCGCGGCCGGCCTACCCGCCCCCGACACGTACGAGCGGATCACCGCCGCCGCGGCCCGACTGAACACCGGCGGCGTCGCGGGCATCACCGCGGCGACCGCCCCCAGCGACGTGTTCACCCAGCAGACCTTCGAGCACCTGGCGCTGGCCAACGGCTGCCAGCTCACCGACGACTCGGGGAAGGTGACACTGGATTCACCCCAGTGCGTCGAGGCGTTCCGCTTCTACGGTGACCTGATCCGCACCAGCTCGGTGAAGGGCGCGCAGGACGTGGACACCACCCGGGCCACCTACTTCGCGGGTAAGGCGGCCATGGTGATCTGGTCACCGTTCATCCTCGACGAGCTCGCCGGTCTGCGCAACGACGCCAAGCCGACCTGCCCCCAGTGCCAGGCCGACCCGGCGTTCCTCGCGAAGAACAGCGGGTTCGTCACCGCGATCAAGGGCCCGAACGGCGCCGAACCGGCCCAGTACGGCGAGATCAGCTCGTGGGCGGTTCTCGACGGCGCGGTGACCGACCCGGCGAAGTCCTTCGTGGAGTACATGCTCGGTGACGGCTACCCGCGCTGGTTCGGCATGTCCCCCGAGGGCCGCTTCCCGGTGCGCAAGGGCACCCCCGCCGAGCCGGAGGCGTACCTGACCGCCTGGAACACCAGCCAGGCGGGTGTGGACGCGAAGAAGCCCCTCACCGACGTGTACGGCGACGAGGTACTGGCCACGCTGCGCCGCAGCCCGGACACCTTCGGGCGCTGGGGGCTCACCCAGGGGCAGGGCAAACTCGTCGGCGCCATGCTCGGCGAGTTGCCGGTGCCCAAGGTGCTGGGCGACCTCGTCTCCGGCAAGTCCGACGCGGCGGCCGCCGCCAACCGCGCCACGAAGGACGTGGACGCCATCAAGGCGGGCGTCAATTGACCACCACCGCGCCCGGCCCCGGCCGCTCCCCCACCAGGGAGCGGTCGGCGCCACCCCGGCGCCGACCGTTGACCCTGCGCCGCCGCGAATCCCGGGCCGGGCTCGCGCTTGTCGCACCGACCCTGCTCGTCACCATCGCGGTCATCGGCATCCCGATCGTGTGGACAGTGGTGCTCGCCTTCCAGCGGGTCCGGCTGGCCACGCTGCGCAAGACCGGTCTGTTCGGCGAGTTCACAATGGACAACATCGACCGGGTGCTGCACACCCCCGGCTTCGCCGAGACGCTGTGGGTCACGCTGATCTACAGCATCGGCGGCACCGTCGGGTCGATCCTGCTCGGCCTGGTGGCCGCACTGGTCGTCCGCCGGCCGTTTCGGGGTCGCACCCTGGTCCGGGCGTCCATGCTGCTGCCGTACGTGGCACCGGTGGTCGCCGTGACGTTCGTCTGGCAGGTGATGCTCGACCCACAGCTCGGCATCGTCAACGCCTGGGGTCAACGCCTGCTCGGCTGGGACGCCCCGGTGCCGTTCCTCACCCAGGAGTCGACAGCGCTGGCCACGGTGATCGTCTTCGAGGCGTGGCGGTACTTCCCGTTCGCGTTCCTGTTCCTGCTGGCCCGGCTCCAGGCGGTGCCCGGCGAGTTGGAGGAGGCCGCCCGGGTCGACGGCGCCACCCCCACCCAGCGGTTCCGGCACATCCTGCTGCCGCAGCTGCTGCCGGTGATCGCCCTGCTGGGCGTGCTGCGCTTCATCATGACGTTCAACAAGTTCGACGACGTCTACCTGCTCACCGGCGGTGCCGCCGGCACCGAGGTGGTCAGCGTGCGGGTGTACGAGTTCCTCACCGCCCGTACCGACATCGGGGCCGCGGCCGCCCAGGCGGTCGTGCTGGCCGTGGTGCTCATCGTGTTCGTGCTGATCTATCTGCGCTTCTTCGGACGGAGGGTGGGCTGATGGACCGGGACGTGGTCGAGACGGTGAGCCTGCGCTGGCTGCGCCGCCTGGTGATCGCCGTGTTCCTGGTGATCACGGTCTTCCCCTTCTACTACATGCTGGTGCTCTCGGTGCGCCCCATCGAGCGGCTGCTGCTCGACCCCGGGGCGCTGGTGGTCGGCTTCGGTGAGCTGACCGTGGCCACGTACGCCGAGGTACTCAAGGCCACCGACGACGGCGGCCAGGGTTTCCTCACCTTCATCCGCAACAGTGGGCTGGTCGCCGTCGCGGCGACAGTGCTCACTCTCCTGGTCGCGATCCCCGGCGCGTACGCGGTGGCCCGGCTACGGTTCTTCGGCCGGAGGCAGGTGGACTTCCTGTTCCTGGCGGTCTACCTGTTTCCGTCGATCGTCATCGCGATCCCGCTGTTCGTGGTCTTCACCCGCGCCGGGCTGCGCGGCTCGCTGTTCGGTCTGGTGCTGGTCTACATCTCGCAGACGTTGCCGGTGTCGGTCTACATGCTGAAGAACTACTTCGAGACCATCCCGGTCAGCCTGGAGGAGTCCGCCGCCATCGACGGCGCCGGCCGACTCGGCATCATCCGTCGTGTCAGCCTGCCCCTGGCGATGCCGTCGATCATGGCGGTCGCGCTCTACGACTTCATGATCGCCTGGAACGAGTTCCTCTTCGCCCTGCTGTTCCTGGTCGACAAACCCAACCGGTGGACGGTGTCGCTGGGGTTGTCCCTGCTCGCCGACGGGGTGGAGGTTCCCAAGACCGTGCTGATGGCCGGCTCGGTCGTGCTCACCCTGCCCATCGTGATCCTCTTCTTCGCCAGCGAACGGCTGCTCACCGAGGGGCTGACCAGCGGCGCGGAGAAGGGATGATGGTCTCGTCCGGGTCGCCCGCCCGGCCCCCACCGGCCCGGATACGGTGGCCTCATGGCCAACCCGACCCGCTGGGCGACCGACACCGGTCCCGAGCACTCACAGTGGTATATCGACCGGTTCCGCAAGCTCGTGGCCGAGGGCGCGGACCTCGCCGGCGAGGCCCGACTGGTGGACGCCCTCGTCGCGCCCGGCTCCCGCATTCTCGACGCCGGCAGCGGCACCGGCCGCGTCGGTGCCGCACTGGCCGAGCGGGGCCACACGGTGGTCGGGGTGGACGCCGACCCCGCGCTGGTGGATGCCGCCCGCGCCGACTATCCCGGCCCGACGTGGCTGGTCGCCGACCTCGCCGACCTGGATCTGCCGGCGCTGGGTGAGGCCGAGCCGTTCGACGCGGCGGTGCTGGCCGGCAACGTGCTCGCCTTCGTCGCCGTCGGCACCGAACCGGAGGTGCTGCGCCGGGTGGCAGCGCACCTGCGACCCGACGGCGTGCTGACAGTGGGCTTCGGCACCGAGCGCGGCTACCCACTGACCGCCTTCGACGCCGACGCGGTGGCCGCCGGGCTGCGCGTGGAGCAGCGCTTCGCCACCTGGGACCTGCGCCCGTGGCGCGACGACGCCCCGTTCGCGGTCACCGTCCTGCGCCGCCCGCCAGACTGACACCGCCTGCCACGCGTTGCTTCCCGGTGATCAAGAGATTTGCGTCAGCCTCGCGCCAGGTTCTGACGCAAACCCCTTGATCACCGCGGCCCCAGCGCACCGCCACAGCTTTGGGCGGATCAGTCTGGGGCGGCGACGGCGCGGGCGGCGGCCGGGTCGAGGGTGGCGCCGGCGGGCACCAGGCTGACCAGCCCGGCCGGTAGCCGCACCGGCCGCACGCCGCGGTAACCGAGCATCGGGAGCACCTCCCGGTCGGCCAGCACGTACCGTCGGCCCAGGTCGGTGACCACGGAGACCGCGCCGCCGGTCGCGCCGGGCGCCGCGACGGCCTCGACCACCGCACCGCGGCCCGGCTCCACCACCACGTGGTCGGCCAGCACCGCGCCGCCGGTGGGCGCGGTGCGGGGCACGGCCGTCAGGTCCCGCGGCGGTACGCCCCAGCGCACCTCACCAACCCCGCCGTCGTCGCCGATGCGGGTGCAGAGCGCCCCGCCGTCGCCGGCCGCGAGCCGGGGCGGGGTCGGTGGCGGGGCGTTCGGGCCGGTCGGGGCGAGATCCGGCACCGTGGGCAGGGCGGCGAACCGACCCAACGTCATCGGCTCCGGCTCGACCTGCCCGGTGCGGGCCAGCAACAACCCCGCCTGCAACTCGGTGATGCCGGCCAGGCCGGCGTCGAGCGCCACCGCGTACTGCCGGCCGCCACCGGAGTTGCTCACCAGGTAGACGGTGCCGATCGCCGCACCCGGCACCCGGGTGGCGGGCCGACCCAACGCGGGCGGATCGAGCGGGGCGAGGTCGGTGCCGGCGGGCAGCGAGTTGAGCAGCGCCGGCGCCACCCGAACCGCCTGGGCGCGGGTGGTGGCGAGCGCCGCCAGCACCCGGCTGGGATCACGGACGAGGTAGCGGCGCTGGTGCCAGACCAGGTACAGCCCGCCGTCGGGGTGGCGCAGCAGCAGCGCGTCATCGCCCAACGGCCGACCGCCGTCGGGCTCGGTGCCGATCAGCAACGCGGAGCGGGGCACCTCGACGCCCGCGCCGGCCGGGACCATCGAGCAGACCGTCCACGCCGTGGCGGCCAGCCGGCCCGGGGCGGGTAGCGAGTCGGGTGCGTCGGCGATGCCCAACGGCAGCCCGCGCGGCACCCCGTCGATCGTGCGTCGGGACACCAGGACCGTCTTCGAACGGTCCGCACCGACGATGAGCAGCGCCGAGGCGTAGTTGAGCACCGGGTGCAGCTTCTGCTCGCGGTAGACGAACCGGGCGCCGGACTCCTTCTCCACGATCACCGCGCCCGGGTCGCGCCACCCCTTGCCACCACCGGCGAACAGGCCGTAGAGGGCGAAACCACCGAGCCCGATCGCCGCGACCAGGACGCTGGCCAGGCCGGCGCCGGCCAGCCGCCGAAACGGCGACTGGGCGGGGTCGGTCTCCCGCATCACCAGGGCGGCGACCGCCCGCTGGACGCTGAACTGGTAGGAGTGCAGCTGGTCCTGCCGCGACGGCATGAGTCACCTCCGGTGGATCGGCCGGGCACAGGATATGCGCTGCGTCGATCTCCTGCGGACCCTGCGTGGCCGCCCGTCGCGGGGCAACCGCTACCATCCGTGGACGAATCCGGCGGCGAGAGGGCACCCGTGGGCGCGCGTTTCGAAGAGCTGGCCTGGCGGGAGACCCCGATCGGCGCGATCAGCCTGCGCCGACGCCGGGACCCGGCACTCCAGGTCGAGGTGTACGAGGTCAAGCTCGACGACGAGTACCTGATGTCCAGCCTCTTCCCGGTCGCGGAGATCGAGCTGGCCCGGCTCGGCCTCGCCGAGGTGGCCGGTGACTCGCTCGACGTGGTGGTGGGCGGTCTCGGGCTGGGCTACACCGCCTGCGCGGCGCTGGGCGACCCCCGGGTGCGCTCACTGCTCGTGGTGGAGGCGATCGAGGACGTGATCGACTGGCACCAGCGAGGGCTGCTGCCGTTCGCGGCGGGGCTCGCCGAGGACCCCCGGACCCGCTTCGTGCAGGCCGACTTCTTCGCGGCGGTGGCCGGTGACACCGGTTTCGACGCCGAGGTGCCCGGCCGGCGGTTCGACGCGGTGCTGCTCGACGTCGACCACTCCCCGCGCAACGTCCTGCACCCGAGCCACGCGGCGTTCTACCCGCCGGCCGGGTTGCGTCGCCTGGCCGCCCTGCTACGCCCCGAGGGCGTCTTCGCGCTCTGGTCGGACGACCCGCCGGACGCCGAGTTCACCGCCGCGCTCACCGAGGTGTTCGCGAGCGTACGCGCGCATGTCGTGCCGTTCGCCAATCCGCTGACCGGCGGGGAGTCGGCGAACACCGTCTACGTGGCGCGTACCGGCTCCTGATCGACTTCGGTAGGCCGCGCCCGCATGGTGTCGGCCGGACGGGGAACGAGAAGCGGGGGCCGGCCGCACCAGGCGCGGCCGGTTACGGGAGGTCGACATGCGTGCACTGCTCTGGGTTGTCGGCGTGGTCGCCGGCGTGCTGATCCTGCTCGGGTTGATCCTCGAGGCGGTCCGCTGGCTGATCATCATCGGCGTGATCGCGCTGGTGATCGTGATCGTCTGGGGCGTCGTCAAGGGGCGGCAGGCCGTGAGCCACCGGTCCCGTCGACGGTGACGGGCGGCGGGACCGGTCAGAACCAGTCCGGGCGCATGTCGAGCGTGGTTCGGTCCCGGCTCTCCAGCAGGTCGAACTGCGGGCCGGTCCTGGGCAACTCGACGGCGAAGAAGTAGCGGGCGGCCTGCCGCTTGCCGGCGTGGAACCCGTCGCCGGCCCCCTCCGCCGGCAGCGCCAGCACCTGCTCCAACCACATCCACGCGATCACCACGTGCCCGACGGCCTCCAGGTAGGCGCTGGCGTTGGCCAGCGCGAGCACCGGGTCACCGTCGGCCCACAGTCGACGGGTGACAGCGGTGACCCGGTCCCCCGCGGCGGCCAGCCGCTCCGCCAGCTCGGACGCCTCTCCCCCGACCTTGTGGGCCCGCTCGACCGTGTCACCGATCGTCGTGGTCAGCAGGGCGAGACCAGCCCCGCCCTGCATGATCATCTTGCGTCCCAGCAGATCCAGTGCCTGGATGCCGTGGGTGCCCTCGTGGATCGGGTTGAGCCGGTTGTCCCGGTAGTGCTGCTCCACATCGTGGTCGCGGGTGTAGCCGGCACCCCCGAGCACCTGGATCGCCAGGTCGTTGGCGGCGAGGCACCACTGCGACGGCCAACTCTTGGTGATCGGGGTGAGCACGTCCAGCAGCAGGTGCGCGCGCTCGCGGTCGGCCTGGGCAGGGGCGGTCTTCTGCTCGTCGAGCAACCGCGCGCAGTAGAGCACCAGCGCCAGTGCCCCCTCCACGTAGCTCTTCTGGGCCAGCAGCATCCGTCGTACGTCAGGGTGGTCGATGATCGGCACCTGCGCGGCGGCCGGGTCCTTCGCGCCGACCGGCCGGCCCTGCGGCCTCTCCTTCGCGTACGCCAGGCTCTTGAGATAGCCGGTGTAACCCAGCGCGGTGGCGCCCGCGCCGACCCCGATCCGGGCCTCGTTCATCATGTGGAACATCTGCGCCAGACCCTGGTGCGGCGCGCCGACCAGGTGACCGATCGCTCCGGCGCTGCCGGCCGGGGTGTGCGCGCCGTCGCCGAAGCTGAGCAGGGTGTTTGTGGTGCCGCGGAACCCCATCTTGTGGTTGAGCCCGGCCAACGCCACGTCGTTGCGCTCACCGAGCGACCCGTCCGGGCCGACCAGCACCTTGGGCACGATGAACAGCGAGATGCCCTTGACGCCGGGCGGTGCGCCCGGGATGCGCGCCAGCACCAGGTGGACGATGTTCTCGGCCAACTCGTGGTCGCCGCCGGAGATCCACATCTTGGTGCCGAAGAGCCGGTACGTGCCGTCCGCCTGCGGCTCGGCGCGGGTGGTGATGTCGGCCAGCGAGCTGCCGGCGTGCGGCTCGGACAGGCACATGGTGCCGAAGAACCGACCGTCCAGCATGGGCCGGACGTAGGTGTCCACCTGCTCGGGGCTGCCGTGAGCCAGCAGCAGGTTGGCGTTGCCCAGGGTGAGGAACGGGTAGGCCGAGGTGGCCACGTTGGCGGCCTGGAACCAGGTGAAGCAGGCCGCCGCGACGGCGTGCGGCAGTTGCAGGCCACCAACAGTGGCGTCCAGCCCGGCGGTGAGCAGGCCCGTCTCGGCGAAGCTGTCCAACGCCGCGCGGACCTGCGGGATCAGCCGCACCCGCTGCCCGTCGAAGGTGGGCTCGGCCAGGTCGGCGGCGCGGTTGTGCGGGGCGAACTGCTCGGTGGCCACTCGCTCGGCGAGATCCAGGGCGTCGTCGAAGGTCTCCCGGGAGTGCTCGGCGTAGCGGGGGCGCTCGACGAGTTCGGACACCCGCAGCCACTCGTGCAGCAGGAAGTCGAGGTCACGGCGGGAGAGCAGGGTGGACGGCACGGCACTCCTCAGCGGGCACGGGGGCGGGTCGGGCCGGGGCGACGGCCCACTGTCGCCCCGCCCATCCTGGCGGATCGACGGGGCACGCACCACCGGCCCGGGCGGGGTTCGACGAGCGGAACGTGTCACACCGACCGGTTAGCGTCGTTGTCCGTGACCGCACCCGGAGACGTCCCGCCCGAGGTCCTCGACCGGCTGCGGCCGATCTGCCTCGGGTTGCCGGAAACCTACGAGGAGCCCGCCTGGGTGGGCACCCGCTGGCGGATCCGCAAGCGGACCATCGCCCACGTGCTCACCGTCGACCCCGACCGCCAGCCGGTGCACGGACGGGCTGCCGCACTCGACCAGCCCGCCTGCCTGCTGACCTTCCGGTCGCCACTCGACGAGATCGCCGGGCTCCTCGCCACCGGGCACCCCTTCTACAAACCGGACTGGAGTCCGAACGTGATGGGCATGGTCCTGGACGAGGACACCGACTGGGAGGAGGTCTGTGAGTTGCTCACCGAGAGCTACGTGGTCATGGCCCCGAAGCGGCTCGCCGCCCGGGTCGGCCCTTCGGCACCGCCGATTGGCTGAGCGCCGAGGGCACCCTGCCGCCGGTTGAGCGCCGACGGTCTGCACCTGACCGCCGGGCTCAACGGCGGGGTCTCGGCCGTCGAGTACCCGGTCCAGATCCACCGGATGCCGGTGGAGATCGGGCCGCCCGCCCGGGACCACGCCTGAGTGCCCAGTTCGGCAGCCGCCGGTCGGCACCGGGTCTCCCCCGGCTCGGGTACGAAACCCGGTGGAGAGGTGCCCTCCGGTGGGTGAAGATCGCAGGGTGTCCGTTCCTGCCCGTCAGATCCGTGCTCGTTTCTCGGCCGACACGATCACCGTGTACCAGGCGTACCCACCGGAGATCGCGCTGCCGGCGGTGGCCGCCGGTCGCTTCGTGCCCCCCTTCAAGCGGGACCGGATGACCTGGATCAAGCCGTCGTTCCTGTGGATGATGTACCGCTGCGGTTGGGCCACCAAGCCCGGGCAGGAGCGTGTGCTGTCCATCGACATCACGCGGGAGGGCTTCGAGTGGGCGCTGGCGAGAGCCTGTCTGAGTCACTACGACCAGGGCCTGCACGGCGACCGGGCGACGTGGTCGCGGCAACTCAAGGCCAGCCCGGTACGGGTGCAGTGGGATCCGGAACGGACACTGCACCTGAGCGCGTTGCCCTACCGGTCGTTGCAGGTCGGACTGTCCGGCGAAGCCGTCACCCGTTACGTCGACGACTGGACGGTCAGCGTCACGGACATCACCTCCACCGTCCACCGCGTACGGGACCTGGTGCGGGGCCATGACGTGCGGGCGGCCACGGACCACCTGCCGGCCGAACGAGGCTATCCGCTGCCGAGGCAGATCGCGGCCCACCTCGACGCCACCGGCTGACCCTTCGCGGTCACCGGCCCAGGCCCGCACCTGGTCCTGACGTTTCGGGGCTGTCGGAGGGTGCCGCTAGGGTCCCGGCCATGGCTGATTTCGTGTTGGTGGCGGGGGCGTGGCTGGGATCCTCGGCATGGGACGAGGTGGTGGCACCACTTCGGGCGGCCGGCCACGGCACGCACGCGTTGACCCTCTCCGGTCTCGCCGACCGGCGGGATGTGCCCGCCGGGCAGCAGACCCACGTGCAGGACATCGTCGACGAGATCGAGCGCGGCGACCTGCGCGACGTGGTGCTGGTCGGGCACAGCTACGCCGGCATTCCGGTGGGCCAGGCCGCCGAGCGGATCGGCGACCGGTTGACCCGGGTGGTCTTCGTGGATTCCGAGGTGCCGGTCGACGGTGGGTCGTTCGCCTCCGGCTGGTGGCAGGGCCAGGCGGCCTTCGAGGCGCAACTCGCCGACAACGGCGGCGATTGGGCTCCGGCCGGCGTGGCCGACTTCGACGGTCAGGGTCTCACCGACGAGCAGATCGCCCGGCTGATCGAGGGCACCACGACGCACCCGGGGGCCACGTTGACCGAGCCGGCCGTGCTGACCCGGCCGCTGGGTGAGCTACCGGCGACGTACGTCAAGTGCCTGCTCGACGGGCCTGAGCCCAACGACACGGTGGCGAAACTGCTGACCAGCGACCACTGGCGACTGGTCACCATGGACACCGGCCACTGGCCGATGTTCTCCCAGCCCACCGAGCTGGCCCGGATTCTGTTGGTCGAGGCCGGCTGACCTTCGCTGGCCGGGGCCGCAGCCCCAGACCAAGGCGATCCGAGCTGCCGACGACGAGGGCTGCCGTACGGCGGCCCCCGCCGTCACCGGCGGCATCGTCGAGCGCCGCGGCAGCCCTCAGGTCGTGTCGAGGGTCTGGATGTGGCGCACCGGTGACGCGAGCAGCCACAGCACGGCGAGCACGCCACCCAGGCCGGCGATGGCCAGTGTGGGCCGCAGCCCGATGGTGGTGCCCAAGGCACCGCCGACCAGCGCGCCGAGCGGTCGGATGCCGTAGTTGACGGCGCTGTAGGCACCGGCCCGGCGTCCCAGCGCGTCGGCGGGTGTCACGGCGATGAGGAGGGCGTTGAGGTTCACGTCCATCAGCATCACCCCGACGCTGGAGACCAGCTCGATGGCCGCCAGCATGGCCACCTTCGTCCAGGTGGGTCCGGACACCAGCGCGGTCAGCGCCAGTGGCGCGGGGAAGAGCACCGCGCCGATCATGGCGGTGCGGCCCAGACCGATGGCGCGTGAGACTCGCGGTGCGAGCGCCGCGCCCATGAATCCGCCGATCGCCCCGAAACCGAGGGCGATGCCGATCGCGCCGGCTGACAGGTCGAGTTCGCGGCTGGCGTAGAGCACCAGCAGCGCGCCGGTGATGAAGGTGAAGAAGTTGACAGTGCTGGTGCAGCCGAGGGCGGCCCGCAGCACCGGGTGCCGCAGCACCAGCACGAGCCCTTCGCGGACCAGGCCGAGGGTGGACGTCCGACGCGGTGGTGGCGTGGCCTCGGTCACCGGGATGCGGCTGAGCAGTAGCGCGGAGCCGAGGAAGGAGAGCGCGTCGACGACGATCGCGACCGGCGCGCTGAGCGCCTGGACCAGCCCACCGCCGACGGCCGGGCCGGCGATGAAGGAGAGCGATCGGCTCATGCTCATCTTGCTGTTCGCGTCCACGTACGCCGATCGCGGCACCAGGCCGACGAAGAACGCCTGACGCGCCATGGCGAAGAGCACCGCTCCGAAGCCGGTGAGCAGTGCCACCAGGTAGAGCTGGGTGAGGGTGATCGCGTCGAACAGGTAGGCCACCGGCAGGCTGAGCAGCACAGCGGCGCGAATCAGGTCGGCGATGATCAGCAGTCGCCGCTTGTGGGTGCGCTGGTCCACCCAGGCGCCGAGGAACAGGCCCAGCAGGTTGGGCAGCCAGATCAGCGCGGTGAGCACGCTGACCTGCACGGGTGTGGCGGTGAGCAGGGTGACGGCGATCAGCGGTAGGGCCAGTTCGCTGATCCGATCGCCGAAATGGGAGATCGTCTCGCTGATCCAGAAGGTGCGGAACCGCCGGTCACGGTGCAGGGCCGGCGGGGGCCCGGTGTCGGTGGGGACGTCGGTGGCGGTCATGACGCGGGCGCGCCGTCGTCGCCGGGCTCGGCCGGGGCTTCGTCCCCCGCCTCGGGCAGCAGGTAGCGCAGCATCCGGACGATCCGCGCGTCGGCCGGGGCCGGCTCCTCCTTGCGCCGCACGTACGGGGCGATCAGCTCCTCGATGGACTCCTCCAGTTGCCGCAGTTCGTCGGCGGTGGCCACGAACCTGGTGTCGGCCATGCCGGCCAGCGCCCGCCACTCGGGGTCCAGCCGGGGCTCCTCATGCAGCAGCCACTGCTGGGGTGCGTCGGCGTTGCGGGCGAACATCTCGCCGCGTAGCTGCTGGCTGGCGGACTGCCCCTCGGCGCCCTCCGGCACCGTGAAGCGGAAGCCGCGGGCTGCCGCCTGCCACCAGCGTTCCCGCTTGCTGGTGGCACCGTCCCAGTCGAGGACCAGGCCGAACGTCGCGAGGTGCCGCAGGTGCCAGCTGACCACCGACGGTGTGGCGCCGACGTGCGGCGAGAGCCCGGTGGCAGTCGCCGGGCCGTGCCGCTGAAGGTGCTCCAGGATCGCCAGCCGGACCGGGTGGGCCAGCGCCCGCAGCGCCTGCGGCTCACTGATCTCGAAATCCCCGTACGGATTCTTGAGAGACATGTTTCGAGAGTAGTCTCTCAGATTTGATCGGGGCAACCCCGAGCCGCCGCCACGGCGCGTTGATCAGGCGATGCCCAACCGCGCCAACGGCTCGACCAGCTCCCGCTCCTCGTAACTGAGGTGCGACAGGAGGGCGTCGGTCAGCAGGTCCACCGCGGCCCGCAGCTCGGCGAGCCCGTCCGGAGACCCGACGTACGCGACCAGGGCCCGGTCGACACCCTCCAGCACGTCGTGGATGACGTGATGCTCCTGCTCCAGCCGGTCGACCACCGGGCCGAGTCGGGGGTCACGCGCCCGCAACCTGGGGAAGAACGACTGGTCCTCGATCGTGTGGTGGGTGGTGACGATGCGGCAGTACGACTCGCAGTAGACGCCGAGAGTCCACCGGTTCTGCCTCATGGTCATCGTGTTGATGTGGGACCGGGCCGCGCCGGCGTCGATCTCGCCGGCCGCCACCTGCTCGATCAGGTCGTGAATCTGGGCCAGTTCGGCGCGCAGGCCGTCGTGGATCTGCACGAGGTGCGCGCCGGTGGCCTGCTCCTGCGGGGTGTAGGTGCGCTCCGGGTCGGGCGCGGGCCCGGTCGGCCGGCTCGACTCGTCCCACACCTGCTGCCCGCTTCGCCGTACGCCGTCGTCCGGGGTCGGCACCACGGCGAACGCGCCACCGGTCGCGGTGGCGCGGCTCGCCCGGGCCGGCGGCGCAGCGACCGGCTCCGGCTCCAGTTCGGGCGTACGCTCCGGAGCCGCGCCCCGGTCACGTTCGGCCGCGACCAACTCGCGGACGGCGGGGGCCACCTCACCGGCGAAGCGGCGCAGGTCGTCGGGGTCGTCGCTGCCCAGGATGAAGGTGCCGACGCCCTCCTCCAGTGCCAGCTCGGCCAGTTCCTCGGCCCACCGCTCGGCGGGCCCGTTCAGCGGGCCGCGCCCGACGGTCGAGAACTCTCCGGCGATGTTGAGCAGCCGGCGCACGTCCTGCGGGGACCGGCCGGCCTGCTGCGCGGCGTCGTCGATGATCGCGTTGCCCCTGGTCAGATCACCGGGCTGGAGATAACCAAGCGTGGGCAGCCAGCCGTCGGCCCGACGACCGGTGAGCTGGAGCATCCGGGGCTTGTACGCACCCAGCCAGATCGGCACCGCGTGGGCCGGCGCGGGACCGCGCTTGGCGCCCACCACCCGGTAGAACTCGCCGTCGACCCGCACTCCGCCGCGCGTCTCGACGTCCCAGAGCTGACGGACGACCTCGATGGCCTCCTCCAGGGCTCGTACGCCCTGGCCGGGGGTCAGCCGCCGGCCGCCCATCGCCTCGATGGCATCCCAGAACGCCCCCGCCCCGAGGCCGAGGCTGATCCGACCACCGCTGAGCAGGTCCAGGCTGGCCACACTGCGGGCGAGGACCGCCGGCGGGCGCAGTGGCAGGTTGGTCACGTTCGCCGCCAGGTGCACCCGGTTGGTGCGGGCCGCCACGAAGCTCAGCAGCGTCCAGGTGTCGAGGAACGCCGGCTGGTACGGGTGATCCTGGAAGGTGACCAGGTCCAACCCGACCTGCTCGGCCAGGACGGCGACACCGACCGCGCGGTCCGGACTGTCAGCGCTGGGCGTGACGAAGGAGCCGAAGACCAGGTCGTGGCCGTAGTCGCTCATCTGCGAGCCTCCCGATTTCCTCGACGCCTCGGACGATGCGTCGCAACCTTAACCTTATGACAGACAGAACATCTTCCGCCAACAAGGTCTGACTCACTGCGGTATTGTCGGGGCATGACGGGTGCCACTCACCGGCCGGACCGGCCCGATCCGCTCGACGACGACCTGGGCTGGATGCTCGGCATCGTCTTCCGCGGCTACGTCCGGGCGGCCGAGCACGCGCTCACCGACTTCCCCGGTGGCCCGCGCGGCTACCAACTGCTCACCGCGGCCAGCAACGGGCCGGCCCGGAACCAGGGCGCGATCGCCGAGGAGATCGGCATCGACCGCACAGTCCTCACGTACCTGATCGACGACCTGGAGCGGCCCGGGTTCGTGGCCAGGCGCGCGGACCCGGCCGACCGGCGCAACCGGCTGATCGAGGTCACCGACGCCGGCCGTGCCGCCTGGGAGCAGCGGCGGTTGGCGCTGCGGCAGGTCGAGTCGCACCTGCTGGGGGCGCTCACGTCGACCGAGTCGGCGACGCTGCGGTCACTGCTGCAGAAGGTCGCCTGCTCGGCCCAGGCGGTGGACCCGTTGCGCGACCTCTGCGAGGTGGTGACACGGGTGCAGGCCGACTCGGCGACGGCGGCGCCCGCTACGCGCCGGACCGGCGCCGCGGCGGCGCGGAGCGGGCGAACCGCCACCCCCCGAGCCCGCCGCAGCAGGCCCGACTGACCCGCGGATACTGCGGGCGGGCCCGCCCCCGCACCGCCCGACGTCGTCCGTCGAGCGGTGCCGGACAGGCCCGCGATGTCGCTACCGCACCGGGTCAGCGCACGTGCACGAAGACCGGGTTCGAGTAGAACCACAGGTCGTCCCACGGGCTCTCCAGCCCGTCGGCGAGCGGCTCGGCCTCGTCGGTGCTGGTGCCACGCACCCGTGCGTAGGTGTCCGCCTCGACATTGCGCAAGGTGTGCCGGATGACGTAGCTGTCGCCGTGCCGACGCCAGTCCCGCGGGCCGAACCGGGCCGCCACAGTGGTGGTGGGGTTGGTGTCGGCGTCCAGGCTGGCGCTCGGGCCGGTGATCTGGCCGACGATCAGGTCGACCCGGCGGACCTCGGGCCGGTCACCGTTCGCGTTAACCCCACCCAGCGGGCGGAAGGTGATCTCGATCTCGACATCGGTACGGCTACGACGGCTCACCGTGATCGTCTCGCCCACCTCGGCGGTCCTGCCCTGGGACGTGGCGGTGACGTCGAGGCTGCGGATCAGGTCACCGGTGGTGACCCAGATCCGGCCGTTGCGCAGCCCGTCCATGATGTCGCCGTAGTCCTGGCGGGCGTGCACGTACGTCTTGCTGTACTCGCCCGGCCAGAAGTCGGAGCCGCCCCGGGTCCAGTGCACGTGCGAGTCCGAGGTCGCGGTGATCCACCAGCGCCGACCCTCGCCGAGCAGTGAGTCCCACAGACCGCCGACCCGGGCGGTCATCTGGTCGAAGCCGCCGTAGGTGGGGTGGTTGCCGTAGCCGCCCCGCTTGCCACCGTTGAGCGGGGCGGCCTGGTGACCGGGCGCACCCTCGAAGCCGATGTAGACGTCCGGCGCGGCGTTGTTGCCGTTGCGGAACTCGCGCGGGGTGTCCTGACCGTAGACGCCAAGACCGGGCGCCGATCGGGACGCGTGGTGGGCGATCACCAGCGGCTTGTGCGGCATGCCCCGGGCCACCTTGAGGAACTCCACCATCTTGGCCTCGGTGTCACGGGCCGGGTCGGTGGGGAACGCGTCGTACTTGGCGAACCGGCTCTCCAGCTCGAAGAGCTGCTTCGCCTCGTCCTCGTGGCGCGGGATCATCAGCGTGTGGTGGTCCAGCGAGGGCGCGTCGAACTCCATGCCCCAGAACTGGAGCACCTCGGGGACCAGCTTGCGGGACCGCAGCAGGTCGGGGTACGCCTGCTCGATGTTCACCTTCGAGTGGGTCGGTCCACCGTGGTCGGTGCACATCGCCCAGGTCAGGCCGAAGTTCTTCGCCATGATGGCGTTGGTGACGATCGGGTAGACCGCGTCCGCGCCCTTGTGGAAGACGATCGGGGACTTCGTGGTGTCGAACTCGCCGCTGTACTCGGAGTGGATGTGGTGGTCGCCCGCACGCCACGCCCGGTTCTTGGAGTTGCCCCGGTCGGTTTTGTCGTCGTCACCCGGCCGGCGGTCCTCGTCGGCCCAGGCCGCGCCGGCCCCGACCAGTGGGCTGGCCGCGGCCAGCGTCGCGCCGACGCCCGCGTACTTGACCAGCTTGCGCCGGGACAGCTGCGCGTGCTCGGTCTCTTCGGGATGCTTGTCTCTCACCTGAGAGCCTCTCCTCGATCAAGCGAATGCTCTTTCGATCAAGGAGCCTCGGAGAAGGCGGTGAACAGCCGTCGTACGCAGCTGGTGCGCACGATGAACACCCTGCCCCGACCTGCGCGCAACGCCGGGTGGGGCAGCAGCGGGTCACCCCGTGCTCGCGCGGTGTCCAGTCGGGACCGGCACCGACGTGTCCGGGTCAGGGCACCGGACGACCGGTGTCCCCGGCGGCGCGGTCAGATCCGGGCGCGCGGCAGCCAGCCCAGGAATCGGAGCCGGACCCGGGGCAACGGCAACGTGGGCAGGTCCTGAGCGGCGGCGACGAGGCAGGAGCCGAGATAGACCGCGAGGGAGGCGCGCGCTCCACCGAACTCGGCGAGCAGTTGGCTCTGCTTGGTGGCGCAGGGCCACTCGCGGCCGCATCCGGTGCAGGTCCAGCTCGGCGGGTTGGGCAGGTGCTCCGGCAGCTTGGCGCGGCGGTACCGGCCGACGACGCTGTTGTCCGAGCGCACGTCGCGTCGCCGTGCCGCGGGACCTTCGTTGCGGTGGGCCACCGGACGGGCACCGGGCAGGTAACGCCCGACGGTGCCGAAGAGCACCCCGACGCGGATCAGGGCGTCCGGTCCGATCTGCTGGGTCAGCAACGCGGTCATCAGGTAGTGCCCCAGCAGGTCGAAGGCCTCACGGTGCAGACCCAGGTCGCGGCAGAGGTCGACGAACTCCGGCGTGGTCAGTGGCACCCGGTCGTCGAGTGCGCGGCGCAGCACCTCACGGAGCCCACGCCCGAGCCTCTGCAGCGCGTCCCCCTCGCCCAGACCCAGGCTGTCCTCGTCCGCCACCCGGGCCAGCGCCTCGGCGACGGCCAGCCGAACGACGCGGTCAGGATCGGTACTGTCCAACGCTTCCCCCTCCGTGGGCCGGCCTCCCGGCAGTGACCCGGTCATCCTCCGACGAATCATGAACAAGATTTCGCTGTCGGTCGCGCGGGTGGCTAGGACAGCAGGCGCAGAACCATTTGGCGCGCTAGCCGGAAAACGAAGTCGAGCTGCCGACACATCGCAGTGATTAGCAGGACGGCACGTAGGCGATTGTCGTATGGTGACATTCCCATCTACAGATATTGCGTTTCAGCGTCAGTGAATGGTCAGACCAGATCCGACACGCTCAACCGGTCGCTGCCGTCCCGCTCGCGACGTTCCATCCCACCGCGCCACCGGCCAACGACGTGCCGGGTCACCGCCGAGCACCCCGGCACGTCCCGAACCTGCCGTCGGCACCCGTTCCAGCACCCGGCGGCACCTCCACCGGACGGAGACAGCGGATGACGTCATCGCCAGTGCAGACCCACCAGTTCGACAGCCGTGACCCGGCGGCCATCCAGCAATTCCTGTCCACGACGTACGACCCGAGACTGCGCATTCAGAGCAGGAACGGATACCGGCTCACCCACCACCGCGCCGACACCGGCCCCTTCGCCATCGCCACCACCCGCCAGACCGGGCACCTCGAGATCGATGCCAGCACCCTCGGCGGGCTGGTCATCGGTCGCACCCGCACCGCGCACGTCGATCGCTCCTGCGCCGGATCGGCCCACCGGTTCGGCCCCGGGGAGGTCTTCCTGGTCACCAGGCCGGAGGAGCCGTGCACCGTCCACTGGCATCCCGGTGAGGTGGAGCTCTGCGTACTGGACCTGTCGGTGCTGGCGCAGGTGGCCACCACCGCGCCGGCCCGCCGGCCCGGTCGGATCGAGTTCACCGAGCTGGGTGCCGCCAGCACGGCCCTCGCCCGGCAATGGCGCAACACCACCAGCTTCGTCCGCGACGTCGTGGTGAACAGCCCGGCTGCCGGGGCACAGTCGCTGGTGATCGGCAACGCCGCCCGGATGCTGGCCGCGGCGGCGCTCGCGGTCTTCCCCAACACCGCGTTCACCGAACCGACCGCCGCGGACCGGAACGACGCCACCACCGCCACGCTCCGACGGGCGATCACATTTCTCGAGGAGCACGCCGACCGGGACATCAGCGCCGCCGACATCGCCGGCGCCGCCGGCGTCTCCCTCCGGGCGGTGCAACTCGCCTTCCGCCGACACCTCGGCACCACCCCCATGGCCTACCTGCGGCGGATCCGGCTCGTCCGGGCACACCACGACCTGGTACGCGCCGACCCGCGCCAGGAGACGGTCTCGGCGATCGCCAGTCGATGGGGATTCGCCAGCCACAGCAGGTTCACCGCGCGATACCACGCCAGCTTCGGCGTGCCGCCGCGCGAGACGTTGAACACCTGAGACCCGCGCGCAGACGCCAACCAGCCAGGCGCCCGGTGTTCAACGCAGGACGCGGGCGAGGCGTCGAACGGCCTCGTCCATGAGTTCGGGTGCGGCTGCCGCATAGGTGAGGCGCAGGTGCGGGGCCGGGGGCTCGGCCGCGTACCAGGGCCGGCCCGGGAAGACGGCGACGCCTTCGGCCGCCGCGGCAGCGGCCAGTGCCACGTCGTCGGTTCCGGCAGCGAGGCGTACCCAGAGGTGCATGCCGCCACGTGGGATCGACTGTGGAACAAGGCTTGGCAGATGCCGACGTAGCGCGGTCAACAACGCGTCACGGCGTGTCCGGAGGGCAGTGCGCAGTGCCCGGCGATGCCGCGACCACGCCGGAGAGGTGAGGAAGTCGATCGCCGCCTGTTGCAGTGGTCCCGCGACGAAGAAGTCGTCGAGCAGCCGAGCAGCGCGCAGTCGCGCCCCGGCGGGGCCACGGGCTCCGACGGCGGCGACGCGCAGCCCGGGGGCAGTCGACTTGGTCAGCGAGCGCAGGTAGATGACGTGACCGTCGGGATCATCGCTGGCCAGTGGTGGCGGGGCCGGATCGTCGATGGTGAGGTCACGGGCGTAGTCGTCCTCGATCAGGAACGCCCCGGCGTCGCGTACGGCCTCGGCGACCTGCGCCCGGCGGTGCTCCGCCAGCGTCGCGCCGTGCGGGTTGGCGTACAGGGGCTGGCAGTAGAAGAGCCGGGCGTCGGTGCGGGCGAACGCGGCGGCGAGTTGGTCGGGCCGTACACCGTCGGCGTCAGCCGGCACGGGCACCACCCGCAGCCCGGCCGCACGGGCCGCGGCCAACGCACCCAGGTAGGTCGGCGACTCGACGAGCAGGGCGTCGCCGGGCGCGGCGAGCGCCCGCAACGCGGACGACAGGGCGGCCTGCCCACCGGGGCAGATCACCATGTCCTCGGCGTGCAGCCCCGCCCCGGCCTCGCGGGCGAACCAGGCGCGCAGGTCCGCGCGACCCTCGACCGGCCCACGCTGCCAGCTCGCGGGCTGGCGGGCGGCTCGGGTCAGGGCGCTGCCCAGCGCAGCAGCAGGCTGTAGGTCCGCGTGGAGGTAGCCACCGGACAGCGGGATCGTTCCGTCGGGCGTCAGCGCCAACAGCTCCTGCATCTCGTCCTGGCCGAACCGACGGGGCCCGAGCGCGACGGTCTGCCAGGACAGGTCGGGTACGCCCGGCTCGTCCGGCGGAGCGGCCACAAAGGTGCCTCGGCCGGGTCGCGCCTCGATCAGCCCCTCGGCCGCCAACTGCCGGATCGCCTCGGCGACGGTGACCGGCGAGGCCTGATGCCGGGCGGTCAGCTCGCGTATCGAGGGCAGCCGGGCACCGGGACCGGCGACGGCCGCGAGACCGCGCAGATCTTGGATAACGCGTTGCGCTGCGTTACCGTTTTCCATGAGGGACAAGAGTAGCGCTACTGCCAGAAACACGGTAACAGCGGATCGGATCGTCGGGCTCGGCCTCGGCGCCCTGGGCGTGCTCGGCTTCAGTCTGTCGCTCCCGGCGACCCGCATCGCCGTGCAGCAACTCGATCCGTGGTTCGTCGCCTTCGGCCGGGCTGTCGGCGCGGGGCTGCTGGCATGGACGTACCTGCGTCTCACCGGCGCACCGCGGCCCACCCGCGGTCAGTGGCAACGGCTGCCGGTCGTCGCCCTCGGAGTCATCGTCGGCTTTCCCTTGTTCACCTCGATGGCGCTTCTCACCCAGACCTCCGCGCACAGCGCGGTCGTCATCGCCGCGCTGCCCGCGATGACGGCCGTGTTCGCGGTACTGCGGGCCGGCGAACGCCCGCCGCCGCTGTTCTGGATCGTGAGCGCCGGCGGGTTGCTGGCGGTTCTCGCTTTCCTCGGCGCCAGCGGCGCGGTACGCGGGGCCCTCACCCTGCCCGACCTGTTCCTGCTCGCGGCGGTCGTGCTCTGCGGCCTCGGCTACGCCGAGGGCGGCGCGCTCGCCCGCGAGTTGGGCGGCGCTCGGACGATCTGCTGGGCGTTGCTGCTCTCGCTGCCCGTCACCGTTCCCGTCACTGTGGTTGCCGCCGCCGGTCCGCCACGGGCCGACGCTCTCGGCTGGTCGGCGTTCGGCTACCTCACCGGGGTCTCGATGTTCCTGGGCTTCTTCGCCTGGTACGCGGGCCTGGCCCGGGGCGGGATAGCGCAGGTGGGCCAGGTCCAACTCGCCCAGCCGGTGCTGACCCTGGGGTGGTCGGCGCTGCTGCTCGGCGAGGTGGTCTCCCCCGCCTCGATCGCGGCGGCGTTGGTGGTGCTGGGATGCGTGGTGGCGACCCAGCGCATCCGCCAGAACCCCCGGACGGTGGTGGCGCGACGCGAGGCCGGCGCGGGATCGTCCTAGCCCCGGTCGCGCTCGCGGTTGTCGCGGGCGGTCTGCAACTCGGGCACCGATGCCTCCAGCAGGTCGGCGAGGCCACGCAGTTGCTCGGCGACCCGGGCACCGAGCGGGGTCAGCGAGTATTCGACGCGCGGTGGGATCGCGGTGAGCACCTCGCGGGTGAGCATCCCGTCGCGTTCGAGGGTCTGCAGGGTCTGGGAGAGCATCCGCTCGCTGACCCCGTCGATGCGGCGACGCAGCGCGTTGAACCGGTAGCGGCCCTCGCCGAGCGCCAACAGGGCCAGCGAGGCCCACTTCGAGGTGACGTCCTCGAAGGCCGCACGGGAGGTACAACCCCGCGCGAAGACATCGCTGACGAATTCCTGGGTAGGCCCCGCCGGGTCCTGGGCCGGCATGTCGCTCACCTCACCAGCCTATCTCACGCCGCCCATTGGTTAGTGCTGTAGATTCGTAAGTGCTTACTGCTTCTCTCCTACCCGCCGGAGGTTCCCATGCCCATCTATGCCGTCACCGGCGCCACCGGCCGGCTGGGCCGCCTGGTGATCGAGCAGTTGCTCGACAGCGGCGTGCCCGCCGCCGAGATCGCCGCCATCGTCCGCAGCCCGGAGAAGGCCGCCGACCTGGCCGCGCGCGGGATCGAGATCCGCAAGGCCAACTACGACGACCCGTCGACGCTGCCCGGTGCCGTGGCCGGCGTACGCCGCCTGCTGCTCATCTCCGGCGACACTCCTGGTCAGCGCGTCGCGCAGCACACAGCTGTCATCGACGCCGCCAAGCTCGCCGGGGTGGAGCGTCTCGTCTACACCAGCATCCTGAAGGCCGACACCACGGCGAACCCGCTCGCCCCTGAGCACAAGGCCACCGAGGAGGTCCTCGCCGCGTCCGGTCTGACCTACACCGTGCTGCGCAACAGCTGGTACACCGAGAACTACACCGACCAGCTCCCGCAGTACCTGGGGTCCGGCACGATCCTCGGCGCCACCGGCGGCAGCAAGATCTCCGCCGCGACCCGCGCCGACTACGCGGGGGCTGCCGTGGCCGCGCTGACCCGGGAGGAGGACGGCAACACCGTCTACGAACTGGGCGGCACCGCCTTCACCTTCGACGAGCTGGCCGAGGCCGTCACCGAGGCGACCGGCACCAATGTCGTCCACCAGGACATGTCCGCCGCCGAGCTGGCCTCGGCCCTGGAGAACGTCGGCCTGGACGCGGGCACCGCCGGTTTCGTCGCCGCGCTCGACCACTCGATCGCCAATGGCGAGCTGGCAACCGACAGCGACGACCTCAGCCGGCTGCTCGGCCGGCCGAGCACCCCGCTGCGCGACGCCATCCGGGCCGCGCGGGCCTGAACCCGATCCATCGCCGAAGCGGGCGGCGGGGGCGTCCGGTCGCCGTCGCCCGCCACGCGGTGAAGCCGCGCACGTATCCTCGACGGCATGGTGAGGCAGCCCTCCCGGCCCGTCGGGCCGCCACGGCAGGTCGTGCGGTCCGAACTGGACACTGCGGCCTCGGCCCGGTGAGCGCCGAGGACTTCGTCGTCCGCGCCGCCGTGGCACAGGACGACCCCGAACTGGTCTTCGACGTGCTGTGGCAACTCGCTCCCGACGACGCACGGCCGGACACCGCCCGGCTCGCCACCGCCTGGCGCGACCTGCACGCCCAAGCCGGCCGCCGCCTCCTGCTGGCCGTCGCCGGGGACACCTTCGTGGGCACCCTGGACACCCTCGTCGCCCCCAACCTCACCCACGGCGCGCGACCGTACATGGTGGTGGAGAACGTGGTGGTCGCGCCCGGCTGGCGCCGTCGTGGGGTCGCCCGGGCCCTCATGCTGGCGGCGCTCGACGAGGCGACGGCGGCCGGCTGCTACAAGATCCAACTGGTGTCGAACGCCGCGCGCACCGACGCCCACCGGTTCTACGCGTCCATCGGGTTCGCGCAGTCCGCTCTCGGTTACCGCCGATACCTCGCCGCCGCGACGTGACACCGGCTGCGGGCGCTCCCGCGTGCCGGCCGACTACTCCGCCTCGTTCTGCTCTTCGGTGAGCTCGGCCAGGACGTCGGCCGCGTCCCGGTTCCCGCCGTCGGCGAGCCGGCGCAGTTCACCGACGTCCGCCCTCTCCGCGGCCACCTCGACAAGTTGGTCGGCGGCGTCCCCGTCGCCCCGGTCGGCGAGACGCCGCAGCTCGTTCGTGTCGCCGAGTTCGGTGGCGAGTTCGACAAGTTGGGCCGCCGCGTCGGCGTTGCCGTCCTCGGCCAGCTGACGCAACTCGACCAGGTCACCCCGCTCCCCCGCGAGCTCGACGAGTTCGTCGACCGCGTCCCGGTCACCGTCCTTGGCCCGTTGGCGCAGTTCAGCAAGATCAGAGTCGGACATCGCGCACCTCTCCGCAGTTGGCGCGGGGTCGCCTGGTCCCGCTCACCATCGAGAACCTAGTCGAGGTGCGGGGAGAAACGGCAGAAACCACAGGTCCGCCGAGGCGGTCAGGGTGATGGCGGCCACGACGATGCCGCCCCGGCTGTGCGCCGGAGCGGGGCCGCGGCTGCCACGTTCGGGCCTGCTCCAGATCGGCTGCCGGTCGGGGCCGCTCGCGGCTGCGTCACTCACTGATCCACTGTGAATCGCAAACGGCGTTCCGATTTGTGTCGTCGCCGCACGGATCGCGCCGACGCGCAGCGAACGGAGTCACGCTGCACGAACGGCACTGTCGCGCAGCGTCATTGATCTTGGCTAGGCTGGTGGGCATGCCCGCACACCATCCGCACCGCCACGACGACGGCCGGAGGTGGGCCCCGGCCCCGGCGCGCCTCATCGAGCCGGCCGACTGGTGAGTGACGCACCCGTGCCCGCCCAGCGGGGTGCTCCGTCCACACCGCCACCGCACCGCTCGGGTTGGACAGACCGTTGCGACCGGCTCGCCCGGTCACGGCCCTTCGAGATCGCCATCGTCGTGGTCATCCTCGCCAACGGCATCGTTCTCGGCCTGGAGACGTACGACGATCTGAGCCCGGCGGGCACCGCGCTGCACGGGCTGGAGCTGTTCTTCCGGGCCGTCTTCGTCGTCGAGATCGCCGTCCGGCTGGCCGCCTACGGCAGACGCCCGCAGGACTTCTTCCGGCACGGCTGGAACGTCTTCGACTTCGTGGTGATCGCGGCGATCTTCATCCCGGGCCTGCACGGCGACCCGGCGCTGCTGCGGGTCGTCCGGGTCGCCCGCATGGTCCGGCTGGTGCGGTTCTCACCAGGTCTGCGGACCATCGTCTCCGCGCTGTGGCGCAGCCTGCCAGGAGTCACCGGATTCCTCGCCCTGGCCGTGGTGACGCTCTACGTGTACGGCATGGCCGGCTGGCTGATCTTCGGCAACAGGTATCCGGAGGAGTACGGCGACATCGGCCGATCGCTGCTGACGCTGTTCGTGCTGCTGTCGCTGGAGACGCTGCCGGACCTCATCGAGCAGGGCATGGCGATCTCACCATGGACGCTGCTCTACTACGTCAGCTACGTGGTCATCACCGTCAACCTGCTGCTCAACATCCTCATCGCGGTCATCGTGAACTCCATGGAGGAGGCGCGCCGGTTGGAGATGACCGAGCGACTGGCTCCCGGGTACGACGAGGACGGCGACGGCGTGCCGGACGAGGTGGACCGGATCGCGCTCACCCAACGGCTGGACGATTTGCGGGCGGTCATCACCGAGTTGGAGCGCGAGCTGCGCATCGACCGGGACGACGGGCACGGGCGACCCCACCGGGACAACGCCCGCGTCAGACGGTGATCCGACGCTCGCGCTGCGTCTACGGGTTCCGATAGTGCCGACGGCGGTCCCATCGGCCTGCCTGAAGGGGTACCGGCATGACGACCAGTGTCGGCAATGCCCAGACCGCCACCGATCCCACGGACACGCTCGGCACGGTGATCGACGACGTGATCCGCCCGCAGGCGCCGATCGTCGCCCCGGGATGGGGCCTTCCCTCATCCGGGTGTGGACGCTCTCGCCGCAGCGGGTCTGCTCGGCCTGGCCTCCTCGACCGAGGTCGGCGGCGCCGGCCACGGCATGCGGGTGGTCGCCGAGGTGATCGAGCGGCTGGCCGCCGAGTGCGGGTCCACAGCGATGGTGGTGCTCATGCACTACGCGGCGACCGCCGTCATCGAGGCGCAGGGCCCGCACGACGTCCGCGCCGCCATCGCCACCGGCGATCACCTCACCACTTGGCGTTCTCCGAGTACGGCTCGCGCAGCCACTTCTGGTCGCCGACCGGCACCGCGACGGCCGCCGACGACGACACCGTCCGCCTCGACGCCCGTAAGAGCTGGGTCACCTCGGCCGGCGAGGCCAACAGCTACGTCTGGTCGAGCCTTCCGCTGACCCGCGATCACCGCCGCCACGACGCGCTTGTCGACACCGCGGGGCTCAACGCGGATGTCTTCGACGCGCTGATGGTGCTCGCGGCGGGTGGTTGGCATCCGGAGGACGTGGCCGCCGGCTTCGACCGGGTGCAGGCTCTGCAACACGCGATGGATCAGGGCCGTCAGCGCCGGCTCGTCCGCCTGAGGTTCCGGCCCGACGAGGCGGCGGCGCTTTCCGCCCTGCACACCCGCAACTTCATCTAGGCGAGCAGTACTGTGGAACGGTCATGGAGAGGGATTCCGGCGCGGTCCGCGGGGAGTTGCTGCGGCTGCGCGAGCAGACCGAGGCCCAGGCCACCGCCCTGGACGGCGACCTGCGGAGCCTCTTCGAGGCGTCCCGGTCGTCCAACGCCGATGACGAGCACGACCCCGAGGGCAGCACGATCGCCTTCGAACGCGCGCAGCTCACCGCCGTCCTGGACGCCACCCGCCGACGCCTGGCCGAGCTGGACGTCGCGCTGCGACGGGTCGACGACGGCAGCTACGGCGTGTGCGAGCGGTGCGCCCGTCCGATTCCCGCCGAGCGGCTCGTCGCCCGCCCGTCCGCGCGTACGTGTGTCGACTGCGCCAGCCGACGGTGACGGCGCCTGCCGGCCGCGAGGGCGGCAGGCACCGCGTATCCGTTGATCAGCTGGCGCAACAACCTCCTGCGGGCGCGGCGTCGACGGCGATGAGGCTGATCGGCGCGGACCGCAGCCCCTCCGGAGATGCCGCGCTCCGCCGGCTCCGCCCCCGCCGCACCGTCAACCCCGCCGCCGTCCAGGCCATGCGCGAGGTCGGCATCGACATCACCGACCAAACCCCCCAACCTCCTGGAGTACGCCACCGCCGAGTCGTCCGACGTCATAGTGACCATGGGCTACGGCGACACCTGCCCGGTCTTCCCCGGCAAACGCTACGAGGACTGGAAGCCCGACGACCCGCACCCCTCAGCGGTCTCCGGCGTAGCTGGCGCGCTCGCCGAGCTCCTCCTCGATGCGGATGAGCTGGTTGTACTTGGCCGTGCGGTCGGAGCGCGACAGCGAGCCGGTCTTGATCTGACCGCAGCCGACGGCCACGGCCAGGTCGGCGATCGTGGTGTCCTCGGTCTCCCCGGATCGGTGCGACATCACCACCCGGTACCCCGCCTTGTGCGCGGCGTCGACCGTCGCCAGGGTCTCGGTGAGGGTGCCGATCTGGTTGACCTTGACCAGGATCGCGTTGGCGTAGCCGCCGTCGATCCCGTCGCGCAGCCGTTCGACGTCGGTGCAGAAGACGTCGTCGCCGACCAGCTGCACGCGCTCCCCCGCCACCGCGGTCAGCCGCTTCCAGCCGGCGATGTCGTCCTCGGCCATCGGGTCCTCGATCGAGCTGATCGGGTAGCGGGAGACCAGGTCGAGCAGGTAGTCGATGTGCTCCTCGACGGTGCGCTGGCGTCCCTCGCCCACGTAGTCGTAGACACCCGCGCGGAAGAACTCCGAGCTGGCCGGGTCGAGGCAGATCCGCACGTCGACGCCGGGCTGGTAACCGGTGTCCTCGATGGCGCGCAGCACGAACCGCAGCGCCTCGCCGGCGTCCGTGACGTTCGGCGCGAAGCCGCCCTCGTCGCCGACATTGGTGTTGTGCCCGGCCGCGGCCAGTGACGCCTTGAGGGTGTGGAAGACCTCCGCGCCCATCCGGACCGCCTCGGCGAACGTCTGCGCTCCGACCGGGGCGATCATGAACTCCTGGAAGTCGAGCGGATTGTCGGCGTGCGCGCCACCGTTGATGATGTTCATCATCGGCACCGGCAGCAGGCGGGCGCCGACGCCACCAACGTAGCGGTACAGCGGCTGCCGGTGGGCCGACGCCGCCGCCTTCGCGGTCGCCAGGGACACCGCCAGGATCGCGTTGGCGCCCAGTCGACCCTTGTCCTTGGAACCGTCGAGAGCGATCATCGTCTCGTCGATCAGGGCCTGGTCCTCCGCGTCGAGCCCGAGCACCGCGTCGGCGATCTCGCCGTTGACGGCGGCGACGGCCCCGCTGACGCCCTTGCCGTGAAAACGCGTCCGGTCCCCGTCGCGCAGCTCGACCGCCTCGTTCGCCCCCGTCGACGCGCCGGACGGCACGGCCGCCCGACCGGTCGACCCGTCGGCGAGGACCACGTCGGCCTCCACTGTCGGGTTGCCCCTGCTGTCGAGGATCTGCCGAGCCCACACCCGACTGATTGCCGTCATCACACACTCCCTGTTCAAGCTGCCTTTTCCCAGCCAGACTGGCAGGAAACGGCGGGCCTGACACCGCGACGATGGACACGTTGACCCGTACCCCGGGGTGCGGGTTTAGGGTCGCGGGATGCGGGTGGGTGAGTTGGCACGCCGGACCGGAACCACGGTCCGGGCACTGCGGTACTACGAGTCGGCCGGGCTGGTCGTACCCCGGAGGCTGAGCAACGGCTACCGCGAGTACGACCCGGTCGCGGTGCGGCTGGTGGCGCAGATCCGCGAGCTGATGGCGCTCGGCCTCACCGTCGAGGAGACCCGCCCATTCGTCGAGTCGATCGCCGATGGTTCCGACGACACCGACGTGTGCGCGGCGGCGGTGGCCACGTACCGCAGCACCATCACCAACCTCCAGGAACGGATCGGCAAGTTGACCGCCCAGCGGGACGCGCTGGACGCGCGCCTGGACGCCGCCGCGACCCAGGTCGTACCCGGCAGTCCCGCCGAAGGCGCCGACCCCGCCGCGCTGGTCGGCGTCACATTGCCACCGCTGTCCTTCTACGGCACCGACGGCCGCCCGGTCGATCTCGGCGCGCTCGGCGCTGGGCGCAGCGTCATCTTCGTCTACCCACTGACCGGACGACCGGGCGTCGACCTGCCCAACGGGCTGCTGGAGATCCACGGCGCCCGTGGCAGCAGCGAGCAGGCCGCCTGGTTCCGCGACCACCACGCGGAGCTTCGCGCGGCCGGCGCCGCCCGGGTGTACGGCTTGTCCGCGCAGTCGACCGGGTACCAGCGTGAACTCGCGCACCGACTGCGGCTGCCCTACCCGCTGATCCCCGACCCGAGACTGACCCTGGCCGACGCGCTGCGGCTGCCGACCCTCACCGCGGGCGACATGACGCTCTACGAACGACTGACCCTGATCGTCGCCGACGGCGAGATCGAACACGTCTTCCACCCGATCCCGGACCCGGCGTCGCACCCCCTGCACGTGATGCGGTGGCTCACCAAGCGACGCCAGGGCCCCGGATCTGTTGCCGCCTAGAAGTCGTCGTCGAACTCGCCGCACTGCTCGGCGTCCATCGTTACTTCTGCAACATGATCGATGCGGCGTCCGCCACAACACCCAACGACCAATCGAGCTGACGGCATTCGCTCGGACTCGCGCACTCGAGGCAGCCGCCTGAACGCCACGGCTGGTCAAGTGCCCGAGTCCAGTGAGCATCAAGCGTCCGCATCGCGGCGAACAGTTCGTCTGCCCGACTTACCGGTTCATCGATCGGCACGGCGGCACCCTCCCGCGTTCACGACGTTGGCCCCACCTGGGGGCAGCGACCATCTGCCGCGCTCCCCCAGGTGGGTGTGCGGCCGAGAACCCAGGAGTTTGCCGAAACCAGGGAACGCGACCTAGCTGCAACCTATTCCGACTTGTAGGAGTAGGTCAAGATGCTTCGTGGAACTTGTTGGAACAGGTCCCCTCGTGATCAGATTGGGCTGCCGAAACCAGGGAACCTTACGGAGATCGACCCATGCCGACCGAGCGAGTGGACTACCGGCGAATCGCCAACGAGATCGCGGGAAAAATCAAGTCGGGTGAGCTTGCTCCGGGCGAGAAGCTGCCGTCCACCCGCGAGCTGGCCGAACAGTACGGCGTGCACATCTCCACGATCAACCGGGTCATGACGATCCTCAAAGACCGGGAGTTGGTAGAGGGCCATCCAGGCAAAGGTGTCTACGTCGCAGAGGCCCAGAACTGAGCGCGCCGCTTCCTTGATCACGCGCCGCTTCCTTGATCAATTGATGAGAAGCAGTTCAGCACCGTCGGGTTTAGACGGAGTGGCTGTTAGCCAACACCGCACCGCCTCGTCGATCTCGGAGTTGTGGTGGGTGACAAAGTGCCTGCACAACACCAATCAGGCACCACAACTCCATGATCGACGTGACTGGAACGCCCCTTCCCCGCGATCTTGCACTTCCTGTCGCGACATAAAGAGCATTGCGCGCATATCGGCAACCGAAACTGCAAGATCGGCGCGGACGGGGCGTTCCTCAGGGGCAACGCGTGGGTTGAGGTTGCCGCCTAGAAGTCGTCGTCGAAGGCGACAGTGCCGGTCACCCCGACCTGGTACGCCGACACCCGCCGCTCGAAGAAGTTGGACAGCTCCTGCACGTCCTGCAACTCCATGAAGCCGAACGGGTTGCTCGACCCGTAGTGCGGCGCGATGCCGAGCTGGGCGAGGCGGCGGTCGGCGACGTGCTGGAGGTACTCCCGCATGTCGGCCAACGTCAGACCGGGCACACCGTGGCCCACCAGGTCCTCGGCGAACTGCACCTCACACTCGACGGCCTCGGTGAGCATCCGGCGAACCTGGTCGGCGAGGTCGTCGTCGAACAGGTCCGGCTCCTCGGCGCGAACGGTGTCGACGACGTCGAACGCGAACGCCATGTGCATGGACTCGTCGCGGAACACCCAGTTGGTGCCCGAGGCGAGGCCGTGCAGCAGGCCGCGGGAGCGCAGGAAGTAGACGTAGGCGAACGCGCCGTAGAAGAACAACCCCTCGATGCAGGCGGCGAAGCAGATCAGGTTGAGCAGGAACGTGCGCCGGTCCTCGCGGGACCGCAGCTCGCGCAGGTCGTTCAGCGAGTCGATCCACCGGAAGCAGAACTCGGCCTTACGACGGATCGAGGGGATGTTCTCGATGGCCGCGAATGCCTCGAAGCGCTCCGTCTCGTCGGGCACGTACGTGTCGAGCAGGTTGAGATAGAACTGGACGTGCACGGCCTCCTCGAACAGCTGGCGAGACAGGTAGAGACGACCCTCCGGGCTGTTGACGTGCTGGTAGAGGTTGAGCACCAGGTTGTTGGCGACGATCGTGTCACCGGTGGCGAAGAACGCCACCAGGCGGCTGACCAGGTGCCGTTCGGCCGGCGACAGCTTGTCCAGGTCGGCGAGGTCGGCGTGCAGGTCGACCTCCTCGACCGTCCAGGTGTTGCGGATCGCGTCGCGGAACCGGTCGAAGAAGTGCGGGTAGCGCATCGGGCGGAGAGTCAGGTCCATCCCGGGGTCGAGCAGCATGTGCGTGGTCCTCGTGTCGGTGGTGCTGGCGTCGGTGGTGGCGGCGTCGGCGGTCACTGGCAGGCCTCGCACGACTCGGGGTTCTCCAGCGAGCAGGCCAGCGCCTCCGCGTCGACGACGACGGGTGCGACAGCGCTGACGGTGGCCTGCTGGATCCGCGTCGCAGGGCGCGATCGCAGGTAGTAGGTGGTCTTCAGCCCGGCCTTCCAGGCGTACAGGTACATCGAGGAGAGCTTGCCGATGGTCGGCGCGGCCAGGAACAGGTTCAGCGACTGGGACTGGTCGATGAACGGGGCGCGGGCGGCGGCCAGGTCGATCAGCGCCCGCTGCGGCAGCTCCCACGCGGTGCGGAACAGCTCCCGTACGCCGGCCGGCAGCTCGGCGATGTCCTGCACCGAGCCCTCCGCCCGCTTGATCGCCGAACGGATCCGCTCGGTCCACAGACCACGGGCCTTCAGCTCGCGTACCAGGGCGGTGTTGACCTGGAGGAACTCCCCCGACAGGGTCTCGCGCTTGAACAGGTTGGACACCTGCGGCTCGATGCACTCGTAGCACCCGGCGATCGAGGCGATGGTGGCGGTCGGCGCGACCGCCACGAGCAGCGAGTTGCGCAGCCCGTACGCCTCGACCCGCTCGCGCAGCGCGTCCCACCGCGCGGTCTGCGTACCCTCGACACCCCACAGGTCGGGTTGGAGCTGGCCCCGCGCGGCCCGGGTCTGCGGGTACGCCGGATGCGCGCCGAAGTCGCGCGCCAGGTCGGCGGAGGTCTCCAACGCGGTCAGGTACAGCTCCTCGCTGATCCGGGTGGACAGCTCCCGCGCGGCCGGCGAGTCGAACGGCAGCCGCAGCGCGAAGAAGACGTCCTGTAGGCCCATCAGCCCGAGTCCGACCGGCCGCCAGCGGGGGTTGCTCGCCGCCGCCTGCGCCGTCGGGTAGTAGTTGATGTCGATGACCCGGTCGAGGAAGGTCACCGCGGTCCGCACCGTGACGCGCAGCCGCTCCCAGTCGATCCCGCCGTCGGTGAGGTGGGCGGCGAGGTTCACCGAGCCGAGGTTGCACACGGCGGTCTCGGCGTCGCTGGACACCTCGACGATCTCGGTGCAGAGGTTGGACAGGTGCACCACGTTGCCCGGCTCGGCGGTCTGGTTGCACAGTCGGTTGGCGGCGTCCTTGAAGGTCATCCAGCCGTTGCCGGTCTGGGCGAGGGTCCGCATCATCTTCCCGTACAGCTCCCGTGCCGGGACCTGCCGCACGTGGCGACCCTGCGCCTCGGCCTCCCGGTACGCGGCGTCGAACCGCTCCCCCCACAGGTCGGGCAGCTCGGGCACCTCGTGCGGGTCGAACAGCGACCACAGCGCGTCGGCCTCGACCCGGCGCATGAACTCGTCCGGGATCCAGTTGGCCAGGTTGAGGTTGTGGGTGCGCCGGGCGTCCTCGCCGGTGTTGTCCCGCAGTTGCAGGAACTCCTCGATGTCCGGGTGCCACGGCTCCAGGTAGACGCAGGCCGCGCCCTTGCGTCGGCCACCCTGGTTCACCGCGGCGACGCTCGCGTCCAGGGTGCGCAGCCATGGCACGATCCCGTTGGACTGCCCGTTCGTGCCCCGGATCAGCGCTCCCCGGGAGCGGACCCGGGAGTACGCGATGCCGATGCCACCGGCGAACTTCGACAGGTTGGCGACCTGGGCGTACCGCTGGTAGATCGAGTCCAGCTCGTCGAGCGGGGAGTCGACCAGGTAGCAGGAGGACATCTGGGTGTGCCGGGTCCCGGAGTTAAACAAGGTCGGTGAGCTGGGCAGGTAGGCCAGGCTGGACATCAGCCGGTAGAAGCCGACCGCCTCGTCCGCCGTCCGGGACAGGCCGCAGGACACCCGCAGCAGCCAGTACTGCGGGGTCTCCAAGACCAGTCGGCTGGTGGGGTGGCGCAGCAGGTATCGGTCGTACACGGTGCGCAGGCCGAAGTACTCGAACCGGCGGTCGCCGTCCGGGTCGATGGCGTGGTCGAGCGTCGCGGCGTGTGCGGCGACGAACGCGGCGGTGTCGTCACCGATCAGGCCCTCGGCGTGGCCGACCCGGATCGCCGCGCTGAACGAGGTGACGCCCTGTCGGCGCACCTCCTTGTCGACGTAGCCGGCCAGCAGCCGCGCGGCGAGGCGCGAGTACTGCGGCTCCTCACCGATCATCTCGGCGGCGGTCTGGATGGACAGCCGGTCCAGTTCAGCAGTGGTCGCGCCGTCGTAGAGGCCGCTGATGGTGCGGGTGGCCACCCGCATCGGGTCGACGTCGGTCAGGTCGTCGGCCCACCGCTCGACCGCCCGGACGATCTTGTTCACGTCCACGGGTTCGGTGCCGCCGTCGCGCTTGCGGACCTGCATCGGCGTCCGCCGCACTGTCGCGTCGCCGCTGGCCGGGACTACCTCGGTGACTGTCACCACTCGCTCCTCGGAGTTCGAGACCTGGTGGCCCGGACGCGAGGAGACAGACACCGACGGACGCCACGCCAGCCGGCGTGGGTCAGGTGGCGTCAGCCGTCCCACGCGGCCTCGGACCGCCGCCCACCCGGGTGCGGGTACGCGGCGCGCTGGCAGGTCTTCGGACTCGCGGGCACGACCGGGCTCGCCGGTCTCCTACTGGCCGTCGCTTCCCAGGCCGATTGGTGGCCCAGTGCTGATGACGGCGGTCGTTCCCACTCACCGCTGCGGGACAGTCCCGGATTTCCACCGGGTTCCCTGTTGCCTCGACCACCCCGGATGAGCGGCCGAACCAGCTGCGCTCGACACCATATATAGGGACGCAGCCGTTGTCACACCCCACATGTCGGTCTCGGGCGTGTCGGCGACGACTCGGTGACCACTGTCACCACCCCGGCCGACCACACCACACCGACCGACGCCCGACACCGGAGTCGGGACTCCCCACGCGGTCACGGTGGGCGGTATGGCGGATCGACCCGGCGAGGCAAACATCATATGTCTGAGGGTCTCCAGTGATCCACATCGTTGACGCGCTGGAGAAGCCCTCCGTATACTCCCAGTGATCATCTGATCTTTAGCCTAGCCGGGCGAGGAGCGCATGCCGCAGATCACTGCCGTCACCGTCGAAGACGTCCGCTTCCCCACCTCCCTGACCGCTGACGGGTCAGACGCCATGAACAAGGACGGCGACTACTCGGCGGCCTACGTCGTCCTGCACACCGACGGCGTCGACGGCGCGGGCGCGCCACTCGCGGGGCACGGCCTGACCTTCACCATCGGCCGAGGCAACGACATCGTCGCGGCGGCGGCAGTCCACCAGGCACAGCTTCTGGTGGGCCTGGACGTGGCGACGATGGCAGCGGACATGGGCGCGGTCTACCGCCTCCTCACCTCCGACTCGCAACTGCGCTGGCTCGGTCCGGAGAAGGGTGTCGTCCACCTGTCCCTGGCGGCCGTGCTGAACGCGTCGTGGGACCTGGTCGCCCGGGTCGCCGACAAGCCGCTGTGGCGGCTGCTCGTCGACATGTCCCCCGAGCAACTCGTCGACATCGCGGACCTGCGCTACCTGTCCGACGCGCTGACCCGCGACGAGGCACTGGCCATCCTGCGGGCCAAGGAGGGCACGAAGGCCGCCCGCCTCGCCGAGCTCGACCGGACCGGCTACCCCGCCTACACCACCTCGGCCGGTTGGCTCGGCTACGGCGACGACAAGCTGCGCCGGCTGTGCCAGGAGGCGGTGGACACCGGCTACGGCTACGTCAAGCTCAAGGTGGGCGCCAACCTCGACGACGACATCCGCCGATGCGCCATCGCGCGGGAGATCCTCGGACCGGATCGCAACCTGATGATCGACGCCAACCAGGTGTGGGACGTCGGTCAGGCCATCGACTGGGTCACCGCCCTCGCCCAGTTCACGCCACTGTGGATCGAGGAGCCGACCAGCCCCGACGACATCCTGGGCCACGCGGCCGTCCGCCGCGCCGTCGCTCCGATCGGCGTCGCCACCGGCGAACACTGCCACAACCGGGTGATGTTCAAGCAGCTGTTCCAGGCCGAGGCCATCGACTTCTGCCAGCTGGACACCGGCAGGTTGGCCAGCATCAACGAGATCGTCGCCGTGCTGCTGCTCGCCGCGAAGTTCGACGTCCCGGTGTGCCCGCACGCCGGCGGTGTCGGGCTGTGCGAGATGGTCCAACACGTGTCGGTGCTCGACTACGTCGCGATCTCGGGGGACCTCACCAACCGGGTCACCGAATTCGTCGACCACCTGCACGAACACTTCACCGATCCCTGCATCATCCGGGACACCGGTTCCGGCAGCGGCTACGTCCTGCCCAGCCAGCCCGGCTACTCCACCCGGATGCGTCAGGAGTCGGTAGCGCTCTACCGGTTTCCCGACGGCCACTACTGGGCGGCGACAGACCCGACTACCGTGTCATCTCCGGAGGCGGCGTACGTGATCGCGGGTGGGAAGGCCACCCCCGCCGGCCGTTAGGGGGATCATGTCTCGCACTGACGAAGTGGTCAACGGCATCAAGCGGATGATCCTCGAAGGGCAGTTCAGGCCCGGGGACCGGTTGCCCATCGAGAAGGACCTCGCCGAGCAGCTCGGCGTCTCGCGGGGGTCCCTGCGCGAGGGGATGTCGGCCCTGTCGATCCTCGGCATCGTCAACATCCGCCAGGGCGACGGCACCTACGTCACCAACCTCGACGCGCCACAACTGCTGGCCCCGATGGGTTTCGTGGTGGACTTCCAGGGCCAGGGCGACCCCCGGCACATCCACACCGTTCGCCGTCTGCTGGAGTGCGAGGCCGCCTGCCTGGCGGCGACCAGGATCACCGACGAGGCCCTGGCCCAGGCGGGTGACCTGCTCGACGAGGCGGCCCGGTTGGTCGGCCAGTCGCCGCCGGACCACGAGCGGATCATGGAGATCGACATCGCCTTCCACCGGATCATCGCGGTGCACGCCGAGAATCCGGTGCTCGTCGGCCTGATCGAAGCCTTCGCCGGGCGCACCATCCGTGGCCGGCTCTGGCGGAGTCTGCACGAGGAGGGCGCGGACCTGCGCACCCATGACGAACACGTGGCGATCCTGAAGGCCCTCGTGGCGCGCGACCCGGAGCGGGCGCGCACCCGGATGGCCAACCACCTGATCGGCGTGGAGGAGTCGTTGCAGGGTTTACCCGACGACGCCGACGCGAGCACCGAGACGGCCCGGTCGTGACGGCCCACCCTCACGGCTGCACGTCGAGCAGCCCCTCGTCGTACAACGCCGTCCAGAGCTGATCCGGGACGTCGACACCAGCTCGACGCAGGGTCTCGGTCACCTGGGCCTCGTCCCGCATACCGACCACCGTCGAGACCACGGCCGGGTGACGACGGACGAACGCCAACGCCGCCTGGGGCAGCGTGACGCCGTACATCCGACAGACCCGCGCTATCCGGCGGGCCTGATCGATCACCTCCGCCGGCGCCTGCTGGTAGTCGTAGACGGCGTCGGGCGGTGGCATGTCCCGGGCCAACAGCCCGGAGTTGTAAACACCGGCGACCACCACACCGACGTGGCGGGCCTGCGCGACGGGCAGCAGGTCGGTCAGCGCGCCCTGCTCCAACAGGGTGTACCGGCCGGCGCACATCACCACGTCCACGTCGGTCTCCGCCACGAAGCGGGCCAGCATCGCGGACTGGTTCATCCCCGCCCCGACCGCACCGATCACGCCCTGCTCCCGCAGCTCCACCAACGCCGGGATGGCCTCGCGCGCGGCCTGCTCCCAATGCTCGTCCGGATCATGCAGATACACCACGTCGATCCGGTCCAGGCCGGTGCGCCCAAGGCTCGCCTCCAGCGAACGGCGTACGCCGTCGCGGCTGAAGTCCCAGACCCGGCGATGGTCGGCGGGAACGTCGAACCCCTCCGGATCCCGCCGGTGCGCCGTCTCCGGGGACGGCACGAGCAGCCGGCCGACCTTCGTCGACACCACGTACTCGCCTCGCGGGCGGGAGCGCAGGGCCGCGCCCAGGCGCCGTTCGGACAGGCCCAGCCCGTAGTGCGGTGCCGTGTCGAAGTATCGGATGCCGCCTGCCCACGCGGTGTCCACCGCGGCAGCGAACTGCTCGTCCGACGTCGCCCGGTAGAGATTGCCACCCTGGGAGGCGCCCAGGCCCAGGGGGCTCAGCCGCAGCGGCGGCCCGACACCGCCGCGGGTCGCCGGACGGACGGGATCGCGCGCACCCCGCTGGACGACAGCCGTCACCGCTCGTCCCGATCCACGTTGGTGCTGCCGGTCATCGCCGCGACCAGATCGTCGGTGGTGACCTCGTCGGCGCGGAGTTGGGCAGCGCGCCGACCGAGGCGCAGGACCTCGACCCGGTCGGCGATCTCGAGCACCTGCGGCATGTTGTGGCTCACCAGCACCACCGACATGCCGGCGTCACGGGCACGCCGCACGACGTCGAGCACCCGCCCGGTCTGGACCACCCCCAGGGCCGCGGTGGGCTCGTCGAGGATGACCACGTTTGTCGCCCAGATGATGGCGCGGGCCACCGCCACGCACTGCCGCTGCCCACCGGAGAGCATCGCGATCGGGGTGGTGACCCTGGGGATCCGTACGCCGAGTTCGTCGAGGGCGGCGGCGGCGCCGTGGCGCATGGCGCGCTTGTCCAACAGCCCGAGCCGGCCGAGTGGCCCGGAGCGGAGGATCTCCCGGCCGAGATACAGGTTGGCGGCCACGCTGAGGTCGTCGGCGACGGCGAGGTCCTGGTAGACCGTCTCCACGCCGGCCCGTCGGGCATCGACCGGAGTGGAGAACTGGACCGGACGGCCGCCGACCCGGATCTCGCCCTCGTCGGGTGGGTGCACACCGGACAGGGTCTTGATCAGGGTGCTCTTGCCGGCGCCGTTGTCACCGATCAGCGCGACGACCTCACCTCGGCGGACCGTGAAGTCGGCGCCACGCAACGCCTCCACGTGCCCGAACCGCTTGACGATGCCGCGGGCTTCGAGGACCGGCGGTTCCGCGTCGGTGGGTTGCTGATCGTTGTCCGCGGTGGCCGTGGGGATCGCGTCCATCACTGCACCGGCGGGTTGGCGCAGCTGGGCTCGAGCACCGCCTTGATCTCCGCCGAGTCGATGTTCTCCTTGGTGACGAACGTGACGCCGGTGTCGGCCGATGCCAGCGGGGCCTTGTCCCGAAGGTGCTTGACCATCTTGTCGACGCCGAAGTAGCCCATCTTGAACGGGTTCTGTACGACCAGCGCCGAGATCTGGCCGTTGCGCACCCCGGCGATCTCGTCCGGGGCGGCGTCCCAGCCGATGATGACCACCTTGCCGGACTTGCCGGCGGCCTGGATGGCCTGGGCGGCACCGAGCACGCTCGGCTCGTTGGCCGCGAAGACGCCGGCGAGCTTGGGGTTGGCGGTGAGGATGTTCTCGGTGACCCGTCGGGCCTCGTTGACGTCACTGCGGCTCGGCTGCTGGCCGACCAGCTTCAGGTTGGGGTACTGGGCGAGGCCGGCCTTGAAGCCGTCGACCCGCTCGGTGTTGGTCTGCGATCCGGGCTGGAACTCGACGAGCGCCACCTCGTGGTTGCCGGGGCCGAGTTCGGTGGCGAGCAGCTTCGCCGCCTCCGTCGCCGACGCACGGTTGTCGGTGGCGAAGAGGGGCACGTTCGACGGCTGCGGGCTGGTGCCAGAGTCGATCATGGCGACCGGGATGTTGGCGCTGAGCGCCTTGTCGGTCGCCGGTGCCAACGCGCTGGAGTCGGTCGCCGCGTAGACGATGCCGTCGACCTTCTTGGTGACGAAGTTCTGGATCAGGTTGACCTGGCCCTCGACGTCGGTCTCGGTGGTCACCCCGTCCCACTGGACGGTGACGTCCCCCGCGCGCTGCGCGGCGCACTCGGCACCCGCCTTGACCGTGTTCCAGTAGTCGGCCCCGACCGCCTTGGGTACGACGGCGAGCTTCAACGGGCCGCTCGCGTCCTTGGTCGCGCCGTCGCCGCCGTCACGGACCTCGACCCCGCCGCAGGCGCTGAGCAGGGCGGTCGCCGCGGCCGCGGCCAGGATCGCCTGCGCGCGCAGGAGTCGTCCTCGCGTCCGCCGGCTGGTGGTGGTGTGTGCCATGGTGTGTGTCCTTCCTCGTTCGGACTCTCGGAATGGCATGTCAACCCCGTGATTCCAGCCGCCGGCGGCGGTACTGGTCGAAGTAGACGGCGGCCCAGATGATCACGCCGACGATCACCTGCTGGTAGTGGATGCTGATGTCGAGCAGTACGGCGCCGTTGCGGACCAGGGCGATGAGGAACGCGCCGATGATGGTCCCGACGATCCGGCCCTGCCCGCCGAACAGGCTGGCACCGCCGATGACCGCGGCGGCGATGACGTCGAGTTCCAGCGAGATGCCGTAGTTGGGCTGGCCGGAGTTGACCCGGGACGCGGCGATCATGCCGCCGAGCCCGACCAGTACGCCGGCCAGCACGTACACCCCGGTCAGGTGCCGCCCGACCCGGATGCCGGAGCGGCGGGCGGCCTCCAGATTGGAGCCCATCGCGTAGGTGTACTGACCGAAGCGGGTCTGGGAGAGCAGGAAGGCGACCCCGACGGCGACCAGGACGGTGATCACCACGGCGAACGGAATGCCGAGGATCTGCCCGTTGCCGAGCAGTTGGAAGGACCGGGGAAGGCCGTAGACGCCGACGGCACCGGTGATGATGAAGACGAGGCCGCGGCCCACGGACATCGTCCCCAATGTCGCGATGAACGGCGGGATCCGGGCCACGGTCACCAGCAGCCCGTTCAGCAGCCCGGCCAGCGCGCCGACGCCGATCGCGACCGCCGTGGCCGCCCAGAGCGAGAAGCCGAGGTCGCGCACGACCATCGCGCCCAACACACCGGCGAGCGCGGCGACCGATCCCACGGACAGGTCGATGCCCTTGGTGATGATGACCATCGTCTGGGCCGTGGCGATGATGGCGATCACCGCCGTCTGGGCCCCGATGTTGAAGAGGTTGTCCGCTGTCAGGAAGTAGGGACTCGCGAAGGTCAGGGCAATGAACAGGACGACCAGCGCGGTCGCGGCGGTGAACTCGGAGACGGCGTGGGAGATCCGTTCCCGGAACCAGTCGCTGAGTTCGCCGCGTTGCGTGCCGGCGGTTGCCTCGGCGCTACTCATCGTCGGACCTGACCTCCCCAAGCGCGGCGCCGGCGTCCGACGGGGACCCGCCGACGAGCCGAACGCCTGTGACCGACCGACCCCGCTCGGACGACGGTGCGGCTAGGTGCCCGCACACTCGTCGGAGATAGGTCGGATGTTTGCCGCGATCAGGCGTTACCTTGCCACGCATTCACGTATGTTGCCAAGGTCTTGCGAGCATGTTTTGCCATCGTTACCTGCGCCACCGAAGGCATACGTCTGACCAAATCGACATCGACTGCCGCCGCTAGCATGTTATCGATAACATGCTATGTCCCCAGGCCGAAAGGCGCTGCCGCCTCAGAACGGGGCCAGCCGGTAGACCCGGCCGGCGGTCCGGCGCCAGATCGCGGCCCGCTCGTCGTCGGACAGCGGGTCCAGCAGGTCACCGAGGACGGTGACCCAGCGGGTGTACGACGTGGCGAGCAGGCACACCGGCCAGTCCGAGCCGAACATCAGCCGGTCCGGCCCGAACACGTCGAGGGCGTGCTCCACCGCGGGCCGCAGGTCGGCCGTCGTCCAGGACCCGCCGTCCACCTCGGTCACCAGGCCGGAGAGCTTCGCCGTCGTGTTGGGCTCGGCCGCGAGTGCCCGCAGGTCGCGCTGCCAGTCACCGAGATCGGCGCGCCCGAGCGGGGGCTTGCCGAGGTGGTCCAGGACGAACCGCACCTCGGGCAGGTCGCGGACGAGCCGGGCGGCCGCCGGCAGCTGACGATGGCGCACCAGGAGGTCGAAGGCGAGGCCGGCGGCACCGACCGCGGCGATGCCGTGCCGCACGTCGGGGCGGTCGAGATAGGTCGGGTCGGGTTCGGACTGGACCAGGTGGCGGATGCCGACCAGCCGTTCGCCGCCACGGGCCCTGCGTAGTCGGGCGAGGCGGCGGTCGACATCGGCGGCGGTGAGGTCGACCCAGCCGACGACCCCGCCGACGAGCGGGTCGTCGGCCGCGATGCCGAGCAGTTCGGGCGTCTCCGACCGAACGGCGACGGACTGGACGACAACGGTCTGGGTGACCCCGGCGGCCCGGGTCGCCGGAGCGAGCTCGAGCGGCGTGAAGTCGTCGTCGATCGCGGCCATGGTGTGCGGATCGATCCAGGGCTGTGGGTGCCGCGCCCGGACCCAGAGGTGATGGTGCGCGTCGACGATGCCCGGTCGTCGCGCTACCTCACCGGTCGTCACCGGACCCACCCTGGCGCGTTCTCGTCCACCGCACACCCCGCCCAGCCGCTGATCGAGCCCTCCGGGTCAACCCGGAGCCACAGAGTCGATCTGCCAGGTTGACCATGTTAGCGGTAACAGTCTGTTGTCGAGTCCCGGAACGCGCGCCATGACCGGCCTCCGGCAGTGTCGCCTTTTGGTCTGACGAATCCACTGGCGCCTGCGGCTGGTCCGCCTCGTTGACGTACCGGTATCCGGACGCGTTCGGGGCGCGGGGTCCGGGTTGACCGCCTGAGGCGGCACCGATACCGTCGACCGCACTATCTGCGGCGACGCGAGGGAAGCCGGTGTGAATCCGGCGCGGTCGCGCCACTGTGAGCGGTTCCCCAACCACAACTGGGGGCCGCGAGCCAGGACGCTCGGTCGTCCGCAGCCTTGCGATGGGGACGCGTCATCCCTGGGGAGGTTCGTGTATTCATGTCTAGCTCCGCTTCCAGCCAGCCGGTGGTGCACCCCGCCGGCAGTGCCCGTCTGCTGTGGACGGCTCTGGCGACCGTTGCCGTACTCACGCTGCTGGCGTACCTCGTCGCCTTCGACCAGGGGGCAGTGTCGCGCAGTGGGATGTACCTGCACGAGCTGATGCACGACGGCAGGCACCTGCTGGGTGTCCCGTGCCACTGAACACCACCACCACTCCCCCGTTCGTCGCCGTCCTCGTTCGCGGGCTGCTGGCCGGCCTGCTCGCCGGCCTGCTCGCCGGGGCGTTCGCGTACGTCGCAGGCGAACCGCACGTCGAGGCGGCCATCGCCATCGAGGAGGCGGCGACGCACGCCGAGCCCGCCGCTGGTGCGCACGATCACGAGGACGCCCTGGTCAGCCGGACGGGTCAGCGCGGCGGTCTGTTCCTGGCCACCGGCCTGTTCGGTGCCGCGATGGGTGGCCTCCTGGCCACGGCGTACGTCCTGCTGTCCCGGCGGCGGCGCGGCGACGACGACGGGCGGTCGGGTCTGCTGCTGGCCGGCGCCGCGCTGCTCGGCGCGGTGATCGTGCCGTTCCTCAAGTACCCGGCGAACCCACCGGCGGTCGGCGACCCGGCCACCATCAACCAACGGACCGTCACCTACCTGTTGATGGTGGTGCTCGGGCTGGTGGCCGTGTGGGCCGGCTCGCTGGGCTACCGGTCAGTCGGCGCCCAGGCGCCGACGTGGCTGCGCGCCGCCGCAGCCGTGGGCGGGTTCCTGCTGGTCACGGGTGTGTCGTACGTGGTGATGCCGTCCTTCCAGGAGGTTCCGGCGGACTTCCCGGCGACCCTGCTGTGGAGTTTCCGACTGGCCTCGCTCGGCACCCAGGTCGTGCTCTGGACCGGCATCGGCCTGCTGTTCGCGGCCCTGATGCACCGCGAACGGCGTCGCCGGGCCGGCACCGCACTGCCGAGCACGTGACCGGCACCAGCCTTCAGCTGGTCGCCCACGGTCACACCGCCGCGCTGCGCCGGGCCCGCTTCGGCGGCGCCGACGACGGCCTGGACGAGGGTGGCCTGCGTGCCGCACTCGCCCAGGCCCGCGCGGGTGCGGACCGGCGCGGGCCCCTCGGCGTCGACGCCACCTGCCTGTCCAGCCCCGCGCTGGCCGCCCGACAGACCGCCGACGCCTTCGGCCTGCTGCCGACGATCGAGACCGCGTTGGCCGACTGTGACTACGGGGACTGGGCCGGACGGACGCTTGAGGAGATCGCTGGATCGCAGCCGCAGGCGCTGCACGACTGGTTGTCCGCACCGGGCTCCGCGCCGCACGGCGGTGAGTCCGTCACGGCCGTGCGGGATCGGGTCGGCAGCTGGCTGGACGAGCAGCACCGAGCCGGTGGACGCGTCATAGCGCTCACCCACCCACTGGTGATCCGGGTCGCGGTGGTGCACGCCCTCGGTCTTCCGACGGCGACGTACCGGCAGGTGGACGTGGAGCCCCTGGCCGTCGTTCGGCTCACCAGTCAGGGCACGCGCTGGCAGCTCCGACTGGGCGCGCCGCGAGCAGGTTGAGGTCGCACCGAACAGCGCCAGCCGTGTCGAGCCAGCTTTCGCGTGGACGGCGTACCTGCGCGCCAAACGCGCGGCGTGGGGGGGGGGGGGGGGTTCGCCGCCGCCCCCCCGGGGGGGGTGGGCGGGGGCGGGGGTGGCGCGGGCGGGGGGGGGGGCGGGGGCCCCCGGGGGGCGC